>NZ_JBVJNO010000012.1:156927-165591 GCF_055583645.1 Amycolatopsis sp. NPDC104587
TGTACGGCAGAGCCCGCATCCTCCCCCCATTACCCCACACCCTTTTCCTTCCCCCCCCCCACCCCCATACAACGGATCGCTTCCCGGGGCCCCCCCCCCCCCCCCCCCCCCCCCCCACCCCCGACTCAGCGCACGAAGACGAGGCCGCTCGTGGCCGCGTGGAACTCGTCCCGCACCCCGTCGTAGACGGCGCGCCAGACACCCGGTCCTCGCAGCTGCGCGGCGGCCGAGAAGCCGAAAGCGCTTCCGTTCCACTGCGCCTCGGCGGTGGCCGCGGTGGTCCAGCACGGCGAACCCGCGGTCAGGTACTCGATCCGGACCGGGATGGCGGCCGGGGTGAACCGAGGGAAGTCGATCGTCCCCGCCGCGGTGATCGTGCCGTCCGCCCCGCGGGTGGTGGTGAACGACGTGATCTTCGCCGGCTGGACGACGACGATGTCGGCCGTGCTCGCGTTGGCCGGCGCGAGGGTCTCGTCGGCCGGCAGGAAGTCGGCCCGGTAGTGGCCCGCGCGGACCGGGGTCACCGTGGCGCGGTAGCGGCCGTTCGCGTCGGTCACCGGCTGGACGTCGAACTCGCCGCAGAAGTCGTCGGTGCAGTAGGCGATCCCGACGGTCACCCCGGCGACCGGCTTGGCCGCGCTGGTGAGCCGCCCGCTGATGGTGACCGGGGTCCCGGCGTCCACGCGGGTGCTGCTCGCCTGGGCGGTGAGCTTGGTGGTGGCCGCGTCCGCCGGGGCGGCGGACGCGGGGAAGGCACTGAGGGTCAAGAAGGTCGCCGCCACGGCGAGGCCCGCCGCGAACCGGGTGGTGAAACGATTCATGGTTGTCCCCAATGGGTTCTCGAGCGCCGGGAGCCGGCGCTGACGATGAGGCTGTCGGCGGCGCGCGGGCGCGCGTTTCCGGCCGCCGCCGGTTTTCCCGCGGCGTTCAGGATCCGGCCGTCGGTCCTTCAGTTACCCCGGAAGAATTGTCACGACCGGACAAGCGGAGCGGAAATGCCCGCATCCGTTCGGAGTACCGGCCACCGGTCACCGGAACTGTTCACCCGGAAGCCGTCGCGCCTTAAGGCGCCGCGGTAACCCGGCGTGGGGTCACGGGCGATGAGTCCATTGTGACCCGGGGGGAAGTGACCGGCCGGCTGCGCAGCCGGCCGAGGTTCCAGCTCGTCCAAACCGAACAGCGGATGCTGCGCTGGCGGTTGCTGGGCGGCAACAACGTCTCGCTCGGCGCGGGGACCGCCGACTGTGCCGGGACGGCGGAATGCCTGAGCGCGATCACGCTGCTGCGGACCCGGATGGACTTGCTGAGCACGGACTTCCGGCACATCAGCGGCGGCCGGTGGCGGTGGCTGCTGCGGCTGGACGGGGTGTCGGTGGCCGAAGCCACGCACGCGTACGGGCGGCGCATCGAAGCCCAGCGTGGACTGGACCGGTTCCGGGTGGCGGCCGCGACGGCGAGCGTCGAAAACATCGAAACCGTCGTCGACTGGCGTCAGAAGTACCGCCGGAACGGGACCGACGATTCCGCGTCGCGCGCCCGGGAATAGCCCGGATGCGCGGGTGTTTCCCGGACCTTAACCACCACGACGTCGGGCGGGAACACGGAACAGTGCCCCCGGACAGCCTGCCGCGAGGAGATGAAGACGTCGCGGGATCCCGCGACACAATGGGGACTAGAGAAAGAGTGCCAACACGATGCGTGCTCGTACCACTCGACTTCTCGGCGTGACCGCCGTGGCCGCCGGGGCCGGCCTCGTCATGTCCGGCACCGCGCTCGCGGTGCCGCCGGCGAACGGCAACCCGGAGGTCGTCTCGGCCGTCGGTTCCGACACCATCTTCGGGATCACGGGGGCGGTCTTCACCGACGCGAACAAGCTCCCGCGGACCTGGAACACCGACCCGGACAACTTCGTGAACGTCCCGCCGGTGCTGGCTTCCGGCGCCTCGTTCACCGTCCCGGCCGACATCTTCAACCCGGCCATCACCTACACCAACCCGGGCAACCTGCCCCCCGACGGCTCGGGCGCGGGCAAGGCGGCGCTGAAGGCTTCGGCGGACGCCGGCAACGGCGCGGTGGACATCGCGCGCTCGTCCTCGGGCCGGGCCACTTCGGACCCGTCCACTTTCGAGTACTACGCGTTCGCCCGGGACGGCGTCACCTGGTCGTCCTCCTCGACCGGCGCGGGTGCGGGCCTGACCCTGACGCTCACGCAGCTGCGCAACATCTACAACGGCACCATCACCAACTGGAACCAGGTCGGCGGCACGAACGCGGCGATCCAGCTCTACCTGCCGCAGCTGGGTTCGGGCACGCTGAGCTTCTTCACCGGCACCGTCCTCGGCTTCGACCCGGCGACCATCCCGGACCTGACGGTGAAGCGCTTCCAGGAGAACGACGCGACCTCGATCGCGGCGGCCGACCAGTCCGCGGCGATCGCGCCGTTCTCGATCGCGAGCTGGGTGGCGCAGGGCAACGCGGTGCTGCCGAACAAGCGCAACGGCTACACGGTGAACAAGCTGACCGGCGCGGGCTCCGACGGCGCCCCGGTCTCGGGCTCGGCGGGCAGCTACGCCCCGGCGTTCGCGGACGGCTTCCTGGGCTCGCGCCTGGTCTTCCACGTCCTGGACACCCGGAGCCGCTCGTACAACGCCGCCAAGCGCGACGTGGGCTTCGACCCGACGGACACGGCCACGACGGCCAGCCCCCTCTGCGGCGGCAAGCTCGCGGCGACGATCGTCAAGTACGGCTTCAAGACGATCACCGGCACCGGCACGCTCACCTGCACCAAGTCCTGACGCGGTAACGAAACCGGGGCCCGGCGCGCACCCCGCGCCGGGCCCCTTCGCGTACTGGCGCAGGTGTCGTGACGGAGAAGGGCCCGGGTGCGGCCCACGCCAGGCTTCGGCGGCCTGAGCAGGCCGCTGAAAGCACCGCGCACACCGCCGACTCCTCTTACCGCACAAGCGAAAGGGGCCCGGCGCCACCAACACGCCGAGCCCCCGAGACACCCCTCAAGCCCAGGCCGGGAAGACCTTCCACAGCGCCAAGGCCGCCAGCGAGGCCAGCGTCAGCAGGATCGGCGCCGTGATCACGTACGTCGACACCGGGCGCCAGCGGCGGTACAGCAGCGTCGCTCCCCCGGCCGCCGCCACGAACGCCGCGAACGCCAGGGCCACCGCCGCCCAGGCTGCCGGGTCGCCGGTGCGGCCGTCCTGGTCGTCGGCGCGGCCGTTCTGGGGGGTCGGGCGGAACGGGCGGCCTTCGAGGCGCGCCGTCACCACCGTGGCCTGCGACGCCGCCAGCGGCCACCACGACGTCGACGTCACCAGGGTGAGCCGGTCGTCCGGGGTCTTGCCGTAGTCGAGGTTCTCGTCCAGCGCCCGCGTCGCCACGTCCTGGACCCGGTACACCGAAACGCCCTGAGGCGTCGCGACGACCAGGTCGTCCCCCGGGGCGAGCCGGGCCAGCGACGCGAATGGGCCGCCGTAGCCGGAGGAGCGGCCGGCGATCGCGGCGTTGCCCGGTTGCCCCGGGCCGGACGTGCCCGGCACGTGCCCGGGCCCGGTCGCCGTCTCCGCGCTCGACACCCCTTCGACGACCACCTGCCGCAACTTCAGCTTCGGCACCTCCAGCACCGCGACCGGGCCGCCGAACTCGACCGGCGTCGTGGGCGGCGGCGCGCCGAGCAGGCTCCGACTCGCCCCCAGCGCCCGGTCCATCTCGGCGCGGATCCCGGTGAGCGCAGTCCGCTGGTCGGCGGACTGGACCAGCGGGCCCAGCGCGTACACGACGAGCGCGAGCGCCACGACCGTCGTGACGAGCCAGGCGAACACCGTCGTGGCGATCCAGCCCGGGCTGAACCGCAGGAGTCCCTGCTCTTCGGGGGCTTCCTGCTCGGTCACCGTGCTCACGCGGCACCCCGCCCGAAGCGCACTCGCGCGGCCAGGGCCCGCACCACGCGGCTCAGCCACGGCGGCGCCGGCTTGCCCGCTGTCGCGTACGCCGTCAGCGACGGCAGCGTGGCCAGCACCATCAGCGCCAGCAACGGGATCAGCGCCCCCAGCACCCCGGCCCCGGCGAACGGCGGGATGGCCGTCGCGTCGGCGAGGTTCTTCGCCGCGAGGACGCTCGCCTGCGTCGGCACCGCGGCCGGAGCGGGCCCGGTGGCCGCGGCCGGGGAGCCGGCGGGGCCGGTCGTGTTCGACGCCGGGACCGCCGTGCCGCCGGTGCCCGTCGACCCGGCCGGCGGCGGGTTCTGCGCCGCTTCCCGCTCCTGGCAGGCCGCGGTGGCCGACCCGGTCCCGACCTTCGCTGCCCGCGCGTCGGCCTCCCCGGCCAGCGCGGGCGTCAGCGGCGTGAGGCCGGGCGCCAGCGCTCCTTGCCCGCCGTGACGCGCCACCTGCAGCACCGTCGCGAGTTCGTCCTGTTTGGCCTTCAGGGGCGAGCAGCTCGCGTCGACGAGCGGGTTGACCGGCGCGGCGAGGTACTCCGCGAAAGTGAGCGGGTAGGCCGCCGGGTCGGTCGCGGTGCCCGGCTGCAGCGTGCCGTCCGGGCCCTCCTTCATGCTCGACGCCGCGGCCTGCAGGCTCGCCGCGGTCGGCTGGACGAAGTTCCCGCTCGCGTTCGGCAGGGCGACCGGCGTCCAGCCGTACGCGCGGGCGGTGGCGAGGTCCGTGACGACCCAGTTGAGGCAGCCGCCGAAGCAGCTCGAGCTCGTCCCGGTCATCACGCTGTCGACGACCTTGCGCACGGCGAGCTGGCCGAACTTGGCGTCCACGTTGTGCTGCGGTGTTTTCCCGGGGTCGAGCGCGCCGAGGTCGGTGATCACCCCGGGCGACTGGCCCGCGGCCTTGCCGTAGACCTCCGGCAGGTCCGGGAACTTCCACGACGACGCCGCCGTGCGGGACAGCACCGCGCTCACCGTCGCCGGGACCGTGCCCGCCCCGGCTTCCCCGGTCAGGCCCCAGAACTGCGCCGTCGGGTCGGCGCCCGCGCGCACGACCGGGTTCAGGAACTCACTCGGCAGTGGCGCCGCCTGCACCTGCGCGAGCGCGAGGTTCCGGCCGACGAACGCCGAGGTGTCGCGGAAGATGCCGCCGCGGCCGGTGGTGTCCGGGTTCTGGCCGCCGTGGCTGAGCATCAGGGCCAGCTCGTCCAACGTCATCGAGAACGCGCCCTTGACCTGCGAGATCAACGGCGAGCCGTTGTCGTCGTGGTCGGTGGGCGACCAGCCCACCGCGGCGAGCACGGCCGCGTTCAGCGCGGCGGGGACGTACTCCCGCGCCCGCACGCTCTGTGTGGCGAGCGTGCCTCCGGAGCCGGTGACCGCGAGGTCCGATCCGCCGGTGTCGAAGGACTTCAGGCCCGCGTCCTCGGTCTCGCCGACGATCGTGGTGGGCTGCGAGCCGCCGGTGGGCGCGCACAGCAGCTGGTTCCACGCCACCGCGGTCCGCCCGAACCGCTCGGGCATGCTCGCGTTGAGCGTCTGCTCGCCGATCCCGCCGCAGCCCTTGACCGCCAGGCCCGGCGCGGCCGCGCGGAACACGCGAGAGTTGTCGTAGACGTCGAAGGGGCTGCCCGCCGCGTCGGCGCCGACGATCTCGAGTGTCAAGGCGCACGGCGTGTTCTCGTCACACGAGTACGACCACGACCGGGTCCGGATCTGGGTGCCGGTGGCCGGGTCGGTGGAGACCAGCGGGTTGTCCGCCCACGGGAAGTTCTCGTTTTTGTCGAAGTTGGTGTACCGCGGGTCGAACCCGACGAAGCCCGGCTTCGACTGTCCACGCGGGACACTGACGTCGAAGACCACGTCACCGCTGGTGCCGCTGCGCACCCGGGTCACGTTGTGCGTGCCCGAACGCTGGCCGGTGAGCTCGTCGCTGAACTCCTCGGAGCAGTAACCGCGGACGCGGGAGCCGAAGTCGTGGTCGGGCACCCAGGTCAGCACGCCGGTGGAGAAGTCGGGCTTCAGCAGGTTGTCGGGCAGCTGGGTCGGGCAGACCTTCAGCACCGCGACACTGCCGGTGGGCAGCCCGGAGACGACCACCTGCAGCGGGTCGCCGTCCTGGACCGCGGACAGGTCGGCGGGCACCGTCTTGAGGGTGAACGCCGGTGGCGCCGGCGGGCTCTCCTGGGCGCCGGCCGGCGGGACGGCGCTCCCCAGCACCGCCAGCACACCGCAGGCGAGCACCAGCCCGACACGCCTGAGCAGGACGAAAGACACGGAAGGCCCCCGGTTTCCAAGGCACGCGAACGGACGGCGCGCGCCGTGCCGGCGCGCGCCCGGACCCAACCTCCCCGAGCGACGCGGGCACGGTCAATGGACGCCGAGGCACACCCGAATGTGATTCACGTACGTCCCGTCGGGCGTTTTCCGGACGTACACCTTCCCCCGCCCGCGCCCGCACATACTGACCCGGCTGGGGCACTGCCTACTGCCCTCGATTCCCCGTCCCCGTGCGGAAAGGCCACCTGTGACCGTCGCGCTCCCCCGGCCCGAGCCGCCTTCCGGGTCCCCGGTCCGGCGGGCCGTCGCCGACCTGCCCTCCCGCGCCGACCGCGCGTTCCGGCGGGTGACCACGGGCGCCGGCCTCACCATGCTCGCGATCCTCGTGGTCATCGGCTTCTTCCTGGTGTACCGCTCCGGCCCGGCGTTCGACGTCAGCGGCTTCGGCTTCTTCACCACGGTCAAGTTCGACGCCGCCACCAGCACCCTCGGCGTGCTGGGCCTGCTCTACGGCACGGTCGTGGTGGCCCTGATCGCAATCTGCGTCGCCATCCCGCTGTCGATCCTCGCCGCGCTGTACATCACCGAGTACGCGAGCGGCAGGCTGCGCGGCTTCCTGACCGGCCTGGTCGACCTGCTGGCGGCCATCCCCAGCCTGCTGTACGGCTTGTGGGGCTTCAGCTTCCTGGGCCCGCAGGTGGTCCCGGTGTCGTCGTGGCTGACCGAGAACTTCGGCTGGTTTCCGCCGTTCGCGCACCAGGACAACACGCTCTTCCTCAACTCGATGTTCATCGCCGGGCTGATCGTGTCCCTGATGGTGCTGCCGATCACGACGTCGATCATCCGCGAGGTCTTCACCCAGACGCCGCCCGGGGAGAAGGAGGCCGCGCTCGCGCTCGGCAGCACCCGGTGGGGCATGGTCAAGACGGTAGTGCTGCCCTTCGGCCGCGGCGGGATCATCGGCGGGTCGATGCTCGGCCTGGGCCGCGCGCTCGGCGAGACCATCGCGGTTTCCCTGCTGCTGCCCCAGGTCCCGCAGATCACGACGCACGTCCTGCAGTTCGGCGGGGCGACGATCTCCGGGTTCATCGCGAACAACTCCGGCGCGTCCGGGCTGGCGCTGAGCGGGCTGATGGCGGCCGGGCTGGTGCTGTTCGTCTTCACCCTGGCCACCAACTTCACCGCGTCGGTGATCATCTCGCGCAGCCGGTCCGGCGCGGGGGTGGACGCCTGATGACCGCGACCCTGCCCCGCCCGGCGGACCCGGCGACCCGGCCGCGGCCGCTCGTCAAGCGCCGGACGGCCGCGACCACGACCCAGGACCGGCTGGCCGCGCTCGGCTGCGCGGTGTCGGCGGTGCTGCTGACGTGGTTCGTCCTGCACCTGCTGCTGACCTCACCCGGCTGGCTCGCCGACCTCGTCGTGGCGTACGCGCTGTACCTGGGGATGCTGTACCTGGTCACCCGGGACCGGCTGGGCCGGCTCGCCGCCGCCGACCGGCTCGTCTCCACCGTCGTCGTCACCGGGGCGCTGGGCCTGCTGGTGCCGCTGCTGTTCCTGCTCGGCTACATCGTCGTGCACGGCGCGCCGTTCCTCCGGTGGAGCTTCTTCGGCCACGACATGTCCACCGTCGGCCCGACCGACCCGGTCACCGCCACCGGCGGCCTGCACGCGATCGTCGGCACCCTGGAACAGACGGCGCTGACGCTGGTCCTGGTCGTCCCGCTGGGGTTGCTGACCGCGGTCTTCCTCAACGAGACGCGCTCGCGCTTCCGCCGTCCGGTCCGGATCATGGTCGACGCGATGAGCGGCCTGCCCTCGATCGTCGCGGGCCTGTTCGTCTACGCGGCCCTGATCATCCCCGGCATCCAGGCGGGGGTGAGCTTCTTCAGCTACAGCGGGCTGATGGCGACGCTGGCGCTCACGATGGTCATGCTGCCGACCGTCACGCGCACCATCGACGTCGTGCTGCGGCTGGTGCCCGACGGCCTCCGGGAGGCCTCGCTCGCACTGGGCGCGAGCCGGGCGCGGACGGTCTGGTCGGTCGTGCTGCCGACCGCGCGGACCGGCGTCACGACCGCGGTGATCCTCGGGGTGGCCCGGGTGGCGGGCGAGACCGCGCCGCTGCTGTTCACCTCGTTCGGCGCCGTGTTCCTCAACGCCAACCCGCTCGGCGGCCCGCAGGAGAGCCTGCCGCTGTTCGTCTACCGCTACATCAAGGAGCCGCTGGAGAACGTCCAGCAGCGCGGCTACGTCGGCGCGCTCGTGCTCATCCTGCTCATCTTCACCCTGTTCGCCCTCGCCCGGATCGCCGGGCGAGACCGGTCGAAGCGGCGGGCCCGGCGCCCCCCCCCCAAAAAACCCCCAACGACCCGATGACCGAACCCACCACCCCACCGCCCGCCCTGGACGGTTTTTTTGACGAGCCCGCGCCCGCG
>NZ_JBVJNO010000012.1:165601-299793 GCF_055583645.1 Amycolatopsis sp. NPDC104587
CCCGCGTCGTTCCTCTTGCCCCCCCCTCCCCCCCCCCCCCCCCCCCCCCCCCCCCCCCCCCCCCCCCCCCCCCCCCGCCCCCCCCCCCCCCCCCCCCCCCCCCCCCCCCACCACCGCGAAAAGATCCCAGGAGACCCGGTGACCGACACCACCACCGAACTGTCCGAAGTGGACGGTTTCGTCGACGAGCCCGCGCCCGCGGTGCGCCTGACCGGCGGGCCGCCGCCCGGCGCCGCCGAGCTGGAGTCGCGCGGCGTGGCCGCGTGGTTCGGCGACCGCCTGGTGCTCGAGGGCGTTTCGCTGCGCATGCCCGCGCGCGAGGTGACCGCGCTGATCGGGCCGTCGGGCTGCGGCAAGTCGACGTTCCTGCGGATCCTCAACCGGATGCACGAGCTCGTCCCGTCGGCGAGCCTCGCCGGCGAGGTCCTGCTGGACGGCACGGACATCTACGCCGACGGCACCCGCGCCCAGCACGTCCGGCTGCGGGTCGGGATGGTGTTCCAGAAGCCGAACCCGTTCCCCGCGATGTCCATTCGCGACAACGTGCTCGCCGGGCTCAAGCTGGCCGGGGTCAAGTGCGACGACAAGGAGGCACTCGTCGAGCAGAGCCTCCAGCGCGCCGGGCTGTGGCGCGAGGTCCGCGACCGGCTGAGCGCGCCGGGCGGCGCGCTCTCGGGCGGCCAGCAGCAGCGGCTGTGCATCGCGCGGTCGCTGGCCGTGCAGCCGAACGTGCTGCTGATGGACGAACCGTGCTCGGCGCTCGACCCGACGTCCACGCGGCGGATCGAGCAGACGATCGCGGAGATCGGGCACGAGGTGACGGTGGTGATCGTGACGCACAACATGCAGCAGGCGCAGCGGGTCTCCGACCACTGCGCGTTCTTCCTCGCCGCGGAGAACGAGCCGGGCCGGGTGATCGAGCACGGGCCGACCGAGACGATCTTCGGCGACCCGACCGACCAGCGCACCCTCGACTACGTCAACGGACGGTTCGGATGAAACACCGGCTGGCCGCGCTCACCGCGGTCGCGATCACCCTCCTCGGGCTGTCCGTGTTCGCCGCGCCGGACGCGCTCGCGCTCGACCGGGTCACCGGCTCCGGGTCGACCTACGTCGGCCCGGCGATGTCGGACTGGGTGAACGGCGCGAACTCCCGCGGCATCCCGGTGAACTACGCGACCCGCGGCTCCCCCACCGGCGTCAACCAGTACGGCGACCGGACGGTGGACTTCGCCGGCACCGAAGCCGAGATCACGTCGCTGATCGCGGCCGGTGGCGGCGGCCAGTCCGCGGAACAGCGGGGGTACCAGTACGTCCCGGACGTCGCCGGCGCGGTGGCGGTGATGTACAACGTGACCGACGCGGGCGGGCAGAAGGTCGACTACCTCCACCTGACCCGGGAGGTGATCGGCCGGATCTTCACCCGCGACATCACCCGCTGGAGCGATCCGGCGATCAGCGCCACCAACGGCGGCAAGGCCCTGCCGGACCAGCCGATCACGCTGATCGGCCGCACCGGCCAGTCCGGCACCACCGCGTTGTTCTACGACTTCATCGCCCACGCCGCGCCCGGGCCGTACAAGACCTTCGTGAAGCGGAACGAAGGGACCGGCATCGGCCCGCTCCCCGACGGCGTGCGGCCGATCCAGCTGCCCTACAGCGGTCCCGACGCCGACTTCTACAAGCTGTTCGGCGACTCCGAGCAGATGGCGACGGCGGTCGCGAGCGGCAACGTCCCGTTCTCGATCGGCTACGACGAGTTCGCCTACGCGCTCCGGTACCACGTGCCGACCGTGTGGGTGGAGAACGAGGCGCACCAGTACACCCAGCCGTTCGCCGAGAACATCGCCGCCGCGCTGACGAAGGCGGAGCTGCGGCCGGACCTCAGCCAGAAGCTCGACGGCGTCTACGCGAACGCCGACCCGAAGACGTACCCGATCTCGGCGTACTCCTACATCATGATGCCGTGCACGACCGGCCGGGACACCTGCCGCGGCGGTTATCCCGCCCAGGGCACGACCGACACCATCACCGGGTTCCTCGAGCACGTCGCGTGCGACGGCCAGGTGAACATGGCCCGCATCGGGTACTCCCCGCTGCCGCCCAACCTGTCGCAGGAGATGATGAACTCCAACGCCCGGCTGACCGGCAAGCCCGCGAAGCAGCTCGACGCGGGCAACTGCCGCAACCCGACGTTCCACGGCAGCCTGGGTGCGGGGGCGGGGAGCCCGCCCGACCCGTTCGAGAAGATCGGCGGGGTCAAGAACCTCACCAACCCCGGTGGCGGGCCGGGCAAGACGGCCGGCCCGTCCTCCTCCTCAGCCGGCACCGCGACCGCGACCGCGTCGGCCGAGGACGACCTCGCGAACGGCGGGTCGAAGAACTGGCGCGACGCGGCCCCGGCGGCCTACGACCACGGTTCCGGCGGCCCGGGCATCGGCGGCTGGGCCGCCCTCGTGCTGCTCGCGGCCATCCTCGCGCCGCTGGTGGTCCGCGGCGTGCTGCGCCGGCTGCGGCGGTCGTGAGGGCACGGCCGGCTCAGTCGAAGGTGAAGGAGTACGCCTGCAGTCCCGGGCTGAGGGTCAGCGTGAGCTGCCCGGTGTGCAGGTCCGGGGTCTGGCTCAGGCGGTAGAGGTTCGGCGTCCCGGTGACGCGGATCGTGCGCGGCGGCCGGCCGTCGTCGGTCGAGACGGTGACCGTGCCCTCGCCGGCGAGCACCAGGTTGGTGCTCTTCGCCGTGTACCCGAGCCGCAGCTGCGCGCCGGGTCCGGCGGTCGCCTTCTGGTAGTCGACGGTCCAGGTGCCTTCGAACGCCACCTTGCGGTCGGGGACGCTCACCGGAAAGCGGTAGGCCGTCTGCTTGTCCAGCTCGAGCGGGGTGCCGCCCGGCGCGTAGGTCTTGGCCAGCTCGCCGTAGCTGAGGTAGGTCTCCCGCGTGGTGCGGTCGTCGGTCGGCCGGATGTCGGGCAGGTCGCCCGGCTTCGGCAGCGCGACCCCCGGCCGGGTCTGCTGCAGCAGCTGCCGGACGAGGTTCTCCGTCTGGTCGTAGGCGCCCTCGCCGAGCTTCAGGTACCGGACCTGCCCGGTGGCGTCGATCAGGTATCGCGCGGGCCAGTACTGGTTGCGGAAGTTGTTGAAGGTGCTCGTCTCGTTGTCGATGGCGACCGGGTACTGGATCCCCAGCTTCCTGGTCGCGGCCTCGACGTTGCCCTTGTCGTGCTCGAACGCGAACTCCGGTGTGTGCACGCCGACCACCTCGAGCCCGGCCGCGTGGTAGCGGGCGTAGAGGTCCTTGATGTGCGGCAGGCTGCGCTGGCAGTTGATGCAGGAGTAGGTCCAGAAGTCGACCAGGACGACCTTGCCCTTGAGCCCGGCCATCGTCAGCGGGGCGCTGTTGAGCCAGCCGTCGATGTTCTCGAACTCCGGCGTCGGCCCGCAGTTCCGCAGTTCGCCGTTCGTGTTGTCCGCGCACTGGTCCAGCGCCTGGTTGGAAGCGTCGCCCAGGCTGGACAGGCGCAGCTTGCTGATCGCGTCACTGCCTTCCACCTTTTCCTGCAGCGCGCCGGTGTAGTTCGGCAGCTTGGTCTGCAGCAGCGACGGCAGGTCGAAGTACAGCGCGACGGCCAGCAGCAGCATCAGGACCCCGCCGATGGCGCGGACCTTGCCGTTGTTCTTGCGGAAGAACTTCACCCGCTCGGAGATCTTGGCCCCCGCCAAGGCGAACACGAGCAGCGGCAGGGTGGCGCCGACGGCGAACGACATCGTGAGCGCGACGGTCTCGAGGCCGATCTTGCCGTTGGCCGCGGCGATCGTGATCGCGGTCAGCACCGGCCCGGCACACGGGACGTAGAGCAGCCCGAGGCCCAGACCGAGGCCGAAGCCACCGCCGTTGGGGTTCACCTTCCGCTGCGGCAGCTTCGAAAACGGCTTCTCCAGCAGGCGTTCCAGCGGCGGGACCAGCAGGCTCAGCCCCACGACCGACAGCACCACCAGCCCGACGAACCGCAGGATGTCGTCCGGCAGGTTCAGCGCCTTGATGAGCAGTGAGCCCAGCAGGGTGAAGACGGTGAAGCTCAGGACCAGCCCGCCGATCACCGCGTACGGCCGCCGGTTCTTCGCCTTCTTCTGCTTGACGAGGACATCACCGGCGGGTTCCGCCGCCGGCTCACTGCCGGGCTGTTTCGCGCCGCCGGCGAAGAACACCACCGGCAGCACGGGCAGGATGCACGGCGACACCCCGGTGATCAGGCCCCCCAGCAGGCCGATCAAGACCAACATCCACATAACCCCACGCCTCCGCGTCCCCGGCACACCGGCCGGGCGCCGGTGTCCTCACACCGGGTGTTCGCCGCAGATGCGGAGTCAGACAGGTCGTTTCGCCGCTTGTGCGGAATAAGAGACCTCCTGCGCCCGGCCGGGACCGGACGCGGGAGGGGCGCTCAGCCGCCGAGGTCGGTGATGACCGTCTTCGTCTCCATGTAGTTGTTGAACACCGCGCTGCCCATCTCGCGGCCCCAGCCGGACTCCTTGTACCCGCCGAACGGCAGCGACGCGTCGAAGACGTTCCACGTGTTCACCCAGACAGTGCCCGCGCGCATGCGCCGCGCCGTCCGGTACGCCTTCCCGATGTCCTTGGTGAAGACGCCGGCGCCCAGGCCGTAGTTGGTGTTGTTGGCCGTCGGCATGATGTCGGACTCCGCACATGTCGTCCCCGCGCAGGCGGGGCTGGTCCGAACCGAAATCAGCCCGTGGCCTGTTGTCCAGGTTGTCCCCGCGCAGGCGGGGTTGGTCCCGCCAGGGTCGCGAGCCCAACGTTCTCGTGGCCGTCGTCCCCGCCCAGGCGGGGCTGGTCCGCAAACGGGCTGAAGGGGTCCAAGAGCTTCCAAGTCGTCCCCGCGCAGGCAGGGCTGGTCCGAGGGACGTAACACCCCGGGCTGCACTGGCGGATGTCGTCCCCGCGCAGGCGGGGCTGGTCCCCCGCCGACAGCGGTGGTGACGATCCCGAACTACACCGACAGCTTGGCGACCGCGATCTACGCCGTACCTCGCCATGACCGCGTCGACCTGGTCGGCTGCGAACTCGCCAACGACGACGAATACGACGTCGCCGGCCTCACCCCCGTCAGCGTCGTCGTAGCATGCCTCCGGTGAACGACACCGCATGTGGATCAACGGCGGCCGGCGGCGGCGCGGCGTCCGCGGACATCGCGGTGTGCCCGCACCTCACCCAGACCGGCAGCCGCTACACCGTCGTCGCGGTGACGCGAGGCGATCTGCTCGCCGACGGGCACCCGCTGCCTTCGGCGAACCCGTGTGCCTCTGAGAGCGAGGACGTTCACTGGGCTCCAGCTTGCTCTAAACTGCCGTGCACAGCAGGGAAGGAAGTTTCGTGCTCGATCCGGATGCTCGGTGCCGCCGACCACAGCATCGTTCCGTCTGACGATGACCCGCCTCGATGCCGCATATCAGGACTTGGCTCACACCATCGACGAAGAAGCGCTGACCCAATGGGTTGTACACCTCGCGGAGGTTGCTCGCCGAGCCGCGACGGGGTCGGCGGCCGGCTGGTGTTTCCCCGGCCAGGCTGCACTGTTAGTCTCCTGCGGTCGGTTCTTCAGCCCTGCGCCTTCGCTGCCGCGTGAACAACACGGTCCCGCAGGGAACTGCTGGAGCAACGCCTCGAGCTATGCCGATAGCCATGCCGACGCTGTCTACGTCGAAGGCTGGGGCCTGGCGAGATTCGGGTTCGAGGTGCCACATGCGTGGTGTGCGACCGGTGAGTCGGCGATCGAACCAACTAGCGGATGGTCAGGTCGCCTTCTCTACCTCGGCGTGCCCATCACCGACAGCTATCGCCGCCACCTGTACCGTCGTTTCGGCGAAGGTTCCCTGATCTCAGGTGCCACCGAGGTGGCGCGGCATATCCTCCGCGAGGGCCTTCCACACGACGCCATCGCTGAAGCTGGTCGCCCCCTAAGCGAAGACTTGATCAACTCGGCGCGGCAGACGATCACCGCCTGGCAGTAGAACCACCCGAGCCCGGCAATATCGCCGTCTCCGGGATCGCGGCGGTCTGAAGGACCCAGGACGCGAACTCGCCCTGGCGTCGTTCGAGAGAACTTTGCCTGCGACCCAGCATGTTTATTGACGACCAAATATTTCAACACTCCAAGCAGCGGCCGCCGCTATGTCATCACCAGCACACTCAATCACGCACTCGCCTATGCCTTTGGCAGCCCAGGCAAAAGTAATTGTCACAGGTCCCCCAGGCGGCAACGGCCACAAATCAAGCACCTGATTATAGCGCCACGCTCCCCCAGCAGGACCACCACCGCCACCGCCACCGCTTGAGATCAACGAGAGCACAGGAAATTCAGCAGAGAGCCCTCGATCATGAGCGCGAGGATAGCCAGGCGCGCGAAGGTTTGTCGCATACCTTCCATCTGAGAAAACGACGCCGATTTTAGGATCGCCTGGACCAGGCAACCCAATACGAGATCGTGGCTCATCTCCGAAAAAGGCGAACTCTTGATCGGCATCGCCGAGCGGCTTGGACGCAAAGAAACTTACCTCAAGCGTCAGGTTTGATTTCCAAGTTTTTGCTCCGCTAAGCGCTACCACGAGATCATCTGTTCGAGCAATCACCTGCTCCCATGGCAGGCTGCGTGACAGCATCGACGATCGCGGCGCGAAAGCATTGGCTCTATTAACACTGTCGCCCGGCAGATCCAGCGGCTCAGGCGTGACCCCTTCAAAGAAACCCACGATACCCTCCGAGCGTGACTGCGGACGCAAGGTCACCGTACCACCGATGTCCAAGAGTCCGCAGCCATACCCGGAGACGCTCAGTTCGTCGGCGGGATCTCCACCAAATCAGTACCCACGGTGCAGCTGACTTCTTGGGGAGCGATCAGAACGCACTCCGCGGGTAGGTCGTGTAGACCCACCCCTCCGGCAGCAACATGTCAAATGTGTTTGCCGATCCGTAGAGTCCGTCGCAGCGCTCCGAGCTGAAGCACTGTGCCCGCGAGCTCGACACAGTCGCCGTACAGATCGGATCGCTCGCCTGGAAGTGCTGACAGCTCTGCGGTGCCGCATCCGGCTCCCGCCTACCGCCGTTGATGTACATGCCGGCGTCGGCCTGCAAGAAGGCCATCGTTTCCGACGCGTTCGCCACGTCGCAGGAGACCGATGCCTGGTACGGCGTGTCTGTCTCGGCCAGCACTCCGTCGACGTAGTAGGCCGTCGTGTTGAAACTGGTCTGTCCCCAGCAGCCACCACTCGGCGGCACGTCGTCTCTGCTCTTGGTCGATCGGATCGAGATCTTCCCGGTCCCCTTGATAGACTTGTATTCCTTGATGGTCTTCAAGGGCGTTACTCCCGGATCCGATGATTCCCCGGCTGTGGCCACGCCTGAAATCGTCATGAACGACGACGCGACTACGACTGCGACGATCGCCAGCTTGCGCATAGCGCTCCCCTCCTCGAGAACGGCACGGGGGCAGTACCTCAGTCACCGTTCTGCACGGCAGTCGCCGTCGCTGACAGACTATTGACGCAAAAATGCGTCACAGTACCGATCACGAGGACCCCCTACGTGGGAAACCGACAAGGTTTCCGCTGACCACGTAACCACCCGACAGGCGGTGCCTCAACCTCCGTTTGGGTGATCTCCAAAGTGGGCAGCTTTCGGTCCGAACCCCCGAATTCCTTCCAGCCAACGATAATCGCAGCGCTCGTCCTTACAGGACTGCTGAAATCTTGCTCCTGCTTGTCCATTTCGACATTTTCGTCCGCTCACCGAGAAAACGCTCGGTAGTACCGAATGCCGTTGTGACTTTGCGTCAACGTGCGCTTACCGTGGCTGTCCCGGAGAGCCGCCGAGGGGACGTACTCATGGACGACAGTTCCGTCTCACTCACGCCCGACTCGGCCCGGAGCTTCTGCTCAGACTTTGGAGCTGAGCTCCGTCCCCGCAGCGTGTCCGGGCGGCTGCGCTGTCGATGCCGAGACCAGTGCTTGCCGTCGACCGGCTCTGGAGCTAGCAACCGAAGTTCAGTCCTTCGAGATCTTGCCCGAAGGCGCTGGACGCATTGGGCTGATCGGATGAGCAATATCACCGGGCAGGCAGGTAACCAGATCCGCGTGATCCTGCCGGACGGTCCACCAGAGCTGACGCCGGCCGCAGCGCGCAGCTTGCTTGCCGTGCTTATCGAGCTGACGGACAAGAATCTCGGACAGACGGCCAACACCCCAGAGGAAGGCCGAGCACCGTCTGCTTGATAGGCGGACGGGATCGGCAGGTGCGTCCAAACGAGTGGCCTTTGAAGTCGCCGCTCAACGTGTCAACGTGACACCGTAGGGTAGACGCCGATCTTGGTCATCCACGGGGAGGGTGCGATGCCAGACGGCTTTGCTGTCGACGTCGAGGCGCTGAAGAACGCCGGGCTCGGGCTGACGGATTTGCTCGGCGACCTCGACGAACTGCAGGTCGAGAACATCGATTGTGACCGGAAGTTCATTGGGCACACCAAGCTGGCCGACTCGTACGAGTCGTTCACGACCCGCTGGGCGCTCGGCGTCGAGAATCTGACCAAGGACGGCCAGCAGCTCTCCCGCCGTCTGGTCGACGCGGCCGGCGCCTACATCAAGGCTGACCAGGCGCATGAGCACAAGCTCAAGGGCATCTACGACGACACCGGTGCCGACCCGGGCAACACGGCGATGAGCGATGGCTGAGCTCGGCGAGACGGAAGACCCGAAGGCCCTCGTGCCCGGCGAGGCGAACGAGATCCGGGCATCGACTGTCCACCTTGCGGTGCACGGCGACACCATGATCCGCATCGGAGAGGGCTTCAAGAAGCTGGATACCGGCGGCTGGTCAAGGCTGCGCGGCGATGACCCCACCGGGGTGAGCGGCTCGGCAAACACCCTGGCCAGGGCCGGCGCGGACCGCCTTCGGCTGGACTTCCTCGAGATGTTCATCGCGGCCGGGCTGGCGGCACCGACCACGGCAGTCAGCCAACCGGTGCCACGCTCCCCCGCCGGCGAGGCAGACGACGAGGAGCCTTTCGAGTTCCGGTACGACGAGTAGGGGCAGCTGAACATGGTCGGATACAGAGTGATCACCTCGGCGGTCCGCGCCGAGGGAACGAAGTGGCGTGGTTTCGCCGACACCGTGAACAAGGTGACCCCCGTCGTCACCAACGCGATACTGGGTCCGACCGCGTTCTTCGTCGGCGATCCCGTCACCCTCGCCGTCGGCGTGTTCAACGCGTCCGCGCTCAGCGGCACCTACGAAGCCCTACGCTCCTATGTCGAAGGCGCTCTCAAGGGCGCCGCCACCGAATTCGACCAGATCGACGGTGCGCTGCAGAAGACCGCCCAGCTGTACGACCAGGCCGAAGAGATCACCGAAATCGATCTCACCCAGATCTACGGAACGCCGCCGAGGTAACAGATGGACACCCCGTTCAACCCGTTCGGCCCCGCCGGGCCCGAGGACTTCACCGGTCCGCTCGACGACCTGTTCCGCAAGGTCCAGGCCAAGATCAAGGAAATCATCGACAAGTACAACGCCGCCGTCCACCACATCAACGACTGGAAGTACGTTCTCGGCCCGGCCATGATCTGGATCTCCGAGGGCCTGCAAAAGATCCGCGACGGCCTGGACAAGGTCGTGAAGATGGTCCAGTACGCGGTCGAACACCACACGCCGGTCGTGTCGCTGATCGTGCAGAGCTTCAACTGGCAGGACCACGTCCAGAAGGACATGTCCAAGATGGTCGGCTCGGTGGAAACCCCGGCGGATCCCAACCTTGCCTACTGGGAGGGCGGGGGCGCGGACGCGTACGAGAAGCGTGCCGGGAAACAGCGGGAGGCCGTCGAGGCCATCGGGGCTCAAGGCGGCAAGGCCGATGCGATCAGCAGCTGGCTAATGACCATCGCCAAGCTCAACGTCAACTTCATGACCGGCTTGGTGGAGATGGTCGCCAACTTCCTCGGCGCCCTGGTCGAGGCGGCGCTCGACGGCGCGACCGTCGTTAACCTCCCGTTCGCGGTCAAAGACCTCGCCGGCGCGATCGGCGGGCTGGTCACCGACGCCATCAACCGCCTCGGCGCCATCGCCAACCAGGTCATGGACACCCTCAGCAACATCCGCGACGCCAAGAGCCTGATGGTCGACTCACGGCTGCCCGGTGGGCAGTGGCCGCAGGCGGTCAAGCTGTGACGACCGGAACGCCCGGCTACCCGCCCTACGGCGGAGCGCCCCGGCCACCGAAACGCGGACTTGGCACCGGCACCGTCATCGCGATCGTCATCATCGGTGTCCTCGTCATGGCCGGCATCGCGGTGGGCGCGTTCGCTCTGCTCAGTAGCGGAGGCAGGCAAGGCGACGTCGACGGCAAGTACACGGCCAACGCGCTGCCCAACTGTGACGACGTCGCCGGCCGGGTGGGAAATCTCCCCCCGAAGAGTTTCGACACGAAACTCGAGGGAAGCGCCGGCTGGCTGTGTACCTTCACCGACGCGGCAGCCGGCACATCGGTGCACCTCGACCTCGAGATCAGCACCGTCCAGCGGCAACACACCGCGTTCGACACCGTCGCCTCCACGGGCGCGTACGAGCTCGATAAGGCCCTTCAGCTGGGGGAAAAAGCGGCCTGGGGTCTGGCCCCCAGCGGGCAGAAGTGCGAACTTGTCGTCCTGGACAGCAACGCTACGTTCAAGGTCGGTGTCGACAACCCCAACGCACCCGGCACCGACACGCAGGCGTGCAAGGACCGCGCGACCGCAATAGCACGCACGCTCTACGAGCTCATACAGCCTTGATGACCTCAGCCACCGCCGACCGAACCTAGCCGACGAAACGAAAGTCGTCGTCATCGTCGCCGTCGGCAGCGAAGCTCGGGCTCCACGCCCTGTGCGCCAGACTCGCGAGTCGAACGGGTGTTCTACTTGCTGCTAGAGTGCTACCTCCGACAGGCTGAGACGCAAGGAGGCGGCATGCCCTGGTTGGTGCGGGATCGAACAAGCGGACAAGAACGGCAGGTCGCCGCCAGCGACGAGGCATGGAACGAAGGCGGCTACGACCTGACCCGATTCGAGCTCCACGTCTTCGACGAAAGGCCGCCGACGCCGCGAACCGCACCCGCCCCTCAACCTGCATCCGGCTACTGAACCCCTAGCCGCCGAGCACAAGTACCCAGCACCCTCCATGAGAACCAGCGCCATCCAGCGAAGCTGCAGACTGGTTCCGATCCCCGGGCGCACACGGTCTCGACTACCCCGAGGCAGCGGGGCCCGAAGCGGCAGATGTCCTCGGCGTCTCAAGATCTGGTGACGACGGTGACCTGCATATCAGGCCGGGCGAGAGTTGCGCACGAATCGTCGACCGGCTTGCCGTCCTCGTCGCCCAGGGTCGACCGGTGGATCTCGCCCTCGGCGAGCCAGCTGTGACCAGGTACCCCTGCCCGGTCCTGTCGATCTGGCGGGTCGGCCCGTGGGGGGCTTGGTCGCGGAGGTAATGCGCCGGAACGTGGTCGGCGTGACCGGCGACCATTAGCCGTGTGGTTCGAGGAATCGAGTCCGCAGCTCGCCGAGTCCGTCGATGCGGCTGGTCAGCGTGTCATCGGGAGTCAGGTAGCGAGGTGGTGTGCGCCGATTGCCGACACCGGCCGGGGTGCCGGTGAAGACAAGGTCACCAGGCAGGAACGGGCACACCGCCGACAGTCGGGCCACGAGTTCCGGGACGTCGAAGATCATCTCCGCGATCGAGGCCTTTTGGACCACTTCGTCGTTGAGCAAGCAGGTGATCGTCGCGTCCGGGGCGACCTCGGTCACCAGGTGCGGGCCGGTCGGGCCGAAGCCGGGGAAGGACTTGGCCAGGGCGAACTGCGGCGGTTTGCCGAAGGACTGGACGCGCCGTTCCGAGAGGTCCTGGCCGACCATGTACCCGGCTACGTGACCGAGGGCCTCCTCGCGGGGAATCCGGTGCCCGCCGCGGCCGATGACCGCGACCAGCTCGACCTCCCAGTCGACCCGGTCGCCCGGCAGCTCGACCGTCCCCTGTGGACCGGCAATGCACGTCGGGAACTTGGTGAACACCAACGGATCGGCCGGGGGCTCGAACCCGGCCTCGGCGGCGTGCGGTGGGTAGTTCAACGCCACGGCGAACACCTGCCGGGGCCGCGGCACGGGTGGGCCGAGCAGCGCCGGATCGACCGACATGGTCCCGGCCGGCGCGGTGCGAGCCCACTCCGTGAACGCCGTCCAGTTCTCCAGGACGTCCATCGGGTCCGGTCCGAAGCCGCCGGCGTCGAAGACGTCCAGCGCTTGGCCGCCGGTGACCAGGACGGCCCGCCCGCTCAGGTTCGCCAGGCGCATCACGCGTTCCCGGACGGCGCCGGGGTCCCGTACGCGTCCTCCCAGGACACGACCCGATTGCGCAGCACACCGAGTTTCTCGATCTCGGCCTCGATGACGTCACCGGGCTTGAGGTAGTTGGCGAACGGGTCGTCGGTGCTCGCGGCGACGCCGGCGACCGTGCCGGTCGTGATCAGGTCACCGGAGCTGTAGACCTGCGGCGAGTGGTAGGCCACCAGATCCGGGATCGACACCGACATCCGGCTCGTGTTCGATTTTTGCCGCACCTGGCCGTTCACACGCAGTTCCATGTCGAGCGCGTGCGGGTCGCCGACTTCGTCGGCGGTGACGATGTACGGGCCGATCGGGCAGAACGTGTCAATCGCCTTGGAGAAGGAGAACACCCCCGACTCCATCTCGCGCCGCTGGATGTCGCGCGCGGTGATGTCGTTGAACACCAGGTACCCGGCGATGTGCTCGGCCGCCTGCTCCGCGGTGAAGAACTTCCCCGGTTTCCCGATCACCACGGCCATTTCGAGCTCGTAGTCCAGCTCGTTCGTCAGGTGCGACGGGTACACGACCGGGTCGCCGGGGCCGATGATCGCGTCGACGTTCTGGAAGAACACGATCCCCTTGTTGACCGGGTACGACCAGTTGACGCGCGCGAGGTCGTCGTGGTGCTCGCGGAAGTTCCCCGCCGTGTGGAAGAACTTCTTCGGCACGATCGGCGCACGCAGCCGCACCTCGGCGAGCCGGAAGCGGCGCCCGGTCTCGGGCACGCTCCCCTCGCGTTCGAAGAACTCGCGTGTCGAGACGGTGTCGAGTTCCAGGACCAGGTCGTCGGCGATGCGGCCGACCAGGCCGTCGTCGAAGGTCACGAGCTTCACGGGCGCTCCACGGGGACGGTGACTCGGAAGACGCGCAGCTGGAGAGCGAGCGTCGCGTAGTAGCCCACCAGCGTGGTCAGCTCCACGGCCACGCGGTTGCCAATGATTGGCACGATCTCGGCGTAGGTCACGTCGTCGACGTCGCCGTCCAGCAGTGCGTCCACGAACCGCAGCGCCGCCGCTTCGACGTCGGGGAGACCGTCCGGCACCTTTCCCGGCGCCAGCTGAGCGTCCGTCACGCCGGCGGCGCGCGCGGCGGGTTCGTGCGCGTACCGCTCGAACGCGCAGTTCCAGTGATCCGCCACCGCCAGGATCGCCAGCTCCCGCACGCGATCGCCTAGCACAGTCTCGTACCGCACGGCCGCACCGAGCTCCTGCAGCGCCTGCCCCAGCTCCGGCGCGAACAGCATCGCGTTGAACGGCCCGGTCAGCACCCCGGCGACGTCGGTCAGCGGGAACGGGCCACCCGCTCGCGGACCGGCGGTGATGGCCTCGCGCAGCGCGCGCTGGTCACTGGACAGGTCGGCCGGGGCCAGCCCGGGCAGTCTCGTCATGCCTCGATCCCAGCAGCGCTCGCGCCGGGCGAGCGACGGTCTGCCATTGAATGGAACAACCGTTTCTGCGACACGAGCCCGCGCTTAGCGTCGCCATGACGTCGGGAGCAGGGAGCGGGATGGACTGGCTGGGTCTGCGGGGCAAGGGCGCGCTGGTCGCCGGCGCGGGCGGAATCGGCGGTGCGGCCGCCCTCGCCCTCGCCGAGGCCGGGGCGGACGTGATCGTCGCCGACCGCGACGCACGGCGGCTCGGCGAACTGGGCCTGCGCACCCTCGAAGCCGATCTTACCGGCGCCGACGGCGCCCGGGACTGCCTCACCCGCGCCGACGAGCTGCTGGGCGGGCTCGACATCTTCGTCCACGCGGTCGGCGTCAACGACCGCCGCCCGGTGCTCGACACCCCGGACGACGTCTGGCGCACGATCACCGAGGTCAACCTGGACAGCGCGTTCTGGACCGGTAAGGCCGCCGGCGCGCTGATGGTCGCCCGCGGGTACGGCCGGATCCTCTACCTCTCCTCGGTGTCCGGGCTGCTCGCCCACCCGCACCACGCGCCCTACGCCGCCACCAAGGGCGCGGTCAACCAGCTCGCCCGGGTGATGGCCCGGGAGTGGGCGGCCTCGGGTGTCACGGTCAACGCCGTCGCGCCCGGCTACACCGAGACCGGGCTCACCCACGAGCACCTCGGGAAGCCCGGCGTCCGCGACGATCTCACCGCGCTCGTCCCGGCGGGACGGCTCGGCACCCCCGCAGACCTGACCGGCCCGATCCTGTTCCTCTGCTCCGACCAAGCCGCCTTCGTCACCGGGCACGTCCTGTACGCCGATGGCGGCCGCACCCTCGTCTGAAGGAGTCTTCGTGCGTTTCACCGGCAAGACCGTCCTCGTCACCGGCGCCGGCACCGGGTTCGGTGCCGAGATCGCCGTCCGGGCGGCGACCGAGGGCGCCGACGTCGCCGTGCACTACCGCGGCTCGCGCGCCGGCGCCGAGCGGACCGCCACCCGCGTCGAAGAGCTGGGCCGCAAGGCGTTCCTAGTCCAGGCCGACATCTCCGAACACGCGCAGATCCGGCGGATGGCCGACGAGGTGTGGAGCCACTTCGGCCGGGTCGACGTCGCGGTCAACAACGTCGGCGACGTCGCCCGCGACCAGATGTCCTGGCGGGACCTCACCGAGGAGTCGGTCGACCACGTCCTCGCCGTCGACATCAAGGGCACGCTGCTGTGCACCCACGAGTTCGGCGACCGGATGCTCGCCCAGGGCGGCGGCGCGATCGTGAACATCGGCTCGACCGTCGTCGCGCGCGGCAGCGCCCGGGCCCCGCAGTACGCGGCGGCGAAGGCCGGGATCATCGGCCTGACCAAGTCCTACGCCCACGCCTTCGCCCCCACCGTGCGGGTGAACGTGTTCGCGCCCGGCTTCATCGAAACCGAAGCCACGCTCGGCCGCGAGGACTGGCGCACCGGCCGCGCGGAGAAGCTGCGTGACGCCACTCCGCTGGGCCGGATCCCGAAACCCGAGGAGCTGGTGGGAGCGGCGTTGTTCCTCGCCACCGAGGACGCCGGGCACATCACCGGTGGTTTCCTGGTCGCCGACGGCGGCTACACCATGCTCGGCGCATGATCACGTCAAGGAGGACGGCGATGGCACCCAGGATCGTGTTCACCGGCGGCCGCGTCTTCGACGGCACCGGCTCCCCCGCGGTGCCGGGCGAGGTCGTGGTCCGCGGCGACCGGATCGACAGCGTCCGGCCCGGCGGCGGCACCGAGCTCGCTCCGGACGACCAGGTCGTCGACTGCCGTGGCGCCACGGTCCTGCCCGGCCTGGTCGAATCGCACTGCCACCTGACGTTCCCCTCGGCGGTCGGGCACGTCGACCCGTCGTTCAACCCGCCGGTCGACGTCAGCTTCTTCCGGCACATGCCCAGCCCGGAGGAGCACCTGGCGACCGCCGAGCGCAACGCCCGGATCCTGCTCGACCACGGCTTCACCAGCGCCTACTCCGCCGGCTCGCTCACGCCCGTTCCCACCGAGGTCCGGCTGCGCGACCGGATCGCGGCCGGGCTGGCCGCCGGGCCCCGGATGCGGGCCGCGTCGTTCGAGCGGGACAACAACCCGGTCCGGATGGGCCCGGACGGCCCCACCCCGCAGGAGACCGGCCCGGACGCCGTCCGCGCGTTCGTCCGCGAGCAGGCCGAACTCGGCTTCGACAGCGTGAAGCTGCTGATGAGCAACGACGACGTCTTCTTCGAGGGCGGCTCGATGGTCACCCAGTACAGCGCGGAGGAGGCGAACGCGGCCGGCGAGCAGGCCCGCGACTCGGGCGTGTGGCTCAACTGCCACGCGCAGTCGCCGGAGTCGATCAAGCTGGCCGTGCGGGCTGGGTTCCGGTCGATCTACCACTGCTCCTACGCCGACTCCGAAGCCATCGACCTGCTGGAAGCGCACAAGGACTCGATCTTCCTCTCCCCCGCCGTCGGCATCATGTGGGCCAACGTGCACGAAGGTGCCGAGTTCGGCATCGACGCGGCGATGGCGGAGAAGATGGGCTCGGTCAGGTCCCTGGAAGCGATGGAACGGCTCTACCCGGAGCTGCGCAAGCGTGGCCTGCGGGTCCTGCCCGGCGGCGACTACGGGTTTCCGAACAACCCGATCGGACGCAACGCCCGTGACCTCGAGCTGTTCGTGCGGTTGTTCGGCTACTCCCCGGCCGAGGCGTTGCGCGCGACGACGTTCCACGGCGGGCAGGTGATGGACCTGCCGGTCGGGCTGCTGGCCGAGGGTTACTTCGCCGACGTCCTCGTGGTCCGCGGCGACCCGACGTCAGACGTCACGGTGCTGCAGGACCCGGCCAACCTCGAGGTGATCGTGCAGGGCGGCCGGTTTCACAAGGCGAGCGCGTGATCTACCGCGAGGTGCCGGGCTCCCGCCCGCTGGAGCTGGACTTGACCGGGCCGGCCGACCCGGTCGCCACGATCGTGTACCTGCACGGCGGCGGCTGGCGGCGCGGTTCCCGGCTCGTTCCGTTGCCAGGCTTCGAAAACCTGACCGGTGAGCTGGTGACCCAGGGCTTCCGGGTCGCGGCGGCGGACTACCGGCTCAGCGCCGAGGCGACCTTCCCGGCTCCCCTCGACGACGTGCGAGCCGCGATCGAGTTCGTGCGCGACCGCGAACCGGTGTTCGTCTGGGGCGAGTCGGCCGGCGCCCACCTCGGCCTGCTGGCGGCGCTGACCGGGTCCGTTGTGGACGGCGTGGTCGCGTGGTTCCCGCCGACCGACCTCCTCGGGATCCCCGCGGCGCCCGACGGCGTCTCCCGCGAGGAACTCCTGCTGGGAGCACCGCCGGACTCGGTGCCGGAACTGGCCCGGGCGGCGAGCCCGCTGCACGCGGTGCACGCCGCGGCACCGCCGATCCTGCTGATGCACGGCTCCGACGACGACCTGGTACCCGCGACGCAGAGCACGCGGCTGGCGGAGGCGTTGCGCGCGGTGGGAGCGCCGGTGCGGCTGCGGCTGGTGCCGGGCGCCCGGCACCGCTGGGAGGGCGCCGACCCGGCGGCCGTGGTCGCCGAGTCCGTCGGCTTCCTGCGGTCGGAGCTGCTCACGGCTTCGGTGGGGCCACCGCCTCGATGATCAGGTCCACCGCCCGGCCCACCTCCTCGATCGCGGGCGGCAGGTTCAGGAACCCGTGCAGCATCGACGGCACCACCACGTGCCGCACATCCACCCCGGCCTCGGCGAGCTGTCCGGCGAACACCTGCCCCGACACGCGCAAGTCGTCGTATTCGGCGGTCAGCACCAGCGTCGGGCACAGCCCCTCGAGGACCGCTAGCCCGGGCATCGCGTAGCCGTCCGCGCGGCTCACCGGCCCACCCAGGTAGTTCTCCGTCGTCTTTCGCACCTCGCGTGGCAGGAAGTGCAGGATCTCCGGCACCTCGGCCATCCGCGCCACCAGCGACGCCGGCGCGGGCGGCAGCCACGGGTGCAGCACCGGTAGCAGAGGGCGAGGGCCGCGGGCGGCCAGCCGTCGTCGTCGCGCAGGCGCAACGCCGCACCCGCCGCCAGGTTGCCGCCCGCGCTCGCCCCGCCCGCAGCGATCCGGTCGACACCGAGCTCGCCGGCGTGGTCGCGCACCCACCGCAGCGCGGCCACCACGTCGTCGTGCGGCACCGGGTAGCTGACCCGGCCGACCGCGAGCCGGTAGTCCACGCTCACCACCACGATCCCCGCTCGGTGCGCCACCTCTCGGGCCACCCGGTCGGCTTCGCGCATGTCCAGGTCACCCATCCGGAAGGCGCCGCCGTGCAGCCACACCAGGCACGGCGCACCGTCGGCAGTGCCGGTCCGGTAGATCCGCGCGGGCACGGCGCCATGCGGGCCCGGGATCCGGACATCCACTGTGGACACCTCCGGCACGGTGTCGGGCACCGGCGAGCGCTCGAACTCGGCGAACACCGGGTCGGCGGCCAGCGCCCCGAACGACGGGAAGCCTTCCAGCAGCGGGAACTTCGCCGCCAGCAGCGGGTGGACGGGCATCAGACTTGCCTTTCGGGGACACGGGCGGTGTGCCCGATCGGGAACAGCGGATCCGCGGTGCCGCCCGGCCGGTCCTCGGGGTGAGCTTCGACCGCGGCCATGGACGACGGCAGCTCGATCGGCAGCCGACCCTGGGCGGTGGCCCGGCCGAACACGACGTCGAGGACGGCGTCGTCGGCCGCGCCGAAGTCGGCCAGCAGCGCCGCGGCGCCGGTGAGCTCCGGGATGACCGCGGCGCGGTCGAGGAACACGTCGACGACCGTCGGGACCGTGTTCATCAGGGTGCGCAGGTGGTCGCGCTGGTCGCGCGGCAGATCGAGGCGGCCCTGGTGGAAGAACGCCTCGGGCAGCCGGGATCGCGGTTCGTACGGTGTGCCGATCCGGACCAGCGCGGCGTCGGCCTCGGCAATGTCGTCCACAACGGACGCGTAGCCAGCCGCGACGGCGGGATCGACTCCCTCGACGTACAGCCGGATCCCCGGCTCCCACGGCAGCGTTCCGGCCAGCAGGACCATCGACCGGCGTTGCGCGTCGGCGCCGGCGGCGGCGAAATCGGCCCGGCCCACCGTGGCCACCGCGTGCTCCTCGTCGACGTACGGGTTCTCGAACAACCCCAGCCGGAACAACAGCGCCAGGACGCGCCCCGCGGACGCGTCGACCCGGGCCGGCGAGACGCGACCCGACTCCACCAGCCGCACGACGACCTCCGGGCACCACTCCCCGCCGAACTGGTCGACCCCCGCATCGAGCAGCCGCAGCACACGCTCGTCGGCGTCGAGGTCCTCGGCGCCCCACGCGCGAGCGGGCCACACCGACCCGTCCGGCAGCCGCGCGTCGGTGAGCAGCCCGAAGTCGGTGCACACCAGGCCGTCGAAGCCCTCGTCACGGCGCAGCTGCCCGGCGATGACCTCCCGGTCAAACGCGAAACCCACCCCGGCGAGACCCCCGACGCCGACCGGACGGCCGTAGTACGGCATCACCGCAGCCGCGCCGGCCCGCAACGCCGGTCGGAAGACGGCGCGGTGCTCCTCGTAGCGCCCGTCGGGGTAGACCTGGTCCTTGCCCGACGCGAAGTGCGCGTCTTCACCCCCGGCCTGCGGACCCGCCCCCGGCCAGTGCTTGACCATCGCCGCCACCGAATCGGGCCCCACCGCGGTGCCCTGCAGGCCTTCGACATACGCGGCCGCCAGCCGGGCCACCACGGCCGGGTCGGCGCCGAACGTGCCCGACGTGCGGCACCAACGCGGCTCGCTGGCCAGATCGGCCATCGGGTGCAGGGCGAGCCGGATCCCGACCGCCGCGTACTCGGCGCGGACCACCTCGGCGAACGCCCGGACGGTGTCTTCCTCGCCCAGCGCGCCGAGCCCGAGAGGCTCAGGCCAGCGCGAGCACCCGCCCGACGGCACCGACGTCAGCGGGTTCTCGTTCGCCGAATGCCGCGGGTCGGACGACACCAGCACCGGGATCCCGAGCCGGCTGCCGGCCGCGAGACCCTGCACGTCGTTGTGCCAGCGCGCCAGCGGTCCGGCCGAGACCGGCGCCATCAGCGACAGGCAGCGGAGGTGCTTCGCCCTGACCACTTCCCTGGTCGGCGCGGTCGGCAACGGCCCGGCCGGCACCTCGACGAAACCACCCTCCGGCGTCACGGCGACCGGCGCGTGGAAGAGCAGCCCAGCCTTCTCCGGCAGGGTCATCCGGTCGAGCAGGTCACGGACGCGCGTCTCGACGGAGCACGCCGGGTCCCGATAGGGGTACATGGGGCCGATCATGACCGGCGGCCGCGAACGGGCCCACGGACGTGCCATCCAATGGCACGTCAGTGCGCACCCAGCTCCCGTGAGATGCCGCGTGCCGCCGTCTGGACCGCCAGTCCGAGGTGCCGCGGCCGGGCCACCCGCTTCGGGACGAGCACGCCGAGCACCCCGGCCAGCGCCTCGTCACGCCCGAAGATCGGCGCGGCGACCGAGACGATCGACTCGGTCTCGTCCTGGCGGCGAAAGATCGCCAGCCGTTCCCGGCGAACGTCGGCCAGGGTGCGCCGCAGCTTGTCCGCGGGGATCAGCCGACTGTCCGGCTCGCTGTAAACCGGCTTCGCCAGCAGGTCCTCCTGGACCTCCCTCGGCGCGAACGCCAGCAGCGCCAGGCCGACGCCGGTGGAGTGCAGCGGCAGCCGGCCGCCGGTGCGATAGTCGACCGGCGCAGCCTGGTGGCCGGAGAGCCGTTCCACCAGCAGCGCCTGCATGCCGTCGCGAACGGCGAGCTGGACGTGCTGGTGGGTGACCTCGGCCAAGTCGTTCATGAACGGCAGCGCCACCTGCCGCAGCCCGTGTCCCCGCGGCGCGAGGGTGGCGACCTCCAGCAGCCGCAGGCCGACGCAGAAGCGGCCGTCGTCGTCACGTTCGAGCGCACCCCACCCCCGCAGCCGGTTCGCCAGCCGCAACGCCGAGCTGGGCGGCATCTCGCAGCGGCGGCTCAGCTCGGCCAGCGACAGCGTGCGGTGCTCGGCGTCGAACGCGGCCAGCAGCGCCAGTGCCCGGTCGACGACCGGCTCGCCGTGCACCGGTCGACGGCCGCGCTTTCCATTGATTGGCACAACCGGTGACCGTACCCGACTCCGCTGGCCATCCTTCCCGGCAACCGTGGCGAAAGGTGCCCAACGATGAGTGCTTCCCTCGAAACCACCCCGGCCAGACCCGGCTCGGCCACGCCCCGGCGGGGCTTCCTGTTCTTCCTCGGCTTCGCCGCCGTCGGCGCGGCGATGGCGAACCTGGTCCCGGCGGTGCTGACCCTCTCCCTCAAGGCCACCGAGCTCGACGCCACCCGCGCGACCACCACGGTTTCGGTGGTCACCTGGGTCGGCGCGCTCGCGTCCCTGGTCGCGTTCCCCCTGCTGGGCCGGCTGAGCGACCGCACGACGAGCCGGCTCGGCCGTCGCCGCCCGTTCCTGCTGCTCGGGGCCGGGTTGTTCGCCGTGGGTGCCGTGGTCATGTTCGTGGCCGGCAGCACCCCGCTGCTGACGCTGTCCGCGGTCGCGACGTTCACCGGGTTCAGCGCGGTGACGGTCGCGTGCACCGCGGTGCTGGCCGACCAGGTCCCGGCGCACCGGCGCGGGCCGGCGTCGGCCGTGCTGGGGCTCAGCCTGCCCCTGGGTGCGGTCATCGGCTTGTTCGTCGCCCAGCTGGTCGCCCCCGACCTGGCGGCGATGATCCTGCTGCCGGCCGGGGTGGCGGTCGCGGGAACGTTGGCCCTGTTCGTCTTCCTGACCGACGTCCCGATCATCGAACGCCCGCCGTTCGACGTGCGTGAGCTGCTGCGCACGTTCTGGGTGAGCCCGCGCCGCCGCCCCGACTTCGCGTGGGCGTGGGCGAGCCGGCTGCTGGTGTTCCTCGGTGTCGCGGCGATCCAGGCGTACCAGACCTTCTACTTGATCCTGGTGCTGCACTTCGCGCCGGAGCAGGTCGCGGGCGCGGTGTTCCTGTCCACTTTGGTCCTGACCGCGGCGGCGACGCTGTTCGCCCCGATCGCCGGCAAGCTGTCCGACCGGCTCCGGCGGCGCAAGCCGTTCGTGGTCGCCGCGGCGCTGATCTTCGCCGCCGGGCTGCTGCTGGCCGCGTTCGCCCACTCGTTCCCGGCGTTCCTGGTCGCGGTCGGCGTCGTCGGTCTCGGTCAGGGCGTCTACCTGGCGGTGGACATCGCCCTGGTGACGCAGCTGGTGCCCGATCCGGCGAACCCGGCCAAGGACCTGGGCCTGATGAACATCGCGAACACCCTCCCCAGCTCCCTGGTGCCCGCGGTGGCCCCGGCGATCCTGGCGATCGGCGCCACCCCGGCAAGCCCGCAGAACTTCGCGGCGCTGTTCGTCTTCGGCGCGGCTGCCGGGCTGATCGGCGCCGTGCTGATCAGCCCGATCCGCCAAGTCGCCTGATGCTGTTCGCCCCGGCGGGGTTGGTCCCAGCTCGACGAAACGGGTGTTGAGCCGATCCAGGTTTCCCCGCGCAGGCGGGGCTGGTCCGCCGATGAGCACGACCGTGCTCAACGACGCGCTGTCGTCCCCACGCAGGCGCGGTCGGTCTCAGGCCATGAGCGGCCGGGTCCGAAGCCGGATGTCATCCCGTGCAGGCGGGGCTGGTCCCACCGCCGACCCGTTCGAGTCCTCGGAACACTGGTCGTCCCCGCGCAGGCGGGGAGGGTCCCACGCCCGCGACGCCGCCCATCTCCATGAAGGTGTCGCCGTGCAGGCGGGGTTGGGCCCTTTCACGGGTCATGTCGCGCCCGTTCGTCGGAGTTGTCCCCCGCGCTGGCCGGCCTGGTCCGCGTCGGCGTGTCCGGACAGATCGATCACGGCGAACCGTCGTACCCGCCTTGGCAGGGCTGGTCCGCACAGCTGGCCGCGGCTTCGGTCAACCTGTTTCGCGCCATGGGCCTCGAAAAGCGCGCGGAGCGATACCGACCTCGATAGCGTTGAGCTTCGGGTCGACCCGCCTCCCTCCCTCTCGGCGCATCGAGCGCAGCGGCCAGGTTTGGCCCAGCCCTCTCATCGCCGTCGACTCCACTGGCATGCCTGATGATCACCCTGCTCGTGCACGGCACCCACTTTCCCCGCCGGACCGAGCAGTAGGACTGCCTGCCGACCGCGTTCGGCGCGGTCACGCCCAGGCGCGTGGCGTCCCGCTTGCCGAGGACGTCGAACGCCGCGACGGGGTGCTCGACGGTGTCCCACGGCCGACAGGCCCCCGATTGCCGGACCACCCAGGTCCCCTCGGCCACCGGGCCAGGTCGGCCTCGGCCTGCGCGGGCCCGCGTTCGGCGACAACGTGTTCGGGGCTGCGCCGAACTGAAGACCTGGCGCGTGCAGCCAGAGACACAGCTCCAGATCTGGTCGATCCAGCAGCGCGGCGGGACCGACGGTCGTGGTGTCGTAGTGCGGGATCCGGTCGATGCTCCGACCGGTTCTTGCCCGGGGCCGACGGGGCTGTCGACGTCGGCCCCGGGCAAGAACAGCACGGGAACGGGTCGATCCGGTCGGCGACCTCGTCGTCGGCAGTCTTGTTGAGCACGAGCAGCGGGCCGGCGCTGGCGGCGAGCGGGGCGACGATCCAGTCGCCGTCGGCGAGCCGGTCGATCCAGGCTGGCGGGATCGCGGTTTCCCACCGCCATAGTGGATCGCTTGAAACGCGCCAGCCGCGACACAGGTCCGCGTCGGCGGTGCTGGCTCCGGGTCGCCGTCACGGCCAATCCCGGCCAGCGGGACGGCGGTGCTGACAGCATGGCACCGGCCATCCGCCAGATCGAGCAGGTTCACCGGTCCTCGACCGGGACCGAACGGGTCGCCGTCGCGGTGTTGCCTCGGGGGCTCGCGTCGATGGGTCCGCATCCGGCGAAGGCGACGGATGACTCGTCCATTTGCCGCAGTTGCTCCAGTTCGGTCGACTCAAGAGATAGTAGTTGCCGCCTGACAGGTTGACTGGATAACGTGCGTGACGCCAACGGATGCGTTGGTGTGCGCCGGGGAGGGGCGCCGGGGGAGTAATAACGCGTACGGGTGGTACACCCGACGCTTCTTTCGCGTGTCCAATCACGCGACTCACCGGTCTGTTCTTGCCTGAGCACGACAGGTTCCAGACATGGAGGCCGCTGCATGCGAAGAACTCAAGGCTGCCCTGCCGTCGAATCGGCTGCTGCCTCGACAGATTTGGTTACTGCGCTGAGCACGTGGGTGGCGCTGCCGTGATGCGACGGAAAGCGAGGCAGATCGGCATTGTGGCGATGATTTTCGCTGCAGCAATGGTGCAACCAGGGGGCGCGGTTTCCGCATCATCGCATCCCGCAGTTTCGGAAGCGCGCGCGGCCGCTGATTACACCCAGCGGTCGTCCGCGCGGTCACGGGACCTGACCGGGGACGGGCTGCCCGACATCCTGACCCGCCAGCCGAGCTTGGACAACGGCGCACTGTGGGTGTATCCGAATTCGGGGGCGCTGAACGGGACGAAGACGCTGGCGCCGCGCGTGGAGATCGGGCGGGGCTGGAACATCTACAACTGGGTCGGGGTCGCCGAAATCACCGGCGACACCCAGGACGCGGAGACTGTGCCGGAGATGCCGGCAGACGTGCTAGCTCGCCGCGCTTCCGACGGCGCGCTGCTGGTATATCCGCATAGTGGCACGCTCAACGGCTTCAACACCCTCGCTGCGCCGGTAGTGATCGGCACCGGCTGGAACAGCATGTACGAGATCGTGCTGGCCGACGTCACCGGCGACGGATTCGACGACATCCTCGCCTACGACCTTAATGACAACCTCTGGCTCTATCCGCACTCCCGCACGTTCAACGGAACCAGCACCTTCGGCGCTCGCATCCTGGTGCGAACCGGCCGTCTCGGCTGGCTGCTCGCCACCGAATGGAGCAACGACTTTCCCAATCTGACCACCAACTTCATCGCCACCGGCGACATGGAAACCTCCGCCCACACGAGAACGGTCGCCGGCACATCGACGTGGTTGGCCGCAAGCACCCAGATCTCATCCGGGCAGTTCACCGGGGACCTGGTGGACATCATGTCGCTCTGCGACTTCAACGGCGACGGCAAAGACGATGTCGTGGTCCGCGGCCGCGATGGCGCCCTGGTGGTCTTCCCCTTCACCGGGATTCGCGGCCTGGCCACCTTCGGCACCCCGGTGGTGATCGGAGCAGGATGGGGCGTCATGGATCTCATCACCTGAGCCCGCTCGCTTGCCCAACTGACGCTGGACGTCCTGATCGAGCCTATGGAGTCAGATCCCCATGTACAGACGCAGAACCATGTTTCTGGCAACCGCCCTCGCGGCCGTAGCCCTCACCACCGACCTCAGCGCGCCCGCCGTTGCCGAACCGCCATCAAGGCAGGCCGCCGCGCCGGTTCAGGTCAGCTACGCCACCAGCGAAATCGGCGGCAGCTCGCTCCCCCCGGCCGAACAGGTCCGCCTGGCGCAGGCCCGGCTGCGTGACCACCCGCACGGCGACGCGTTGAATCATCTCGGCGAGGGCGGCAAACACCCCGTCGTCACCGACGCACGCTCGCCGCGCCTGCAAGACAACGCTCACGTGAACGCCTACACCCCCGTCACATGGGACGAGTGCCGGGCACAGACCTACGACAACAAAGAACACGCATTCTGGTATCGGGACAAGTTCAACTTCTGTCGCATCCAGAAGCTTACGATCATCTATCACCAACTGCAAAATGGAACTCTCGTCGAAGTCGGTTCCACCAGGGCCACACTCGGCATCAAAGCCACCGCGGTCGACGGCCAGAGCAGTGTCGGCTTCGACATGGTGCTGACCGATTTCACCAGCGAAGGCACCACCTTCAAGGAGTGGCCGCTGTCGATCCAGCTCGTGTGCGACAACGCTGACCCCACCCGCACCAGCACCTGCACCGAACCCGGCGGCCCCGTCGTCTACCGGCAGTCCGTCGCGCAGTGGGAAGCCGACGCCGGCACCGAGCACCACTTCACCACGGCCATGACCACGACCGCCACTCCCAACGGCACCTACCAGGCAGAGATGCGTGGCTTCTTCTCCGCCGGTCTCTACATGGTGCTGGAGTCCCCGGAAACAGGCCCTGACACAACGAGCACGTTGAGTGTGCTGATGCGCTGCGACAGCGCCACCTACGTCGGTGGCAGCAAATGCATCGCCCCCAATGCCACATCGGTCATGCGGTTCAGCGCGAGCGACCCCACGCTGTCCGAGTCGTCCCAGTTCATCCGGGACGCCCAGACGGACATCACGCGCACCAAGCCCGGCGTCGCCGGCAAGCGAGTCCCCGGCGTCCTGGGCAGCGGCACCGCACTACATCGCCTCTATTCCGCTTACGACTTCAACAAAGACATCAAAGCGTCACGTCGCCGCGTCCCCAAGACGTGCCGCCTCTACTACGGCCCGAAATACACCGTCGGACCGAACGGCCAAGCACGCCAGTGCGATGAATATCCGTTCGCGACGACCTACGAGAACTCTGCCCGAGTCAACACCAGCACCGTTTTCGACTACGCTGTCCGCGCCATCTCCAAAGAGCACAACGAAACCGCAGGCCGACTCTACGGCGCCTGGCTCGGCTACGACCGCATCCTCGACGGCGACCCATTCTACGTCGAAATAGTGCCCTAACCACACCCGGGCATACGGGCCCGCCGCGAGACGGCGGGCCCGTACCATCCGAGAGAGACGATCACGTCAGAAGGAGATGGGGATGCCACGCCTGATCACCGCCGTAGACGACACCGTCGACGTTGAATACGGCCAGTTCGTGCTGCAGGAACTCCCCATGACCCGCAACGCGCTCACCCTGACGGCCCCCGCCGGGCGCTGGACCGCCGTCGGCGGGCCCGGCGGCCTGCTCCTGCACAGCGCCGCCACCGACCACTCCCCCGCCGTCCGCCTCGAGGTCTGGGACGACACACCACCAAGCGAGCCGGACTCCACAGCGTGGGACCAGGTCCTCGAACTCGTCTGCGATCTCACCGCTGAAGCTCGGCTGCAATCCGTGACCGCCGCCCCCGGCGACCACGTTCTTCCCATCACCCGACCCGGCACACACCACGCCCGGGTCTCCGTCGGCAATCAGCGAGACACCGAGACGCTCGGTGAAGGCAGCTTCGCGACGGGCATCGAGCATTGGCTCATCCAGCTGTGGCCCGGCTAGACGCGCGGACGTCGGACGCTCCGTCGCACCAACCCGGCCACGCCCACCACCAGCAACACCGCTCCCACCACACCCAGCACGACGATCATCGTCACCGTGCCACCGGTCAGCTGAGGCGCATCACACGACACCTGCCCGACTTGCTCATACGCGCACCACGACAGTCCCCCTTTAGACGAGGTCACCACTTCTGGCGCCGTACCGAGAGCACGCTCAGCCGACCACCACACCAAGCCCGCGACCGCCACCAGCACAACGCCCAGCACCGCGAGCCAGACCCACAGCCACCTGCGCACGCATTGACCTCCGAACGACGCCGACCTCACCATGCAGTCTAACGGCCACGGAGCGCAACCATCCGACGTTGTGAATCTGCCGCGTGTGCGTAATCCCGCCAAGCAATCTGCGGGGCAGGCCGACCGGCGCCTCCGATAGCGAGTCACCACCAGCATCGGCCACGCGCCCACCCACCGTGCTGCGTCGGCAAAGTTTCCGCTCGCGTCCGGACCCGTTGTGGGACCGCGTCCTGGATATGGTGAAGACTGGGCGCGCGATCATGGTGTATGCGGCTGACAACGAGCAGGGAATGGCGTTCAAGGTGCACCGCCGTTACTGGACACCGATCGACTTCGAAGGGCTACAGCTCATGTTCCGGCCTCATCGGCAGCAAATGGCCGGAGACGCACGTCAGACAGGCTGGAGCACCGCTAGTCGACGCCGGAGGTATCGACGCGGGACAGACACAAAGTAAAGCAAAAACACTGATTCGATCTTCAGAATGCCTGGTCAACAAGTGTCGTCCCCGCGCAAGCGGGGGCTGGTCCCTTCGACTCCCACAGCGTGGCCTGATAGGTCTGGTCGTCCCCGCGCAGGCGGGGCTGGTCCGGCGCGGAGCATCAGGTGTCCCTTCCGGGGCAGGTCGTCCCCGCGCAGGCGGGGCTGGTCCCTCCAGTGACCGGGTCGGCGTGACGCCGGTCCCGTCGTCCCCGCGCAGGCGGGGCTGGTCCGGGCATCCCGAAGGAAGCGCTTCAGCGGTGGGCGTCGTCCCCGCGCAGGCGGGGCTGGTCCCCGATCCCGCGCCTGCGACAACGTCGACGACCGGTCGTCCCCGCGCAGGCGGGGCTGGCCCCAGCACGGTCTTGACGTTGCCGACCACCGCGGCGTCGTCCCCGCGCAGGCGGGGCTGGTCCGTACCGGCAGGTCCTTGCCGTGAGCTCGGCGCTGTTCTGCCCGCGCAGGCGGGGCTGGTCCTCTGCACGGCCCCAGAGGGAAACGTATGACCGCGTTGTCCCCGCGTACGCGGGGCTGGTCCCGACCGCCACTGCCGAGCGCGTCAACGGCTACTGGTCGTCCCCGAGTACGCGGGGCTAGCCTCTCGACGGGGATAGCGGTGACGAGTGATTCCGATGTTGTCCCCGCGTGGGAGGGGCTGGTACAAGGTCGGCCGTGGACAGCCCGACCGTCGTCAGATTGTCCCCGCGTAGGCCAGGCTCGTACCTGCTCAACCTCGACAGCAAGCCATCGTCCCCACGCTGGCAGGGCTGATCCCCGCGCTCAATCCGGTCCAGCGAGACCATCGCTCGGTGGCCGACCTGACCGGAACGACATCGCACACGCGCCATGACGGGACGGCGTCCGATGGACGCCTTTCGCGTCCGGTCGCTGACTCCTACAGCTGCACGCCGGACCAACGGGCGAACCCGGCAAGCGAGTCGGTCGCCTTCCGGTCGGCGGCGGCCAACGCCAGCACCGTCTCTCGGACCGAGGGGTGGTAGCGGGTGGCGTTCGGGGCGACGCGGCGAGCCGTGTTGAGCTCGTCGAGCGCTTGGCCGCGATCGCCATGCAGCATCCATGCGCGGGCCATGTCGATGTGGTGGTGCCCGACCCGTTCCGGGCGGCGGGAGTCGGTCACGTGCACTGACGAGGCGCGGCGGACCGCTTCCGCGCCGTCGTAATGCTCGACTGGGGCCGCGCACCAGTGAACCGTGATGTTCGTCGTGCTCGCATCGACGCCGTAGTACGGCACCTCCGGCGGCTGGAACTCCTGGGCGATCGCGCGTGCCTCGTCGAGGTAGCCGTCGGCCTCTGCGCCATCGCCGGCGCGCGCGGCGAGGATCGACGAGCGAAGGTCGAGCTGCACCGCCACAGCCCGGTCAGCGGCGCCGGTGGCAACATGCTGGCGGGCGCGGTCGAGCAGGCGGAGCCCGGCGCGGTAGTCACCGTGCTGCAGATAGCGGGTGCTCCGGTGGTAGGCGCTGATCGCGATGCGCAGCGGGTCGCCGGTGTCGTCGGCGAGCTGCACGTGTCGTTCCGACGCGATCGCGGCGAGGTCTGCCTGGCGGAAACGCCCGCTCACGGTGGCAGCCATCCGGTAGGCGTCGTGGAGCGTCGCGCGCGCAAGCTCGCCTGCCCGGCCGGGCTGGTCCGCGAGAACGTACAGGTGGTGCAGCAACGCGGGAAGCTGCTGGGCTACCTCGGCGTGGTTGAGTCCCAGAACCTTGTCCGATGCCGCACCAAGTCGGGCGGTGATCGTGGCCAGGTCGAGCGGCTCGCCTTCCGGCCGCGGGTCGTCGTACGCGTCGAGCGCGCTCCGCAGTTCCGCGACGCCGGCAGCTTCCGGGCTCGGCTCGTCGATCACCTTGCCCATGCCGTACAGGGTGGTTGTGCGCAGGCCGAGCGCTTTTGCGGCGTTCGCGACGAACGCGGCAGACGGGGGAACGCTGCCCTGCTCGACCTTCTTGATCAGGGAAACCGAAAAGTGCGTTGCCTGCGAGAGTTGCTGCTGAGTCACGCCGACCAGCTTGCGGGCGGCCTTCAGGCGGTCGCCGACGTTCTCGCCGGGAAGTTCGGCCACGGCCATGGGTGTCACCTGCTCTCGCTTGCTCCCGTTGGCTGCTGGTCACTACCAGCGTACGGGGTTGTCCCTTTGTTGTCCCTCACCGTCGGCGATCGCGCTTAGCGTCACATTCGTGACGGCGCGTGACGGTGAGATGCCCTCCGCAAACGAGGGCGACAAGAGCGACCGGGTTTCTCTTCAGGCCCGGCCCGACAACAAACACACCCACTCCGCGCCGTCACACCCCGCCCAGGTCGACCAGACCGATGTGTTCGCCAGGGCAGCCGGCGCCGGCCAAGTGTGGATAAGTGGGCTCGGAACCGGCGTGGGCGTCGCTGACGTCACCGTCTTGGACCCCGATTGGTGCGGCAGCCCCGATCTCGCACGTTCCCTGTTCTACACCTATCTGGCGACCGGACAGTACTTCCTCGACCGCGCACGGCTGGTGCGCCGATGAGCCCGAAAAACCCACTGGTCAGCACGATCCCCGGCAAAGCCGGAGGGCGCTACCAGCGTCGGCCCGAGTACCGCCGCCAGAACCAAGGCACTAACCCCCTGCAACTCCTCTCGGCCTGGCTCGACGGCGCACCCGGATTCGCCCGGCCGGCCCCGCCGCCCGCGCCGCCCCTGCCGCTGCGGTTCACCTGCCGCGACTGCAGCGCCACGCTCCACCCACCAAAGCTCCGCTTCTGCCCCCAACGCAAGCCACAGCGGAGATCCCCCCAGTGACCGCCCTCAACGAACGCCCCCTCACGCGACTCGAACTGCTCCCGCCCGGAGCGCGGTGGGAATGGCACCTCTTCAACGCTGACGGACGCGCCCACCTCTACCTCGTCACCGAACTCACCAACCACCGACTCGACCTGCTCCGCCCATGGTGCCTGCTCGGCCCCGGCTACCCGCTCGAGCACACCCGCCGCGAACTCGGCCCACGCTGCGAAACCGACCCCCACGGAGCGCTCCCACCCCGCATCCGCGAATGCCCGCCCTGCGCAGCGCACACCTGGGCATGAGTCCCGCACCCACGCACCAGCACCGGCGGCTTTGCCGGCGACCTGTTCCAAGTGGTGACCCGCGATGCCCGATAACCCCGAGAACTGGCACTCCCTTCAGCCCCGCCACCCGGTCGACGTCGGAAAGGTCCTCGCCGGGTGCGCACTAACCATCGCCGCAGTGGTGGTGCTCGTCGCCCTCGCATGGATGGCGGTGTTCGCCGCCGCCGACCCAGACACCGCCCCCTCGACCACTGTGGAGCAGACCCGATGACCGCCAGGGTAAGCGTCCAGCGCGCCCCCGCTCCTGCTGACGTTCACATGCAAGGCGTGCGACGAGAAGGTCCATCCCAGCGCCCGTCAGTGCAGCACCTGCCTGGCGAAGCTGACCGGCCGCATCCCGCAGAACGCCCAGGCGAAGACCCGCAACGCCGGGCAACCGACATGAGCCCGGACCAGGTGATGGAAATATGCCGCCGATACAAGACCGGCGAGACCATCGACAGCCTCGTCGACTCGACCGGGCACAGCTACCGGCAGGTCCGAAACGCGCTCGTCTCGCGCGGAGTGCAGTTGCGCCCACCGAAGATCCAGGTTCCGCAGTTGCCGCCCGGAATGGCGACCCGCTACCGCGGCGGAGCCTCGATCCGTCAGCTCGGCGCGCTCTACGGGCGCAGCTACGGCCAGACCCGCAACATGCTGCACGCCGCCGGCGTCGCACTGCGCACACCCGGCAGGCCAATACAGAACGACCACAGCCACGACATCGGCTACCGCCGGGACAACGACACAGCGCCGATCAAGCCGGGGCTGCTCACGGCGACACCGGCGATGGTGCAGTCCTACGAAGACGGCCTCACCGTCGCCGACGTCGCCGAGCTGTTCGGCCTCACCGAGTCCCGCATGCGAACCAGGCTGTTCAATGCCGGCGTCGTGATGCGCCGCAGTCAAGTCCGCAACGCCGAGCGGGACACCCGAATACGCGAAGCCGCCCTCGGCGGAGCGACCGTCGCCCAGATCAGCGCAGCCTTCGGGATGTCACCCGACCGGGTCCGCGTCATCATCGGACCGCGCCCGCGCGGGCGACCGAAGAAACACGCGAGCCCGGACATGGTCGCAGCCTACGAGAGCGGGATGACCGTCCGGCAGGTCAGCGACGTGTTCGGCGTCAGCGCAGAAACCGCCTACCGGCGGCTGCGCAACACCGGCGTGACCTTCCGGTCCCGTAACCACTGGAGAACCGCCGACGCCGCCACGCGCCCGGCCTCGCCGGAACCCGACCCGTCGCGATGACTCCCGGCCGACGCGCGGGCCCTCCTCCCCCGCGTCGGCCGGGGTCCACCCGCATCCACGAGAACACGAGGACATCTGCACCCATGAACGGCCACGAGCTGATCGAGCTGTATCGGACCGTACTCCCCTTTTCTGACGGCGTTGCTGCTGCCGATGCGGGTCTGCGCAGTGGTCCCGGTCGCAGACCTCAACCTCAGGACCTCGCGGCACAGCAGCAATCGGCGGGAACGGAGCGACGGACTTCACGGATAGGGAGTGCGTCCTGACCGAACACGAGTGCCTGCTGTCTGCCGTCCTATCGGGAATGAACACGCAGGAATGCCGACAGCTCGTGGCAAGACTCGCCCACCTGCGGCAGGCCGACGAGGCGCTCAACAGCAGAGTGCCGGTTCGACTACGGATGCAACGACGCACCGAGGGGCACCCCGACCTCACCAGGGCGCTTCGCTGGGCCAGCCAGGCCACAACGGCTCAGCGCGCAACGAAGAACCACGAGCTCGTCGAGCCGCTTCATCCTCGCCGTGGCCAGGGTTCAGATGACGCACTATCGAACGGAGCAACCTAAGCTGTGCGCGAACTGATAAACCGACCAGCAGTTATCGTCCTCGCGGCCGGGCTACGCGATGCCCGCACGGAACACGGCCTCAGCGTCCGCCAACTCGCCACCGCGGTCTACCTGCATCCCGCGTTGATGTCGATGTACGAGCTCGGCCAGCGGGCGCCGGAGGCGACTGTAGTGGCGCATATCCTCGGATTCTTGCGATCACCGAACGCCGAGTACGAGCGGTTGATGGACTGTGCTCGCCGCGTCCACGAAAGCGACCTGATTGTCCGGACCAGGGCCGAGGTCGAGCTGCTGCGCGCATCCTACGGAGCGCGGTCGACCCACGTGATCGAGTGGTCGCCCACCCTGATTCCGGAAGCGCTGCGGACGGTGAGCTATGCCTGCGCCATGCGTGAGACCGACCTGCTCGAGCCTGATCCTGCCGCGGCATCGGTCCGCCCGACGCTGCAGCAACTCACACAGACGGCACCGCGGCCACAGTGCACGTACCTCATCGGCGAAGCCGCGACACGTCCGGACGTGTGCCCGCCGGAGGAGTTGCGCTCCCAGCTGGACCTACTGCTCGCCAAGACCGGAGACGCGCGAGCGTGTGTGCGGCTCGTCCCCGCGGCAGGCTGTGCGCCCGGCCTGATCGAACCGTTCACCCTGTACCTACGCAACAACGAGGCTTTCGCGGTCTCGGCGCAGCATCACCAAGGCGCTGTGTTCCTCACCCATGAAGCGCCGGTCGCGACCTACCACCAGCTCACCGAATCGTTGACGCACCACGCGCGGGACATGGCGTGGCGCTGATCAAGCTCCCGGCCGGCGGGTCCTGCTTTATCCCCCGGGGCGCCGGCCGGGTTCCACCTTCACAGCAGCCCGGTTCTCGGTTGGGCGGCCACGAAGAGCTGCGTCGAAAGATGCGGCAGCCTGCCTGCTGGTCAGGGCGTGCCCCTTCGGCAGGCCGCGTTTACGTCGCCCACTCCGGGCGTGCGCGGCGGGGTGTCGGGCCCGATGTGGCTACGGCCGACCTGCCGGGCACCCCGGACCCGACCACACCAACGAGCGACCAGCTCGGCAGCTCACGCACGAATTGGGAGGAGGTGCAGCCATGACCATCGAAGGCTGAGCGGACGAGAAAAGGGCCCCATTCCGCGTCCGCGACTGCGCGGAACACGGGCGAGGGACGCCCGGCCACCCGTTTCCTTCTCCCAGGGCTGGCCCTCCGTCACGACATCCGTACGCCGGACTTCCCAGCGGGCTCGGATTTCCCTCTGGAACAAGGACATTTCTCCCCGAATACTCCACTGCAGCAATCTCCCCGCTGCTTGGCGAGGCCTTCCCGGCCCGCGACGGCGCCCTGCACGCTCACGACACCCACCCGTGCGCGCTCATCGCGCTGAGCGCCGCCGCACTACTGATCCCGCCTGCATCACCTCAGAGCTCTATCGGAAGGGAACGCACACTCATGCTGCGTACATTCGAGCTGATCCTCATCAAGGTCAGCCGCGCTCTCGGACGCGTCACCGGCCGCTCAACACCGCACACGATCGCTCGGCTCGCCGCTGCCGCTGTCGCGGCGTGCGCGGCGTGTACGGCATGCGCAACACCGATCCGGATACCGCACGACGTCCCGGCCGCCGATCCCGCCGCCTCCGCGACCGCGCCGTTCGTGCCGTTTGGCGGCGCACCCGCCGTCACCGACCCCCTCCCGGCCGTCGTGCTCGACGGCGACCCCTGCACCGACGCCCTCAGCCCCGACCAGGTCGAAACGGCCATCGGCATCCGCGTCGCGGGCACGCGCGAGGACCTCGCCGCGATCGGTCCGGCCTGCGCGTGGACCAACCACGACACCGGCGGCGCCGTCGGCGTCTCCTACACTCGCAACACCCACGTCGGGCTCAGCGGCGTCTACGCCAACGCCAGGCCCCAGTCGGCGATCTGGCGGCTCCTCCCACCGGTGCAAGGTCTACCCGCCGTCGCCTACGCCGGCGATGCCGGGCACGCACCGCCAACGGGGTTCTGCCAGGCCAGCGTCGGACTCGCCGACACCCTCTCCGTCGACATCAGCCTCCATCTCGGCGACAGCAAACGCGACACCACCGACCCCTGCGGAGAACCCCTCGAGCAGATCTGCGACCTCGTAATCACCACCCTGCGTGCGAAAGGCCACCGATAACCGCGCCCGCCCCTCTGCCCTCACCGAGCAGGGCTGGACATCCGGTGGCTGGCCAGCGGGCTTCGACCCGGAGCGTCCTCGCCAGGACGCCACCGTCGACTGTCTGCTCGGCGGCAGTCTCGACTGCGCGATCGACCGCGACTTCACTGCTGGTCTCGTCACTGCTTACCTCCAGCTGCCGCAGCTGGCGATCGCCGCGGCCAGCTGGGACCGCGACGCCGCCCCGGCACATCCGGCACTTCTTTGGTTCTCGGCTCCGCCGAACTTTCGGTCTACTCCACCCACTGCACCCTGGCGATGCTGCACCAGGCAGAGGCGCAGATCGTGGTCATCGAGCACGACCCGGTCACCCGGCAGCACCACGAACTCCTCGACGGTGGCGCCGCTGCCGGCCGGGACCACGTCCTGCACCTGCCCGCAGACCAGCACCACGCGCTGCACCACCTGCCCGCGGTGGCGGATCTCCTTCCCGGCGACGCACCGGTCGGCATCATCGCCACTGGAATGCTGAGCCCCGCGAGCATCACCCTCGCCCCAATCCTGTCTCTGCTTGCCGCCGCCCCGCGGGGGAGCCTGCTGGCGCTCACCCAGCTCACCACAGCAGATCGGTACCAGTTCTACCGTTGCTAGCGAACAGCGGCGTAAGGCCAATGACCGGCTGCTCAGCCGCCTCTCGCGCGGTGCCAGCAGCCGGTCAATCCGCCAGTACTGCGCAAGCTGGGGGTCAGGCTGACCGCACGGCGCTCGCCCGGGGGACTCGATCGCGTCAGTCTCCGGCTCGGTGAACTGGACCCGACCCACTGCCGGATTGATCAAGGACCGTGCCTGGCTGACCCCCGGCACGCCAGCACCATGCAGACTCAACTGCACTCACCCAAACAGCCGCTTGACCACAGCCATCATGATCGCGTGAGATTCGCTCGAACTGCGCCAATCGGACGCAGACCGCGTGACTGGGGGATCTGTCGTGAGACGAGCTGTGGCGCTGCTGTGCGCCGTAACGCTGCTACCGATCGTGGCCGGAACTGCCAGCGCCGCGCCACCACAACCACCGACAGCACCCGCCGTGTCAGGTCCCGTAGGCGCAGGCATCTACGCCGGCACGCCGATGACGAAGCTCGAGGACGCCGTTGACCGACGGACCCGGGAACGCCTCACGATCAAGCCTGACAGCCGCGCACCGAACGACTGCACTGGAGAACGCGCGAAGGCGGCCAAGGCGAAAAAACAGCGTTACATCTGCGTCAGCCGCACCAACGACCCCGCGTCCAGGCAGCGCGTGCTCGCGGAAGCCAAGGCTCAACAAAGCCCCGCGGTCGCAGACGGCACAGCGAGTGCGCAGAATCTCGGCCCGGCCGTCCAGCACAACTACGACCCCGGTTGCGAGGTCGCCGCGGCCCACGAGGGCCAGTGGGCACACTTCAGCCGCTTCCACGGCTGCGTCATCATGCCCTTCACCGCCGCCGTCCTCGACCTGCAAGGAGGCGTCGTCGGAGGTGTCGACTACGTCGTCCACGAGCAGATGATCCTGCCTCTGGCATCCAACACCTGGCAGCGTGAGGCCTACGTCTCCGTCTCTGACGTCTGGGGCGAAGCGAAGGACAAGAGCTACATCGACGCGATCCTGGTGTGCAGCTCGGACTGCTCCACCACCAACTCCCCCAGCCAGCAGCCACTCGCCAAAGACCGGTTGCTCTACGCGTCCTGGCAAATCAACCAGCCCACGACGACCGGCACCTTCACCTCCTCCCGGCAAGAGCTGCGGTGGACCCTGTACTTCACCGCACCGAACGTGCTCAACCCGACGGTCAACCTCAGCGACGCCAGCGAGGACGGGACAGCCCCGCCTTACGTCCGCTGTGACCGCGGTATCGGCGCGTTCAACCGGTCGCCAGCTTGCGTCTTCGCGCAGGTCCCCGGTCTGATGATCCTCAACGCCGGGCCCGACAGCGGGGTCAAGGAGACCGCCAAGCATGTCCGTGACGCCCAGAGCGCTCTGCCGGGCCATCCCGGCCGGGAAGTCGACGGCTCGCCGCTGCACTACCTGGCCGACCAGACAGTGACCGACGCCAACCGCGCCAACGTCTGCCCCGCGTCGTTTCCGACCAAGCCCGGCGGCTCGTGCGACGAGTACCCGATGGCCTCCACCCATGAAGGCGGCGGCGGAACCAAGCCTTCATCGGCGCGGGACATCCCGCTCGACGACAACACCCGCGCCGGCGGCGAGTTCGGCCGCATGGTCCAGGTCCAGCACATCGTCGATCCCGAAGCGTTCTACGTCCGCATCGAATGCCCCTACTGCGACGGCGGCACACCCACCGCTCCCCCGCTGCCGTCCGGGCCCGATGCGTTGACGCGGCTCACTGGCACCTTCATCCAACCCGATCTCATCGACGGCTGGGCCGACGCCGACGTGGCCCAGGAGTTCGCCATGATGCGCGACCTGGGGATGTCCCAGGTCGCTCTGCAGTGGAGCGCCAACAGCTTCGACAACCGCTCCCGCGGCGCACGAACCTCGGTCTACCCGTCGAGCTTGGGCTTCAGCCAGAACACGCGAACCGACGTCGTCCAACGGACTCTAAGCGCCGCCGATAACGCGGGCATCGAGGTCTGGGTCGGGCTGCAGGTCAGTGACCAGTGGTGGAAGGTCTACGCCCACGACAAGAGCTGGCTCGACGCCGAGGAGGCCACCGCCAAGGCCGTCGCCACCGAACTGTGGAACCGCTACCACAACCACCGCAGCTTCAAGGGCTGGTACCTCGCGTTCGAACCGGACAACGTCAACTTCTCCGACGCCCAGTCCCAAGAAAACCTCATCCAGTTCTACGAACGGGTCCTCGCTCACCTCGACACACTCAGCGGCGCGAAACCGGTCGCCATCGCCCCGTTCTTCAACGCCACCAACACTGCACTGCCGGGCTGGCAATCCCCTCAGGTCTGGCGAGCGATGTGGACGAAAATCCTCAACCGCGCCCCCTTCGACGTCGTCGCCCTCCAGGACGGCGTCGGCGCCGGTCACGCGTCGCCGAGCATCCTCAGCGAGTGGTTTGGCGCGATGAACGACGCCATCTCCGCCTCCGGCAACCGCACCGCGATCGTCGCCGACACCGAAACCTTCCAGATCGGCGCGTCCGGTCTGCAGCCGATGACCATCGACAACATCGCCTCGGCCATCCATGCCGTCCGCGGCCAGGTTCACGGCTACTGGTCCTTCTCCTTCAGCCATTACCAGTCGCCGCGCTCGAAGTTCGCCTCCAGCTCCTATCTCGCCGCTTACCGGGCGTGGACGCAGCATCCAGCACAAGACGGCACCGACGGCGACACCCCAACAGCTCCACACGGGCTCGTCGCACAGACCCTAGGCCCGCAGCGGATCCAGCTGTCCTGGCAGCCCTCCGGCGACACCGGCAGCGGCATCGCCGGCTACCACATCTACCGCGACGACGAACTGGTCGCCGACCTGATCACCGCCAACCCCCGGTTCACCGACGAACAGCTCGACGGCTCCCGCACCTACCGCTACGCCGTCCGCGCGTTCGACGGCTCCGGCAACCAATCCGCCACCAGCAACACCCTCTCAATCACCAGCGAGCCAGTCCCCTACTACCCGGTCAACCACGCCCGCTGCGGCGCGGCCGACGGACAACCCGGCTGCAGCTACACCACCGATGTGCCCGCCGACCCCAGCTACCCGGACATCGGCGCGTCACTCACCGACGGCCTACGCGGCGAGGCGCTCTACAGCAACCGGTGGCAGGGCCGCAACGCCGCCGGCACCTACACCTTCACCGTCGACCTCGGCGCCGTGAAGCGTGTCGGTGAGATCAACGCGACGTTCTTCCAGGTCCGCCCTGACTACGCGTTCCTGCCTCCGAACGTCACCTTCGCCGTCTCGGCCACCGGCGCCAGCTACAGCACGGTCTCCGAGATCACCACACCGGCGATCAGCGCCAGACCCCAGTTCAAGACCTACCGCGGGATCCGCATCGACCAGGACGCCCGCTACGTGCGGGTAGAGGTCGACTGCGGCACCGCCTGGACACTCGTTGACGAGGTCGAGGTCAGAGGCAGCTGACGGCCAGCTCGATGATCTCGCGGTCGTCGCTCGTCACCGAGCGAGCGGCGACCGCGACCTCGGTGGTTCCGACAGGAAGGTCAATGTCGGGCATCTGGTCCGGGTTCGGCATGCCGCGGAATCCGGCGAAGACCAGCTGCTCACTGGCGACTGCGAGCCGGACCTGGTCGTCGGTGAACGGGGCCAGTTCGCCTCTCTCGGCGACTGAGACGTGAATGCCCACCACGCCACTGAATGTCGCTGGCCGCAGAAACAGCAGGTGCCTGCCCGCAACCAGCAGCGCAGGGCGATCTGGTACCAGTTCGCCCTCTTGATGCTCCGCCACTTCACCGAACGACAGGAGGTTGTCGACGATCTCCATCGTCCCTTCGAACACTCGCACCTGCGCAGAGTATCGCCGAACTGCGGGACGCCCCGTCGATGTCTGGGGGTGAATTGACACGAGGCGCGAACGCGGTCGCCACCGCCCGGGAAGCGCACCGGAGCCGGTCCTACCGGCTGACCGGTCCCCGGCCTGATCACCTACGCCGACGTCAGACAAAGTTGTCCACAGCGCTGGGACACGAGATCAATAGGGCTGGATCCTTCCTGGCCCGCATCGGGCTCTAATGATCCGAGCTGGCGGTGTCCGAGGTCGGGGTGTCCGAGATCGGCGCGACCTCGGACACCCAAGCGTTCGGGCTGATCGCCGAGGACGACGGGACCTAGCCGACCTGTGGCGTGGCGACCCTCGCCGGCGCCGCGACGTACAGCCTGCATCCCTTCGGTTCACCGAGCACGCCGCGTTCTTCACCGGGTGACCTGGCGTCCTGACCTCTCACCGGCTGGTCGCACCGGCCCACCCCGGCCGACCTCACCCCCGAGCGACCTCGGCGGTGTGCGCGGGGGCGTAGCGCTCGCCCGTCACCTGGCCGCTCAGCGGACCCAGCGCGGTCAGCGCCTCGGCGTCCAAGGTGAGCTCGAGTGCGGCGACGTTCTGCTCCAGCCGGGCCGGGCTGCGGGTGCCCGGAATGGTCACCACCGCCACCCCGAGCCGCTCGGCCTGGGCATGCACCCACGCCAGCGCCACCTGAGCTGGGGTGGCACCCAGCCGGTCGGCCACGTCGCGCACAGTCTGCGCGATCTTCTCGTTGGCCTCGCCCGCCTTGCCCGCGAAACGGGGGTTGGTGCGCCGGAAGTCCTTCTCGCCCAGCGCGGAGCGGTCCAGGGCACCGGTCAAAAACCCCCGCCCCAGCGGCGAGTACGGAACCAACCCGACCCCCAGTTCGGCCATCACCGGGGTGAGGGCCTCGACGTCGCGGGTCCACAACGAGTACTCGCTCTGCACCGCGGTGATCGGGTGCACGGCGTGCGCCCGGCGCAGCAGCGCGCCGTCGACCTCGGACAGGCCCAGATGACGGACCTTGCCCGCCTCGACCAGTTCGGCCATCGCCCCGACGGTCTCCTCGATCTCCACGTCCTGAGGCGGGCGGTGGGCGTAATACAGGTCGATCACCTCGACGCCCAGCCGCAGCAACGAGGCGTCACAGGAGCGCAGCACATAGTCTCGGGCACCCCGGATGCGGCGTGCCCGGTCACCGGCGCTGCGGTCGATGCCGAACTTGGTGGCCAGTTGCACCTGGTCCCGGCGGCCGTGGATGGCCCGGCCCACGAGCACCTCGTTGTGCCCGGCGCCGTAGGCGTCGGCGGTGTCCAGAAACGTGACGCCCCGCTCCAATGCCCGGTCGATGGTGGCCAGGCCGCCGTCCCAGTCGGCGGCGCCGTAGCTCTCGCTCATCCCCATGCATCCCAGACCCATCGCGCTGACGGTGAGACCGGGCGAGCCGAGCCTGGTTCGGGTGATCATGGGCGGACACTCCTTCTGCCCGGCAAGCCGGGCGGGTACTTCGAGGGCTGAAGAACGCCTCCGACGCTAGGCCCTGGAGCGCGCTCCAGGGCAAGACAGAGGACCGGCTCGCCGACGGGGCCGGCGCGGCAGAATGAGCAGATTCTGCGCCTCGGCGATTGCGTGACGTCGCCGCGCACGCGTTGATCCTGGGCAACCCGGCCCGCGCGGTCGGCTGGGTCTGCCGCTGCGCGGGCACCGTGGGCGGCCGGTTGCGGTGCCTGCGGGCGTACGAACTGGCCGCCGACCCGCTGACTGAGATTCAGCACGACCGGTTTTCCCGGGCCGCCGCACTCGGCGTGAAGGCCGAACAAGCCGTTCCCGCGGGTGACCCGCGGGGAAGTCCGGCTGCCGGTCGAGGTGGCCATCCTGTCCGCCGTTTCGCTACAGCTCGTGCTCCCCGACCGGCTGGCACTCAGCATCCGGTTGAACATGGGTCTCCCCTGGGGACGGATCGGGGTGCATTGCGCGCTCGGTGAGCGCGTGTTCCAGTGTCGCGGGGTCTTCCCGGTCCGCCCAGCCGCCGGGCGTCCGGAACCACCCCCTGCCCGGCTGAATGTCCCCCGCCGGTCGGCTGGTTCCACACCCGTTCGTGGGCTCAGCCGCCCGGACGAGCCGGAACTTGCGTACGGTCGCCGCTATGTCAGGGGACGAACGCCTGCTTGTCGACGAGGTCGCATGTGGACTGACCGCCGCCGAGGTGGCCGAACGGATCGCCGCGGGCCGGACCAACGACGTACCAGCCCGGGTGAGCCGCAGCGCCGGCGAAATCGTGCGCGCGAACGTGTTCACCCGGATCAACGCGATCTTCGCGGTGCTGGCCGTCATCATCTTCTCGACCGGCTACCTGCTCGACGGGCTGTTCGCCGGCCTGATCGTGGCCAACAGCGTCGTCGGCATCGTCCAGGAGCTGCGGGCTAAGCGGACCCTGGACCGGCTGGCGATCGTCGGCCAGGTCCGGCCACGAGTCCGCCGAGACGGCATCAGCCGGGACCTCGCGCCGGCCGACGTGGTCGCCGACGACGTGATCGAGGTCGGCCCGGGCGACCAGATCGTCGTCGACGGCACCGTCCTGGCGGCCGAAGCCCTGGAAGTGGACGAGTCGCTGCTCACCGGCGAATCGGATCCGGTCGTGAAGCACCCGCACGACCCGGTGATGTCCGGCAGTTTCGTGGTGGCGGGCAACGCGGCTTACCGCGCGACAAAAATCGGGCGGGAAGCCTACGCGGCGAAGCTCGCCGAGGAGGCCGGACGGTTCACCCTCGCGGACTCCGAGCTGCGCTCCGGTATCGACACGATCCTGAAGGTCATCACCTACCTGCTCATCCCGGCCGGGGGGCTGTCGATCTACAACCAGCTCGGGGGCTCGCAAGCCCTGCCCGACGCGCTTCGCGGCATGGTGGCCGCACTTGTCCCGATGGTGCCCGAAGGGCTGATCCTGCTGACGTCGGTCGCGTTCGCGGTCGGGGTGGTGCGGCTGGGCCGGCGGCAGTGCCTGGTCAACGAGCTGCCGGCGATCGAGGGCCTGGCGCGGGTGGATGTCGTGTGCGCCGACAAGACCGGCACGCTCACCGAGAACACCATGCGGCTTTCCGAGGTACGTCCGTTCGGCGGGCCGGACGGGGCCCCCGAACTCGTGCTCGCCGCGCTGGCCGCCGCCGACCCCCGCCCGAATGCGAGCCTCCTGGCCATCGCCCAGGCGTGCCCGCCGACGCCCGGCTGGACCGCGCAGGCGGTCGCGCCCTTCTCCTCGGCGCGCAAGTGGAGCGGTGCGGGCTTCGGCGACCACGGCGACTGGGTGCTCGGCGCCCCCGACGTCCTGCTGGCCGCCGGCTCGGCCGAGCGCGCCGAGGCGGAACAGATCGGCGCGCAGGGGCTGCGGGTGCTGCTGCTCGGCCGGGCGGGTGCCGCGGTCGACGCCCCGGAGGCGCCCGGCGAAGTGGACCCGGTCGCGCTGGTGTTCCTGGAGCAGACGATCCGCGATGACGCCCGCGAGACCCTGGACTACTTCGCCACCCAGGGCGTGGCGGTCAAGGTGATCTCCGGCGACAACGCGGTCTCGGTGGGCGCGGTGGCTCGCGCCCTGTCCCTGCCCGGCGCCGACGCGCCGGTCGATGCCCGGACCCTGCCCGCGGATCCCGAAGCGCTCGCCGCCGAGGTGGAGCGCGGCACGGTGTTCGGGCGGGTCACGCCCGCCCAGAAGCGGGCCATGGTCGCCGTGCTGCAGTCGCGGGGGCACACGGTCGCGATGACCGGCGACGGCGTCAACGACGTCCTCGCGCTCAAGGACGCCGACGTCGGTGTCGCGATGGGTGCGGGCAGCCCGGCGACCCGGTCGGTGGCCCAGCTCGTCCTGCTGGACAACGCGTTCGCCACCCTCCCCCACGTCGTGGGCGAAGGGCGGCGGGTGATCGGGAACATCGAGCGGGTTGCCAACCTGTTCCTCACCAAGACCGTCTACTCGGTACTGCTCGCTCTCATCGTCGGCGTCCCCGGCTTGATCGGCCTCACCGCCGTGCCCTACCCGTTCCTGCCCCGGCACGTGACCATCGTCGGCTGGTTCACCATCGGCCTGCCCGCGTTCGTGCTGTCCCTGGCCCCCAACAACGACCGCGCCCGCGGCGGCTTCGTCGGCCGGGTCCTGCGGATGGCGATCCCGGCCGGGGTGGTGATCGCCGGCGCCTCCTTCACCGCCTACCTCCTGGCCCATCCCGGCCACGGCGGCGGCGAGACCACGCAGGTTCAGGCGAGTACCACGGCGCTGATCACGCTGATGGCGCTCGCGTTGTGGGTGCTCGGCATCATCGCCCGGCCCTACACCTGGTGGAAGGCCGGCCTGGTCGCCGCGATGGCCCTCGTGTCCGGCCTACTGTTCGTGCTTCCGGTGACACAGCGGCTGTTCCTGCTCGACCCGGGCGACACCGGCCACACCCTCACCGCCCTCGGCTGCGCCGCCGCGGGTGTGGTCCTGATCGAACTCGGGCGGTGGATCGGCGGCCGGCTCGCGAACAACTGACCGCGCGTCCTCGCTCCGGGCCGCAACGGGCACGTAACAGGTCACGAGGCCTGGCATCGTTTCATGGAGGTCCGGGTGGATCTCCCGGTCGTGGCGATTTCGCGGCGTGAATGGGTCCGGATATGGAACACACGAAGCCGCACGGATCGAAGTCGATCAGCAGCACTCATCGCCACCGGTTCTACTAATCGACAGCGAAGAACTTCTTCGGCGGCACAACGTCGCGCCCCCGACTGCTGCGTGCTCTGCTGATGGGTGCGAACGCCTGCGAAGCCGGACGCCCACCTCGGCATTTGCCAGAGCCCGCGTCGCGCGCTGACTGTCACGCTGGGCCGCTCGCCGCCGAGGACGCGTCCTCGCGCATTACCACCGTGCCCGCCTCCCCTCGGCTGGCCTCACCCCGGCCGGCGCTCTGGAAGACGTCCCGGCCGGGGTGAGGCACCTTTACGCGCGCTCCATGGCCGCGGCCACCCGGATCACCCGCGCGGTCGGATCCGGCGCGCCCGGATCGCGCACCCGGTCGGTGAGCAGGAAGCCTGACAACTCCACACCATGCTCCTCGGTCAGCCGGAAGGTCCCGCCGAGCACATCGGGATCCCAGCCGAGAGCGAGCGCGCGCTCGATCAGGCCACGGACGTCGGCACGCGACGGGTAGGAGCCGTCCATGTCGGCCGGGATCCAGTCCACGCTGGTGACTGTCGAGAGCAGGTCAGCCTCCAGCGCGCGGCCGGTCTTCCCGGCACCCCAAGCACGCACCCGGACACACCGGTGCAGGTCGACGCCGTCACCGGCGACCTGGCCGATCGTGGCCCGCCACGTGTAGGTCCGCCCCTCGACGCGGAGTGTTCGCAACCTCGTTCGCACCCGGCCACCTTAAGGCGCGGTAAAGCCGGTAGGGCCGCTAGTCATGCCTCACGTGGGGCCACAGCGTTGACAAGCGGGTGACGCGAGCGCACCATGAGCCAACTCTGATGTTCTTTTATGAGCACTTAGAGCGTAAAAAGTTCAGTTTCAAGCATTCAGTCTGCAAAAAGAGCAGCCATCATTGCTCGCCCGGCGCCGCGGAGGACACCGGTCCTTCGTCTCGCCGGAGCGGCGCCATCCGGATGTGGAGCACGAGATGATGCGGAACTCACGAGCCCTCGAGCTCGGCTCGGCGGTCGCGCTGCTCACAGTGGCCCTGAGCGCCGGGGCGGCGCCGGCCGCGGTCGCGGATCCGATCGCCGCGAACACCAGCACCGCGATCGGCGTGAAGCCGATGATGGGCTTCAACAACTGGGCCAGGTTCACCTGCGCCGCGCAGGCCCGGCTCGACGGCACCCGCGACGGCTACTCGTTCCAGCAGTTCATGCAGGACCAGGCCAAGGCGATGAAGGACACCGGCCTCGTCGCCGCCGGATACACCAACCTGACCGTGGACGACTGCTGGCTGCAGCGCACCGGCGCCGGCTACCTGCACGGAGCCTCCACCTGGGGCGGCAGCTCTCAGCCCGGGTTCGACTTCGAGCTGACGAACTACGCGAACTACGTGCACGCACAAGGCATGGACGCCGGCCTGTACAGCACGTCGGGGATCAACACCTGCCAGGGCGTGCCCGGTGGCGTGCAGGGCCACGAGCAGGCCGACGCGACCTCGCTGGCGTACTGGGGCATCGACTCCCTCAAGCTCGACAACTGCGGCACCACGTGGAGCAACCGCCGCCAGGAGTTCACCGCCACGGCCACCGCGCTCGGGTCGGCCACCGCGAACAACTCCCGCAAGATCCTCTTCAACGAGTCCGCGCCCGCCGGCGCCGGCCCGGACTCCGGCACCAAGTACGACGCGATGGACTGGGTCCGCGGGCTCGGCCAGATGTGGCGGGTCAGCCCGGACATCGCCGTCTGGCACAACTCGGGCGCCTCCGCCTGGGACTGGCCTCACGGCACCGACTACTACGAAGGCGGGGTACTGCAGAACTTCACCGACACCGTCGCACTCGCCCGCTACAACGGCCCGGGCAACCACAACGACGCCGACATGCTCCTGATCGGCGACAACAACCAGCTCACCGCGGCCGAACAACGCAGCCAGTTCGCGCTCTGGTCGGCCATGGGCTCCCCGCTGATGATCAGCACCGACGTCCGGAAGCTGGCCGCCGATCCCGCCGCCTACGCCACCCAGCTGAGCATCCTGAAGAACGCCGACATCATCGCTGTCGACCAGGACACCACCGCGGGCGGCTACCTGGCCTCTCGCCAGGGCACCTCCACCACCGCGGGCATCGACGTGGTCGTCAAGCCGCTGGCCGGCGGCGCCCGCGCGGTCGCCGTGCTGAACAAGAACGCCGGCACGACCAGCTACACCTTCGACCTCGCCCGGGCCGGTTTCGGCAACCTCACCTGCCCCCGCACCGCGAAAAACCTGTGGAGCCACGCGAGCAGCCAGGTGACCTCCACCCTCACCGCCACGATCCCGGCCCACGACAACGTCATGTACACGATCGCCCCTGGCACCTGCGGCGCGGCCTCACCCACCGGCCAGATCCAGGCCGCCCAACCGGGATTCCAGCAGAACGCATTCTGCCTCGACGCCCGCGGCGGCGCCACCGCAGGAGCGACCGTCGGGTTGTACGCCTGCTCCGGCAACGACAACCAGCAGTGGCAACGTGGCCCCGCCGGTCAGCTCGCCTCGCTCGCCAACCCCGCGCTCTGCGTGTCCGGCGACACCACCGGCCTCAAGCTCGCCGGCTGCACCACGTCCGACACCCGGCAAAGCTGGACCTACAACCGAGCCGGCCAGCTGAAGAGCAACGGCCTCTGCCTGGACATCAACGGCGGCGCCCTCGACCACACCGACGCACCCGTCACGACCTACGCCTGCGGCACCCACCAACCCAACCAGACCTGGAGTGCGCCCTTCGCCGGCCCACCCGCCGCCTGACCCGCCCGCCTCCCGGCTGAACCTCTGCCTGGTTGTTCGCCCCGCGGACTCGACCGGATGCGCCGGGCGATTCACGCTTGGCGCGCTCATGGACGTCACGTTGCTCGGCCTGGACCCGCACGGGCCATCGACGACGGACGGGATCGGGTTGTCGGCGCCCCTCACAACGCGACGACCGCGGACCGGACGGCGAGGGCAGCAAAGGGGTCGATGCACACCGTGGCTGACCACGCCACCGAGTCGGCGGGAGTCGAGCTCGCGCCGGTGGCCACTAAGGACAAAGCTCCGGCATCGGCTGCGGGCACGGCCCGGATCCGCCGGCGGCGGCTACCTCGCGCCACCCCGTTGCTCGGCCAGGCCTGACACCGCGATATGGGCGTTGTCGATACTCTCGCGTACCTCGGCCGAAGCCCCGGCCGCTCGAGCCAGCCACAACCCAGCCGCCTCCACAGCGGCCGCGGTGTCGCCGGCGAACGGACCGTCGACCGAGACCATCGCCGCGTCCGACTCGCGCAAGTCGCGGGCCAGGCCGGCGAGCACCTGGTCGATCGCCGTGATCGAGGCTGAGAGGTTCGCCAAGACCGCGCCGATCTCGGCAGGCTCGCACCATCGGCGGCCGACAGCACGGCGCAAACTGTCTCGAGCGGACGCCGTTGCCGTGGTGAGACGCGGAACGGTCATCGCGACGATCCCTTCCTGGCGGCGAGAGCGGCGCTGAAGTACCGACCGGTCGGCCCGTCGTGCTCGGCGAGGCCTTTGGGTGTTCCCGCGTAGAGCACCCGGCCGCCGTTGTCGCCTGCGCCGGGACCGAGGTCGATCACCCAGTCCGCGGCCGCGACCACGTGCAGCGAATGCTCGACGACCACCAGCGTGCGGCCCTCGTCGACCAGCCGGTCCAGCAGCGTGACCAGCCGCGTCGTGTCGCTCGGATGCAGCCCCGCAGTCGGTTCGTCGACGAGCAGGTCCTCAGAGCTCGTGTCGAGCCGGCGAGCCAGTTTCAGGCGCTGGCGCTCGCCGCCGGACAGCGTGTCGAGCGTGCGACCGCACGCCAGGTGTCCGAGGCCCAGCTGGTCGAGTAGCGCGGCCAGCCGCGCCACGTCGGGGTGCGGCACGTACCGGGCCAGAGCCGACATCGGCGTGTCCAGAACCTCGAGAACGGTCCGCCCGGACAGCCGCGGAACCAAGGCCTCGGCCCGGAACCCGGTCGCGCCGCAGTCCTCGCACGGGGTCTCGACGTCCTCCAAGAACGCCAGATCGGTCCGCCGGATACCGGTGCCGCGGCAGTACGGGCAGCCACCCTGCGAGCGCGGGTTGAACAACTTCGGCGGTTGCCCGCTCGCCTCGGCGAACGCCTGCTGCACCAGGGCCGCCAGCCCCAGCCAGGTGCCGACCGTCGACCGAGCCGTCGCGGTGATCTGGCCCTGGTCCACAACGGTGAACCGCGGGTGCCGGTCGGCCAGCTCGCCCGCGAGCGTCGACTTCCCGGATCCGGCGACACCGGTGATCACGGGCAGCACGCCGGTCGGGAGGTCGACGTCGATACCGGCGAGCGTGTGCCGGTCCAGCCCACGCAGCGACAGCCAGCCGGCGGGCTCCCGCGGCGAGTCCTTCAGCTGGACGCCGGTGCGCAGCGCGCGCCCGGTCATCGTGTCCGCGTCGCGCAGTTCCGCCGGCGGGCCGCGAAAAACTACGCGGCCACCGGCCTCCCCCGCGCCCGGGCCGAGGTCGATCACGTGGTCCGCGGCCTCCACGACGGCTTCGTGGTGGTCGATCACGAGCACGGTATTGCCGTGGTCGCGCAGTCGTCGCAGGACGTCGATCAGCGACGCGACGTCAGCCGGGTGCAGCCCGTCGGTCGGCTCGTCCAGGACGTAGGTGAGGTCGGTGAGGCTCGACCCGAGGTGCCGGACGAGCTTGAGGCGCTGCGACTCGCCGCCGGACAGCGTCGGCGTGCCGCGGTAGCAGTGCAGGTGCCCGAGCCCGAGGGTGATCATCGAGTTCAGCCTCAGCCGAAGCTGTTCGATGAGCGGCCGGGCCCACGCGTGCTGCACTCCGGCGCAGAACTCGAGCAGCCCGGCTGCGTCCCGGTAGCCGAGATCCACAATAGACACGCCGTCGACGCGGCTTTCGCGCGCGGCCGCGGAGAGCCGGCTGCCGCCGCAGTCCTCGCACGGATGTTGCGTGGTGACCTCGGCGAGCGCGGCGCGCACGGCAGGTCCCGGCTTCGCCTCTCGCTCGACGAGCAGCCGCCGGATCCGCGGGACCATGGATTGGTAATTGGCGCTGCGGGGGAAGCGCGGCAGCGGGTCCGGTGGCCGCTGAGTGGGCCCGTGCAGGAGGAACTGGACCAGCTCTTCGGGCCACTCCCGCAACGGGAGGTCGTTGTCGAAGAAGCCCGAGTAGACGTAGCGCTTCCAGATCCAGCTGCCGACGGAGAAGCTCGGGAAGACCATGGCGCCGTCGTTGAGCGTGCGATCGCGGTCGATCATCCGCTCGCCGTCGATGTCGGTCACCGTGCCCAGCCCGGCGCACGCGGGGCACATCCCCGAGGGGTCGTTGAACGAGTACGCCGGCGAATAGCCCGCGGACGGCTCGCCGAGGCGGGAAAACAGCATCCGCAGCATCGTCCACACCTCGGTCGCGGTGCCGACGGTCGAGCGTGAGTTCGTCCCCAACGGACGCTGGTCGACCACGACCACGGTGGTCAGGCCGCGCAGCGAGCTCGCTTCCGGCTGCGGGTCGTGCGGGAGCTTCGTGCGCACGAACGCGGGCATCGTCGAATACAGCTGGCGCCGCGACTCGGCCGCGAGCGTCGCGAAGGCCAGCGACGACTTGCCCGACCCCGACACGCCGGTGACGGCGACCAGCCGGTGTTTCGGGATGTCGACGTCCACGTCGGCCAGGTTGTGGGTGCGCACACCCCGGAGGCTGATCACGTTCGAAGCCATGTCCGGCATCGTAGAGCGCGGACGTGGCCCCGGCCGGGCGGTCGCGCCGTCAGCGCCCCATGAGGACCGCCACGAAAGCCTTGACATGCAACGGGAGTACCTCCGACTGGGTGACAAGCTCGATGCTGCGCAGCGGAGCCGGGTCGGTGTCGACGATCCGGATTCCCGCCGGTTCGGCGGGCAACGAGAGCTCCGGCACGCACGCCACGGCGAGCCCGTTCGCGACCACCTCCAGCTGGGTCGTGTGGTCGGCGACCGGAAACCCGACCACCAGCTCACCGCCCGCCCGGCGGACCAGCTGGGCCAGCGCGGAGTGCGCGTCGGATCCTGGCGGGCAGCACGTCCACGTCTCTCCTGCCAGCTCGGAAAACGGCACCGTTTCCCGGTTCGCGAGCCGGTGTCCGGCGGGCAGCACCAACCGGGCGCGTTCGGCGCGGAGGCGGGTGATGTCCATTCCGCGCGGCAGCGTCGAGGGAAGGTCGTGCCACGTCTCGGCGAGCACCGCGTCCAGGCCGTCTTCGTGCAGGGCCCGCAGGTGGTCGACCGTTTCACCGTCGCGCAACGACACCCGCGCTCCGGGATGGCGGTCGATGAACTCGCGCACCCGGGGAAGCAGGAAACCCCTGATGGCGGAGGAGATCGCGCCGACGCGAACAGTTCCCCGAGGCTCTCCGTCGCGCGCCGCAAGCTCGCGTTCGGCGTGCTCCACCACGCGCGCGACTGTGCGGGCGTGTCCGGCCAGCACATGGCCCGCGTCGGTCAACCGCACGCCGCGGCCCTCCCGCTCGACCAGCGCGGACCCCACTTCCGCCTCGAGCCGGCGCAGGTGCTGCGACACGGCGGGCCCGGTCATGTTCAAGCTGCGCCCGGCCGCGGCGACCGAGCCGGTCCTGGCCACGGCGTCGAACACCCGTAGCCGGTCCCACGTCCAGTTGTTCATGTACTCCTGCTTAGCAGTACCCGGTAGAAATACGACCTGGACCCTTCCGAGATCACCCGGCCACACTGCTGGAGTGGCGACCGAAACGCAACGGAGCACCTCCTCCGGGCCCATGCTGCCCGCACGGGGCGACGGGCGCAGTGGCCCGGCGCTGCTCGTGCTGGGCGGCGCCGCCTGCCTGTCCGTGTCCGCGGTGCTGGTGAAGGTGGCGGGTGTGGACCCGGCGACGTCGGCGTTCCTGCGCTGCGCGATCGCCGTCCTCGTTCTGGCGCCGCTGGCGTGGCGGGAATGCCGCCGGCTCGGAGGTCTGTCGCGCCGCGGGATCGTGGTGGCGCTCGTCGCGGGCGCGGCGCTGGGCGCGGACTACGTCCTGTGGACCCGCAGCATCTTCGACGTCGGAGCCGGGATCGCCACGGTGCTGATCAACGTCCAGGTCGTCGTGCTCCCGCTGCTGAGCCTGCTTGCCGACCGCGAGCGCCCCGGCCGGTGGTTCGTCCTTGCCTGCCCGGTCATGCTCGGCGGCATCGTTCTCATCAGCGGCGTGCTCGAGAGCGGTCCCGCAGCATCGGACACGGTGCAGGGCACCGTCTTCGGCGTGCTGGCCGGCACCGCGTACGCGCTGTATCTCTACCTGACCCGGCGGCAGGGTCGCGCCGAACCGGGACGCACCGTCACCCCGTTGGCCATCGCGACCGCAAGCGCTGCGGCGACGTCCGCTGCGCTCTCCCCGCTCAGCAGCGGTATCCACCTCGCGGGTATCCCGACTGCGTCGTGGCTGGCGATGATCGGTCTTGCGCTGCTCGGCCAGGTGCTCGCGTGGATCCTCGTCAACTCCGGCTCCCCGCACCTGCCCGCGAACCGCACCGCGGCACTGCTGCTGACCCAGCCCGTCGCGACGGTGCTGCTCAGCCTCGTGCTGCTCGCCGAGGTTCCGTCGGTGCTCCAGGTGGCCGGCATGGTGCTGGTGCTCGGGTCGGTCGCCGCGGCCAGCCGCGGCCGGGTGCGCCGCGCCCGCGTCTGACCCGCGCATTTCATTTACGATAATCTCGAACACACCACTAATATACGTGCACGCTATTTAAGCCTGGATTTTCTGCTGATTTACCTCTTTTGGCGGCGTCGAAAGATCCACTTGATTGATGTACTCAACGAGTAGCTCAGAGGACACAAAGAGCGCCTGAGGGGACCGTTCATCTTGAGCACCGAAAATAAGTCAGATCTTATCCACAGTATCGCACTGCGCGGTGACGCACGCGCCCCGACAACTGATCCCACTGCCGATTCTCGGCATTACGACGACTACTTTCGTATCGACCGTTCCGAAGATCCGGCCGCCTGGTGGGCGGGCGCGCAGCGAGTGGCCCGCCAGGTGGTCGACGACCTGCCCACAGCCGGGCTCGGCGAAGACCTGCAGGCCGACCTGCTCGCCGGGATCAGCAGGCTACTGCTGGCCAGCACCTCGGTGCCGGCACACAGCGGCACCGCCACCCCGGCCGAGGTGCCCGCGAACGGCGAAGACGAGACGGCGGCCATGCGCTGGAAACTGGGCCACCACCTCTTCCACCACCTGCTCTCGCTGATGAACTCCCACACCGACGGCCTCGCGGCGGCGTTCGGCGAACCGGACTGGACCACCGTGCGGCTGCTGGTGGAGGAGCTGACCGTGCTCTATGACGCAGCTACCGCGGCCATGCACTACGCGTCCAGCTTCCCGGTCTCGGCCTACCAGGAGACCGTCCGCCCGTCCATGGAGCCCCCGTGGATGCCGCCTGGCTTTTCGGGCGTGTTCAACCTCGAACACCGGGCGTTGCTGGACGGCCTCACCGCGTTGAAACCCCGGTTGCGCGGCCGGGCCGCGGAGGCAGGCTTGCCGCCGGACGTCACCGAAACCGCCCGCGCTTTATGGAAAGCGCAATCGCGCAACCGCCGTGAGCACCAGACAATCTGTGAAAAGTTCGTTCCCGGCGGCAGCTCGTTGCTGCAGCAGCATTTCGAAACCACCCGGAAAGGATGAGCAGCATGGCGATCACCGTGATCGAACACTGGCACCTCAAGCCCGAGTTCGCGGACAAGGCGTTCGAAGTGATGCAGGAAATGGACGACCTGCTCGAGGACAACGCGCACGACAGCGACGGCTGGGCCGGGCACGCGCGGTTCTTCAAGCGCGAGAGCGAGCCCACTCACGTCATGATGTTCTACGCCTGGGAGACGCGCGAGGAGCACGAGCGGCTGCTGGCGTCGGAAGTGACGTTGCTGGGCGAGTTCACTTCGCGCTACTGCACGCGGCAGCGTGAGGTCGAGTACGCCGAGGAGCTGCCCGTCGATGTCTGAGGACGACACCGTGGGCGACTGGGCGCCGACCGAGCTGCGCGCCGCCGGGGGCGTCCTGCTCGACCGGCTCGCCACGCACCTCGAGACCCTCGACACTCAGCGCGTCCGCCCGGCGGACCTGTCCGAAGAACACATCTCGGCGCCGTTCCGCGGTCCGCTGCCCGACCGTGGCACCGGGTTCGAGGAGCTGCTGGAGCGCACCTGGCGGGACGTGGTGCCCGGCCTGACCCAGTGGAACCACCCCGGCCACCACGCCTACTTCAGCAACAGCTCCTCGGCTGTGGCGATGCTGGGCGAGCTGTTCACCGCGGCCTTCAACGTCAACGTCATGGTCTGGGAGTCGGCGCCTTCGGCCGCGGCCGTCGAACGCCAGACGCTGGACTGGCTCGCGGACCTGTGCGGACTCGACTGGCCGGAGGCCGACTCGGTACTGGTCGACGGCGCGTCCCTCGCCACCTGCTACGCGCTGTGCGCCGCTCGGGACCGGCTGGCCGGGCACGACTGGCGGGAACACGGCGCGTCGGGTGCGCCGCGGCTACGGGTCTACTGCACGGACCAGACCCACAGCTCCGTCGCGAAAGCGGCGATCGCGTTGGGGATCGGCACGCACAACCTGGTGCAGCTGCAGACCGACGACGGCACACTCTCGCCCCGACGGCTGCTCGGGGCCGTGCACGCGGACAAGTCCCGTGGGTTCGTCCCGCTGGCCGTGGTCGCGAACCTCGGCACCACCAACGTCGCCGCGATCGACCCGGTCGAGGAGATCGCCGAGGTGTGCCGTGCGGAGGACGTGTGGCTGCACGTCGACGCCGCGTACGGCGGATTCTGGCGGATCGTGCCGTCGGTCGCCGCGGTGCTCCCGTCCCTGGCCGGGGCCGATTCGGTGGTGGCCAACCCGCACAAGGTGCTGTTCTGCCCGATGGAGGCGTCCGCGCTGTTCGTCCGCCGTCCCGGCGCCCTGCGCGAGACGTTCTCACTCGTGCCGGAGTACCTGCGGACGGCCACCGGCGAGGACCGGCTCGACCACATGAACTACTCGCTGCAGCTGGGCCGCCAGTTCCGCGCCCTCAAAGTGTGGTGGGTGCTGCAGTCCTTCGGCCGTGACGGCCTGCGCAGCCGGCTGGAGCACGCGGTGTCCCTGTCGCGCTCGCCGAGCGGGTGGACGAGCACCCGCACTGGCGGCTCGCCCACCGCTCGCCCTTGCCGCTGGTGACGATGGTCTACGACGACCCGGCCCTGGGCGCCGACGGCGGCGACCGGGTGGCGGCGGAGGTGCATCGCCTGGTCAACGCCGCAGGCAGCAGCTCCGTATCCCACACGCGTTACCAGGGCCGCTACGCGCTGCGTATCTCCATCGGCAACATCCACACCGCGCACCGGCACGTCGAGTCGCTCTGGGACTCGATCCGGCGGGCGGAAAAGACCGCGCTGGAAGGAGCCGGAAATGGCCACGACAACGACCACTGACCTCGCCAACTATCACCGCCGCGCCGCGGACTCCGGTGTCGTCGGGCGGTGGTTCTCGGCCAACGAGAACCTGCCCTGGCGGCCCGAACCCCGGTCCGTACCGCAGCACTGGTCCTACGCCGAGCTGCGGGCACTCGCGCTCGAAGCGACGGAGTTCGTCCGCGGCGAGGAGGGCGCGCTCCGCGTCCTGACGCTGCTGAACTCCGGCCACCCCGACCTGGAGGCCGCGGCCGGGCACCTGTACTCGGGTCTGCAGGTGCTCGTGCCGGGGGAAGACATGCACAGCCACCGGCACTCCCCGACCGCTGTGCGGTTCGTACACGAAAGCGAGGGCGGCTGGACGGCCGTCGACGGCGAGCGGATGCCGGTCGGGCCCGGCGACGTCGTGCTCACCCCGGCGATGAAATGGCACGAGCACGGCAACGACGGCCCGGGCCCGGTGGTGTGGCAGGACTGCACCGACGACCCGCTGGTCGCGGCCCTCGCCGCCAGCCACTTCGAGCTGTTCCCGGTGCGCAGCCACCTCGGGCCGCGTGAGGACGGAGTGCCGGTTCTGCCCGCGGTGACCGGCCACGAGGCAGACGTGCTCGTGCACCGCTGGAACGACGTCCTGGCGGCCCTCGTCACGCAGGACCGCGGCTGGTCCGAGCTGCGCCTGGGCGGGCCGGACGGCGCGCCTGACCTCAGCCCGACCGTCGCCGGCCGGTTCTTCACCGTGGCCGCGGGCCATGCGGCCCCAGCCCGGCAGCAGACCGGTGCGACCGTCCTGATCGTGGCCGCGGGCGCGGCCACCGTGCGAGTCGGCGACCAAGCGTTCACGGCCGGCCGCGGCGACACCGTCGCCGTGCCGTCGTGGACGCGGTGGTCGGTCGAAAACTCTGGCGAAGAGCGGACCGTGATGTTCGCCTACGACGAATCACCGCTGCTTCGAGGTGCCGGGCTGTACCGCGAGGAGGTACACGGATGACAAAAATTGCGATCCTGCTGGCTTCGGCCGGCGAACTGGAACTGTCGGACGGGACCAGCCGGCCCTGCGGGTTCTGGGCCGAAGAGGTTGTCGGGCCGTGGGAGCTGTTCACCGAGAGCGGCGTCGACGTCGTGATCACCACCCCCGACGGCCGGGCGGCACCGGTCGAAGCCGCGAGTCTGGCGCCGGAAACGGCGTCGCTGAGCGAAAAAGAGTGCACCCGGCTCGTCGAGTTCCTCGCGGAGCACGAGATCGACCTCAAGACGCCGGAACCGGCAGACGGGCTGCCTGACATCGACGGCGTATATGTGCCCGGCGGGTACTCGCCTCTTGCTCAGCTGCACGAGCACCCGGCGGTGGCGGCGCTGATCCGGCGGCCGGACGTCCCGGTCGCCACCGTCTGCCATGGGACCGCGGCCTTGCTTTCAGTCCGGGAAAGCCCGTGGCCGTTCACCGGCGTGGCGATGACCGGGTTCTCCGACGCGGAAGAAGACTCAGTCGGGATGACGGGCAAGCTCTTGTGGACTCTTGAGCGCGCGCTGGCCGACGCGGGCGCCGAGTACCGGAGCGCCGAACCGTGGTTGGAGCATGTCGTCGTGAGCCGCGGGTTGATCACCGGGCAGAACCCGGCGTCGAGCATGGGCGTGGCGCGGACGTTGCTCGGGCAGCTGGGCTGAACGGTCTCCGGCCGGGACGGGTATTCGATGATCAGGATGCGGGCCGCGGTCGGCGCGCGTCGACCGTGTGCCAGCAGACTGTGGTGAACGGCGGGGCACGGGGCCAGCAGACACGCCGACTCGCCGACCAGCTCGGCAAGATCCAGGCGTTTCAGGCGCCGCTCGCGTTCACGGTCGCGCTAGTCCTCGGTCCGGGAGGTGATGTCGGAAATCACCATCGCGACCAGATGTCGTAGGAGGAGACCGACGACGCGAGCGGACGCGACAGCCACCCGTCAGCGTCTCCGGCAGTGCCGCCGCCCGAGGCGTGTGGTTTCGGGCACGGGTGGTCTCGACACCTCGCCGCGGTGGTCGCCCCGGCCGATCCGCGTTCCCGGTGCGTCAGGCCGTTCCGCGCGCCATCGCGATCAGGAAAGCCGTCCAGAGGCCGTTCGGGAAGCGCTCCTGCACCCGCGTCAGATTGGCTCGCATCGCCGCGGCCCGAACCTCGTCACCTTCGCGCAGACCCGACAGCTGCTGCGCCAGTTCCCGGCCGGCCGGGCCCGGTTCCTCGGGGTCCACCTCGACGCGGGCGAAGCCGGGGGCCGAAGTGTGCAGCGAACGCGTCGTAAGGCGTTACAGCGCAGGGGATGCCCGCCAGCGCCGCGGTGACTGCGCGGCGCCGTTCAGTCGAGTTACGAGGTCGTCGAAAGAGAGGGTGCGGCCGGATCGCGGCAGTCGCTCCGCACCACACGGTGGTGGCGCGAGGACAGGGAGGATCAGTGGCATCGGCCGTGGTGGATCGTGCGGCATCTTGCCCGCGCTGCAATCCGCTCGAACAGCACGAGTGCATCGCCGCGCGGGTGGTCACCAGCCCCGGGTTCCGGGGCCGCCCTTGAACGGGCCGCGAACCTCCGGCGTCACCCAACCGCCGTAGAACCCGCCTGGCTGCGGAACCACCGGGACGCCGTCGAGGGTGACCGATTCGAAGGGGGCCGCGTAAACCGCCACCCGGTCGGCGAGCGCGGGGTAGGACGGTCTCGGGTAGTACCAGCCGACGCGCTCCAGCACGGTGTCACCGACCACGACATCGACGTAGGCGGCCGCTCCCTTCCACTCGCACAACGACGAACCCGGTGCCCGGCGAAGGTATGTCCCAAAGGCCGCCCTGGGCAGGTAGTACGTCGGCGGGTGCGAGGTCTCGAGCACTCTCACCAGGTCATCGGTGTCGGCCACCACGGTGCCTGCGACCACGAGCACCGCGCGCCGCCGCACCGGCTCGACCCGAGGCGGACGGGGGTAATCCCACACTGACTCTTCACCCGGTCCCACCGGCTCACGCGACTTCACCTGGCCATTCTCACCGATGCTCACCCTCTCCGGCAGCACAGATGTCTGCCGGGGAGGACACCGAGATCTCGAAAGCCCGAGACCTGGCCAGACGAGCAGAAGGGAGTCGCGCGAAGATCGGCGGGCGAACGCGGACCGTCGAGGGTGGAGCGCCGGCGCAGCTGACCGAACCCGCGCTCGAACCCCGCCAAAGAGAGAGTTCGCGCTGGACGAGCACGGCATGACCTGACATGTCACCAACGCCCGATTCGGCACCCCTAACCGGCCTGTTCGCCAAGGAACTCGGTCACCCGATTGAGGCGCTCGAGCTCCACCAGGCCGCCCATGCCTCGTTGCCCACGACCTATTCGCCTCGGATGGCAGCGACGGCCACCTGGCGCGCAACCCTTCTCTGGAAATTCGAGCGGCGGTATGCACTCGGCGGCGCCTCCGTCTTGACGTCGCCAGTTCGGAGCAGCAGCCAGCAGCGCCCAGCAAATGCACGTCCAGTGTGGGTCCGGAGCTCGCGGCCACCATCGCCGCCGCGAACGTGCGACGATGTCCTGGTGGGCACAGTGAACGGCGAGGTTCTCAGCCGCAAGATGGAGCCGCTCGTGGTGACCTTGGCGGTCGACGAGCGGGCCCAAGCTGCGTGGAACGTCCTGCGCCGCCGGTGGTTCCCACCGGACCGCCTCCACGTCGACGCTCACCTGACCCTGTTTCACGCCCTACCGGGCGAGCACCTCAAGACGATCGTCGCGGACAGCGCCGAACTGGCGGCGGGCCGGATGCCGTTCGAGCTGGCGGTGGCCGGTGCGCGGTCGCTCGGGCGAGGTGTCGCGCTCGAAGTCATGTCCCCGCCACTGCTGCGGCTGCACGCCGCGCTTCGGGCGCGGTGGTCGTCATGGCTCACCGCGCAGGACGCTCAGCCACTGCGGCCGCACGTGACGGTTCAGAACAAGGTCAGCCCGGAAATCGCGGCGAAGACGCTCCGGGCAGTGCGCCGCGATCCCGGGCCGCGCACGGCGACTGCAACCGGCCTGGCCGTCTGGCGGTACCTCGGCGGCCCGTGGGCCTTCGCCGCCTCGGTGCCCTTCGCCTGTTGACGGACTTTCCGGTTCGCGGCGCGAGGTCGTCGTGCCACAGCCACGCGGCCGCACGGCGCATCACCGTCGCGGTCCACAGTGCACTCACCGATCGGCGGGACCGACACCGACGGCTCGGCCGGAACCGGCGGGCGACTGGATGAGCAGCCGGCACTCAGCCCCGAAGCCGGCAGAGCGACGAAGACACCGCAGAGGGTGCGGCGGAAGGTCATGAGCGGGTGGCTCCCGGCTTGACCTGCCAGTGGACCAGGTCGTCGATAACGCTGGTGCTGTCACCGACGTTGGGCAACGTCGCAAAAGTTGGCTTCGATGATGGACAGCTGAAGCCGGTGCCGATCTGCTGGCCGATGTCGGTCATCAGCCTCCCACGCGGGCGCTGAGCACGGCCCGTTCCGGGCAATGCCATGGCACGCCCCTAGGCAGTCTGCTGCTTCTTCTGACGGGCGAGCTGTGCGCGGGTGGCCTGAAGCGCGATGACGACGGCGAAAGCCAGGGTGATCCACAGTGCGTAGCGGTCGATCAGCAGGACCACGTCGACGGCCTGCTGGCCGAGCCCGTAACCCAGGCCGGCGATCAATCCGGTCATGAGACCGGCGCCGAGCACGTCGGCCAGCAGGAACGCGGGCAGTGACATCCCGGTCAACCCGGCGAGCAGGAAGACGAAGATCGCGGGCACACCCGGCACTGACGCCGCGGTGACGAGGCCGAACTTCCCCCACACCGGCCAGGACCGCAGTCGCGGTACGAGCCGTCGGGCCTTCTCGGTCGGCACGAAGAACTGCAGTCCCTTCTGGCCCCAGCGGCGTCCCGCCCACCAGTACAGCCAATCGAACTTGATCTTGCCGATGATCCCGGCGACGATGATGATCCACAGGTCCGCCTGCTCGAGCCGGGCGAACGCGGCGCCTGCGCCGATCGCCGACGAACTGCCCGTCACCGCCGCGGTCGCGATCGGGTGCGAGGCCAGGAGGAATGGGCGTAGCGGCAGCGAACCCAGCGACAGCACGATCGCGGCGATCAGCACACCGATCAGCACCTTGTCGGCCCGGTCCATCGGGCTGCTCCACGGCCGCAGCTCGCGCCACTGCCGTTTGGCGGCCTCGATCTCCTCAGGGCTGGAGCTGCGGCCCCACCAGGATCGGCGCGGCGGCTTGCCTTCGGTCGGTTCTTCCGGTTTTCCGGCGGCGATCGATGTGTCGTCCTCGTTGATTGCGGACATCTCTTCTCCTCACAGCAGGGGGACGGGATGCTCGGCGACGCGCACCGGCGGGCGCCACCGGGACTTCTACGCCGCCGTGAGCGCGGCTAGGACGGTGACGAACCCGTTATTGAGGGCATGGACGAGCACGCCGGGCCACACCGACTTGGTGCGCAGGAACAAGATTGCGTTGATGGTTCCGACGACGAACGCGGGCACCAGCGCCATGTTGAGGCCGTGAACCGCCGCGAAGACCAGGGTGCTCACCAAGCCGCTGACCCACACGCCATACCGCGACAGCGCGTTGGTCAGCACGCCGCGGAACGCGAACTCTTCACCCAGCGGCGTGAGCACGGCCAGGAACAGCAGTTGCAGAACCAGCGCGATCGGCCCCGCCGACGCGGCGTCCCGGTAGTCCCCCTGCACATCGGTGACCCGGTTCCCCAGCAGGGCGACCACGGCGGTGGACAGGACCTGGCTGAGCACGATCGCGACCAGGCCCAGTCCCGCGGCGATGAACCACCAGCGCACGGACACGGCGCGCACCCCGAAGGCCGGCCACGCCCGGACCCGGATCACGAAAGCCACCGCGAACGCCAGCAGGGCCATCACCCCCGAAAGGGCGGCGTAGGACAGCCCCGACGCCACGCCGGAACTCCCTGCGAACTGATCGATCAGCGGCGGCCCGACCAGGTAGGCCAGGGCATAGGTGACAGCGGCGACCAGCACCTCCGGCCATCCCGGACAGGTGAGACGCGCCGTCGGCGCTTTCAGCAGCGGCTCAGTCATGACGGACTCCCTCGAATCGGCTAGTACGATCTGACAATATGTACTAGCACGAATTGCGTCAAGTGTGCCGGTACGATCATTGCGTTCGTGCCGGTACACTCAGGGGATGTCTACCCGGGACGAGCTGGTCCAGGCCGCAATTCGCCTGGCACGCAAGAGCGGCTACGGCGCCCTGAGTGTGCGCGGGGTCGCCCGCGAGGCCGGTGTGGGAGCGACGACGTTGCGGCACTACTTCCCCACGCAGGCCGATCTCCATGACGTCTTGTCGACCGAGCTGGTCGCCTCCGTGCTTACCGACCTGGCGATCGAGGACGACACCGAAGACCCGGCCGTGCGCCTCTACGACTGCCTGGAGCAGTTCCTGCCCGAGCCCGACCGCGAGATTTCGTCCCGGGGCGGCTGGTTCGATCTTTACTGCACCGCGTTGGCGCCGGATGCCGCGCCGGCCCTCAAGAACGTCCTGCGCAGCGCGCACGGGGCGTCGACCGCCGCGGTGCGCCGGTGGTTGGCGGTACTCGCCAAGCAAGGACACCTGGCCGAGAAGGACATCGACGACCAGGCGGCCTACGTGCTGGCGATGGTCAACGGTCTGCACCTGTGTGCGGTCATCGAGCCGGAACGCTTCGACCTGCCGCGCGAGCGACGGCTGCTGCGGTGGTACGTGCACCAGCTGCTGACACGGTGAACGTCGCCGACACTGAGCGTCAGGCCGTGCGACGGCACCATCCCTACCTTGCTCTGCGCGCGGAGCAAGGTAAGCGACCGCACGGTTGGCTTCTCGGCGTGGGGCGGCTCCATCGCTGATGCGTCAAGTCCGGGGGCGCAGGGCCGGTGGGCAGACAGAATCGGGGTTCCGCGTCGACGTTGGGGACGCGCAGTCGGTGCCGCTCACCAGGCGATTCCGCGTGTCCAGCCCTTCATTCGCCGAGCGTTGCAGCACTCGTGCGCGGACATCCGCAGCGCCGGTACTGAAGCCGCTGACTGTACCGGCACGATTTGAGAATTCGTACCGGTACGATTGGCGCTATCGTGCTAGCGTGCCACTTATGAGTGAATCTCTTGGGGTCCGACCCGCCGGACCGGCCGCCGACAGTCGCGACATGGTCGCAGTCCACGTCGTGATGGCCGTGCAGCGGCGGCACGCCGAGAATCACGTGGAGCACGAGCTGCGACGCCGACAACGCGCCGATCACCGCCGCCGGTCCACCGACAGAACCGCCGCGCTCAGGGCCAGCGCCGCGCCACGGGCAGCCCGCACCCCGGTGGGGAGGCCTGGCACGCGACGGGTCACCAGCGCAGGGTAGGAAACGATGGGCGAAGAATTACATATCGGGAGAAAGACTCGGCACAACTCGTGCGATCCGCAGCAGGCGGACGCCTCGCGTGCTCAGGTGTTGGCTCCGCAAGCCGCACGTGCGGCCCGGTCGATGTCGAACCCGGGCGGTGGAGGCTGGTCATCGAGGGCGATCTGGTCCTTGCCGATCGTGTAGCGCTTGACCACGGCGGTGGCGGAGTCGGCTGGGATGTTGTCGGCGACGCACGGAAGCACCACCAGAAACGCGTGCCGTGTCGGCGGAGCGGCACTCCCCCGCGCGACAGCAGCCAAACTGCTTCCGTAGTTCCACGACGCGCTCTTGTTCCCAGCGACATCCGTGGCACCGGGGTTGTCGGCCGGCGTGCCCGAAGAGTTGAAGATCTGCTGATACCTCCCCGCGTCGCTGAACTCGGCTTCGCCAGCGGGGAACCAGGTCGCGAAACCCATGTTCACCGCGTGGGCGGCACTGGCTTCGACGACGGCGCTGCCACCTGCGGGAGTCACCCGCGCGATAGCTTTCCCGGGCGGGGCGAGATTCCCGGGGCAGCGAGCGCTGTCCCGGCGGGTCAACTGGTCGAACCGCGTTTCCGGGATGACGAACGAGTCCGAGACGTAACGATCGTCGGGGCTCTCGCTCGACAACGTTCTCGCCAACGTGCCGAGGAGCCCCTCCGAGTGGCGGGTGATCAAGAGCCAGCGGTTCGTTCGCCACGCCGCCTGCGCTGTGGTGCCGGTCGTGTCCGGCAAGGCGTCGCCCAGGCAGTACTCGGCGAACCCGAGCGAGCAGCCGTTGGCGAACCGGCCCGTGGGGTTGTAACTGGCGGACGGCCCGGACCTGCTGTTCAGGCCTTTGGTCGCGTCGACGAGGCCGACGTACGTCGAATTCCTCAACGTGACGCCGGGACAAGCCGGAACGGCGATGTCGACACGTTCGGCCGGCTGGAACAGGTTGGTTCCGTTGACCACAAGGGTGATCACGCTGGCGAGCGCGGCCAGTCCCGCGACCCAGTCGCTCCACCGTTGCCCGAATCGGCGATCGTCAGGCGGCGCCGGGTCGTCGAAAGCCCCTCGGCGCCTGCCGATGAACACAGCGAGAGCCGCACCGAGCGCGAGCGTTCCGGCCGCGATGGCGTCGACCCGGCCGACCGCGGAAGCTCCGTAAAGCACGCCTTCCTCGACGAGGTAGGCGCGAGCGGCGATGACGATCGCTCCGGGGAGCAACACCAGGAACCATTTCACGAACGGGCGCATGGCCCTCCTGTCCGGCCGGAAAACGGACGGCGACAAAGGGGACGTGGCCGTTGCCACCCCAAGTCGCCGGCCGGGCTCCGCCTGTTACGCCGGAATATCGGACAGGCCGCCGGGTTCCGACCGGATCAGGAATTGGTCACGACCCTCGCTGGTTCGGGGGTGTCGTGACGCGGCTGCAAACGCTCCTCTATGCGACCGAACCGCCACACGGCCGCACTCACGATCCACGTCACCAGGAACAGGGCGACGATGCCATACCCGACGTACTCGAAGTCGATCTCACCGACCCAGGCCAGCGGCCCCGACGTCACGCCGAGCTGGTCACCGAGGAGTCGGAACAGCCCGACCCCGCCGACGATGAGCGCGGTCGCCACCGAGATGCCGGTGATCACGAGGTTGTAGTAGATCCGGCGAGCAGGACTGAGCAATGCCCACTCGTACGCGGCCATCATGACGGTGCCGTCGATGGTGTCGAGCAAGCTCATGCCGGCAGCGAAGAGGACCGGGAGCGCCAGGTAGGCGTACCAGGGCAGATCGAAGGCCGCGGCACTGCTCGACAGGACGAGGAGCGAAACCTCGGTGGCGGTGTCGAACCCGAGACCGAAAAGCAAGCCGATGGGGTGCATGTGCCATTCCTTGCGCACCGACTTGGTCAGCTTGCCGAGGATCCGGGCCAGGAACCCGCGCAGCTGCAGCTGGTGGTCGAGCTCGGCGCTGTCGTATTCGCCGCTGCGGGCGCGGCGGGCAAGCTTGAAGATCCCGGCGAACGCCCGTGCGTTCAGCAAGCCGATCAGCAGGAGGAACAGGCCGGAGATCAGCGCTCCCCAGACCCCGGTCGCCTGGTGCAGCGTGGACGACTCGTCGACCACCCCGCCCGCGATCGCACGGACCCCCAGGCCGAGCGCCAAGCAGAGCAGGAGCACGACTGTCGAATGCCCCAGCGAGAACCAGAAGCCGACCGAGACCGGCCGCCGGCCGTCCGCAAGCAGCTTCCGGGTCGTGTTGTCGATGGCGACGATGTGGTCCGCGTCGAAGGCATGCCGCATGCCCAGCACGTAGGCGGTGAGCCCGAGGCCGATGCCGAATCCGTGGGCCGCGCTCACCGAACCACCGCGGATCACGAGCAGCAGCAGCCCGAAGCCCAGCAGGTGCAGGAAGAGGATGAACCCGAACATGGCCGCGAGGCGGCGGCGATCCCGGCTCACCACCGCCTGCAGGGCGGAACGGCGCTTTCTCGTGATTTCCGGATTCGTCATGAAGCCCCTCCCCGGTCGTCGATGATTCCGCTATTCGACGCTATCGACAATTGACTTCACAAGGGCGTGGCGACCAACCGCCATATTGGTTTCGCGCGCGGCGAACCGAGTTAGGCTCGACGTGACCGAGAGTCGTCCAGCAGGAGGCGTTCGTGCAGATCTCGTTGCAGAAAACCGAAACCGGCGGTCATCGCTCAACAGCGCGACTGGCCGACGGGACCCGCGTCCTAGCCTTCGGGAGCGATCATCCGCATCGCGTGCCACACGAGTTCTCGCATTTTCTGGTCGAGCGGCAACTCGGTCTCGACTGGGGTTATTGGGGCTCGATCGCCCGCGGCGCGCTATTCCGCGGCATGACCGTCCTCGACGGCGACGAGGCCGCGGCGACCGAGCGATCGGCCTCGCTCAAGGAGTCCGTGATGTCCCGGATCCAGCTGGCCGAGAACCTCGTCGGCGCGATCGAGGCCGTGCTCCCGCTCGAGCCGGGCCGGACCCCGGAGGAGGCCCGCACGGCGATCCTGACCGAGCACCCCGATCTCGCCGAGGCGCCGGTGGACGAGCGCCACCTCGCCGAACTGGATGGCCTGATGGCCGAGGCCGCGAAGACGTGGGCCGAGCTGCCGGTCGGGGACGAACTCCACCTCACGTGGGATGTTGTGGTCGCCGCTTCCTGAACGGCCGGGTGGCCCGGGCCCCGGGCCACCCGGCGATCAGACCCACCGACGACGGGACGCTTCCGCTCCGGCCTGAAACCGGCTTCGCGCGCCGAGCACGTCGAGCAGCTCGGACGCCCGCCTGCTGAAGGTGCGCGACGACAGCGCGAGCACGCGCTGGGCCGCCTGGTCGGTCACGCCGTCGGCCAGGGAGTCGAGCACCGGGCGCAAATGCCGAGGCGGCGGCACCGTCGTCGAGGCCGCCTCGGCTTCTCGCCCCAGGAGCAGCCACAACGCATCGTGGAGCGAGGCGAACGTCCCGATCAGCTCACGGTCGCCGGAAAGCACTCGCAGAACCGGGTCTTTGGGCTGCCACAGCACCGCCAGCGTGTCGTTCACCGTCATCACCCCGCAGGGAAAGGCCAGTGGCACGGCCCTTGTCTGCACGTTCGGCGACGCCGAACCCTCGCCGGCCGGCCGCTCGCCGGCGAAGACGACGGTGCGGCGACGGAACCGGGACGGCACGACCATCAGGTCGCCTTGGCCCACCGGGACGAGGGCGGAGACCGGAAGTGCTTCTCGCACGGTCGGCGGTCCCATCGACAGAGCGGTGGTCGGCGCCCGGCCGGTCAGTGACGATACGGTCGCCCAGCCTTCCGCCGAAGCCGGCAGGCGGTCCAGGTGTTTGCTGTGCTGTATCGACGCGAGCACGTTACGCAGCGCGTCGCCGATCAGGCCGAACGGCCCGCTCTCGATGTCTCCACCCTGAAGGTCACGCTTGTCCGAATAGCACAAAGCCTCTCTCCGTTTCGCTCTGGAGCAGCCACGGTCACCTAATGACCCGGAGAGGCGCTGTTGCCGCCGTTGTTCTGGCAATCGCCGCAATTTCCACTCGTGTCGAACGAGCCCATGCACGATCCGGACGCCGCGATAACCACGCGATTTCCCCCTGCCCCTCCCCAAGCCGACGGCCTGGCGACGCAGGCCCCAGGACCGGCGCGACCAAGGTCGACATCTCCCAACCTAGTAGAGAAAGACCAGGTCGACCACCCACGTGGCAACCATCACCCGATCGGCCGATCCATGCCCTTGACCTGCTGCAACGGGCTCTCATCGCACCTTCCGGGCCCACCAAACCCGCGACTCGTGACCAGTACTCGCCAAGTTGATTAATTTCGTACAGTTGATTGACAGCTAGTCTGGTGACTCGCGAACCGGGGTGAGCCGTCGTTGAAGGGGGATTCGTGGCGGGTAACAGCGCAAGTCTCGGGGTCGACGGGAATCGAGCCGATCCGGTCCTCATCGGCACGGAAAACCTGGCGACGCCGAAATGGGCGCAGGTCGACGAGGAAGTCGCAACAGCCGGCGTTTGGCGATCCCTGCGAGCTTTGCCGTCGGCGTTTTCGACGATCGCCGCGCTGGCGTGGAAGACCTCCCGGCGCCTGACGGTGCTAGCCGCGCTGACCCACACGGCGTCTGGAGTGGCCACGGCCTACGGGCTGTTGATGACCGCCGACGTGTTCTCCGGACTGTTGAAGGACGGGCCGACCCTGGACAGACTGGCCGCTTCGGTGCCGGCGATGCTCCTGGTCGTCCTGACCTATGCCATACGGGCCGTCCTGGAGTCGGCGGCGAGCGCGGTCGAAGGTGCGCTGCGACCTCGGGTGGTTCGAGCCGCCGACGGCGCGATCACGGCCGCGGTCCTGCGCGTCGGGCTGCTCGACCTGGAGGACGCGGACTTCCAGGAGCTGGCCCGGCGCGGATCACAGGACGGCGTCGAGTACCTCGGTATGGGCGTGCAACAGGTCGCCAGGTTGTTCGCCGCCATCGTGGCGATGCTCGCCGCGCTCGTCACCGCCGGCTTGCTCAACCCCTGGCTGCCTCTCGTCCTGCTGTTGGCGGCAGCCGCGGATGCCTGGGCGTCGGGCCGGGTGGCACGCCTCAACCGGCGGCACTTCCTGGACAACGTGACCCGGGAGATGCGCAAGTCGGTCGTCGGCAACGCCGCCACCTCGCGCGACTTCGCTCTCGAACGCCACGCATTGACGCTGCAGGATCGCCTGCAAGACGAGTACGACCGCATCACCGACGGGCTGATGCGCGACGAGATCCGCCTGGCCAGGCGCAGCACCGGTGTCCGGCTCACCGGCCGTGCGATCGCCGGCGCGGGCACCGGTGTCGCCTACGGCGTCCTCCTGCTGCTGTTGTGGACCGCCGCGATGCCGTTGGCGGTCGCCGGCACCGCGGTCCTGGCGATGCGAACCGCCGCGACCGCGCTGACCGCCGGCTTACGCGAGGTCAACCAGCTGCACGAAGGCGCCTTCCACCTGGAGATGTACCGACAGCTGCTCGGCGAAGCGACTCGCCGCCGTCAACCCCGGCCGGCGCTGAAGGTGCCAGAGGATCCGCAGGTCATCCGGTTGGAGAACGTGTCGTTCGCCTACCCAGGGCAAGACCGGCCGGCGTTGCGCGAGCTGGACCTCACGATCAAGCGCGGTGAGGTCGTCGCCCTCGTCGGTGAGAACGGGTCCGGGAAGACCACGCTCGGCAAGGTGCTCACCGGCCTCTTCCCGGCGACGAGCGGAACCGTCACCTGGGACGACGTCGACCTCGCCGCTGCCGACCCGCTCAGCGCGCACGAGCACGTCGCCGTGATCGCCCAGACTCCGGCCGAGTGGCCGATGACGGCGGAGAACAACATCCGGGTCGGCCGGCTGTCCCGGGACGATCGGGACGGCTTCGGGTGGCAGCAGGCCGTCGCCCTGTCCGGCGCCGACGAAGTGATCGATAGACTGCCGCGCAAGGAGAAGACTCTGCTGTCCCGCAAGTTCCAGGACGGTCAGGATCTCTCCGGCGGGCAGTGGCAGCGGCTCGGTATCGCACGCGGCATCTACCGCGACGCCACCTTGCTCGTGGCGGACGAGCCGACCGCGGCCCTCGACGCCCGGGCCGAGGCCCGGGTCTTCGACGGCCTGCGCAACGCGAGCTCGACCGGCGAGGGCACCCGGACGACGATCCTCGTCACGCACCGCCTTGCCAACGTCCGCTCGGCGGACCGGATCGTCGTGCTCGAAGGCGGTCGCATCGTGGAGCAAGGCACGCATGACGAGCTGCAGGCGGCCGGCGGGCTTTACAGCGAGCTGTACGAGATCCAAGCCGCTGCTTACCGCGCCGCCGCCGAGGTCTGAGCGGCCTCCCTCGCCGCCACCGCCTTCCGGACCGCCCCCGACAACAGCGGCACCAGGGCGAGGGCGACGTAGGCAAGGGCCATGGCAAAGATGACGGCGTCGAGACTCGCACCGGCCATGACCGCACCCGCGGCCGCACTGCCCAGCGGGAAGCCCAGCGAGGACACCGCCGTGCGCGCGCCCATCACCTGCCCACGCAGGTGTTCCGGGATCAGCCGCTGGACGAGCGACCGTTCGACGACGTAGTAGGGCCCCCACAGGAAAGACGCCACACCGACCAGGACGACGGCGACCGCCACGTTGTCCGTGAAGGCCAGCAGCCCGAAGAAGGGCGCCCCGCCACCGACCGCCAGCGCGATCTTGACCGCCGGGCGGAGGTTGCGGAACAACGCCTGGCCGAAGACGACGCCCAGCAGCGCTCCTCCACCGGTGACGCCGACGAGCAGGCCGTACGCGCCCGATCCGGCCTGAAGCCCGTCGCGGCTGAAGACCGGGTAGAAGACCTCGATCATGCCGTTGAGGAAGAGGAACCCGACGGTCGCGAGGGTGAGCGTGAGAACCGCCGGGAGCCGGAACAGCGCGCCGGTGCCCAACCACTTCTTGAGGAAACCGGCGGGCTGCTCGGCCGAGACTTTCGAGATGTGGGGAAGCTTGAAGCAGATCAGGCTCATCAGGCCGAAGGACAGCGCGTCGACGATCAACGCCGGCGATGCGCCGGCCCAGGCGACGATCAGGCCGGAGACCGGTGGTCCGACGATGTAGGCCAGCTCCCAGTTGGCGCCCAGCAACGCGTTGGCGGGCTCGAGGTCGGCGTCGTCGACCAGCCGCGGCACCAGCGCGCCTTCGGCGACCTCGGTGACCGCCGACAGCGCGGCGCAACAGGCCGCGATCACGCAGATGACCGGCACGCTCAGCAGCTCGACGGCCGCAAGCAGGGGCAGCAGCGCGACGAGCAGGCCGCGTAAGGCGTTGTCCCAGCCGAGGAGCATCCGTGGCTGGAACCGATCCAGCAACCGCCCGGCCACAGGCGCGCTGAAGATCCGGGGGAGGCCGAAGCACAGGAGTACGACACCGAGCTCGGCCGGGCCCGCGACCGTGAGCACGAGCCAGGACAGCGCCACCGTGGTGAACGCGTCACCGGCACGTGAGATCAGCATGCCCAGCCAGAACCGGCGGAAGACCGGATTCCGGCGGACGACCGCCAGGTCATGGATCACTTTTCGCACGGCGTGCCCTCCCCCACGGCCGCGCAGGAGGCGACCGCGTCGACGATGCGGGTGTACCCGGTACAGCGGCAGATGTTCCCGGCCAGAGCTCGGCGAGCGGCTTCCCGCTCCGCGCCCGGCTCGCGGGGCTCCGACAAATGGGCCCGGGCGGCGACGATCATCCCCGGTGTGCAGAAGCCGCACTGCGCGGCACCGTTTTCGGCAAAGCTTTCCAGCAGTTCGTCGCCGGTTTCCGCGAGCCCTTCGATCGTCGTGATCCGGCGACCGTCCGTCGTCGCGGCGAGGACGATGCACGACAGCACGGCGCGTCCGTCGAGCAGAACGGTGCACCCTCCACAGTGGCCGCTTCCGCACGGCGACTTCGTTCCCGTCAAATCCAATTCACGCAGCCACGTGACCAAGCTACGGCCGTCGTCCGGCAGTTCACGTGGCACTCCGTTGACGTGCACTCTCGACATCGGCAGCTCTTCCCTCGCACCGGACGATCAACCGGCGCACCAGCGTCGCGATCACGGCTCGCCGATGGCGCGCCTCCGGGACGGTGTCGTCCAAGGTCAGTTCCGCAGCGGCCTGTGCGGCCACGTCAGCCGGACTTTCCCCGCCCAGCCAGCACTTCTCGGCCGACGGCAACCGCATCGGGACCGTTCCCGGCATGCCGACGGCGACAGCCGCGCCATCCGCCGTGCGGCGCACCGCCACGCTGGCAACGTTCGGGCCGCCGGCCGCACGCACGGATACTTTCCCGAATTCCGTATCACCCCCCGTGTCCCAGTTCAGCGACAATAGCAGAAGGTTGTGATTGATAAATAAATCGACCAGCGAAATACCGTGGATCCGGCGGCGCGAACGGAGATCGATCGCCTCGCCGCGCGCATTGGCCGCGAGGAGGGCGGCAGCGACACAACCCGGCGACGCGGCGACCACGTTGCCGCCGACGGTGGCGAGTTCACGCAGTGCCGGGCCGCCGATCGACGCGGCGGCGCTCCCCCACGCCGTGCCCGGATGACTCGCGGCGAGCTCGCGCAAGCTGCACAGCGCGCCGCAGCCGTCCACGGCGGTGTACGCGAGCTCCCGGATCCCGCCGAGGTACAACGCGGTATCGGCCGCGGGGCCTGCTCGCCAACCGGGCACCGCGAGCGTCCCGCCCGCCACGACCACGGCGTCCGGGTGCTCGGCCAGCAGTGCGGCTGCCTCGTCGGCGGTCCGCGGCTGAAGCAGCCGCCTGGGCGCTGACCTGCGGATCATCGGCCCACCCCGGCGAGGAGGTCCCAAACGACGTCCGGACGCAGCGGGATCGAGGTCGGGAGCACACCGGTGGCGTCCGCGACCGCTCCGGCGACCGCCGCCGGAACCGGGACGATGGGCAGCTCACCCAAGCCCAGGCCACCGTAGGGCGCGGCGTCGACGGGCCGGTCGACAAAGAGCGCTCGGACATCGGGGACATCGAGGCTGGTCGGCGCACCGTGCGCCTGGATGGTCGTGACCCCTTCCGGTGGGCAGTGGTCGACGAGGGCGAGGCCGATGCCCTGTGCCACCCCACCCTGGACCTGCCCGGCGGCGCCACCGGGGTTGAGAACGCGGCCGCAGTCGGTGACCATCAGGCACTCCTCCACGGTGACCGTGCCGAACCCGGGGTCCACCGCGACGCCGACAAAGCAGGCGCAGTAGCTGCCCGGCGCACGGTCCGCCCGGAACACGACGGGCTCCTTCGAGCCGGCGCGCGCGGCACGGGCCGCCTTCCTGGCCGCTCCGGCACCGAGGAAGACGCTTCGCTGGGCCGCACTGCCGACGTCGGCGGGCGTCACGGCCGTGTCCCCCTCGACAACACGGACCGCGCCGACAGGGATGCCGAGCTCTTCGGCGACAACCTGGGCCAGCACGGTCGAGGAGCCGGTGCCGCTGTCGCAGGTGCCGGTGAACAGCGTCGCACCGCCGTCTTCGCGCAGCTCGACACGGGCCTCGCTGAATTCGGATTCCTCCCCGGTCACGGTCGACTTGACCGCGATCGCGACGCCGTAACCGCGCAGTACCTCGCCCGAGTGCTCGGCCCGGCGGGGCCAGCCGAACGCTCCCCGGCCTCGCTCAAGGCACTCGCGCAAGCGAGGATGTGCGTTGCGGCACCGCAGCTCGACCTGGTCGATCCCCAGCCGGCGAGCGGCTTCGGTGACCGCGGTTTCGACGGCGAACCCGAGTTGGGCGACGCCGTAGCCCCGATAGGCGCCGCCGGGCAGCGTGTTCGTCCGGACCACTTCACCGGCGAAATGGTGGGCTGCACGCGGGTACATCGTCCGGGCAGCGAGCGCGATCGCGTTGGCGACATAGGGCGCATGCGAACCGTAGGCGCCGGAATCCACGACAGCGCGGACATCGACGACCGTGACGAGGCCGGCCGGGTTGGCGCCGAGCTTCACGTCGGCGCGCATGCCGTGCCGGCGCCGGGTCGCGCGGAACTCCTCGGCACGGTCGTAGGTGAGCCGCACCGGCCGCCCGAGCTCACGCGCGGCCCACGCGACCAGGGCCTCTTCGTACATGTCCTGGCGAAGGCCGAACCCGCCGCCTTCGTCGATCTTCCGCACCCGGATGGCGTCCTCGGCGAGGCCGAGGACCAGCGCGACCAGGTGCCGCAGCTCGCCCGGCGACTGCGTGTTCGACCAGATTTCCGCGCCGGCCTCGGTCGGCACGGCCCGGCAGCTGTGCGTCTCGAGGCAGACGTGATGAGCCCCGGCGACCTCGAACCGCTCGCTCACCACGACTGCGGCCTCGCCCAGTGGCTGCTCGACGTCGTCCCCGAAACCCATCCGGCCGAGAACCGCGCCACCGGCGAGTGCTGAGTCGATCGACAGGAACGCCTCCCGAACGTCCCACGACGCCTCGGCGGTGGCGACCGCGTGTTCCACCGAAGCTGCGTCTTCCGCCACCACCAAGGCGACGCCGTCGCCGACGTGCTGTGCCATCCGCGTGAGGAGCTTCTTGTCCGACGCCGCGCGCAGCTGCGGCGTGTCCGGCGCGAGCGCCGGGTTGAACCGCCCCGCCGGAACGTTCTCGGCCAGGAAGACACCGAGCACCCCCGGCGCGTCGATCTTCAGGCCGGTCAACTTGGCTTTCGGGTGCGGCGACCGGACGACGCGGGCCCAGGCGTCCCCGCTCCAGGAAAGGTCGGTCAGGAAGAGCTGCCGACCCGACACCTTGTCAGCGATGTCCAGGCGCCGCACCGTCCTGCCGACGACGTCAGGCATGGGGCATCGGAACCAGGTTCACGGCCGCCTCGTCGAGCGCCTCGGCGCGCCATCCCAGCTCGACCGCGGTTGTCGTCACGACTCCCCGGCCCAACGCCGGGAACGCGGCCGGGGTGTTCGGCACCAGACCGGGCACGAGCGTCCGCACGACCCGCAGACCCGCCGCGCGCACGTCCGGGGTCGTGATGTCGGCCCGGAAGATCTCGTACCCCCGTTGCTCGACGAGGACGCGCAGGTCGGCTGTGGCCGGTGGCGGCAGCGGGCGTTCGGCCGGCACGTCGAGCCAGGGCCGGATGAGATCCTGCGCCCGGGGGTCGAGGTGCAGCTGGACCTGCGCGGTGAGGTCGACGACGTCCCGGAAGTCCCCGCGGAAGTCGTCGAGGTAGCCCCGGTCGGCACGCCAGGGCTTGAGCCCGGCGCCGTCGATCCGGCCCGCGCCGGCGGCTTTGCGGTACCCGCCGTGCCGCTGGTTCAAGTCACGGGCGATGTCCTGCAGAGTCAGCGCCTCCGTCCAGGCTTTCAGCCCGGCCTGGACGGAATCGGGGCGGGCTGCGAAGCCGACAGTCAGGAGACCCTCGTCGAGGTCTTCGACGCAGCCGGCGAGCACCGGGAAGCCGAACTCGTTGTCGAGCGGGACGACCCAGCGCCGCTGCCGGTGACCGGGCGGCCAGGCTGCTTCGAGTTCGGGAGTGAGGTACGCGCCGGGCAGCCGGGCGGCGTTGAGCCACCAGGTCATCGTGGCGTGCCGCTCAACGACCTCCTGCAGGCCCGCGGCCGTCGCGGCGGCCACGTCGGGCCCGGCGGCGATGCCGGGGAAGAACGTCCCGTTGGTCGGTGGGTCGTCGGCGAAGCTCGGGGTGAACCAGTTCGCGTAGACCAGGCTGGCCGGCACCCAAGCGGGCTGGTCGCGCGTGACCGAATGTCCCCGGACCCAGTGCACCGGCAGGTCACGGGTGAAGCGGACGAACGGAAACCCGGCCGCGTCGTACTGGCGTTCCGAGAACAAGACGAGTGTTTCGGGATCGACGGCGTGCTCACCGGCCGCGGCCAGCTCGGCGTAGGTCGCCTTGGTCAGCAGGTCCCGCTGGACCACGTTGCCGCAGTAGCGCTCGACGGCTTCCCCGACCGCGGCTCGCGCGGCGGCCTCGCGGTCGCCGAAGGTGCTGCCGCCGGCCACGGGGTCGTTGCGCCACGGGCTGACGCGGCTGATGTCGCAAACCTTCGCCTGCACGGTCGTGAGCGTCCGTGGGATCGACTCGTGGTGACCGACGTCGGTGGTGCCGCGCACGATTCCGGTCCGGTCGTCGACGAGGAGCGAGTGGGGATCGTCCGGCAGGGACGCCGGGCGCTCCACCTCGTCGAAGGGCAGGACAGGGTGTGCGATGACGGAGAACTCCCGAGGATCGAGCTCGACCTCGTGCCACTGCGCTCGGGCCACCTCGCCGTCGAGCCAATGCCACAGGTCGGCCAGCGCGGTGCCGATCATCCAGCGCAGTCCGGCTGCGCCCGGCGGCTCGAGTCCGGCTACCGGAACCGGGTCGTCCAAAGCGGACAGCAGGTCGGGGTCCGCAGTGGCGCACCGGCGCCGCGCCAGCAAGTCGTCCACTGTGGGCGTCCGGCCATAGCTCACGTGCGGTCCAAACCAGCCACGTCCGCGCTCGAGGTGGAAATGCGTCCAGCGCAACCCGAGTTCGCGGCACCGGCGTTCGGCCGCGGCAAGCCGGGACCGGACGAGCCCGGAGGACAGGACCAGGACGACCGCGTCGTCGGCAGCAACGTCGACCTCGCCGAGGTCCTCGACCGGTTCGACCACGAACCCACAGTCCGGAACATGCGCAAACAAGTCTTCGTCGCCGGTCAGCAGCAGCCTCGAGGTACGTGGCGTCGGCACCGTCAGGCATCCGTGCTGGGCGAGCCCTTCGAGCAGTTCCGGTAGGCGGCCGTCGAACGGCCACCGCTCGGCGAGTTGCCGGACGGCACGGCTGCCGTCGCACGCTTCGAGCAGACCACGCACATCGGCGTCGGAGTGCCGCAGCCGGAACAAGCCGCCGTCCGGAGCTCCGACGAGCACCCCACCAGCGGGATGGCGGAAGAGTTCTATCCGGGCAAGTCGAGGACGATCGTCCGGTTTCACGAGCGCACCTCCGCTGCGTGCCAGGCGGACCGGGTCGGCACGGGCCGGAGCCCCCGCGCGGCGTCATAAGTCGCGTGGTCCGCGCGCTCAATGTCGAGGAAGAAGAACACGGTGTCGACGACGTCGTCGCCGCTCGCGACTCGCTTCTGCAGCAGATCTTCAGCGAGATCCCTGGGAAACGGGCGAACGCGACCGCGGAGCACGAACTCGGCGTTCTGCGGCCCGGGCAGGGCGTGCAGCACGAATCGGGGATCGCGCCGCAGGTCGTCCAGCTTCGGCGACGAGCCCATCACGCCGATGTAGATTTCCGGACCGAGAAATGCGGGGCAGACAGGATGAACGCGCGGCGCGCCGTCCTTCCGGACTGTGGCCAGATAGGCGACGCCATATTTGGAAAGTATCTTCTTGCCCAAGGCCGCCGATTCCGGCGCTCCTTCGGCGAACTCCTGCCACGAACCCACCACGGCTCCCTCCTCGGAACGGGCCCTTCCCGGGCCGACACCCCGTCGGCCCGGGAAGGGAATTCACCCGATGACGGCGAATCAGTCCTCGTCGGCCTCGTCCCACGAGAAGGTCGAGAACATCGTGGCGTGGTGCCCCGGAGCCAGGATCTCTTCGCCGTTCTCCACGCGGTTGGCGTCCTCCAGCATGACACTCTCCTTTTCGTTCGGTGAACCAGGAAATGCCACCTCTCGGCGACAAATTCGACGTTAGTCATCGACCCGGAACCGGAGCAACGCGATGGCGGGTTGTCGCCACCGCCGCACAAGGAACGTCAATTCGACCCGGCCGAAGGGGTACTCGCACCACGACCGACGGATGCGATCCGGCACGGTCGCGTTCACGGACCGTGACCGCTGTCGCCGCCGCGCCGAGACCGGCCGACACCTCGCACGCGGCCTGAGCAAGTGCGCAAGAACCGCCTCTGCCTCGCCTGCCAGCTCGCCGATCCCTGCGGCGCCGCCCAGAAAATCGCCGAACTCACGATCAGCAACCTCAGAACCTGACTCAACCGACAGCATCCCACCGACAACCGCGCATCGCCCACCACGCACGTGCCCGCACGCAACCAGGCACGAGACGTTGCCGATCACGAACGTCACCTCGGGATCGAGGTCAAGACCGCCGGCGCGGTCTAGCTGGTGCCACGGCGTACGCACCCGGCAGCAAACTCGAGACGCCGTCCGACCGACACTCGAACGTGCGTTCTACAGGTTGATACGGTGTCGACGTACGCCGAGAGGGTCTAGACAGGGAGGCTGCGTGGCCTGGCTGGTACGAGAACGGGCGACCGGGCGCGAGCGACGCGTCAACGACAGCGACCAAGCCTGGAACCTCGGAGGCTACGACACCTCACGATTCGAACTGCACTTCGTCGACGATCGCTACGACAGGCCGATGGATCGCACGCACTCCGACTCGACCGTCCGACCCGCCGAGCCGTGATCTCCAGGTCATGGCCGCCGCAGCGCCCGCGCGGTACTCCAGCTGCCAGACGAACCGCAAACGGCGCTCCGACATGCGGTCGAGGCCGCTCTGAGAACGCGGATGCACCCATTACATCGCCGACGAGAGGAAGCGCAGCGGTGCCAGAGCCGATCACACCTGGTGCTCTAGACTGCCTCGCACGCCCAGGAAAGAAGTTTGCCTTGCTCGATCCAGATGCTCGGTGCAACCGACCACAGCATCGTTCTATCTGATGGCCGGCACCGATACCGCATCGGCGCACGCACGCCAGGACTCGTCGCTCACCATGGACGAGGAGTCGCTGACCCGATGGGTTGTACACCTCGCGGAGGTCGCTCGCCGAGCCGCGACTAGGTCTGCAGCAGCTGGCTGGCGTTTCCCAGGCCAGGCTGCACTGTTAGTCGCCTGCGGTCGGCTCTTCAGCCCTGCACCTCCGCTGCCGCGCGAACAACACGGTCCCGCAGGGAACTGCTGGGCCAACGCCTCCAGCTATGCCGATCACCACGCCGACGCTGCCTACGTCGAAGGCTGGGGCCTGGCAAGATTCGGGTTCGAGGTGCCACATGCGTGGTGCGCGACAGGTGAGTCGGCGATCGAACCAACTCGCGGATGGTCGGGTCGCCTTCTCTACTTCGGCGTGCCTATCAGCGACAGCTACCGCATCCACCTGCACCGCCGTTTCGGCGAAGGCCCCCTGATCTCGGGTGCTACCGAGGTGGCAAGGCACATCCTCCGCGACGGCCTTCCACACGACGCCATCGCTGACGCTGGCCGCCCTCTACGCGACGACTGGGTCGACTCAGCCCGGCAGACGATCACCACCTGGCGGTAGACCTGCCCCAGCCGGGCTACACCGCCATCCTTTTGGGAACGCACGTCCAGGAGTGATCCTCGGCAAAGCCTGCTTCAGAACGCTTCTGAACATCTGAGAAGACTCGATCCGGTCCGGCCATACCGCCGCGTCCATCGTTCGGCAACTGACCAACGCCCGGACCGCCCCGCCAGAGCGTTCCCAGCGAGGTCGTCGAGCCAGACATACTGCCTGCCGACCGCGTTCGTCGCGGTCACGCCAAGATCGGTTACGTCCGGCTTGCCGAGGACGTCGAACGCAGCGACTGCACCCGGTCGGCAGCAGATGACGCGTCTACAGCTGCACACCTGACCAGCGGGCGAACCCGGCAAGCGACTCGGTCGTCCGGCGATCGGCGGCCGAAAGGGCGAGCAGCGTCTCACGAACCGAGGGGTGGTAGCGGGTGGCGTTCGGCGCAACTCGGCGAGCGGCGTTGAGCTCGTCGAGCGCCTGACCGCGGTCGCCGTGCAGCATCCACGCGCGGGCCATATCGATGTGATGGTGTCCGACGCGTTCGGGGCGACGAGGGTCGGTTACGTGTACGGATGAGGCGCGCCGGACCGCTTCTGCGCCGTCATAGTGCTCGACCGGGGCCGCGCACCAATGCACCGTAATGTTCGTCGCGCTCGCGTCAACGCCGTAGTACGGCACCGCTGGCGGTTGGAACTCCTCGGCGATCGCGCGTGCCTCTGCCAGGTAGCCGTCTGCTTCCGCGCCGTCGCCTGCGCGCGCGGCGAGGATGGACGAGCGAAGGTCGAGCTGTACAGCGACGGCGTGGTCGGCTGCACCTGTGGCAACGTGCTGGCGGGCTCGGTCAAGCAGGCGGAGTCCGGCGCGGTAGTCGCCGTGCTGCAGGTAGCGGGTGCTCCGATGATAAGCGCTGATTGCGATGCGCAGCGGGTCACCGGTGTCGTCGGCGACCTGGACATGGCGCTCTGAGGCGATCGCGGCAAGGTCGGCCTGACGGAAGCGCCCGCTCACGGTAGCCGCCATACGGTAGGCGTCGTGCAGTGCAGCGCGCGCGAGCTCGCCTGCCCGGCCGGGCTGACCAGCAAGAACGTACAGGTGGTGCAGCAGCGCGGGCAGTTGCTGCGCGACCTCGGCGTGGTTGAGTCCCAGGACCTTGTCCGAGGCCGCGGCGAGTCGGGCGGTGATCGTCGCCAGGTCGAGCGGCTCGCCTTCCGGTCGCGGGTCGTCGTAGGCGTCGAGCGCGCTCCGAAGATCTGCGATGCCGGCAGCTTCGGGACTCGGTTCGTCGATCACCTTCCCCAAGCCGTACAGGGTGGCAGCGCGCAGACCGAGAGCCTTCGCGGCGTTCGCGACGAACGCTGCCGACGGGGGAACGCTGCCCTGCTCGACTTTCTTGATCAGGGACACGGAGAAGTGCGTTGCTTGCGAGAGCTGTTGCTGTGTCACGCCGACCAGCTTGCGAGCAGCCTTTAGACGGTCGCCGACGTTTTCGCCGGGAAGTTCGGCCCTGGCCACGGGTGTCACCTGCTCTCGCTTGCTGCCGTTGACTACTTGTTGCCACCAGCCTACGGCGTTGTCCCTTTGTTGTCCCTCGCCAGCGATGATCGCACTTAGCGTCACACTTGTGACGGCGCGTGATGGTGACAAGCCCTCCCCTGACGAGGGCCGACAGGAAACCCGGCCAACCTCTGCCGACCGGGCCACCGACAAACTCGCCCCCTCCGCCGTCACCCACCACCAGCCCAGACGACATCAGCCCCGAACTCGAAACCGCATTTCGCCAGCTCAAACGTCCCCGCAAAATCGGCGAGCCTCTGACGAAAGCGGACCACGCCGCCGCCAAGAAGGTCCTCGCGGCGTACTGGCCCAAGTTCGGCACGCCCCGCCCCCTGCCGAAGCGATGGCGATGACAACGTTCGACGAACGCCCCCTCATCCGGCTTGAGCTGCTTCCTCCCGGCGCGCGGTGGGCGTGGCACCTGTTCGAAGCCGACGGACGCGCCCACCTCTACCTCGTGGCCGAGCTCGCCAACCGCCGGCTTGACCTGCTGCGGCCGTGGTGCCTGCTCGGGCCCGGCTACCCGCTCGAACACGCCCGGCGCGAAGTCGGCCCACACTGCGAAACCGACGCCCGCGGAGCCCTCCCGCCCCGCATCCGGGTGTACCCCCCGTGCGCGGCGCACACCTGGGCGCGAGTCCCGCCACCACGTACCGGCACCAACGACACCGGCGGCTTCGCCGGTGACCTCTTCCAGGTGGTGACCCGCGATGTCTAGCCATGACGACATCTACCGCGACGCAGGCGACGACCTGATCAAGGCCGGGGCTCGGCTGCTGCAGCGCTGGCACACCGCCCTGGCGCCACCACCGGACCCGGCCACGGTCGCCGCCGACGCCGCCCGCGAGCTACGCATCACCCTCGCCATGGCCGAGCGGCTCGCCGCCTGCCCGGACGGCGCCGCCGTCGAGATCACAGGGCTCGCCGACCACTGCCAGTACGTCGCCGTGCGGCTCCACCTGGCCGCAGTCGCACTCGATCCTGCCCAGGTGATCGACGCGCTCACCGACACCCCGGCGGAGCGGTGATGCACGCCTATGACCGCCGAACGACCCATCGGAGCGTCCCGATGACCGTCAGGCTGAGCGTCCAACGCGCGCCGCTCCCGCTGAAGTTCACATGCAAGGCCTGCGGCACGCCGGTCCACCCCGAAGCGCGGCAGTGCAGCGCCTGCCTGGCAAAGCTGACCGTGCACGTCACGCCGAGCCGCCGGGCGCCGGAACGCGACGCGGGGAAGCCGACGTGAGCCCGGACGAGGCAGCCGAGTTGCGCCGCCGCTACCAGGCCGGCGAGACGATCGAGGGCCTCGCGGCCACGACGCCGCACAGCTACCGGCAGGTGCGCAACACGCTCCTCTCCAGCGGCGTGCAGCTGCGCCCGCCCAGGATCCGGCTTCCGCCGATGCCACCCGGCATGGTCGCCAGGTACCGCGAGGGAGCCCCGATCCGTCAGGTCGCCGCGATATACGGGCACAGCTACGGCCAGGCCCGCAACATGCTGATCGCCGCCGGTGTGCCGCTGCGCCGACGCGGGAAGCCGAACTGAAGACTCCCGGCCGACGCGCGGGCCCTCCTCCGGCGCGTCGGCCGGGTTCCACCCACACGCCAACGACAACACGAGGATTTGCACCCATGACTCGCGACGACCTGATCGAGCCATACCAGCGCGTCTTCCCGTCTCCCGCCAACGCATCCGCGGCGTTACAGCTGCTGACGGGTACGTGCGCAGCCATTACAGTGTGGCGGCGGGTGCTGAGGCAGAGCGTACGTACCCGGTTGACGCAGCGCTGATACCGGTCGCGGGCGGCCAGGACCGGCAACCTCACCCGCGCGATCAGCGCCGAGCTGCAGCTGCACCGGGAACAGCACGCTGCTCCCCCACCTCACTGGTTACCTGGCCCAACGGCACTGCTCGTCAGCACCGCCGCTGCCCTCGCCCCCCTGCGGACGTCGGCACCGCACGCCCAGAATCCGGCTGAGCTGACTGCTCCGCGGCGCCCCCACCGTCCTCGCCCTGATTCTCCGCTGACCACCCCGCGCCCGGCCACAGCGCCACGAACCTCCCTGGCCGACCGTGAACACCCGTTGCCAGCTCCATCTCCGGCGGCGCCGACCCCGTGGTGCTGCCACGCCAATCCGAAAGCCTCACCACCATGGATCTCCTGTTCACCATTCTGGTGTGGGGTCTCCCCTACACGACCGTCGGCATCCACACCGCACGCAGCGTCCTGCGCGAAGCTCGCACACGGCCCACCCCGCCACGACCGGGCCGGCGACGCCCACACCCGCGCACATGGCTCCACGCGACGGCCATGGTCCCGCTCTGGCCGGCAGCCGAGCTCATCCCGCCGATCATCCGCGCCACCACCACAGGCGCACCCCGCGCACGTCGAAAAACCACCCCATCAGCAGTCCCTGTCAGCCGCGGCAACTCCACCACCACGCGAGGCGGGCCGTAGCTCGCCTCGAGCCGCGAACCAACCGCACAAGCCCGCCGTCTCATCGCGGGTGCCGGACCCTTCCGCGGCTCCGCCCCGCCGCGCACCGCCAACATGATCACCAAACGCACTCCGCACACACTCCGCACCTGAACGGAACCGCTCGAACCATGCCCGAATTCATCGTCCGGCCAGCAGTCATCGCGCTCGCCGGCGGCCTGCGCGAGGCCCGTCACGGCACCACCTTCAGCCTCCGCCAGCTCGCCGACCGACTCGGCCTGCACGCCGGCGAACTGTCCGCTTTCGAACTCGGCCAGCGAACACCGAAAGACACCACGGTCGCGCACATTCTCGGATACCTGCAGGTTCCACCAGCCGACCACCAACGACTCATGAAACTCGCCGCACACGTCCGCCACAGCGACCTCGTCACCTCCACAGACCACGAGGCAGACGTACTACGCGCAACCTACGAACAGCACTCAGCCCACGTGCTCGAATGGTCACCCATGGTGTTCCCCGAAGCGCTGCGGACAATCGCCTACTCCTGCACACTGCGGGAGACCATGCCTCCCGACCACCAGCGCGACATGCGATCCGTTGCCGCACCGTCACTTCAGCACACGTCGTCGACCTCGCGACGAACGCGCTACACCTATCTGATCGGGGAGGCCGCGACACGACCCGGCATCTGCACCCCAGCCGAACTGCGCGCACAGATCGCCGCTGCAACAACCCCGGCCAAGCGCAACGTGTCCTTCGTACCCGCAGCACGATGCGCACCTGGCCTGCTCGAACCGTTCGTCGTCTACGAAGGCGACGACGGTGACGCATTCGCGGTCGCAGTACAACACGTCAAGGGCAGTGCGTTCTTCACCCACGAAGCCACCGTTGAGACCTACAGCAGCCTCGTGCGCTCACTGCAAACCCAAGCGGAACAACGGGTACCACCCGCACGATCGGACTCACCCAGCAACTCGACCTTCTCGCCGGGCTCGACCGGTTCCGGGATCCTGCTGACGCCGACGGGGCAACAGGGAATGGCGTGAACCGCGATGGAGGGGCCGAACGTCCGGCCGATGGCCGGGGTGATCCTCGCAGCGGACAGCCCGGCCGGGCGGGCCGCCGAGGCGATCAACGACCTGACCCGGCACCTGCCCGAGCCCGAGGCACCAGCGGTCTGCCCTACCTGCGCGGGCCGGTTCTGGCCCTGCACCTACTTCCACGACGCCGCCCGTCGCGTACACACCGCGCGGCTGCGGGTCGGCGACTTCGTCCCCATGGAGCTGCACCCTCGCTTATGGCCACCGCGCGCGATTCCGGCATCGCCCGGGACGCCTGCGTGGCCATCCGACACCCTCGATAAGGAGGCTGGCCATGGATGAGATCCACGGCCAGCCCTGCAGGCGCCGGTGGAGGAGGGCGACCTGGCCGGGGTCGACGCGGTGATGCAGTCACTGGACCGAGCGGCCGTGGCGCTGCTCGATCACGATGCCGACCGCGCGGGCTGCCCGTTCCCCGGCACGCACTCTCGGACGCAGCACGGTCAGCGCCGATCCCGGCCGGGACGTGGACGACGGTGACGTCATGAACACCGCGGTACCTGCGGCGTCCCGACCCCGCCAGGGCCGGTGTGCTGCTCGACCTCCCACAGGTCACCGCGAACCCAGCCATACGTGCCGCCCCGGTAAGACCAACCCCACGCGTGCCCATCCGACGCTGGGCGCGTGCACGACACCCAGAACCCGGCACCGTAGGCGATAGTGCCGAGCACTGGACCGTCCACCGGCCGCGACCGGATCCGCGCGCCGTCTGCGATCGCGACGACCGCGATCCAGCCCTGCGCCGTCATAGCCGACCGCGGCCGCACGTCAGGAGACGTGGGCGCAGACCGGACGAGCGTTCCGTCCGGCGCGACCGCCGGTGTACCAGCGTTGGCCTGCCCTTCGCCCGCCGCTCCGACATCGAGTGGCTCGGAGACCATGTTCGCGGCCGAAGACGACTCGGCTGCATGTACCGGCGCCGCGGCGACCGTCGTGGCACCCGCGAGAGCTCCGAACGTCAGCAAGGACGCCACTGCCCTTTTCGCACCCACAAGATTCGTTGTCATGGAAAGACATCCCTCAAGCTGGCGCGCCGGAGCCGCTCAAGCTGGAGGCTCGTTCAAGCGTGAGGACAGCGAGCTCATCGACGCGCGCACGGAAACCAACGACAACGGTGCCGATGCCAGCGGATCAGCTTTCCGCCGCACCACTGCAGTGACAGTCAGCGTCGTTGGTTGCAAAGTTTTCGGCTCGGGAGAGGTGCCCTCCCCAGTGCCCTCTCCCGAGCCGGGAACCCTGTGTCCGCAGGGGGTTGAGAGCGGATCGAGATCCCCGGAAGGGTCCGCTGTGGTCGCTCCCGTCTGGACCACTGCGGATCACCTTCTGAAACCAGAGTGCCCCAGAAACCAGTAATTCGCCACAAGTGTGGCGCCTTTTCTGTAGTCAACTTTCTGTTGCAAGTCCGGCACGCAGCGCAGCATCGAACGAGACTCCTCATCCGGGTCGACCGGCCCGGACGAACGCGACTGCAGCTCAGTGCAGCAGACCCGGGGTCCGCGGCAAGCCCATCACACACGGAAATTTGCCCAGCTCTGCGGGTTCTCGGCTTGCCCCGGACCACCGGGGCCCGCTGGCGCGGGCCGCACCCCCGGCCGCCCGGCCGGCAACCGCGCAGGAGAACACCATGCTCAAGTACTTCGTCTCCACCCACCGCACCCAAGGAGACCGCGACAACGACTTCAACAGCATCTCCGGCACCGAGATCGTCGAACTGTGCAGCCTCTCGCACACCGACCCGGACGACCCGTACTGCGGCTGCGCACGCAGCTTCGTCGGCATCATCAGCCGCCAGGGCACCACCACCGCCGAGATTGTCGAATCCGACATCACGCCAGGGCAGTTCGTTCACCGCTTCTACGACGCTCTCATGGCCACGAGTCCCGAGGCATCCGCCGAGCAGCGCGCCGACGTCGCCAGCGCCGCGCTCGAGTTGCTGCTGCTGGCGGCCGTGTGGCCGGTCGGCACCGTCGTCGAGCGCCGATGCCACGAGATCCGCGTACGCAGCGTCCCCGACAAGACCTGAACACTCCCCCGCCCTCGCACTTCACAGCTCGCCAGAAGGAACAATCATGTCCAGTTCCACCGACGCGCGGCGCGCCCGCGCGTTCCTCCAGCACGCCACCGAACCCACCAGCCCGGCCCTCGCCCGCTACGTCGCCAGGGTCGGGCCCGTCGACGCCGCCCACCACGTCAGCGAACGCACTGCCCCCACCGACGTCCTCGCCGAAACCCGCCTCGGCACCAACTGGATGCGCGCCGAGTCCAGCCTGCGCGCCGCCGCCCAGCTCGGCGCCCGCTTCGTGATCCCGGAAGACGACGAGTGGCCGAGCGACGTCCTCGCAAGTCTGAGCGCGTCACCCACCGACGAAGCGACCATTGGCGGGATACCGCTGGGCCTGTGGGTTCACGGCGAGCCGCGGCTGGACGAGCTGGCGGCCGCGCGGTCCGTAGCGGTCGTGGGCTCGCGGGCGTCCACCGAGTACGGCGAGCACCACGCCGCGGATTTCGCCTACGCGCTGGTGTCCCGTGACGTCGTGGTGTGGAGCGGCGCTGCCTACGGCATCGAAGGCGCCGCTCACCGAGGTGCCTTGGCGACCGACCGTCCGCCCGCTACCGTCGCTGTCCTGCCGTGCGGGCTCGACCGCGGATACCCGGTCGGCCACGCGAGCCTGCTCCAGCGCATCGCCACCTTCGGCGCGATCGTGTCCGAGTGCCCGCCCGGCATCCCGCCTGCTCGCCATCGATTTTTTGCAGCGCCACCGGCTGCTCGCCGCATTCACAGCCGCGACGGTCGTGATCGAGGCCGGCCGACGAAGCGGCGCTCGCCACGCCGCGTGCCTGGCAGCCGAGCTCGGCCAGCCTGTCCTGGCAGTACCGGGTCCGGTGTCCTCGGCGGCATCTGCCGGGTGCCATCAGCTGATCCAGGAGAACACGGCCCGCCTGGTCACCTCTGTCGACGACGTCATCACGGTGCTCCAAGAGGATGACGAGATCGACGTGGAACCGGAGACGGCGTTCCCAGCGGGTGAACCTCGCCGACGCTAGCGCACACCCCGACGACGGCCGGACCTGGCGCTGGTCTGGCGACGCCGGGCAGCGTCGAGGACAGCTGCCGGACATCGGCTCGAGGCGGTGGCGGCTCACGGCTTCGTGGGCCGCCAACCCTTCACACGGCCCGCTGCTCGGGAGGCCGAACCCAGAAGCGCCGACCGTGGCCGTGCACCTCGCCCTTCGGGTGAACTGATAGGGACCTGCCCGACACCTGCACTGACACGCCGCACGTCATCGCCCTACCAATCCACCCGCACCACGATCCGGGGACGGATCGCCCACTGGCACGGTGCTCCCCGCCAACCACGTACGCGGCACGTCGACCAACGAGATCGCCGACCTCGAACAGGCCGCGTTACCGGCTGACAACGACTCCGACGTGGTCGTCGTGAGGATCGCCGAACCACGCCTGGAAGTGGCTTTCGCGGCGGGCCACGATCGCCGCACTCAAGAACCAACTGCACCCCACCGGGCACACCTCCCCGATTTTCGGGTCACGCCCGAGAGCCCGCCAAGCCGCCATGACAGCCTCTACTGCCCCTGCGTCTCCCAGGGCTCGAAGGTGCCTGTCGTCTCATCGAGAGTGCCCACAGCCGCGTCTGCGGCAACCAGCGCCTGCAACGCAGCGGCCGCGACCTCACGAACGTGGGCATCGCTCGCTTCCGGACGCGCGCGCCGGATATGCCATGGCAACGTCCAGAAGCCCACATAGTCATCAACAAGCTCTCGATGGACCAGTATTGCAACTGAAGCGGCCACACTCATGCCATCAACCATGGGTTGACCTCCAACTTCCCGATGTCGAGGCCGGGGATGTTGACATCAGGCGCCTTCATCACATTTCTTGATCATACAGCCGATCAAACCTTCAAAAAGCACCCGCAACCGCACAGGTCATCTCTGAAGCATCCAGTTCTCAGCACCGCACGATGGGCAGCGCATTCGATACTCACCGCTCGTACTGCTAGGACCAGGGCCAGGAAACCATTCCACTTCAAGAAAGTCGTCATTGTTCTCCGGGCAGCGCAATCCTTCTCGAACGCCTTCGGTAATTTGCTTGGCCGCTTCAATCCACTCCGCCGCTCGGGACATCATCGTCCTCCCAAAACATACGGACTCACCTGCTCAGCAAATTTGAAAGCCGCGTCCGCTTCCGTCTTCGCCAGCGCTGCTCCCACGCTGCCAGCAGCTTGAGACGTCGCCAATCGATGTGACTCATGACGGATCCTGCCAGCATCTGTTTACCGTCATGACATGGAAAAGGACGCGACTTATATATATATATATAATTTTCCCACTTAGGAGCCATTCACTTCAGATCAGCTGATTCAGCAACAAATTGAGCAGTCGTCTCACCCGTCAGAAGATTTGACACCTCGAGCTCAAATGCTCCGTCATCGCGCTTCTCGATAACGTGGTTGATCGCACTTTCGGGGACACCCGCACAGTCCAGGCGATCAACAATGATCTGCGCCCGGTTCATAAAGCCCACAATCATCGTTCATTTAGCAAAATCCCGAGAGTAGCGTATTGAGCGTGATTGATCCGGTCGCCCCTAATCATCCAGCCCCTATTGGTCTGCGGTTGCACCTCCGCTACAATCGTACAATCTCATGCACTTCAAACCACTGACAATAAAAGCTCCCCGCCGCACGAACGAATCTCAATCAAATGCTCGCCGAGCGTGATGTCGATACCGCTCAAGTCGCCCATCTCGTCAAACACTTCCTTGATTCTAGTAATACGTATCGGCCAAGCAACATCTTCTGGAAAAATTCCTTCAGAGACATAATCTGATGCCGGCCATAAATAATCCGGAATACCACTTTTGCTTGCGGCACGAACACGCAAAGACCAGTCCGTCCACACCACAAAAGAGACAGTGGGACCACCTTCCAGATCGACCTGCAGTTCGGCAAGATTTCCACTTCGATCCGCTAAACGACGGATAGAACTCACCGAGAGCCCCACGAGATCACCGAGGTCCACGTCACCCGGATTAGTGCCCGTCAACTCACGCCACCTCAAACATCTTCAGGGATAGGGCCACGTTCAGCAGGAACCCCATCCTACCGCAGTGTCACCGCACCCCCGAAGCCGCGTTCCACCAACTATTTCCGCCCGCCTGCATAGGAAACATGGAAACAAATTCACCGTCAGACTTCGTCAACAAGACATCATCGCCATTTCTAAAGAACCAGTAACCCTCTCCACCTCCACGATTGGGATTCCACGCACCCCGCCGAACTTCTTCAGGGTTGGCACGAACTTCATTTATCCGATTTTCAAACCATTTACGCGCCACAGGGTCACTCGGACTGAGACCATAGTCTTCCGCATGCTTTCCCCACTTTCGTCCGAACTGTTTTCCAGTAGCTCCGTAAAGTGACGGGGCTTCGGCGGCCGCTTTAGCACCAATTTCGCCTGCTTTGGCTGCTTCTTCGGCAGCCTTGCCCACCTTACCCAAGCCGCCACCCGGGACTATCGAAGCAGCGACCCCCGCGCACGCCTCAGCCGATCCGGTCGAACACTCCGGGATGTCAGCCAGGAAAACATCGTAAATGAACCCTGCTATACCAGTGAGCTTCCCGCCCAGTACACACTCGTCCGGCGATCCTCCCAGCGCATCACACACCAGCGTCTTCGCCGTCGGGCTGTGGTCTGCGAAGTCGATCGCTTCCTGCCACGTCAACGCACTCGATCCCGTGTAACCGAAAGTGCGGAACACCTCGAATTTTTCCTTGGACAGTCCATGCCCAGCTGCGGGTTTCGCGAGCATCTCCTCGCGCGGGGACCGCTGACGCTCCACCGGAGCCCGGCTCCAGGAACGCCTGACACCGGCGTTGTAGTCCCTCGCACGAGCCGCCTTGGCCGGGCTCATCGTGCTGATCGCATCAGAACCGATCCAAGCGGGATAGCCGTCGATCCGGACGACCATGCCCGTCGGGTCGCTGAACGACATCGGACTGTTGTTGCCGTAGCTGTAGGCGTTCAACGCCTGCGGGTTGCTCGTGTCGAGCACCGGGTCCGCCGTCATGAACCGACCGGTCAGCGGGTCGTAGTCGCGAGCACCGATGTGCGTCACGCCCGTGGTGTTCTGATAGCCGCCCAGGAAACCGTGCTTGTCCGGCCACGTCGACGGCGGCGTGCCGCGGGTGGTGCCATACGGGTCCTGCCAGCGCCTGCTCACCGTCATGGCGGAACCGGAGTCGACCGTGGCGTAGGTCGTGCCGTGGTGGTCGGCCAGCTTCCAGGTGAGAGCGCCTGCGCTGCTGCGGGTCGCGATGACCTGACCGCTGTAGCCGTAGTACCGGGTGCCCGACGCGAAACTGCCACCGGTTGGGACGAACAGCTCCGTGTCGCCGATGGACAGCGTCGTGCCGGCGGGGTCCTTGGTGATCAGGAGGTTGCCGTCGGCGTCGTAGAGGTAGCTGCTGTCCGCGCCGTTGGCCTCCTTCGCCGTCGCGACTCGGCCTTCGGCGTCGTAGGTGAATGTCTGCGCCGAGCCGGTCGGGCCGCGGGTCTTCGTGCTCCCGGTGTCCGTGTAGTCGTAGTTCGTCTGCGTCGTGCCGCTCGGGCCCGTGGTGGTGACGGCCTGGACGGCGTGCGGCCGTGGCTGTCCGGCATCCGGGTAGGTCGAGGTGCTCGTGATGTCGCCGGCGGCGGTGTGCTGGACCTGGGTCTTGCGGTTGCCGGTGTCGTCGAGGGTCCAGGATGTCCAGTACGGAGCCGCGCCGCCAGTCCCGGCGGTGGTGGGCTGGGCCGCGCAGTCCCCGGACACCGGGGTCCAGGCCTCGGTCAGCCGCTGCAGGTAGTCCTGACGGAAGCACTGGGTGTCCGCCGGCAGGCCGGGTGGAGTGTCGGCGGTCTTGGTGATGTTGCCGACCTGGTTGTAGGTGTAGACGCGGTTGGCGATCCAGAAGTCGGAGGACGTCGAGCGCTGGGCCTGCACGGTCGCGAGCCGGTTGGTGCCGTTCTCGTAGGTGTTGGTGACCGCGACCTGGTATGGGCTCTTCGGGTCGTTGAACTCGGTCCGCAGGACCTGGCCGAACTCGTTGTAGGCGGTCTTGGCCACCAGCTGGGTACCGGTGCTGGAGGTCAGGGTCTTCGGCGCCCCCTGGGCGAAGTAGCCCAGCGACAGCTGCTCACTGGGCAGGCCGCCCGCTCGCGGGCTGCTGATCATGCTGACCGCGCCGGTGTTGGGGTCGTAGGTGGTGCCGAAGCTGTAGCTTCCGGACAGCCCCTGGACGCCGGCGGGAATTGTGACCTTGCTGCCCGTCGGACGTCCGGCCGTGTCGTAGCCGGTGGCTTCATTCTTGTAGGCCTTGGCGTCGACGTAGCGGGTGGAACTCGTGGGCTGCCCGGCGAGCAAGGTGTCGTAGATCCAGTCGGCGAGCTTGGTGCCGGTGACGGCAGGACCGTCGTACTCGGCGGTCTTGCGGCCCAGGTTGTCGTAGGTGTAGCTGATGAGCCGGTTGCGGGCGTCGGTGGTGGTCAGCAAGCGGTCGCCGGCGTCGTAGGTGAACGTCGTCGTGCCGGTGTCGGGGTCCTTCGCCGAGATCTTGCGATCCTTCAGGTCGTAGGCGAAGGCCCACACGTTCTTGCCGGTCGTGTCGGTGACCGTGGCCTGCTGGCCGCTGCGGGTGTAGGTGTAGGTCGTGGTGTCGGCCGGGGATCCGGCGGTGTACTTCGTCGGATCCTTGTACTGCAGGAGCTGGGTGGTCTGCCCGAGCCCGTTCGTGACCGTGGTTGTCGCGGTGCCGCCGTCGGGCGGGATCGTCGTGACGCGGTCGCCGTCCGGGATCGTCGTGGTGCGCCACTGTTCGACGTCGTTGCGGCGGTACGCGCTGGCTCGAGCCGCGCCCGCGCTGTCGAAGGTGATCAGGGTGGTGTTGGGGACCGAAGCGCCGTTGGGGACATAAAGCGTCGCCGAGGGTCCTGAGCTGTTGTTCCAGTACGGGTTGTGGGTCTTGTACGCCCGGCCCTGGGAGTCGTAGTAGGTGTCGGTGATGATCCGGCCGGCCCCGTCGTCAGTGCGAGGTGCCTGGGTCTGGATGGTGCGGCCGAGACCGTCGTAGAGCGTGTACGAGGTCGCGTACTGGCCGCTGGCGAGCAAGGTTTGCGTGGCGACATTGCTGACACCGCCGCTGTTTCTCACGTCATAGGAGGAAATGACGTCCGCGGGTGCGTTCAGTGCCTTGCTGTGGCCGGGTTTCCAGACGGAGATGATCCGGCCGAGCGCGTCCTGGGTCGTGTCGGTCCGCAGACCGCTGCCGTCCTTCCCTGCGATCGAGGTGCCGGACACCGGGTCGAGGTACTTCGTGGAGGTGAACTTGGGTGCGTTGGGAGCTGCGGTGACCGGCGGGGAGGTGGTGTCGATCTGGGTGAGCGGGCCGCCGGTGGCCGGTGTGTAGGCGGTTGTGGTGGTCAGGCCGAGTGCGTCGGTCGAGCTCGTCGCGCGTCCGTATTTGTCGTATGCCGTGGTCGTGGCGGGCTTGGTCAGCTTCTCGGCGCCGCCGGCCGGCCAGTCTTCGAGGGTGTCGACCTGGGTGACGCTGCCGCGCGTCGGCGCGACGCCGAAGCCTTGCGTGTCGTAGTAGCTGCGGTTGTCGCTGATGATGTTGCCGGGCCCGGGCGGGTTCGTCTTGTCGTCGCAGACACCCGAGACCTTCTGCACCTGGCTTGGAAAGCTCACCAGCCACGCGGTGGTGTTCTCCAGGTACTGCGTCACGGTGCAGCTGGTCTGCTTCGGGTCGCTGATGTCCCCCTCGGTCTGGACGCTGGTGGCGAGACCGTATTTCCCGTAGACGGTGTGGGTGCGGGAGATCCGCCAGGATTTGGTGGTGTCGAGCCAGGTACGGGTGCGGCTGGTGTCGGTGTCGACGTAGGCCGACGTCCGGCCGTTGGCATCGGTCGCGGTGACACCGGACACCCACGGCTCGTTCAGCGTCCCGCCGATGACGGCACCGTCGCGGTAGGTGACGGTCTCCCGGACGAAGCCGGCGACCTCCTTGCGGTCGACGACCGACTCGTGCCAGTTGTCACTGGTCACCGTCGCGCCCTCCATACCGCGGAGGTAGTACGTCTCGGTGACCACCGGAGGACCCGACGGGTCACCTCCGGCCGGTCCGAGACCGACGGTGGTCTTCACGTCGCCGTAGCCGCGCCACTGCGACCAGGTGCGGTACTTCGGGTCGGTGAACGGGTCGTCGTCGTAGTGCCAGGCCGCACCACCGAGATAGTCGTAACTGGTGATCGTGTGCTGTTCCTGGCCTGTGGTCTGCGCGTTTTCCTCGACGAGCTTGACCTGGAACTTGTTGAAGTAGTCCAGGACAGGGTCGGTGGCGCCCGGTGGGATCCAGTAGACCGGGTAGCAGGAGAGCTTGTTGTCTTTCAGGTTGCTCGGGTCGGGCATTTTGACGCCCGTGACGCACTCAGGTTCGGCGTAGTTGACGGTGGTGAGGCCGCCCTGGGAGTTGGTGATGGCGTCGATGCGATTGCGGGTCAGGGCTGTGTACTGAGTGTTAATGTTGACGCGGTTGGCCATCGCCTTCGCGTGGAACGTCGTCGGCGGCAGCGTCACCGAGCCGCCGACCGTGTTCGGGCTCGCCACCTTCCCGGTCTCGGTGATCGACCCCAGCCACAAGGCAGGCTTGTTCCCGTCGGTGGTGGCCGGGAAGGACTGCCCGAGGGCCCACTCCCGGACAGGCTTCCAGCCGGTGCCCCCGTCGCTGACCTGAGTGGTGATCTTGGTGTAGCGCTTGCGGGAGAAGAAACTCGGTGAACCGTAGACGCAGACGGCACCCTGGGCGCAGATCGTCTCCGACGGCACGTCCGGCCAGGACGTCGCGGTTGCAGAGTTCAGCTGTCCCGGGTCACAGGTGATCGTTCCACCCGGGACGCACCGCTCCGCGGAGTCGAACAGGATCTGAGCTGGTGCGTGGCTGAACGTGTCGGCAACTCTGGTGTTGAAGCCGTACTCGATCTTCTGCAGGTAGCCGCCGCGGGTGTACACGGTGCCGGGGTTGTTCGCGGTGGAAGGGGTGCGGTTGAGGCCGTAGAAGTTGGTTTCGGGTTGGTAGTAGTAGGAGATGGCGTTGCCGCGGGGGTCGACGACGTAGTCGAGGTTCCATCGCCAGGCGCGGTTGCACCAGGACGCGGCGAAGGTCGTGGCGTTGCAGGGCTCGTCGGTGTTGTTCCCGAACACCGGCACGGTCCAGGTCGACTGGGTCTCCGCCTTGCCCGACGCCCAGCCCGGCAGGTGATTCAGGCCGAAGAAGTACTGGACGCCGTCGGGTGTGGTGACCTTCCAGTATTCGCCGAACTTGTCGCCGTTGGCGCCGCCGGTGAGGCGTTCGACGCGAGTGCCGTCGTCGTCCTTCGGGTGCCAGACCTTCTTGTCCTTGTCGAAGATGAGGTCGCCGTTGGCGCCGGAGAAGGAGATGGTGGCGTTGTCGTTGTACCAGCACAGGTCGCCGGTCTTGGTCTGGTTGTTGTTGCCGCCGAGGTCTTGTCCGCAGCCCTTGTAACGGCGTTCGATGAAGCCGCTGCCCGCTAGGCTCCAGCCGTCACCGATGCCCGAGGCCTGGTTGTTGGTGGCCGAGGTGAGACCGTCCACCGCACTCGAGGAGTAGTTCAGACTCACCGTCGGGCCAGTGCCGCCGACGGCGGAGAGTGTGCTGATCGGGTACGAGTAGGAGAAGTCCGCTGACGAGGTGCCTGCGCTCCAGGTGCCGGCGGGCTTGAGGTCGGTGGCAGCGAAGTCGCCACCACCGCTCTTGGTGTCGGATTCAGCGGCGACCAGCATCGACGTGGTCGCCGGCGTGGCAGCGCCCTGCCGGCCGGCGGCCGATGCTCCCGGCAGGGTGACGTCGGCGGTGACGTGCCGGGTCTTGATGTTGTTGTCGGACTTCAACGGAGCACCGACATGGCACTCGGGCTTGTCAGGTGAGGTCAGCAGGCAGGACGGGTACTGCACCAGGTGCAGGCGGCCGCCGAAGTCGCCACCGTAGGCGTCGCCGAACGCGCGGTAGTCGACGTCGATCGTCACCGGTCCGCCGGTGTCACCACGGACAGGTTCAGCCTTGACGAACACACCCTTGATCCCGGCCCTGGCCGTGGCCGCCTGGTCCAGCGTGCTGATACGGACTCTGCCCACCGTCTGACGGGCATCGGCTGTGGCCGCTTTCGCCTGGGAACGCGCCACAGCCACTGGCTGTCCGGCGGGTACTTTCGCCGCGCCGTCGATCGGCAGGTCGACTTCGGCGGTCGCCGCGGCCGGCCAGGTTACCGAGGCCGGGGTGTAGGTGCTCGCCGACGGAGCAGGTGAGGCCCGGAGGCCGCCGTCGGCACCATCGACCGACTGTGCTTGTTGCAACGATGGGAGGTCCCAGCCCAGCCCGTGCCAGCCGCCGGTCGCCGCCGCCGCGGCCGACTGCGCGGAGCCGAAGAGCACCAGCGTGATACCGAACGCGAGGAACCGTCTGCTGCGGTCCATCCGGAAGAGCCCACGTCTGCCCGTCATAGCTGCCATCCCCTGGTGAAACGGCGCAGAGCGCCGGAAGCCGAACCGAGCTAGTGAGTGACGTCGAAGAGGTTGCCGGGGTCGTCGAGAGCCCGGTCCTGCTGGACGCCTGCGGTGTCCCGTAGTCCTGCGTAGACCCGGACTCCGGCCAGGCCGCCGTACCAGGTGTCGCTGCGCTGTCCCGTCCACACGCCGTGGCCGAGGACGAGACCGCCGCTGGAGTCTCGGGCCACGACCCCGCCGCCGTCGGGGGTGTTGACGTAGAAGTTCTGCTTCGCCCCGTTGACGTAGAGCGCCATGTAGCCGGTGGCGACGTCGTAGGTGGCGACCAGGTGCGTCCAGGTGTTGTCGGAGGCATCGGCGTCGCTCAGCACGATCCGGCTGTCGTTCCCGGTCGCCGACGGTGACAGCAGGAAGCTCCACTTGGCGTGTTGCTTGCCCGATGAGTCGGCCCACGGCCGGTAGCCGAGCAGCAGCGGCGAGAACTGGGTGTCGGTGGTGCTGATGACGGCGCGGGGCGACGGGTCGACCGGGCCGTTCACCGACGCGTCCGATGGGGTCCAGGTGTGCTTGACCCAGGCCTCGACCGTGAACGACTTGTCGGTCCGCAGGGTGGCGGGCTTGGTGGTCGCGACTTCGCCGCCGTTGACGGTGAACTGGGCCGCACACGCCAGCGGGCTCCCCCCGGCGGCGGTCTCCATGCCCAGCGAGACCCCACCTGAAGGCGTGCCTTCGCTCTGCCCGATCGAGTCGTAGTAACTGAACGGCTCCATCGCGGCGATCTGGTCGTAGGTGAGGACGCGGTCCCACACCCGGGCCTGGTCGAGGATCCCCTTGAAGGAGTTCTGGCCGCCCCGCTCGGCCCCGAGGAACAGGCCGTTGTTCGCCGTCCACGCCTGCGACACCGGCGAATCGGCTTGGTGCCGTCCGTTGACGAACAAGCTCAGCCGCATCGCCACCGGGTCGAACGTGCCGGTCAGCAGTGTCCAGGTGCCCGCTTGCGGGGTGGTCGTGCTGACCGCCCAGCTGGTGGCGGCCGTGGCGTTGTCCGACGGGGTCATCCCGAAGGCCCACCGGCCCAGCGCCTTGTCGTAGCGCAGCACGAACGCCGAGGTGTTCGTGCCGGCCTGGGCGAGCACGCTGTAGTTCGCGTTCAGGTCGGCGGGATTGACCCATGCTGACACGGTGAATGCGGAAGCGGTGTCGACCACAGGTCGCGTCGTGGAGCCGTAGCCGGTGGTCCCGTCCAGCTGAAGACCGCCGCCGCTGCGCCCAGGGACCCAGGTGTAGCCACCGGTCAGGGTGACGTCGTTGCCGTGCTGGGTGCCGTCCTTGGCCAGATTGCCACTCGTCTCGCCCAGCGACCAGGCCGCCTGCACCGACGGCACCCGCGAGGCCGCGGAGGTGATCTCGGGCCCACAGCCCTCGGCCAGGCCGTACGCGGCCAGCGGTGCCGCCGTGTTCGCCAAGTCGTGTGCTTCCGCCGCGGACAGCGTCCGCCGCCAGGCCTGGATGTCATCGACCGAACCACGGAGGTAGTCGCTCCGGGCGCCGGCGCTCTTCCCGGCCCCGATGACGAGGGAACCTGTCGCGGCCCACGGGTGCACCACGGCCGTTTGCTGCTTCGCGCCGTCGACGTACAGCGTGGCCGCGTTGGTGGACGCGTCGTAGGTCGCGACGAGGTGCGTCCAGGCGCCCGCCTTGGGTGGACTGCTCGACAGCACCTTGACCTCACCGGGTGCTGCCTGGTCGGCGGCCGTCACGCGAAGTGCCCAGGCGTTGCTGACCTTGTTGTACTGCAACGCGAACGGGCTCGCCTGGGCGCCGTCCTGCGCGATGACGGCTTGCGAACGGGTCGTATCGGTCAGCTTCGCCCACGCAGCCACCGTGAACGACTTCGACGCGTCGAGGACACGATCCGAGGTCTGGGCGTAGGCACTGGTTCCGTCGAGTCCGATCGCGCCCTTGACACCCTCGCCGTAGCCGCTGGTGTCAGGATGGGTCCAGCTGTTGCCGTGGTTGTAGCCCGGCTGCCTGGTCGCTCCACCGGACAACGTCGCCGGGTGCGCGGCAAGTCCCGCGTTGCCCGGCGTGTCAGCGGCGCTGTCGAGCAGGGAGGTTCCCGATAGTTCGTCCGCGCCCCATGCCGCGACCAGGTTCTTGGCCGGCGTCAGCGGCTGGACGTGGTAGGAGCAAGATGGACCGTCCAGCGCGGGGTTGGAACCCGCGATGACGACACAGATCGCGTTGGGGCTCGGCATCCCCGCCTTGTTTACCGACTTGACCTTGATCAGGTTCTGGTTGCCGTTCACCGCGATCGTCTTCAGAGCCGCTGTGGCGACCATCTTGCCGTTCGCGTCCGTGCCCTGAACCGCCGGGGCAGTCGGCGATCCCTGAGCCTGGGGCTCAGAACCGTCGGTGGTGTAGATGAAGTGGTCGATGTCGTAGAGCCCGTCGGTGGCCATTCCGGTCCACACGCTGAAGTTGGCTGCGTCGCCTTGCACCTTCGGGTCAGTCCAGTCGACCATCGCAAGGTTCGGCGGCAGCGGGACCTTGGTGTCCACGGTGAACTCGCAGTTGCCGACCCAGTTCGACCAGAGCTCACCGTCGTAGGCCTGCATCGACCAGTTGTAGACGCCGTCCTCGTTGATCCAGCCGGGCGGGACCGCGGCGAGCTGCGCGGTCGCCTGCTGGTTGGGGCCCGCGGTGCCCACCGGGACGAGGTTCGCGGCGTTGTCGTGGATGTAGACGTTGTGTCCGAGCGTGCCGTAGGCCAGCGCGAACTTGCCGTAGACTGTGCCACCGTCCGGGTCGGACACCCGGCCCGCGATCTGCGGGGTCTTCGTGTAGACCCACGGCCGGTTCGCCCCCGAGGTGCACGGCAGCTGGCCGTTCTGCATCGTCAGGCTCGCCGGCGAGTTCGGGTAGGAGTCGTAGTTCACCGCGAAGTACGGGTTCAGGTCGAACCGCCGCCACGCCGCCATGCCATCGCCCTCGTTGGCGGCCGCCAGCGCGAACCACGTGTTCTGCCACCGGTTCGCGGCCGCGTCTTTCGCCGCTCGAGTAGCGTCGAACACTCCCGCGACGTTCGGCGCGTCATGGCAGTTCGCGGTGTTCATCGTCGAAACCTGATACACCCAGCCCGGCTGCGCGTTCCACCGGGTGTCGGGGGCGGCGGGGTTCGACAGCCACAGCCCCGTCGGCGCTGGGGAACAGCTGTAGCTGTGCTGGATCGTGGTGTTCAGCGTGGCGCTGTGCACCACGGTCCCGGCCAGCCGGGCGCTGTTCATCTGGATGTAGGACCTCGACGTGCCGGCGCTGTCGTAGTTCTCGTAGCCGGCCTTGAGGTTCGACAGGTCTCCGATCGTGGCGTTCCAGTTCCTGGCCTCCGGATATCCGGACTGGACCACCACATGCGCCTGGATCCCGCACGAATCGCACCAGTATCCCGGGTCCAGCGAGACCGGGTACCGGGTCGCCGGGTCGGCCAGGAACGCCTGGTCCGGCGTGATGATCACCTTGTCCTGCGCGAGCGCGACGTCCATCACCGCCTCCCGCCGGCCGCCGCCCTCACCGACCTGCTGCTCGGCGGGCGTGCCGCCACCGGAGGAGTCCCACATCCGTGTTGCCTCACCCGAAAAGACGACCCCGCCGGCGGTGTCCTTCACCTCGAGCCCGTCGGTCGGGGTGGCTTGCGCCGGTGTGCCTCGGCCCTCCCCCTCCGCGACCGTGACCGTGGTGTTGCGGGTGTGGAGGCCGAACGGGATCTCACGCAGTTTCGGGTTCTTCGCCGCCTCGGGCGTCTTGATGACCAGGTTCTCGGTGAAGCCCTCGGGGACGGCTTTCACGGTCAAGTCGACACCGGGGAGCACTTCCCCATAGGTGGCCGTGTCGCCGTCCAGTGCCGGTGCCGGCAGGTCGCTGGCCCACTTCAGACCGACCTCCTTGCCGTCGTGTCCCGCCTGTACGATCGGCTCGGCCGCCGAGTCGGCGCCACCCGGGTTGAGCGTGACGTCGACCGCGACCGCCTTCGGCCCGACCGAGCCGTCCGCCCGCCGCACCAGTGTGGTGTCGACCGGTGTCCACGCTCCGGCCTGTTTCACCCGGACGGGGTGGACGTACTGCGTCATCGTCCACGAGCCGTCCGGATTGGCCAGAGTCTGCGACGTCTCGGTGGTCTCCGAGGCCACTTCGACCTGCTTGCCGCCCTCACGCGCGTAGGCAACGGCGGTGACTTCATCAGGGGCCGAGTCCGGCACCGTCACCGAAGCCCGCGCGGGCGCGACGACCACCGTGGTTGCGGCAACTGTCGCCGCGCAGAGCAGAAGAGCGCGCCAACGCGCACCGATGAAACGCACGAGATCCCCCTCGTCAAGAGCAACCAGCACACAGCCGGGCCCCCGACGAACCCGTGATCACACTGCCAAATCCGGCGACGATCCGGAATAGGCCAACAGGCGTATTCCGGTCATCGCAATTTCCTGAAAATCAGACCAAACTGCCCCTAGCGAACAAAACGGACATCATTCGTGGTCGAGCGCAGCCACGTACATCGGTGCCGTCTTCGTGGCCAGCGCCTTCACCGCTGTCAGGCTGTCGCTCCACTTACCTTCGATGGTGATCGAGGTCGCACGGTTTCCGTGGCCCAGGACCAAGACGCAGCGGACCAAGTAGCCGGGACGCTGGTTCGCGCAGAAGCCCGCCTGCGGGTCACCCAGGCCGGGTACCGAGAAGTCGCCGACGATCGAGAACTGCTCGTCGTGGAACGTCGCCTGGCGGCACGCGATCGCCTGCTTCACGCTCGCCACGACATCGGCTCCGGTCACACCCGCATACTCCGCCACCAGCTGGTGGAATGCGCCCTTCCCACCGCCGGGAACGTAGTTGATGCCTTGCGCCGCCCGCTGCACCGACTGGTCCGAGGGCAGCCCACCGCATGTCTGGAGAAGGTGGAACGGCGTGTGCTCATCGATAACGTAGGCAACCGGCTTCGTTTCCACGGACAGACCTGCCCCGTCCACCTCATCCTCGACCGGCAAGTAGGCCGTGATCTCCTTCGCCACCGGCACCGGCGTCGTGCTGACCGTCGCCGACGGAGCCGGTGCCGAGGTCGACGGCGCCGGAGACGTCGCGGTCGCGGCTTCGGTATCCGCGCAGCCCGCAAGGACCACTGCCAGGCATGCGAGCGCAACGGTTTTGTACATATCTCCCCCTTGGTCGACAGCTTGATCGTCAGCTCCCGAGCAGGCGTTACCGCAACCGAGAGCCCTCGCGAACAGACCCCTCAAGCAGGACCACCTCGGCCGACGACGATCACCGCGGTGATCAAGGAGCCCAAGCAGGCGGACGCGGAACCGGGGACGTCCCCGGCCCGGCGGGCGAAGCCGGACGACGCTAGCGCACGCCCCGACGACGGCCCCCGCCTCGCGCCGGCCGGTGATCTCGGGCGGGTCCAGGGCCGCCGTCGGACGCGCGCTCGGGCGGTGGCGGCTCACACCTTCGTGGGCCGCCACCGCCTCCCACGGCCCGCACGCCGGGGAGGCCGAGCCCAGGAGCGCCGATACGTGACCCAGTACCTGACCCCCGGCGAACTGATCGGATCCCTGCCCGACACCCGCACCCGCACCCTGCACGTCATCGCTCTGCCCCGAACCTCCGACAGTGCATCTGCATGGCGGCTGACCTCACCGGCCGGCGCGCGGTTCCCCGCCAGCCGGGTTCGTGGCATGACGACCCGAGAGCTGGCCGAGCACGTCCGCAACGCCTTACCGAGCGACCGCAGCTGCGATCTGGTCGTCGTCGTGATCAGCGACGAACGTCCCTGGAACCGTCCGCCGTTGCGGGCCGCGATCGCCGCGCTCGAGGCCGACCTGCACCCCACTGGACACACCGTCCTCGGCCGGTACTGGGCCCCGCACATCCGCCCCGGCGCCCACTGGCGCGACTACCGCCGCCCCACTCACCTCGGCACCGTCATCGCCCCACGCGCCGACCTCGACTTCGCCGCCCCGATCCAGCTCGGCGGCGACGCCCCGACACCGACCTGGGGCCTGCCCTTCACCGAGACCGGCGAGACTCTGCCGGCCCAGGTGGGCCGATTCGCCCGCCGGATCCTGTCGACGCTGGTGTACTGCGGCGACGAGGCCCAGCGGCTCATCGAGCACGCCACCTTCCAGGCCGGCCGCGGCGACCTCGTGGACGACGTCGCGGCGTTCGCGGTGACAGCTGCGCTGAGCAACAACGCCGTCTACGGACGGCTGTTCCTGCTCCCGGCCGAACTCGACCCACAGCGAGTCGAGCAACTGTGGATGGCTCTCTACCGCGGCAGTTCCGAGCCTCACGTTCGGGCGCGGCTGGCCACCCTGATCGCTGCCAGCGCCGTCGCCCGCGGCGCCGATCACAGCCTCACCGCCCGCGCCTTGGCCCACGCCCACGGCGCACTGGGCGCCGCTGCCGTCGGCGTGCTGTTCCAGCAGCACTCTCCGGCCGACGTCGTCGAGTATCAGCTCGACCTCATCGCTTCCGAGGTCTGCGCCACCCGCTGGTAGCCACGTCGCTGACATCCGGCTCGGCCGCAGCGCCCCAGGCATCGTTGCGCGTTCCGGGACGCTGCGGCTCCGCCGTTGAAGGAGGCATCTCGTGCATCACGTGATCCAATGGTCCGGCGGCATCGGTTCCTGGGCCGCCACCGAGCTCGTCCGCCGCGAACACCCCGCCGACCCGATCACCCTGCTCTTCGCCGACGTCCTGATCGAAGACAGCGACCTCTACCGCTTCAACGCCGACGCCTCACACCGGCTCGGCATCCCGATCACCCGGGTCTGCGACGGCCGGACCCCGTTCGAGCTGTTCACCCAGCGCAGCTATCTCGGCAACTCCCGGATCGCACCGTGCTCGCAGGTACTGAAGCAGAGGCCCTGCCGGCGGTGGCTGACCGAGCACACCGATCCGGCCGACACCGTCCTGCACGTCGGGCTTGAGCCTGACGAGCAACGCCGAGCGCCTACGGTCACCGCCGGGTGGCGACCGTGGCACGTCACATACCCGCTGATGCGGCACCCCGGTCTCACTAAGGACAATCTGCTGTCCTGGTGCCGCAACGCCGGGCTCGAACCGCCTCGGCTCTATCGTTTCGGCTACAGTCACAACAATTGCGGTGGTCTGTGCGTGCGCGGGGGCCAGGCCCACTGGCAGCGCACTCGCGAGGTCTTCCCCGATCGGTTCGCCTGGTACGCCCAGCTCGAACAGGATTTCCGCGCCACCCACGGCGATGTGGCGATCCTCAAACAACGCCGCCGCGGCCAGACCCACCCGCTGCCACTGCGCGAACTGTTAACCGGCTCGGCGGTCGCATCGGCCCTCACCGAGCTGGACATCGAACACGTCCTGCGCCTGCTCGGACTCGGCGAACGACCCGAAGACCGTCGACGCCGTCTTCAGGTCCGATCCCTCGCAACAGCGGGAAATCGGACCGGGTGACCTCCCGGCATGCCTCGCGCTCCCGATGGATCGGTGGTTCCGGGGTGCCGGGCGTTCGGTCCTCGCGATGTGACCGGCCTGAGGGAACCAGGCCCGCGCCGGCGGTGCACCGCCACCAGTCCACAACACGCGCTCGCTGCGCGGTGCGGAGCCTTGTGCACCGCCGGCGCTCGGCCTGGTGATCCGTGGCCGTCCACCCGCGAGCCCGCCGCCCCGAGCGGCGGGCAAGCACCGACCTCGAAGAGAGGACTCAGATCGTGTCGAACGAAACCAGCACCTGGCTCAACACCAACGTCCTCATCGGATTCACCGACAAGCGCGGCCACGCCTGGCACTACCGCGCCGACGACCAAGGCACCGAGCCCAACCACTACCCCGGTCCGATCCCTCTCAGCGACGTCAAACGACGCCTCTTCGGCTGGACCGCGGAACCGGCCCGGGTCCTGGTCGAAGACCGGTTCGGGCTGCGCCTCGCCCGACACCATCTGGGCGTCACCACGTCCGACACCGGCGACATCCTCGCCATCCACACTGACGAATACGGCATCCACCAGTACGGCACCTGGCTGCTGGACAACGTCGCCGCCCTGCTCGAAGACGGCCTCACCATCGGCTCCGCCGGGCTGCTGCGCGAACGCAAGCAAGCCTGGGTCAGCGTCGAAGTCCCCGACAACATCACCACACCCGAAGGTGTGGAGTTCCGGCCCAACCTGCTCGCTTGCTCCAGCCACGACGCCAGCCTCAAGACCCGCTACAAGCGCGTCGTCACCAACGTCGTCTGCGACAACACGATGGCCGCAGGTCTGCGTGAAGACGGCCAAGAAGTCGCCATCGTCCACAAACGCAACAGCGCCCTGCAGCTGCTCTCCGCCCGCGAAGCCCTGCAGATCGTGCACACCGTCGCCGACGACTTCGCCGCCGAAGTCAAGAAACTGTGCCAGACCACCGTCACCGACCGCGCCTGGAAAGCTTTCCTCGACGCCCACACCCCCATCCCCGCCGAGCCGGGCCGGAGCCGCACCAACGCCGCCACCAAACGCTCCGCACTCACCCGGCTGTGGACCAGCGACAGCCGCGTCAGCCCTTGGAAGAACACCGGCTGGGGCGTCGTGCAGGCCGTCAACACCCACCTCCACCACGAAGCCGTCATCCGCGGCGCCACCCGCGCCGAGCGGAACATGACCCGGGTGATGCGGGGCGAGCTGGCCAAGAACGACCGCGCCACCACCGCCACCCTGCACAAGGTCCTCGCCGCCCTCTGAGCGCCCTCCGGTCCCCGCCCTCGCTCACTGTTCCGGCTCACGAAAGGACCTGTGCCATGAACACCAGCATCCCGCCGATGACGTGCGGCACCGACGGCTGCACAAACACCGGACACGGAATCTCGATCGCGGTGTCGCGACCGAGCATCTACCGCTGCCACGACTGCCTCACCTGTCTGGACGCCCTGGCCCCTCGCTGGATCCGCGGTTTCACCGACGAGCGTGCCTACGCCGACCGCAACACCGAACTCGGGCACCTGAACGCGACCGCGCTGCGAGAACAGGCCGCGCCGGTGCTGGCCACGATCAGCGAGGCGCGGGATGCGTTCACGATGCTGGCCGACCTCGTCGGCCCGGCCCTGGCCCGCGACGCGATCACCGCGATCGTCAACGCCGGCGACCACGTCATCGACTGCTCCGTCACCAACTGGTGGGCCGCCTACCGCTACCCCGACCACCACCCCCGCACCGCACCGGCCCGCGCGGCGTACCGGTTCGATCACGTCTGGACGGTGCGCGTCGACGGCCTCGCCGTCGGGACCGTCCGTCGCGTCACCGCCGGCGTGCTCGACCGCTACGAACCCCGCAACCTCACCGGATCCGTACTACGTCCCGACCTGCCCGACGACGAACAGCCCCGCTACGACTCCGTCCACGCCGCCGCCGACGCCCTCATCGCATGGACGGACGATCGCGAGCCGGCACCCGATGCTGTGGCTCCCGGGCACCCGTGACCTCGCGGGTGTCGTGCGGCCTCGATCACGCGACCAGGTCACGCGACGCCGGTCAAGGCCCCACCACAGGCCATCGACGTCCTGGCCGCAGGACCGGGGCCTTGACCGGCGCCACGACGGGACCTGGGTGACCGGCCTCGTCCGCACACCACCCCACCCGAGGCCACCTGAATGAACCGGGAATCCCCGAGCGGCACGCCTTCCCCCGGGCGAGCCGACTCCCGGTTCGAGGCTGGCCGGGTCAGCGCACGCGCCGCGCTGCCCCGGCCAGCCTCCTCTTAACCCCTTGTCGACCATCGTCGGAGGTCCCGACCATGCCACGCGCAACCGAACTGACCGCCATCGAACGCGACGTCCTCCGCGACGCCGCGTACGGACTGAACAACATCCAGATCGGAGCGAAGCAGTTCCGCTCGCCCGAAACCATCCGCACCCACATAAAGCACATCATGCACAAGCTGAACGCCCGCAACCGCGCGCACGCCGTCGCCATCGCCTACGACACCGGCATCTTCCGGTGCCCGCTCCCGCACCTGCCGACGACGCAAGCGATACCACGGCCGATGTCCCCACCAGGCCACGCAAGGCGCGAACCCGGGCGGCCGGTCCGGGCGGCGTCCACACCGGCTCCTCGCGGCGTCCGCTAAAGGCGAGGGCCGCGATGACCAAGCCGTCCCTGTTCTCGCTCGAGAATCGGCGCGAGAGCCGTCCACTCGACCTCGTTTCCTGGGGTGCAGGTGCGGAAGCTCCGCCTATCTCACCGAAATCCTCACCATCCCCGCCTGTCACGACGCCGACCCGGGGCCAGTCCGCGAACCGCGGTTGGGTGGACGCTCAAGAGATCGTCCCGTGCGGGATCACGACTCCGGGCTGGTCGTGGCCGCCGCCCCCGATGAAGAGGCGCTGGCGGTCTTCTCGATTGGGCAGCCGGTCGAGGTGCGCATCGACCTGCCGGTACACATCGCGGACGCCGCCCTGGACAGAGCTGGCCATCTGATCGAAGCGACCAGCCGGCGCAGGGCTGGGCGATGGCTGCGAACAACTACTTGCCCGGCAGACCCGGACGGAGTTCACCACGCCGCAGCCCGACTCCCGCTTGGACACTCGGAGGGTCGAGAGGAGGCCGCCGAGGCGCTGCGCACGGAAGTCCCTCTACAGGCATCGTCCAGGATCTGCCCGTGCCCCGGAAGAACGACGCCAGGGGCGACGGATCGTGCCCACACTCACCGACTTACGCCCAGTGATGTGCTCGCGTTCGCTCGGGACGCCCCGCACGTCTTTCGCCCTGTTCCGAGGCGGCCGACGTCACCGTCGTCAACGTCTCCCCATCGTGAGCCGAAAGGAGACCACGACCGTCGCCGCCACGGGCGCTGGCCAGGACCTGCCCTACGGCACCGACGGCACCACGACCAGTACTCCTGCCCGGTTCGCCCAGCGCGCGCCGACCCCGTTGAACGTCCTGCCGGGAGGGTTGTAGTGGTGGACGGCGTCCGGTGGGCGCCCCACTTCGCACCAGCCCGGTAAAGTGGTGGTCTGCCTCTTCGCGGAGGACGCTCCCGGGTAGCTCCCCGGGGGCACGCGGAGAGGTCGACTCCGCGAACGAGGGATGCGCTATGTCCGACGACCTTGGCCGTCGTATACGTGAGCTGCGCTCATGGCGAAAGCTTGATCTTCGCGTCGCTGCCGACCTCGCTGGCCTGTCCTACGGCTACCTTGGGAAGATCGAGCGTGGCGAAAAGTCGATCAACTCCCGTAAGACGCTTGAGGCAATCGCGTGGGCGCTGAAGGTCGCCCCGGATGAGATCACCGGCGCGACGCCAGCGCCGGCCGGACGTGATGATCCGGAGCTGCATGACGCCGCTACCGCGCTCGCCGACCTCCTTGGTGGGTGGTGGGTCGGCGAAGTACCCGACGCACCAGGACGCCCGTTGCACGAGCTGGTTTCCGACCTTCAAGCGTTCCACGCGTCCCGGAACCTCAGCGGCACGCAGGGGGCTGGGGACTACCCGACGCAGGTCAGGAAGCTCGCACCGCTGATTAGGGACCTGCTCGCAGCGGCCGCCGACCCCGCCACCGGCCGCGACGCGCTCGCGCCGCTACTCACTGCCTACCACGTCGCGGGCAGCATCTCCGCGCGACTGCATCTGCCCGGGATGCCGTCGATGGCGGCGGAACGGATGCGGCAGGTCGCCGACAAACTCGACGACCCGACGTGGCAGGCCGTTGCATGGTGGGGCCGTGCTCACTTCATCTCGTCCACGAGCCGCCCTCGGCAGTACGAACTCGCGGTCTCCGTCGCCGACTCCGCACCAATGGATCGGCCCGAGACGCGCGGCATGGCGAACCTGACCGCCGCACTCGCAGCGGCCGCGCAGGGCGAAGGCGACATCGCGCTCACGCACCTAGCTGAAGCGGCTGCGATCGCCGAACGGCTCAGCCCCGACACCAGCCCCTGGCCGTCCGGAATCATGCAGTTCGGTCGGACTAACACAAGGATCTTCCGGGTGAGTATCGGCGTCGAGCTCGGCGAGGGCGCTCGGATCGCTGAGGTTGCGCGCACTGTGCGCCCGGAGACGATCTCCACAGGGCGTCAGGCGTCGTTCTGGACCGACTACGGGCGGGCGCTGATGACGGAGCGCAAGCATCGTGAGGAAGGAATGACGGCGCTGCTCAGGGCTGAGCGTCTGGCGCCACACCAGCTGTACCGAGATGTTTTCGCGCGCGAGGCAGTATCAAGCCAGCTCGCCTCCGCTGGGCATGGTGCAACGGGCCGCGAGCTGCGCGGGCTGGCCTGGCGAATGGGCGTTGCCCCGACTGGGTGATTCCGTCCCCCTGTGTCCCTGCGGGACACAGACACCTCTGACCTGGGCTTAGCGTCCCGGTTGTGACGGCGCGTGACGGTGAGATGCCCTCCGCAAACGGGGGCGACAAGAGCGACCGGGTTCCTCTTCAGGACCGGCCCGACAACGAACACGCCCGCTCCGCGCCGTCACCCTCCACCAGCCCGGACGACATCAGCCCCGAACTGGAAACCGCATTCCACCAGCTCGCACGGCCCCGCAAGGTCGGCGAGCCGCTGACGAAGGCAGACCACGCCGCCGCGAAAAAGGTCCTCGCCGCGTACTGGCCGAAATTCGGCACCCCCCGCCCCCTGCCGAAGCGGTGGCGATGACCATCCTCGACGGCCGAGACTGGACCCGGCAACCACACCGCCTGCCCACCGTGGAGCGCTGGGAGTGGCGCCTGTTCGAAGGCGACTGGCGCACCCACCTCTACCTCGTCGACGCACTGGAACTCTCCGGCGTGGCGTTCCTGACCCCGTGGTGCCTGCACACCCAGGCCTACCCACTCGACCACGACCGCTCCGAGGTCGGTCAGCGCGGCGTGTTCCCGCCCGGCGTCCGGCCGTGCCCGGCCTGCGACGCCCACACCTGGGCCCAGGTCCCGCACGCCCGCCGCGGCGCCCTAGCCGGGCCGGGCCGATTCGCGGGGAACCTGTTCGAGGTGGTGATCCGCTGTGCCTAGCTATGACGCCAGCTACCGCGACGTGGGTGACGGCCTGGTCAAGGCCGGGGCGCGGCTGCAGCTGCGTTGGCACGCCGCCACGACAGCCCGGCCGGACCCTGCCACGGTCGCCGCCGACGCCGCTCGCGAGCTGCGCATCACTCTGGCCCTGGCCGAGCAGCTGGCCGCCCGCCCTGATGGCGCCGCGATCGAGATCACGACCTTCGCCGACCACTGCCAGCACGTCGCAGCCCGGCTCTACCTGGCCGCGGTCGCACTCGACCCCGCTCAGGTGATCGACGCGCTCACCGACCCCGCCGGAGCAGCGGTAATGCACGCACGAGACCGCCAAGCGCCCACTGGAGGGTCCCGATGACCGTCAGGGTAAGCATCCAGCCCGCGCCGATCCCGGTGAAGTTCACGTGCAAAGCGTGCGGCGGGAAAGTCCACCCCGACGCGCGGCAGTGCAGCGCCTGCCTGGCGAAGCTGACCGTGTACATCCCGCCACGCCGTCGAGCGTCGGAACGCGACCCTGGGACGCCGACGTGAGCCCGGACGAGGCCGCGGAGATGTGCCGACGGTACGAGGCCGGCGAGACGATCGAAGGGCTCGTGGCCGCGACGCCGCACAGCTACCGGCAGGTACGCCAGACCCTCATCTCCAGCGGCGTCAAACTGCGCCCGCCGAGGATCCAGCTTCCGCCGATGCCGACCGGCATGGCCGCCAGGTACCGCAAGGGAGCCAGCATCAAGCAGGTGGCGGCGATCTACGGGCGCAGCTACGGCCAGACCCGCAACATGCTAATCGCCGACGGAGTGACCCTCCGCCGAGCCGGCAAGCCCAGCTGAAGACTCCCGGCCGACGCGCAAGCCCTCCTCCGGCGCGTCGGCCGGGTCCCATCCGTACGTCCACGAGAACACGAGGATCTCTGCACCCATGACTGTCGACGAGCTGATCGAGCTGTACCGAACCATGTTCCCCTTTCCCGACGGCGCGTTGGCGGCGTTACCGCTGCTGATGGGGATCTGCGCAGCGGTCACCGTGTGGCGGGTGCTGTGGCGCGCCTACATTCCCGGGCTGACGCGCCGGTGGTACTGGGCGGCGGCCCGGGCGGCGCTGCTGACCGCTGTGGCATTCCTGGCGTGGCCCGCGATCGTCGTCGGGGTGGCGTTGTGGCAGTTCGACCGTCCGCGCGCACTGGTCGAGTGGGCTGTGACCGGCCAGCGACCGGCACCCGAGCAGCCCGAGGACCGGTAGACCCGGCCTCCGCACAGCTTCGCCGCCAGGTCTGTTCTCGGGTTCGACCGCCGCGGAGACCGCATCCGGGGGGCGGCAGCCTGCCGGGCAGGGACGCCCGACCCCCTATTCCGTCGCCCAGTAGTTGCGCGAATCTGCCAGATTTACATGCGGGCGGCGAGCGGCCAGCCCTGAAGCACGTTCTCCAGGCCGTTGTGCATCTTCAGGTGCTCGGCCATCGCCTTAACGTCGTCCGCGGCGCGCTTGCTGCGCGTCGACGCCACGGTCGCGATCCGGCCGGAGATCGCGCCAGCGGGGTGAGCCGAGCCCGGAGAGCGTGGCCAGCATGGCCTGTGCGACGTTCACCGCTCAGCTACCGAATTCGTCGTCGACGGGGCCCACCGTGACCGTGCCCGACGTCTCGGTCTGCGTGCCGTCGTTGGCGCCGGTCTGCACGTCGCCCGTCCCAGCCTGCTCGAGGGTGGTTCAGGCGAGATCTTGGGGGTGCAGCACGATGCGCCCGTGGGTTTTGCGGTCCGCCAAGGCGCGATAGGCGTCGCGCACGGCGGTCAGTGGAAACGTTGCGGCGATGGGGACGTGTAGGTCACCGGCTGCGGCGAGGGCGGCCAGCTCGGTCAGCGCTGGGAGGCCGCCGGCATCGGTCGTCCCGAAAGATTTGACGCCCTTCTCTTTTGCTCCGAGGTAATCGACGACGGTGTTGATGCGGTCTGCCGCAACGCCGAGGCTGAGGGCGAGGTCAAGGTAGTCGCCGCCGACGGTGTCGATGAAGGCATCGGCGTGGTCGGTGGCAGCGAGGATCCGTTCCTGTTCGCCGTCGCCGTACTGGACCGGCTCGATGCCGTGGTGCCGGAGCAGGTCGAAATGGGCGCCGCTGGTCAGGCCGATCACCCTCGCTCCGGCACGGAGTGCGAGCTGGGCGGCGGTGAATCCGACGCCGCCCGATGCACCCGAGATCACGATGGTTTCGCCCGGCCGGGGTTCGACCGCCCGGATGGCGCCGAGGCCGGCCATCGGTGTGGTGTAGAGCGCGCCCGCGACGTCCCAGGGGAGGGCTTGCGGCTTGCCGACCAACTGGTCTGCGGGGATGGCGACGAACTGGGCGTGGGCGTCCCAGCTCTGGAGCCTGCCCAGCACCGCGTCGCCGACGGTGAAACCGGGCACGTCGGCGCCGACCGCTACGACGTCACCGGCGAGGTCGCGGCCCGGCGTGTACGAACTGCCGTGCAGCGCCGGCAGCGCCCCGGGGTTGAGCGCACCGGCCTCGACGCGCACCACAACTTCGCCTGGGCCGGCCACGGGCTCGGGGACATCCGCGAGGTAAATCCCGTCGATGCCCGAAAAACGTTCGTAGCGTACGGCTTTCATCATGTCTCCCGGTTTTTCGAGTGGTTCGGAGCGGACGCTCAGGTGGGGCGCAACAGCGGTAGGAGGATGTCATCGACGAGATGCTCGACAAAGGCGGCGTCGCACGGCTCGCCCACGACCACGACGCGATGCACGATCAGCGCCGGAGCGACCTCGGCGAAGAGCGTTGCCACCCCGGGTGCCAGCCGCTCGAGTCCGTCCGTCATCGCGGTCTGGTCCCGCCGCAGGATCCGCCGCATCGCCTGGGCGAGCCGCGCGTCGTTGCGCATGCCGGTGAACACGGCCCCGAGCAGGCCCACGTCCTGTTCGGAGATGCTCCGCGCGAGCCATGCCGTCAGGGAATGGACGTCCTCCCGGAGGTCCTCTCCCGCGAGCTGTGGGGGCTCCGCGGGCGCCCGGTGCTCGACCGCGGCGGCGACCAGCGCGGCCTTGTCGGGGTACCGGCGGTAGATCGTCGTCTTGGCCACCGCGGAACGCCCGGCCACCGCCTCGATCGAGAGCTGCTCGTATCCGACCTCGGTCAGCAGGGCCAGTGTCGCGTCGAGAATCGCCAAGTCACGGCGCGAATCCCGGGGCCGTCCCATCGCCGAGGGCCGAGTCGTGCCGCTGGACTCCGACGTGCTCACCTCGCACCTCACTTCCGCTACGCGACTGTTTCGTATCGAAAGTACTCTAGTTCGATCCCGGCCCGCAAGCTGCAGGGGAACGGTCCGGCATCGCGTTTGGCGTCGTGGACTCACCAGAGGCGAAATCCGGTCGCTGTGGCAGGTGTCCCTGACCTGCCATCGCGACGAGCCCGCCCAAGGCGCATTTACCCGGTAAGGGTGCGTCCTGCCCGTCGCACGGTGGGGGTGGCTGCCCGTTCGAGCCGGGCCGGGTCCGGGGAACTCACGCCTCGACGGGAGGTGTCGGGGTTCCCGCATCACCGCGCTCATCGGCATGACAGGACGGTGGAGCACCGCAGTTGGTGGGCAAAGCAAGGCAAGAACTGGCGCAGTCTGACGGCTGCTGCTGCGCGTCGCCCTATGGGCGGCGAGCGGCGCACACCTCGACCGCGCGGCTGTCCTGAGTTGAAGGGAGACCATCCGTTGCGGCTGTCCACCGCGCTGTCGTTCTCGGCCTACCGAGCGATCCGGCATGGAAGGTCCGCGCCGCCGACGCCGCGTGCCGCGACACCCAAGTCCATCTCGGCTTGCGCACTACGAGACTTTCGACGTGCGAGATTCTCGCCCAACTCGACGAGCCAGTTGAGGTCTTGCGGTCGCCCGGCACCGACAGCATGATCGAGCCCGGCCTCCGCGCCGATGAGCTGCCGCCTTCGGGTCACTGCTACACCGCAATGTTCTTCCTCGGCCAGTGCACGTTCGCCCTCGACGCCTCGGCAACCGTACCGCCGCAGGACAGGCCGCCCGTGCTTGCCTGGCCGAGATGTCGCCGGCGTGGACGTCATCGGAGTGGGCGTCCCGCCGTAACGAACTCACCGAACTGACCGGAAGACCGGCTAATGAATCCCGACAGAACAGACAACCCCGTGGGCTGCCGGTGTGTCGCCGCCACGGCATAGCGGGTGTACGGTGGAGAAACCGGATCTTGGTGTGGCCTCCCCATGCATCGATTGGCATGAGGACGGTGGACACGATGACGCTGCTGCGGCAGAACCGCGAACTGAAACGGCTCGGGATCTGGAACTGGTCCCTCCCTGCGTTCGCAGGAAAATTCGCTGATGGCCGCAACTACAATGCATGCCCCTCGGCCGGAATCTGCGCGCAAGCCTGCTACGCCCGCAACGGCACCTACCTCTTCCCCCAGGTAAAAGCACGCCACCAGGACAACCTGCGCTGGACCTTGGACGACCTGCCCGGATGGCAACGCGCGATGCTGAACGAGCTGTCACACAACCGGTTCATCGACGGGTGGGTGCGGATCCACGACAGCGGCGACTTCTACTCCCGCGCCTACCTCACGGCGTGGCTGGAGATCATGCGCGCGCGGCAGCGCACCCGCTTCTACGCCTACACCAAAGAAGTCGCCGCGTTCCGGGACCTGGTCGAGCCGAACCCGCCCCGGAACTTCTGGTGGGTCTACTCCTACGGCGGCACCCAAGACTCCACATTGGACCCGACCGTCGACCGGGTCGCCGACGTCTTCCCCGACGAACAATCCATCACCGCCGCCGGCTGGCACTCCCAAGAAGAATCCGACCTGCTGGCCGTGCTCGGACCGACACCGGTCGGGATCCCGGCGAACAACATCGCGCACTTCAAGGCCCGCCAAGCCGGACGCCGGTGGAGCCGCTGGCAAGCCGGCGTCGACGCCGCCCGCGCCGCCCGCCGCACCAGCACCCAGCCGCCCGCAGTGGCCGCCGATGACCGGCCAGGCACGTCCAGAGACCCACGGTAGCGCCGCCCGGGACCACGGCGGCTACCTGCTGTCCAACTGTGCGGGCCAGGTGCAGCGCCGCCGTGGCCCCGGTCCGCGCTGTCACCGGCTCCACGACGTGCCACCCGGGACGCCGGCCCGCCGCCCGCAGCGCCGGCAACCGGACCGCCACACCTCGCGATCGGAAGGAAACCCCAGGAGATGCCGGACGAGTTGTTGCCCTATCTGCGTGCGGTCGCCGACGAGCTCGGCCAGCCGTGGCGCGCCGTCGCGTCCCGCGGTGTCGGTGAGCACGCCGCGCTCGTCGGCCCGGAAGGCGGGTGGATCAGCGTGACCGTCTCCTACCGCGCGGCACGGAGCCGTTTGCTGCTGGAAGCCTGGCTGGACTCCGAGCTCAGTCCTCATCAGCCCACCGGTATGGTCCGGCCGTCGGTGACCGTGGCCCGGGCCCGGCCCGCCGCCGCGGTCGGCAAAGACCTCGCCCGCCGGCTGATACCGAACGTCCTCGAGCTGATCGCCGCGGCGCGGGAGCTGGCGCACCGGCGCGCGTGCGACGCCGCCGACCTCTCGAACGTCCTGGCCGCGATCGGGGAAGGCTTCGGCACCACCCCGGCGGACGGGGCGAACACCGTGTCGGTCGGGGCCTACGGTCAGCCGCTGTTCGCGACCGCGCAGGTGCTGCAGCCGTTCTGGCGCGACCGCCAGCGCCGGGTGCGGTTCAGCATCGACGCCACCGTCGAGAACGCGCTCGCCCTGGCCGCGCTCGTCGGCGAACGCGCCGCCGCCGACCACCCCGCGCTCGCCGCGCCTGACGCCTGTCGTTGAGCTTCAGCGCCGCAGCCGCCGCACACCCCCGGACTCCGGCGCTCTCTGGGGCGCCGGAGTTCGTTTCTCCTCCCTGGAAGAACGATGCCATGGGAGCCCTGAACCGCGTGGTCACCCTCGACGATCCCGAGGCCCGGATTGTCGACATCCGCGCCGACCTGGCCGTCGGCGGCACCGGGCTGCGCGTGCACGGCCTCGGCCCGGTGGTAGCGCGCGAGACCCGCGACCGGGTGCGCGCGGCCATCCGCAACAGCGGCCTGTTCTGGCCCGAGGGCGTGGTGCACCTCACCGCTTCGACCGCGTACCCGCGCTCCGACGTCGATCTCGCCGCTGGAGCCGCAGCGCTACTGCTCACCGAGGCCGTGCCGGCACGGCGGCTCACCGCGACGGCACTGATCGGCGAACTCGGTCTCGACGGCACCGTCCGCCCGGTGCCCGACGTGCGGACGCGCGCGATCGCGACCGCCGACGACGGGTTCATCCACTTGGTCGTGCCCGCCGCTGAGGCCGGGGACATCCCCGACCTCACCATCATCCCTGTCGCCTGCCTGGATGACCTGATCACCTGGCTGCGAGGCGGACCTGCTCCGTCCCCGCAGCCCGCATCGGGTGAAGGAGCATCGCCTACCACACCATGGGCACCCGAACCCTGGCCCAAGCTGTCACCCGCAGCGGTCCGAGCTGCCGCGGTCGCGGCCGCCGGCGGTCACCACACCCTGCACGTCGCGGCTCCCCTGCACCCCGGTCCTCCTGCTGCCCCGGCTGATCCGGACGCTGATGGCCGACCTCACCGAGACCGAGGCGCTCGAGCTCAGCACGTGGCACCTCCTGGCCGGCGAACCGCTGCCCGACAATGCGGCGCCTACCCGGCCACACGGGGCTTCTCTGCGCCCCGACGATACGATCGCCGCGGTAACTGGGTCCCTGAATCGGCCTGGGTTGCTGACCCTGGCCCACCACGGCGTCCTGACCGTCGAAGACCTCCCCGAGTTTTCCTCCCGCATCGTCGAGGTGCTGCGTCCGGCACTGGAGAACGGCACGATCGGCGTCACAGCTCTGGCAGGGGCCGAAGCGCGCCCGTCCGGGGCGCGCATGGTCTTCACCGCCCGGGACTGCCTGTGCGGCTGTGTCCGGACCGAGGAGTGCCGATGCACGCCGGCGCAGCGTGCGCGCTACCTCGCCCGCTCTGGTTGCTCGACCGCGTTGACCTGTTCGTGCGGGAGGTCACCGTCGCCGAGCCCGATCTGTCGCTGCCGTCTTTGGAGTCGCTGCGCGACAGCGTCGCCCGAGCCCGGGAACACGCGCGCCGCCGGTGGGTTCCGTGCCGGTACCCGGCACCGCGATGGTACTCGCGCGCCGTCACTGGCCTTCCCGCCAACGTCGTGGGCGAGCTGGACGCCGCGATCCGGGAAGGTCGAATTACGTCGCGCACGGCAGCGCGGTGCCTGCGGCTGGCCTGGACACGGGCCGACCTGGACGGCCGGGCGCACCCGGACATCGCCGACGTCTGGCTGACGCTCTCCCACCGCAGCGCAATGCTGAGCCTGCTGCGGGAGCCGACCCCGAGGTGAGCTGACGCAAGAAACGACCGGGAAAGCCCTTCGGCGATAAGTCGATGCTGCGGATCGGGCCGAGGAATGAGGAAAGTTGGCCAGTCCCGCACTCAAACAGAGATCTGCCGCTCAGGCGCCCGGCCGGATATCGCGCCCACTGAGACCAGCCTTGCGCGAATTGACCACCGACCTGGCAACATTAGACAGGCACGCCCATTCCACTAGCAACCGCACGGAGATATCGCCTGTTCAGCATCTCCACGAAGTCAGAGCTGCAGGTGAGCTCGGCAATCTCGCGACTAGTGATCACAAGGACTCTGATGCGGCGTGCTGACGCCTGGATGAGTAGGGAGTGCGCGTAGGAGAAATCGCGCGGATCACCAGTGATTCCCCGAGCGGCGATCATCAGTCCAACCTCAACGCTACGGTTGGCGAGGGTATTGATGAAATAGCCGAGCGTGCTGCTGTCGACCGGCTTGCTCCAATCTTTGCACTCGACCAGGAACGTGGCTGGCAACAGGGTCGGGCCATCTGGGGCTTGCCAATTCCCCACGGCAACGTCGACCTGCTCGCTACCGAATGCGCTGATGACGTTGGGCTCGGCGAGGCATCCCGGCGTGGACTCGAACAGGTAGACGATCAACTTCTCGTATGCCTTGCCCTGCGCGTCGGTGTCTAGCGCCGATGCGGCTGCGTTCAAATGATCGCGGACGGCTGCTGGGTCGAGGGTCATGTCAGGCTCCGTGCACAGCCCGGTTGCGGGCGCGGACCAGCAGTTCGCCTAGCGGCGCGTATTCAAGTTCGGACAGCAGGTCATCGATGGATAGTGCGAGCATAAACGGGGCGGTTCGAACCCTGTGTGTGTCAGTCACCAGATCGTCATAGACAAGGAGGCCGAAGCCGACGCGGCCAGCTTTCATGTTGGCCAGTAGCTGTTGTTCGGCGCGCTGGAAGTCGACTTCGGTGAGCCGCCGCAGTTTGACCTCTACAATGATCGCTCCGAGGACGCTTTCCGTTCCCGGAATGTAAGCCACTGCGTCCGCCTCTCGGTGAGGCTCCGACGACAACTCGACGTTGGCCACCACAACGGCCCCCGCGCCTGACAGGACGTCGTAGACGAGACGCAGCAACTGCATCCCTCGGGTCGACGCGATCCCTCCGCCCGACGCCCCGTGCGCTTGCAGAGGGTTGCGAATTGCCTCCAAACGCGCCCGGAAGCCAGCCAGAGACGATGGCTCCAGCACAGTTGGAGGATTCGACCCCTGGGCAGCGTCGCTTGCCGCCACTGACAGCATGAACATCCGGAGGTGCAGCCGAAGCGCGTCCACGTTATTGACCGGTGCCCTCACGACGGTCGCGCCAGCCAATGCGGGCGGAGGCGCATCAGGAGGCTCGACGACCACCAAGATCGGAATCTTGCGTCCGACGACGACCCCGATCTCGATGAGGACGGCCGCCAGACCCTCCGCGGTCCGGGTCGACTGTGATGGCAGCACAGCGACAGCGCAATCGGCGAGATCAATCGGTGCTTGGGCCAAGGTGACGCCGGCGCCCAACTCCGACGCGGAGAGAACTTCGACCCCCTGATCCACCAGCACGCCCAACAGCACGTGAACGTCCACACTGTTGGGTGCGATCAAGAGGCAACGCATCGGCCGACCCTATCCCAACGCGGCGCAGTGCGGACGTACCTGGGGATCCGCGCCCACTGGTCTCCCCGACTGCGCAGGAAATGTCCGCTTCTGCCGCGGGGCGGTCGACCGGCAGACCGCCAGACGCGCACATGCCGATGAGCGGTTGGACAGGTCGATACCAGGCCGGAGTCTTCACAGTGCCCGGCGCCCGGCACGCGACCACGGAGACGCGACCCGGCTTCGCCGCGGCCGGACGCCGTCGGGCTCCCGCGGTTCGCGTCTGTACTGGTGTCGGCCCTCTGCTGCTCCGGCGCCCCGACCACGCGGCCCGCCAACGTTGTCGGTGTGGGAACGCTTGCAAGGGACAGCCGGTCGCACCACTCACGGAGAACTCACTGACGCCGGATGCCCGCGATCAGATTCTCCCAGTTCTCGTGGGCGATTCGTGCCCGGTCGGCGTCGCTGATCGGGGCGGTCGCCACGAACCGCCGGGCGGAGCCGCTGTGTTCGCGGTTGAACGGGTGATCCGAGGCGTACATGATCCGGTCCGCGCCCACGGTCTCCAGGCTCCACCGCAGGTACCGGTGACTGGCGATGCCGCCCGGGGTGATGAAGACGTTCGTGCGGAAGTACTCCGCGATCGGGCGCTCCAGCGTGGTCACCGCGTCCAGAGCCGCCACGCGGTCGAGGTAGAACAGCACGACCTCGCCCCAGTGCCCCAGGATCAGCTGCAGCCCCGGGAACCGGTCGAAGACCCCGGCGACGATCAGCCGGAGCGCGGTCAGCCCGGCGTCGTAGTGCCAGCCGAACGTCCCGGTGGCCAGCAGCTCGTCCACCGGGCCGCCGAAGCGCCGGTAGTAGGCCCCGGTGACCGCCGGGACCGGCGCGCTCGGGTGCAGGTACACCGGGGCGCGCAGGTCCTCGGCGGCCTCGAAGACGTCCCAGAAACGGGCCTCGTCGAGGGCTTGGCCCCGGGAGTTCGCGTTCACCAGTGCCCCGTCAAACCCGAGCTGCGTGACGGCGCGCCGCAGCTCGTCGGCCGCCGCCGCGGGCGTGGACGTCGCGAGGGCCGCGAACCCGCGGAACCGCCCGGGAAACCGGCCGACGGCGTCGGCGTGGACGTCGTTGGTGGGGCCTTGCAGGGCGACGGCTTCGGCGGGGTCCAGGTCCTGCAGGCCGGGTGTCGTGAGCGACAGCACGGCGGTGTCGATCCCGGCGTCGTCCATCGCGGCGACGCGGCCTTCGCCGAGGTCGAGCAATGCCGTATTCGCGACGGCCCGGCTCATCATCGGCGCGGCGAGCGCGGGGTCGTGCCGCCGCCACGCCGCGACCACGTCGGCCGTGGCGAAGTGCTCCTCGAGCCCATAGAGCCTCACCGGACGGTCGTGAGCGCGCCGGCCCAGGATTCGAGCTGGTCGAACAGCACCGACGCGGCGTCGTCGTGCATCTGAGACGGGCTGAACTCGGCGAAGTTCTCGAAGTCGGTGAAGAGCGAGAACGACAGCTGCTGGCGCACGTGGGCCAGCTGCAGTTCGCTGCAGATCGCCCGCAGGTGTTCGATGGCGCGGGCGCCCCCGAGCGCGCCGTAGGAGACGAAGGCGGCGGCTTTGTTGTTCCACTCGGCGTAGAGGTAGTCGATGGCGTTCTTCAGGACGCCCGAGGTGGAGTGGTTGTACTCGGGGGTGACGAAGACGAACCCGTCGTAGGCGGCGATCGTGGCGGACCAGGCCTTGGTGTGGTCGTTGGTGTAGCCGCCGCGGTTGGCGGACACGGCCTCGTCCAGGTGCGGCAGCGGGTGGTCGAGCAGGTCGATGAGCTCGTACTCGGCGTCCGGCCGTTCCTTGGCCTTGGCCAGCACCCATCTCGCCACGGCTTCGCCCTTCCGGCCGGGACGGGTGCTGCCGAGGATGATCGCGATCTTCACAGGAAGTCCTCTCGCTTGAACATTCAAGTCAGAAGCTAGCACGATGACGTGAATTTTCAAGTCAGCTAGACTGTGGTGGTGGCGGATCCCGAGCAGCGCTGGCTCACAAGTGACGAGCTGTCGGCGTGGCGCGCCTTCATGCGGCTCGCCCAGCGGCTGCCGGCGTCCCTGGATGCGCAGCTGCAGCGCGACGCGCGGCTGAGCTTCCTCGAGTACTACGTGCTCGCGCACCTGTCGGAGCAGCCGGATCGCCGGGCTCGGATGAGCGAGCTGGCGGCCTTGGCGAACTCGGAGCTGTCGCGGCTGTCCCACCTGATCGGCCGCCTGGAGAAGCGCGGCTTCGCATGCCGGGAACCGGACCCGGGCAACGGCCGGTACACGCAGGCGATCCTGACCGACGCCGGCTTCGCGCACCTGGAGTCGGTCGCGCCCAGGCACGTCGAGCGGGTGCGGGAGCTGTTCGCCGACCTCCTGACCCCGGCGGAGCTGCGCACGCTGCACCGGATCGCGGACAAGGTGCTGACCCGCGTCGACGACCAAGCCGAATAGGGGAAAGCCGGCCACACCGCGCGACCGGCTTCCCGTCGTGCGCGGCTTTCCCGCTCATCGCCACCGCGTAGTCGCCCGTCGGCGAACCGTCTGAACAACCAGCACCACGCCGTAAAGGTCAATGTGGTTCACCACCGACGACGGGCATACCCGGCCCGCTTCAGCTTCTGGGCTCGAGCGATCACACCCAACGCACTCTCATGCCGCTGAGCGGACGCCGGCGCCGCCCTGACCGTCTTTGGACGTCAACATCAGCGGCACGCAGGATCCGGATCGGCTCGTGCTTCAAGATGCCGCTCGATGGCCTAGGCGAAGGCGCTGAGCTCCAAGTCGCTGGAGAACGCCGGGGTTCTCGGCCGAGCAGATGGCCGTCATGCCCGCGTCGCCCGGATGCGGTGGCCGAGTATGTGGGCGGCGGTCTCTTCACTCCCCGCTGGGCGCCAACCCGCTCCGACCCGTGGTTGACTCGGCCCATGCAGATGATCGAACGCCCCTGGGGCGTGGCGGTGCACGGTGCCGCGAGCGTCAAGGCGGCCCCGGACCTGGTGCGGGCGCGATTCAAGGTCGTGTGCCTGGAGCAGAAACCGTCGGACGCCTTCGAGTCCGCGGGGCTGGCCGTGCACGAGATCCGCTCGACGCTCCGGCGGCACAACGTTCCGGACGCCGGCATCGAGAGCTCGCGGATCGAACTCGGCGGTAAATGGGAGTACGGCCAGCAGCGGAAGTTCCTGGGCTATGAGAGTTCGGCGTCGTTCGTCGTGGAGTCGGCGGCGCTGGACGATCTGCCATCGCTGCTGACAGACCTGGTCTCCGCCGGCGCGAACGAGATCGAGGGTGTCGACTTCGACGTCCGGGACAAACCAGCTCTCCGTGCCCGGGCCCGGCGCGAGGCGGTCGCGGCGGCCAGGGCGAAGGCCGAGCTCTACGCCGAGGCGGCCGGTGTCCGGCTGGGCGCGGTGGTGCACATCGATGACGTCAACCCGGACGAGAGGCCGCAGTACCGCGGGCACGGGGCCGAGGGCGCCGCCACGGCGGAGGACCTGGCCCCTGGGCACGTGGTGGTGTCAGCGGCTGTGGTGCTCGGGTTCGGCATCGTGCCCGCGTAAGCACGGACTTGTAAGCATCGAAGGTCGATCGGTTCTTTCCAGTCGGCAACGGCGTGCCGCTCGTGCGGGAGATCCTCAGCGCGCGGTTGCTCGTGCTCGACCATGCCGCCATCGCGATCCCCGACGCGGCCGCGGCTGAAGTCGCCGCGGCGATGCTCGGGCTGCAGACCGCCGTAGACCGCGTGGGGTAACGAGTAGCCGCTGATCGCGCACACTTACATCCGCTCATGCCGAGAAGCGGATGCTACTGATTGTCGGCAAGGATCCGGCCGGTCAGAGCAACTCGAAGTGCATGCAGCCTTTGGTCTCGCCGGAATCGGGGCCGTGATCGCGGATGATTTCGACAATCTCATCGAACAGCGTCGCAGCTTCGCCACGTATAGCCGTCGAGCAATCGCGGGCGAACCCGTCGAAGTCAGAGAAACAGGCTCCGTCGATGGTCAGCACGGGAAGGTCGTTGCTGCGGTCGGCCACGACCCGAGCTCGACATGGCCCCATTCGAGTCGTTCGCTTGGTCCGACCACGGAGGACGCCGCCAGCGGCTGCCAACGCGCTGTCATGCCGCGATGAGCACGTTTCGGCCGTTCTCCACGCGCGAGTGCGTCGACAGCAGTGGAGCGTCAGCCCTGGCCAACTACCACGCTCAACTGGCCGACTCGGGCGCTCAGTTACAAAGTGTTGCTGCGCTGAGGAAAGCCGGTGCGGTGTTCCGGTCGGGCCGACGCACTCTAGCGGAGCCTGGCGTCGGGCAAGCCCGCCCCGTTCGTGGCCATGGCTGCGGATGTACAGGACAGGCGGGCTTGCCGCCGACGCGGGCGGCCCCGCTTGGGCGAGTGCGTCCCGACCGGGACACCCGCACGCCGCCTTTCTCCACTGCTGACAGCAGGTCGGGGACGGCGCGGCGTGCGGGGTTCGAGGTCGGTCCCCGGGGTTGCCGGTGACCGACCGGCCTGAATCAAGGAGCCCGCGTGACCGCCACGATGGATCTGCCCGCCCAGCGCGCCGATGACGCCGCCCCGGCCACGCCGGAGATCGATACCGCACCGTCCGACCTCGACCGCGCCGTCCTCGATTCCACCAGTGGCGACGAGGCGGCCAACGGGAACCCGCTCGCCGGGCTGTCGGAGGACGAGCTGGCGGCGTTGCACGCGCAGTGGGACGCCGAGATCAACACCGTTATCCACATCAACCCCGATGAGGCGCTGCTCGCCCGGAACGTCCGCACCGAGAACGCCGAGGCCGACCCGGCGACCACGGCGAACTTCAAGAACAACGGCATCAACACCGCGGCCAACGGCTACCGCAACTACGAGACCGGCATCGTCATGATCACCGAGGGCCAGCGCCGGTTCAACAACGCCCGCGCCGCCGGCGTCGAGCTGCCGGTCTGGATGAAGACCCCGCCACCCGCCGACGAGCGCAAGGCCACGATCGAGCGGATCGTCCGCCAGCTGGAGGAGAACGACCTCCGCAAGCCGCTGACCCTCGGCGACAGCGCCCGGGCCATCCAGCAGCTGGCCGCCTTCAATCTCACCCCTGCGGGCATCGCCCGCAAGCTCGCCCGCGGCCGCAACGGCGCCGCCTACGTCAAGCAGGTGCTCCAGGCCGGGGAGAGCGAGCTGGCGCTCAAGGCCGCCGAACGCTTCGACCTCGACCTGATCCAGGCCGGGGTGGTCGCCGAGTTCGACAAGGCCGGCGACCGCGAGACCGCCAAGGAACTGATCCGCATCGCGCGCACCGAGCCGAACAACTTCCCGGTGTTCGCTCAGGCCAAGCGCGACGAACACGCCGCGGCACAGCGGCTCGCCGCGCTGGTCACGACGCTCACCCGGGAGCTGACCGCCGCCAAGATCACGATCTTCGCGGACACCCTGTCGGCCTACGACGGTGAAGCCCGCTCCCTCGACCGGCTGCGCCCCAGCCCCGAGGACGCGCCCTACACCGCCCTGAACGCCGAGGACCACACGACCTGCCCCGGCCACGGCGCCTGGATCGAGGACGACCACCACGACGACAACGGCGATCGCATCGCGGTCGCCGTCTACGGCTGCGCCGACTTCCGGGCCCACGGCCATGCGCTCAGCCACGCCCCGACCGGACGTGTCGACCTCACCCCCCGCACAACCAGCACGCCCGACACCGGCGACGGCGATGGCGCGGGCACCGCGGGCGAGGAGACCGACCTCGTGGCCGCGCGGGCCGCGCTGGCCGCCGACGAACGCGCCCGCACCGAGGCACGGATCATCCGCCGATGGGTGCGCAATAACAACGAGCTGATCGACGCCTCCGAAAAGCCACGACGTGAATGGCTGGCCAAATTCGTGCTACGCAAGACCGCGCCCAAGGGCGCGCAGCTGTTCCTCGCCCGGCAGAAGGCCCACGGCGGCTACGCGCTGCGCCGCGCGTTCAACCAGAACCACGCGCTCGCCCGCCAGCTCCTCGGCTTGCCCGTCGGCAGCACGGTGACCGACCTGTCCGACAAGGTCGCCACCGCAGCCACGCCGGGCAAAGCGACCGTCTACGACATGTTCCTCACCTTCTGCGCGATGGAGGAGGCGCTCTCGCGCAACGCGTGGCGATACGCGATGCAGGCGCCGCAGGAGTACATGAACGCGCTCGTCGGCGCCGGCTATCCGGCCTCCGACGTCGAACGGCTGATCATCACACCGCAGAGCGAGCGGAACGTCATCGCCGCGGCGCTCGGCGAGACCACCATCAGCGACACAGCCGACGATGACGGCGCTGAGCAGCACGGCGACGTGCTCGATGCCGCTACTGCCGGCGGCTCCCGCCCGGCTGAGCCGGGCGACGATGGGTCACCCGTCGGTTCTGGGGTCGACGACGCGACCGACTACCGCCAGGGCGAGAGCGCAGGTGGTTCGGGAGACGATGCCGCGCTCGGCCTCTCCGAGGGCCCCGACGCTCTGGCTCATCCGGACGTCGCCGCCGCGGAGCTGGCCGGAGCCGCGAGCTAGCCGGCCGACGCCACCCCCGATGTCGCCGGACAGGGGCGGGCCCGCACACCTCGTGCCGGGCCCGCCCCTGCCGTCGCTGTCCTCCACGCCGCCCGCGTCGCGCGCGCCGCGCGGCGTGCCCACGGCGCAGAACGGAGTTTGCCGATGCACCCGCATCTTCGGCCGAATATCCAGCACGTCCACCTCGCCAGCACCGGCATCGCCCGGCCTCGCCACGTCACCCCTGGACCTGCCCTGGTTACTGCCGAGCTGATGCCATGACAGCGATCATCACCTCGGCCGCGATCGCCCCTCCCAGACCCTTCACCGACGAACTCCTCCACGCCGCGCTGGAGGCCGCCGAGCGCGGATGGCCAGTGTTCCCGCTCGTCCCCCGAGGGAAGAAGCCCGCCATCGAGCGCTGGCAGCAGCGGGCCACCTGCGACCCCGACCGCATCCGCCGGTGGTGGACCCGCTACCCGACGTGCAACGTCGGGATCAGCTGCGGAGCCGCGAGCCTGCTGGTGCTGGACCTCGATGCAGCGCACGGGCGGGTCCCCGAGCAGTGGGCCCGCCACGGCGTCACCCACGGCCGGGACGTCCTGGGGCTGCTGGCTCAGCTGGCCGGCGAGCCCGACCCGGCCGACACCTTCACCGTGGCCACCCCGCGCGGCGGCGAGCACCGGTATTTCCACCGGCCGCCGGGGTCGCGACTGCGCAGCACCGTCGGTGCGCGCGGCCGCGGGCTCGGCTGGCACGTCGACACCCGCGGCCCCGGCGCGCTGGTCACCGCCCCCGGCTCGCTGGCCACCGTCCACGGCATGCCGGTGCCTTACACCATCACCGGGGACCTGCCGGTCGCGATCCTGCCCGCCTGGCTGGTCACCGCCCTCACACCCCCGCCTCCACCACCGCCGGAGGCTGTCCCGCCGTTGCGACTTCCGGCGACCAACCGCCGGGTCACCGCCTACGTCCAGGCCGCCCTCGACGCCGAGTGCCGCAACGTCGCGACCGCCACCGAAGGCCACCGCCACATCACGGTATTCGCCGCCGCGGCCGCGCTCGGCGAGCTGCTCGGCAACGGCTGGATCAGCGCCGCCGCGATCACCCAGCACCTGACCGACGCCGCACGTCGGCACCTCGGTGTCGCCGACTTCGACCGCGCCGAGCTGAGCAGAACCATCCGCGACGGCATCGCCGCAGGACGGGAACACCCACGCGTCCTCACCGACCGCCCCGCGCCGCGGGCCGGCCGCGCACGCGCCCAGGAACGGCTGCGCACCGAAACCACAACGCCCTAACGCACAAGCTAAACGGGACACCCGACGTGCCCCTCGACAGCACCACTATCCACCTGAGACACACGAGGTGATCACCATGCCCGAGGACGTGCCTCAGCACAGCCACAACGCCGTCCGCGCCGACGAACAGCTCATCAGCGGAGACGGCCAACCCGCCTTTCCCGCACAGCTCGGTGAACCACAGCTGATCGCCGAAACCGCCAGCGGCAAACAGTTCTACACGGGGACACCCCGATTTCGGCGCGTGGTCGCCGAATGGGTCGCCATCACCGCCGAAGCCACCTCCGACCACCTGAGGTTCCGCTGAGACGGCGCCGACCTGCTCGTCATCGACGACGCCGCGGTCGACCCCGATGATCCGACAAGCACACCCCACATCGACCGTATCCGGCCGGACTCCAGCGGCGGTACTTCTTCGACGGCTGGCTGTGGACCGAGGCCGACACCGCCACGCACCGATCGGACGACGCCGCTCGCGCGGCCTTGACTCTGCTCGCGCAGGACCGTCCCCGGCCGGTCGCGCCGTTGATCCGGCACGTCGCCGAGCACACCGACCCCCCGCTCCATCCGGCAGCACTGCGACGCATCCGCCGACAGCGCCGGACCTCCTCAGGGACCGCCGCGGCAGCGTCACGTCGGAAGCACAGGGGAAGCCGATGAGTGACAGCTACGTTGCTGTTCCGCCGGATTCGGTGATCGAGGTCGCGCACCCGGGCGACGACGTGGGCGCCGAAGTCGTTCCCGCCGGCGAGACCGCGTTGCTCGTGGGCGACCACGACACCGGCGTCGCCGTGATCCAGGGCACTCACCGCCAGCTCACCGCGTTCCTGCGCCGAGCCGAGCAGGCACTGAAGCAGGCAACCGAGGTCAAGGGCCCGTAGCCGCCCCGGCGCGCTGGCCCGCCGTCAGAAAAGCACACCGAGGCCCCGGGCCCAGACCACCCGCCACATTCAACGGGTGCAGAGCACCCGGGGCCTCGGCGCGCACCGGCGCGGCTGGTCAACCGCGCCCGGCGCGGACATCCAGCCCCGCCTGAAAGGAACGACCCATCGTGCACGTCCACACCGACCTCATCTGCTTCACGCCGGCAGCGTTCTTCACCACCACGTTCTCCCAGCTCGTCCAGCTCAGCCTCACCTTCGCCGATACCTACCTTGGCTGTTGGGTCAGGCTCGGGCTTATCGGATTCCTCGGCGCGCTGGGCAACGCGGTCGTCGAACGCGTGCGCGCGAAAGCCGCGCGCAACGCCGTGCCGACGAACAGCGACGACAGGCCCACGCCGCCGGCACCGTAGCCCCTTTTCGTGCACCGTGCGTCGCGCCGCCGCAGTCCCTTCTCACCGTCCGACACTCCGCCGATACCTCGTGAGGTTTCCGATGCCTGCAGCCATGTTCTTGACCGACGCCGACCTCCTTGCCGCGATTCCGGCCACGCTGGGGTACGTGCCCGACGAATCGCTCGTCCTCGTCGCGGCCACCGCCCGCGGCGACGGCACCGCGCGTATGGGCCCGATCACCCGCTTCGACCTCGACGCCGTAAACCACAACCCCGGCTACGTCGTCGCGTACATGCAGAAAGCGCTCTCCGAGAAGCCGGTCATGCGCCTCATCGGCGCCGTCGTGCACGACACCACCGACACCGCCGACCTGCCCTACCGCACGGAGCTGGCCACCTTCACCCAGAAGCTGCACGACCGCGGCTACACCAACATCGAGCTGCTGCACCTGCCCGGCTTCACCCCCGGAGTCACGTGGTCGTGCTACGACGTCGAGAGCCACACCGGCACCCTGGCCGACTACGCGACCTCACCGATGACCGCGCACGTCATCGCCCTGGGCAACCGGGTCTACCGCAGCCGCGACGAATTCCTGCAACAGTTCCTTCCCGCGCCCACCGACATCCGTGACAGAATCGGCGCTCTCGCCGACCCGATCACCGACGAGGTCGAGCGAGAAGAACTCTCCGACGACCGCCCACGCCTGCGTCGGCGCCTGGACCGGCTCGACGATGCCGTCTCCGCCGCCACCGGCGGGCACGTGCCGACCAACGAGCAGGTCATCGCCGAGCTCCTCGCCGCTCTCTCCAGTCTCCGCATACGCGATATCCACCTCACCCAGGCCACCGCCGAGCGGGCCGCGGCCGCACACGCGCTGTGGCTGCACCTATGGCGACACGCCCCGGAGCGATACGCACCGGACATGGCCGCCCTGGCCGCCGCGACGGCTTTCTTGCGCCACGACAGCGTTTCCGCCGCCGCGATCTTCGCCAAGGATCCACGACCGACCCAGCTCAGCCGGCTCATCCGCGTGATGCACCGCAACGGGATCGACCCGGCCACGGTCGATCCCGACTTTTCCAAGATCTCCCAGGAATCGCGCACCGAGCTGACCACACCCATCACCGAAGCCTAGGCAACATCTGACGCTCCTCAATGGACACAACTATCCCCACCGAGACGAAAGGCCCGTCGCATGAAGTCCACACTCGAGTCCACGTGCACGAACACCGCGCCCACTGCGCCGCTGCAGTTCCTCGAACTGACGATCACCATCGTCGGTATCTTCGTCATCGTGATCGGGTCGATCACCCTGCTCTACTTTCTCCCGACGCTGCTCACATCGCTCTCGGTCCGCCTGCGAGGGCGGAAATAGTTACACAGAAACCGTTATCTAACAGCCGATAGTGGCATCTGTTTCCGCGCGGCGTTGGGGCAGGACATCAAATTCCACGCAGGGCGACCCCGGCACCATCGGCCGTGCAGGCCATCGAGAGCACAGCACCCCGGTCCCGGGGCGCCTGAACCCGGCGCTCGGCCACATCCGGCGCGGGTGAACCGGCGCCGCGGCACCGCGCGCACACACGCGTCTGCCACCGCCGGTTCACACCGGCCGGACGAGCCCGCCGGGCTTCACGCCCCGGGCCCGCGGGCGCTCGACCGCGTCGCGTCCCGCACACCGACGAGGCCCAGGAGGCCACCACAGCAACAACGGCAACCGTCCACAGGCGACGAACCGCACCAGGCCAACCAGCCTGCTGATGCATCTGAACTCGGTGTCCCGGCCGGGGCTTCCCTACCTGGACCGGGACACCGTCCCTGAGGGCCGGTAGCGCGGTGCGCGCCGAACACCCAACACCGCGCTACCGGTCCTCCCTCTGCTCATGCGCCCCTCTCGGCTTTCCGCCGGGAGGGGCGCCTTTTTCACGTCTACAGCGCGAAAGGCCACCCGCCATGACCACACCTGTCGACGACATCGTCCGCTGCGACGACTGCGGCAACGCAACCCCGACACCGTTCCACCTCACGCCCGGAACCGTCTACTGCGAAGGTTGCGTCCTCGCTTTGCACCGGTGCAGCGGATGCGGGCAGATCACCGAAGTCACCTCAGCCACCGACGACGACGGGCGGATCTGTGACTTCTGTGAGCGCGCCGGACGCTATCGCACCTGCGATCAGTGCGACATCCTCATCCGCAACGGCTACCTGTGCCGGACGCACTCCCTCGACGAGATCGAGGAGTTTTATACGTGCGACCACTGCACGGGTCTTGTGTCGCTGCGACTGCACGAACCGCTCTACGCCACCGACGACCGCCGGCTTTGCTCGCCCTGCGCCCAGGTTTTCGACCTCTGCGACTACTGCGACCTCTACGACGACGGCCTGCGCGACACCGAGTCCGGCCGCGATATGTGCCACGAATGCGCACACCGGCTCGACTACTGGGAATGCCGCAACTGCACAACCCTCATCGACAGCGGAAACTACTGCGACGACCACGACACCGTCGATGAAGACGATTACGAGGACCTGCACGGCTACTGCTACAAGCCGCGACCGGTCTTCCACGGCATCGGCCCCCGCTACCTCGGGTTCGAACTGGAAATCAACGTCCCGCGCGGGCACCTGTCCGACCGCATCGACGACACCGTCGACACCCTCGATGGCCTCGGTTACCTCAAAGAGGACAGCAGCATCGGCTACGGGTTCGAGCTCGTCACCCACCCGATGGCCTACCGCTGGGCGCTGGACTCCTTTCCCTGGCATCTGCTCGAGACGCTCGAGGTTGCCGGCTGCAGCGGCGACGGCAACGGGCTGCACGTCCACATCAGCCGCGCCGCCTTCGCCGGGCCATGTCACGTGTTCCGGTGGATGAAGTTCGTCTACCGCAACGCCGACGACGTCCAGATCCTTGCCCGCCGCTCCAGCGGCTACGCCGCGTTCCGCGACTCCGAACGCGACAACATCAAAGACGCCTGCAAAGGCAAGTACTACGGCCCGCGCGGCTCCGCGATCAACACCCAGCCCGAGGAGACCTTCGAGCTACGGGTCTTCGCCTCCAGCCTCGACATCCAGCACGTGCAGGCCGCCCTCGCCTTCGCCGACGCCTCCGTCGCCTACACCCGCGACCTCACCATCCCCGACATCACCCAGGCCGGCGGGTGGACCTGGCCCGCCTTCACCCAGTGGCTGCTGACCCGTCCGCAGTACGCGCCGCTGACCGCCGAACTGGAGAACCTCGCATGTGCATGCTGACCTACCTTCCCGCGCGCATCCAGCCCGACACCGCCGCCCTGGCCAACGGAGCCGTGCACAACAACGACGGCCACGGCTACGCCATCGTCGCCGGCGACCGCATCATCACCGGCCGCGGCATGAACGCCGCCGCCGTCATCGACGAGTTCGCCGCCCTGCGCGGCCTGCACCCCGAGAAGCCCGCGCTGTTCCACAGCCGCTACGCCACCCACGGCTCCGTCACCGAAGACAACATCCACCCGTTCCCGATCGGCGGCGACCCCCGCACCGTCCTGGCCCACAACGGAATCCTGCCGAAGAAAGCACACCCGTCGCGATGTGATCCGCGGTCGGACACCCGCATCGCCGCCGACGACATCTTCTCCTCGAAGCCGTTCCTCGCCCTCGATCGCCCGGAGACCCAGCGGCGCATCGAGTCCTGGCTCGGCACGTCCAACAAGCTGGTCATCCTGACCGTCAACCCGCGCTACCCCAACCACGGCTACCTGTTCAACGAGCGCGCTGGATACTGGGACAACCAGGTCTGGTATTCCAACCACGACTACCTCGACCGTCACCCCGGCCAGACCGCGTGGTGGGGCCTGGACGACGGCTGTCACTACTGCGGCGTGACCGACGCCATCGATCCCGAGACCGGGATGTGCCTCGCGTGCGGCGCGTGTCCCTTCTGCGCCGCCGACAACCAGCCCTGCCCAACCTGGTGCTACCGATCGCTCGCCGGCGTCTGCTGCGTGGACTGCGGCGAGGACCTCGACGACTGCGTCTGCGTCGTCGCACCCGTGCTCAACGCCTGACCCACGCACACTTCGACTGCTGGCCGGGGTGCGGCGGCTGCCGCCGCACCCCGGCCGAGAAGGGACCACCATGCCCTCCCACCCCTGCTCCGCCGAGTCGGCACCTCCGATTCCCACTGCCTTGCCCACCTGCCGGTCCTCGCCGGTCCCGTCGTCCCCTGGGGGACGCCCCGAACGGCCGATGGCCGGTTCATCGCGCAGGCGTTGCCGTCACGAGCCCTATGCTGACGAGCCTGAATCACCAGGGGCGGTTCGGTCGGTCGGCCAATGCTCTCGGGCGTCGCCGAGGAGGCTTCTTAAAGTCGGGCGCTCCGACGGTGCATTCCCAAGTTTCCAGTCATGTTTCATTTCCAGCACACCGGATCCGTCTGACTGAGCTTCGACGGTGTAGGACGGCGGCCACGTCTGACATAAGCGATTTATCTTCGTGATCCGGGCACCTTGAAGGATGGCGAGATCGCTAGTGATCGTTGCCTGACCGCAAAAGGTAGCCCCTTCAAAACGAGCCTTGATTGTGAAGGTGACGTCGTAGAAGCTGACACTACCGAATCTGGCACGATTCATGTAGCACTCCCTAAGGAATTCAGCTTGACGGAAGTCCGAATATCTTATATTTGCGTCATCAAACCATGTCATCCCCTCGAAGGATGCCCCCTCGAAATAAAGGGTTCCATCGGAGGCGTCCAAATCCTCGAAGTGAGCGTCTTTACGGAAGGTCGCGCCGCTGAAGTCCGCAGTTCCTCCGATCTTCGCCTTAAAGAACGATACGGAGGCGCGGAACGTCGAACCCGTGAAGTCCGCATCCACGGTGAAATCAGCGAGCCCGAAGTCGCAGCAGCCAACGAAGGTGGTGTGGGCGAAGGTGGCAACCGAGATACGGCACGCTGTGAAATCCCAGTCTACGAGCGTGGTGTTCGACAGATCCAGCTGGATCCCGTCCCAATGCTCTCTGTCTGCCTGGGAGTACTTGTCCTCTAGCCGTAAGCCGCGATTGTTCTTTTTCAGATAGCGCAGATGACGTAGTAGCACGTCTCGTACAGCGGCGCGGACGTCGAGCTCACCTGCGCTGATAGAAGCCGTCCGGCTCTCTGGAGGCGACCCAGGCTTTTGGCGGCGCCCGGCCACTCTGGAACTCAGCCGCGATGGTGTGCCGTTTGTCGCGTTGCTTCCGGGTTCCTTGCCAGCTGACGAGGGTATTCTGATGTAGGCACATAATAGGTCGACCACGGTCTGCCGGAGTTCCGGTGCTCCCTGCGCAAGCCTCTCAAGCGCGAAAATGCCTGCTAGCCGCACAGCCGCCTTGCCTGAGCCCAACTGCTCGGCGGCTTTGGTGTATAGGTCGGTGATGCGCCGCTCGGTGGCGTCGTGCGCAGCGTCCGCGGCAGCTTCCTTCTTCTGGGCCAGGTCGATGTCGGTGAGGTTGAGGGCGACCTCGGTGGAGCGTTGGCGGCGGACTGCCAAGAGCAGTGCAAGGGCAGCTCCGGTGCCGCCTGCCGCTGTAAGACCGGTGCGGATGGCCTCGACGCGCATCCGCGCCAGATCCGCTGCGGCCAGTCCGTCGGCTTGTCGCCACAGCCACCAGCCGACGCCGGCCCCCACGATGACGACCGCGACGGCGGATAGGAGAACCCACGTCCAGTGCAACGGGCGCAGGCGAGGCGGATGAGACGGCGGTAGCGGAACCAACGGACTGCCCATGTGGGTAATCATGCCGCAACCGGCGGCCGGTTGTGGCCTAGTGAGCAATCGTCAGACGACGATTGAACTCGTCGCCGCCGTGATCGCCCAACCACCCAATTTCCCGCATCATTCTGTCGAGATAAATCCGCTTTGCGCGGCCTACACCATCGCGCCCTGCCCGATGGTCGCCGGGCGCCGCAGCCACTACCGCGCCAGCGCCCGCACGATCGACACCGACGCCGTCCACGGCGCGGACGTCGACCGGCGCCTCGGCGCCCCCGCCGAGCCCTGGCATGCGGTCTGGCTGACCCGCTACGACGTCGCCACCCTCCACGGCCACCCCGCCGCCTGCTACCTACTCACCCCGCACCTGCGCATCCGCCCGGTCACCACGTCCCCGCGAACCCGCTCCTGACGATCCACTCGATCCGGAAAGGACACTCCCGTGCCGTCTGGCGAAGCGCTGGTGTTCATCGCCAGCAAACACACCACCCCAACCCGCCAACGCGTCCTGTGGCGCGTCAGCGTCGCTGACGCCAAGAAGATCTGCAGCGACTCCCGCACCGCCGGGCCCCACTACATGCTCTGCTTCACCACCAAGAACATCGACGATCCCGACGCGTTCGTGTACGTGCCCGACGACGGCCGCCACGCCGAGGTCCTGCACGACCACAGCATCCGCGTCATCCGCGATCACGCCACCCGCCGACCCACCGCGGCACCCCAGCCGCAGTAGGGCCCCACGCCCCGCCGGCCGCATCGAAACTGCCCGAGCACCTCGTCCTCGGCGCGGACGCTCGCGGCCAGGAGAGCACACCCAGGACCCCGGCGCCGGCCTCATGCAGCCCGGCCGCGCCGAGCTGCCGAGCGCCGGGCCCCCGGGTGTGCTGGTCGGGCGCGGTCACCCGCACCCGACACGGAGGTCCCTCGTGACCGCATCCACCGTCCACAACACCCGTGACCAGACCAGCGTCGCCTACAAGCGAGCCTGCCGACTGATCGAAACCGAACTCGGTGGCCGCCGGCTCATCTCCGACCCCGCGGAACCCGGCAGCTGCGCCGCGGAATGCGCGCGCCAGCCCCATCTTGTCGGCGACGACACCACGGTGGAGGTCTGACCGATGCCCGAGAACCAGCTGTGGCTCAGCCCCTACGACTGGAGCAGCTCCTACGTGCTACCCGAGTCGGTCGCCTGCAACATCCCCCGCCGCGGCAGCCTCGACGACCTCGGCGCCTGGAACGTCGCCCGTGGTGTCCTCGTCGAGCTGTGCCAGACGCTGCCCGCGACACCGGTCTCGCTGCTCTACGACGAGCCCGTCCAACGCCGCGACCGGACGCGGGTCGCGATCCGGGTCACCGCCCGCGCCCGCCGCCACGACGGACGGGACGTGATCGTCATCTACCGCAGCGAACGCACCGACACCGCACCCTGGCCGGACTTCTGGAGCGTCGCGGTCAACGGACTCATCCCCACCTCAGGCCGGGACGTCCGACGGCCGTCACCGCCCTGGATCGCCCACACCGCCGCCCAGACGCTGCGCGCCGAACTCGGCCACTGAAGCCACGACCCGGTCCCCTCCGACGGCCCGTACCCTTCCTCTTCGGAAGGACGCTCATGCCTCTCACGCTCGCCAGCACCACGATCATCGTCGCCAGCCTCCCGGCGCTGCTCGGCTTCATCCCCGACGACTCCCTGGTGCTGATCACCGCACTCACCAAAGACGACGACTCGGTCACCACCGGCCCGCTCGCCCCGATCGACCTCAACCGCCTCACCGGCCACGCCGAGGACTGCGCGCGGCGGTTCAACCGGCAATGCGGCGACCTGCCCGTCTTCTGCGTGATCGGCATCGTCATCCACGCGGGGGACAAAGACACCACCGGCGACGACCTGCTGCCCCTGGGTGCCGACGTCGACAGCGTTATCGAGCAACTGGCCCAAGACGGCTTCACCGACGTCGACCTCGTGCACGTGCCGGCCGTCGCCGACGGCGCGCGCTGGCGCTCCTACCGCGACGCCGACCGCACCGGTGTCCTGCCCGACCCCGCGGCCACCCCGGCCGCGGCGGCCGCCGTCCTCGCCGGACACACCATCGCCGCCAGCCGCGACGCCCTCGCGGCACGGTTCACCCCCGCGCCCGAGCACCTCCGCGCACGTCTGCAGTCCCACATCACCGACGCCGTCGAAGCCGCCGCCCTCGACGAAAGCTGGCACCTCGCCGCGCACGTCCGCCTGGCCCGCGCCGACGCCGCGATCGGCGCCGCCGCCCACGGCGAGCTACCCGCCGACGATGCCGCCATCGCCGATCTCGCCGCCACCTTCGCCACCCTGCCGTTCCGCGACGCGCTGCTCGCCGTCCCCGACGACGCGACACGCCTGGCCGCCGAGAACCTGGTGCTGCACCTGTGGCGGCACAGCTGCGGCCCGGTCGCCGGCCAGTTGGCCATCGTCATCGCGGTGCACGCCTACCTGCGTGGCAGCGGAACCGTCGCGCGGATCGCGCTCGAGAACGCCGACCCCGAGCACCCCATGACGCTGCTGCTCTCCACTGTGCTCGACCACGCTGTCGCACCATCGGAGATCCGACACGTGCTCGAGAACGCCAGCGCCGACACCCGCGCCGCCCTGCTCAGCGAGCCCGCGATCGACCAGGCATAACGCCCACCCCGCCACGCCGGTCGCGCCGCCCGCCGAAGCGTCCCCGAGTGCGGCGACAGTCCGCAGACCGAACTTCTGCCGCGCGTGCTCGACATCGTCGCGGATGGTGGCGCGACGGCGGGTGGGTGTCACCGGTAGTGGCTTCCCCCGGCTCGCTGGGTCGTGGATCGCCCGAAGGTAAGCACACCCCGGCCGGGGGCAGTGCGTCCCCGAAGCCTGGCCCGATCCGCCCGGGTGAACCAGCCCCATACCTTCCCGAGCTCCGATGCCGGTCGAGCAGCGGGCTGGTTCACACCGGGCGGATGAGCCAGGCCGGGGACGTCGCCTGACGGCGCCCCCCGGCCGCCGCGTGCTCAGGCTGCGCCGCGTTCCACACCCCAACGAGCACAGGAGGCCACCATGGCCGGCGACACCACCATGACCATCATCGGCAACCTCACCACCGACCCCGAGGTGCGGTTCACCGCCGCCGGTAACGCGGTCGCGAACTTCACCGTCGCCTCGACGCCCCGGACCTTCAACCGCGCGACCGGCGAGTGGGAGGACGGCGAGGCGTTGTTCATGCGCTGCACCATCTGGAAGCAGGCGGCCGAGAACGTCGCCGAGTCGCTGACCCGCGGCGCGCGCGTCGTCGTCCAGGGCCGGCTGCAGCAGCGTTCGTTCCAGACCCAGGAGGGCGAGAAGCGGACCGTGATGGAGCTGACCGTCGACGAGATCGGCCCGTCGCTGCGCTACGCCACCGCCGCGGTCACCAAGAACACGAAGAACGCCGCCTCGAAGGTGAACCCGGACCTGGCCACCAGCACCGGGGCTACCCCGGCCAGTGACCCGTGGGGCGCGGCCGACGAGCGCGAGCTGGTCGGCGCGGGCGCCGGGAGCAGCGACACCCCGCCGTTCTGATCGGGCCCGGGGGGGGGGGGGGGGCGCCCCCCCCCCCGCACACCCCACTCCAACCCCCCCCAACCACCGGGAGAGGGGGGGAGGA
>NZ_JBVJNO010000012.1:300697-361830 GCF_055583645.1 Amycolatopsis sp. NPDC104587
GAGGGGAGTCCCGCCCCGCCGGACGCGGCCCCCCCGCCCCTCTCCGCCTCTCGCCCCCCCCCCCCCACCCCCCCCCCCTGCCTCCCCCCCCCCCCCCCCCCCCCCCCCCCTCGTCGCATGCCCGGCCAGCCCAGCCCAATCACTCTGCCGGAACGTCTGCCTCTGAATCTCGTGTGGGCGGATCGACCTGCTCAACCACGGCCGTCTCGACAGCCCGCTCGTCACCCGAGGGTGCGACGTCCACTACTGCCGCGCGCGTGGACTCCTCGGCGCTCTTATCGCCGACGTCCGCCGCTGCCGCCGCGCTACGCGACAACGCGGTGACCGCCTTCGCCGAGATCCCCAGCAACGCCGCCGTCTCCGCCGCCCCGACATCCGCCGCACGGATCTCCGCGACCGACGTCGCCATCACCGCGCGCCACTCACCGATCTCCATCTCCGCATCCGCACGGACCTGCTCAGCCTGGCGCTCGAACTCCGCGACCTTCGCCGCGCGCAGCCGGTCCAGCTCCGACAGCTTCCGCTCCAGCTGCGCCCCCAGCGCACCGATCCGGTCCCCACGCCGGCGCTCCACCGCCTCAATCGCCGTCACCGCCTCCGCGAACGGCCCCAGCGCCCCATCCACCCGCGCCTCGTTCTCGCGCTCACGCTCCAGCTGCTCGACGCGACGCCGCCGCGCCGCCTCCAGCCGCGCCAGCGTCGCCGACGACCGACGCTTACGCCCCGAACTCGTTGTCTGACGTTCAACCATGACGCACCTCCCGCGCGGGGAGGGCTGCGGTTCTACCACCCAGCCTACCTGCGGCAGCGGCGTCACCACGCCGCATCGGCGGCGCGGCGTTCACGCCGCCGACGCGACGACCGACTGCGTCGATCGTGTTCACGGCCGACCACCAGTGAGAGAGGAGAGGGGCGCGGTACCGCCGCAGCAGCCCCGGAGGGCCACGCCACCGAAGTGGCAAGCCGCAAAACTCGCGGCGGTCCGCTGACACTCCGCCACAAGGCCCGTTCAAGCCCACGGAGCGCTGCCGGCAGCATACCCACAGGCCACGAGCCTCACCCCGACACCAGGCGGCATGCCGTCTCAGCTGGTCAGGCGGCTGCTCCTCGTGCACGACGGCAGTGGGAACCTTCACGTGTTCTCTTTGCGTCCGCGCGTGGTGGGTGGCCCCGAAATTGTATCGGTCGTCCCCCCAAATACAAGGGCACCCCAAATTATTTTGACCGAAAAGCGTGGCCAAAATAATTTGAGGCCCCACCCTTGCATTCGGGGCCCCTACTCCCTAGGGCAGACGTTAAGGGCAGGCCGGGGGCCTGCCCTGATTGCTTCGGGGCCACCCACCACCCACTCAGCAGTCGGTCACCTTCACCGCACCGACCAGCGACACCAGCGGCCACAGGCACACGGCCAGCGAGCCGCGCGGGCGACGCACAGGCAGCCCGCCAGCAAATGAGATTCTACGGCTCAATTCGCGGCCAGAATTCACTGAAATACGCAGCGGAAACCGCTGCCTACAACTGGAATGGACACCAGAACTCGGGTAATATGGAAATCGCAAGACGATCGGGACCGCAAACCCGAAAGTCTTCACAAATCCCGTTCAAGAAAGTTGGATATCATGGTTTCGACCATTCACCCCAAGCACCGCAAGAGCATCACGCGCATCGTGCAGGACTTGCAGGCGCAGCCGCCGCGCGACCGGTCCGCACTCGTCGAGTTGCGGAAGATCTTCACCGACAGCGGCGAAAACCCGCCCGCGATCCTCGCCGCGTGCGCAGCGTTGCTCAAAGACACGTCCGCGACCAGCGGCGACGTCCTCGCCGCCGCGCGCACCGCCCACGCCGAATGGGACAGCTACGGCGACGCTGAGCGCGAGCTTTTCCACCAGTGCGTCTGGTCCAGCGAGACCCGCCGAACCGTCGCCGTGACCGAGGTCAACGACGTGACGGTGATGCTGCGCGAGACCCCGCCGCGCCGCGCCGCCGCTCTCGACGGGCTCCGGTGGCTCAACGCCCAGACCCAGGACGCGCACAAGGCCGTATTCACCGTGTGCGCGGATCTGCTGAAGAACCCCAGCGTGGATCACCCCACCGTCGTGGAAGCCATCCAGGCCGCCCACCGGTTGTGGGCGGGTCTCGCCGAGGACCTGCGCACGCTGGTCATGGCGTGCGTGTACGCCAGCCCAGCCCGCGCCGCCCACGCCCGCGCCCGCACCGCCGCCCGACAGCAGGCCACCGAAGCCGAGTCCGCCGACGTCCACCGGTGCGGCAACTGTGACGGCAACCTCGCAGAGCTCCCCGAAATGCGGTACTGCTCCGATGCCTGCCGCAAGGAAGCCGAAGACGCCGAACGCCCGACCGACAGCGAGCACACCACGACCGTGCCCGCCCACCGGATCGCCGCACGGCACGAGCCGATCGAGCAGCGCGCCGCGCGCCGCTACGTCGACAGCGCGGCAGAGCCCGACTACGACGAGCAGTGGCGCGAAGTAGAGCAGGCGATCCCGTCCGCCGGACTCGTGCGCAAAAACGAAAGCGGTGTCGACGCCTACGAAGCCGAGCGGCAGCGCCACGGCGACCTCGACGACACCGCCGACGTCCTCAGCGAGCTGACCGGATATGCCCTGTCCGATGAGGATTACGAGCGGCTTGCCTTGCTCCCGGTCGCGCCGGGCGGGTTGTGCGCGGCATGCAACCTGGAGCGCGCCCCCGGCGAGCAGCGCACCCCGAGCACGGATGACCGGTGCGAGATGTGCCGGGACCGGGACATGCCGCCGCTGGTCGCGTTCGCGCCGTCGCGCGAACTCGTCGCCGTCGCCTGACCACCCACTCGCCAGCGGGGGCACCCGGCCCGGGTGCCCCTGCCCCACCTCGTAACCAGGAGCCGCCACCGTGCGCACCTTCCACGACTTCCTTGCCGACCTCGACCGCGAGCTAGCCGCCGCCGAGACGATCCCGACCAACGAGCCTGCCGCCGTCGCAGCGTTCCTGCGCGAGGTACTCACCCGCCACGTCCAGACGCTGCCCGCCCCGGACGGCGGCACGGTCGACATCGTGCCCGCCGCCGCCATCCGGCTCGAACTGTCCTACCTCACGCGGCACAGCCAGCCGTAACGACCGTCCACACGGAACGCGGCCGCCGATCTCCGGATCGGCGGCCGCTTTGCTGTGTCGGCACAGCCCGGGGACCGCCCCGGCGCCGGCAGACGGCGCCAGGGGCGCCTTAGTGCAGGCGCCGGCGCTCGACTGTAATTTCGGCCACCACCACCACGCCTCACCAACCCCACCCCGCCTACCGCACGCCGCCCACCACCACACCCCGCCCCACGCCACCCCGCCACCCACTCACCCCGCCGACCACGCCACCGCCACCACCTCACCCCAGCCTGCCCCTACCCCGCACACAGCACGTCTTGCAGACGTTCTGAACCAGGTGGATGCCGCCGTCTTTTCGGCGTAGTCTGATGTGGACATGATGGGCTTGCGGAAGCTGAGCCCTGGTGGTCATGAGTATCTCACGAACACGGTGGCGTGCGCCGATCGCAGCCGTGAGCTCGAGCCCGGCGAGCTGTTAAGTGACTACTACCTCTCCCGTGGTTACCCGGCAGGCCAATGGTTCGGCGCCGGAGCAGAGCACTTAGGACTCTCCGGCGCAGTCACCCCTGCCCAAATGAACGCCCTCTTCGGCGAAGGCCGCAACCCGCACGCCGACGCCATCGAAGCCGAGATGATCGCCGACGGAGCCACCGCCGCAGAGGCGTTGAAAGCGACCCGGCTGGGCCGGCGGTTCCCGCAGTACTCCGCGCTGGATCACCTGCGCTCTCACGTATCGCAGGCGTACAAGGACCACAACCGCCTGAACGGCCGTCCGATCGGTGCGCCGATTTCCGCGGCCCGACGCGCCGAGATTCGTCGCGGTGTCCAGATCCAGGCGTACCGGAAAGCCCATGACGGCAACGGTCCCGCCACCGACACCGAGTTGAACAAGTGGCTGGCGGAACAGAAACGCGATCTCAAGTCGGCGGTGTCCGGGTTCGAGATGGTGTTCGCACCGGACAAGTCAGTGTCGATCGCGTGGGCCATGGCGCAACCTGCGGAGCGAGAGCTGATCGCCGGGATGGTCCGCCAAGCCGCTCGTGACACGTTGTCCTGGGTGGAGGGCAACGTCGCGTTCACCCGCCGCGGGAACATGGGCGAGGCCCAGGTGGATGTCAACGGGATCACCGCCGTGTTGTTCGAGCACTGGGATTCCCGCGCCTCCGACCCGCACCTGCACATCCACGCACTCATCTCGTCGAAGGTGCAGCGCAGCGACGACGGCGAATGGACCGCGCTCGACGGCCGCACCGTGCTGGCCGCGACGGTCACCGCGTCGGAGTACTTCGACAACCACCTGCGCGACCTCTTCCGCGAGCGAGGCGCGTCCTGGGTGCAGCGGGGCGCGGAAGGCGTGGACATGAAACGCCCGGTCTGGCAGCTGGAAGGGGTTTCGGTGGAGCTGGTGAAGCTGTTCTCCCAGCGTCATCGGCAGTTCGAGGCCGCCCGCGCGAAACGTATCGTCGAGTTCAGGTCCACGTACGGGAAGGAGCCGACACCGAAGGACATCTTCGCGATCGACCGGGCCGCCCAGTACGACAACCGGCCCGGCAAACAGCCTCCGAAGACGCTGCCCGAGCATCTTGCCGCGTGGCGCGAGCACGCTCTCACCCTTGTTCCGGCGACGGTGCTGGACACGCTGAGCCGGAAGGTGTTCCTCAGCGGGCACACCGAGCCGGACGCGGTCGACATCGCCAAGCTCGCCGAGGTCACCCGGGAGGTGGTGTCGGACAACTACGCGCACTTCTCCTGGTGGAACCTCGCCGCCGAAGCGCACCGCCAGTCCGCGCACCTGCGGATGCCGGTCGACAAGCGCGGACAGCTGATCGTCGACGTCGTCGACACCATCCTGGCCCAACCCGACACCCTCGCCCTCGTCGGCCCGACCGCAGTCAACGAGCCGGCCTCGTTGCGTCGGCGAGACGGCGAGTCGGTGTTCGTCGAGCACCACTCGACCCGCTACACCACCACCGCGACTCTCGCCGCCGAGAGCGACCTGGTCGCCTGGGCCCGCCGCAGCGGCGGGCACCGCCTGCGCACCGACACCGTCGACAAGGCCCTCACCGGCCAGGGACTGAACGCGGGACAGACGGACATGGTCCGCCAGTTCGCCCGCTCCGGCCTGCGCCTACAGCTCGCACTCGCCCCAGCCGGGGCCGGGAAAACCTCGGCGATGAAGGTCCTCGCGACCGCGTGGCGGCGCACCGGACACCGTGTCTACGCCTTCGGACCCTCCGCGCGCGCAGCGCAGGAGCTCGGCGCGTCGATCGGGGCGAAGCCGCACACCCTGCACCAGCTGACCACCGCACTGCGGTTCGGGTTCGCCCACCGCGCGTTCCCGATCGAGTCCGAGGACCTCGTGATCGTCGACGAAGCGGCCATGGCCGGCACCCACACCCTGCACAAGGTCGTCAAGTACGCGCTGAAGAACGGCGCGGACGTGCGACTCATCGGCGACGACGCACAGCTGGCAGCGGTCGAGGCCGGTGGCGCAATCCGGCTGATCGCGCACAACGTGGGTGCGGTCCGGTTCACTGAAATCGTGCGTTTCCGCGGCGACGACCGCGAGGAGCAAGCCGCGGCGTCGTTGCAGATCCGGGCAGCGAACCCGGCCGGGCTCGAGTACTACTTCGACCGAGTCCGGGTCTCCGGCGGGTCTTTGGAGACGATGCGCGACGCCGCTCGCTCGCGTTGGCAGGCCGACCTCGACGCCGGCGTGCAGTCGCTATTGATCGTGCCGACCAACGAGGACACCGTCGCGCTGAACATCGACGCCCGCGAACGACGCCTCAACCGGGGTGCGGTCGAGCAGGATCGGGAGGTCGAGCTGCACGACGCCACCACCGCCAGCGTCGGAGACTGGGTCGTCACTCGTCACAATCAGCGGCTGTTGTCGCTGTTCGGTGGGAAGGACTTCGTCAAGAACGGTGACATCTGGACCGTCACCGACGTGCACGCCAACGGCAAGATCACCGTCCAGCACCGCGTCCACAAGGCCGCGATCACGCTGCCGGCCGGGTACGTCCAGGCCCACGTTGAGCTCGCCTACGCCGCCACCATCAACCGCGTCCAGGGCATGACCAGCACCGGCAACGCCCACCTGCTGGTCCCGCCGACCATGACCCGGGAGCAGTTCTACCCCGGCATCACCCGCGCCATGCTCGGCAACTTCATCTACGTCGTCACCCACCACCACGTCATCGACCAGCACCGTGAAACCCCCGAAGCAGTGTCCCGGCGGTCGGTGCTGACCGGGGTGCTGCACCACTCTGGCGCTGAGGTCTCGGCGACCGAGACGCTGCGGGAGGCCCAAGACGAGGCAGTGTCGATGGGCACGCTGGTGCTGCGCTACAACTACACCGCCACCTACCGCGACGAGGACCGCTACCGCGCCATCCTCACCCGCCACGCACCCTCCACCATGGACCTGGACAGCGAGCCGGCGCTGATCCAGACGCTGCGCAACGCCTACGACCTCGGCTGGGAACCCGACCCGCTCGTCGCCGCCGTCATGCGCTGGCGCCAGTCCCTCGACGAGGCCGACAACCCCGGCGCGGCCCTGCAAGCCCGGATCACCACCCACCTCCGGCGACGCCAGCCGCCCTCGCCGACCGCACCACCGCAGCCAGCCGACGTCACCCGATGGCGCGACATCGTCGACGCAATCGCCCCGTTCGCGGCTGTCGAAGACCCGGAATGGGAGAAGATCTGGATCCGCGCGGCTGGTGCGCTGGCGGTCGGGTTCGACATCGACGCCGCCCTGACCGTGGTCGCTCATCAGCTCGCCGCGCGTTCGGTGGTGCCGGATCCGATGCCGGACGACCGGTACTCGGACGCCGCTTTGGCATCCGAGCTAAAGCGCCGAGGTGAGCGTGGGGAGGCCCATCAGCGCGCCGTTCCCTGGCTGGCCCGCCCCGACTTCGCCCTCGTCCGCCACCACCCTGGACACGCTGAGTACTTGCACGAGATGAACCTCGCGATCGCCGACCGTGTCGAGCACCTGCGCGCTGCGGTGATCCGCGAGCAGCCGGAATGGGTCTCGGGGCTCGGGCCGCGACCAGACAGCCCGATCGCGGCCGAGGACTGGGACGACTTGGTCGGACTGGTTGCGGCCTACCGCGAGACGTTCCGCATCGACGGCGATGCTCCGCTGGGCGCCAAACCCGACAGCTACGGCGCGCGGGCCCGCGCCTGGCGCACACTGAGCGAGCGCTGGGAGTTCTTTGACCAGTCGCACGCGCCGGCCCCATCCGCACCCGCGCGGCCGCGCGCGACGGCTCGCACCGCCGAGCTGGACGAGGTGTTCGCCGAGTTCGATCACGTCGAGGAACGCGTTGTCCTCGAGCCGTTGAACGTGCTCATTCGCCGCTACGAGCTGCTGGCTCGTGACGGCGATGAGGACCGCTACCTCAATGTGCTGGCCCGTTACATCCCCGACGCGGTCAACGCCGGTGCCGAACCGGCCGCGCTGGCGGCGCTGGCTCGCGCGCAGGACCGCGGGTGGCAGGCCGAACGGATCGTCCGCGACCTGGTCGACGACCGCGTGTTCAGCTGGGCACAGGACCCGGCCGCGGTGCTCGCCAAGCGGGTCAACGACCACGTCCGGACCCACGACGCGCCCGCCCGGATCGCCCCCGCCACCGACGAGCAGATCGCCCGCTGGCAGCAAATCGTCGCCGCGCACCTGCCCGACGCCGCCGTGGCGGAGGAGAGGTGGGGCATCGTGTGGCGCCACGCCGCCGGCGGCGTCGCCCGGGGACTCGACCCTGACACCGCGCTCACCGACGCCGCCCGACAGGTCGCCGCGACAACGACCGGAGCCGAACACGCAGATCCTCGGGAGACCGGTGTGGCGCTTGTCGGCGCGCTCGTGCGCCAGCACGACGCCGGCGCCGGGCACCATCCGGCCCTGCCGTGGCAGGCCCAACCCGATCTCGCGCGCGCGGCGAACCCTCACGGTTCGTTGGAGCGGCTGGCGACCCTGAACGCGGAGATCACCGCGAGAACAGCGCAGCTGCGAGACCAGGCTGTCTGGGAGCAACCGGCGTGGCTCGCACGCTTCGGTGCCCGCCCCGACGACACTGCGCTCGCTCAGCAGTGGGATCACCTTGTTGGGCTTGCTGCGGCGTATCGTGAAACCTACGGCATCACGACTGCCGATGCTGCCTCCCCGCTCGGCAACCCACCGCTCGGCAACGACCTTCGCGCCGACGCCTGGCGGGACATCACCCGGCATTGGAGGCACCTGATGACCACACCTGACCGCGAAGACGCCGCATCGGACAGCATGCTGACCCGGGAGTCTCTGCGCGACAACGCCGACGCTTACGCCGCGCGGTTCTTCGCCGGGCTCGCCGCCGACAAGGAGGAGGCAGAAGACACCGAGTCGGACACTGCTGCGGCCGCGCGGCGCATCGAACTGGAAGAAGAACTGGTCGACGGCCATGACCACGGCTACGGCGAAAGCTCTCATCGCGGACTCAGTTACTGAGCCGGCGGCAGACGACGTCCGGCGAAGGCGGCCATGGATAGTGCACGTGGCCGTCCTCGCCGGACGCCGTTGTCCTGAATTCTTCTGCCAGCTCCAGTACAGAGTTGCCGACTGGCCGGCATTACTTCTTCGCGGCCGCGACCTTCTTGCGCGGTGCCCGCTTCCGCGCAGCGGGCGCGGGATCGTCGACGACGATGGGCTGGCCGTCGTTCGCCTCGAATGCATCGATGATCTCGCTGGAGAGACGGCCACGTTCGGACACGGTGTAGCCGTTGGCGATGGCCCACTCCCGGATCTGGCGTGACCGTTCACGGTCCGCGGCCGCAGTGCCAGGCTTCTTCGATTGAGCCGACTCACCGGCCGCCAACCGCACCTTACGGCCGCCGATCCGACGCCCGGCGGCAACGTAGCGGGCGAGTTCATCGCGCAGCGCGTCGGCATTGTCGTCCGACAGGTCGATCTCGTAGTTCACCCCGTCTAGGCTGAACGGGACCGTCTGACTGGCCGCGCCGCCGTCGATGTCGTCGACCATCTCCACGAGAACTTTCTGCGCCATAACGGCAAAACCTCCAGTAACTCCGGCTGCGAATACGATGTGCCGGACCGTGTCACTATAACTCAGGCCGTCGGGTTACGCCCCAGCCGCGGCATTGTTTCCGGACGTTTCGATCGTCTGGAGGATCTTCTGGCGCCAGCGGAGCGCGAACTTTACGCAGTTGTTGCATCGACGGTGGCCGTGGCATTCCGGTAGCGGCGGCTCCCACCGGCGGCGAAGGACCAGGCCAGCGAGTCGCTGCTGATGATGTTGTCCGCGTAGCGGGCGAGGCCAAGGGTTTTCGCTCCGAAGGCGTGCAGCTGATAGCCGCGCTGGGCGAGCGACCGCACGATGACATCGACTTCTGCGGTGTGCTGGCGCCGGCAAATACTGCCGACCCCCCACCAGGGGAACCGTGGCGAGGTCGACTCCGCGCTGCTCGTAACGGTCAGCGCAGCAGTGATAGTCCTTGATGGACTGCCCTCGCAAAACTGGTTCCCCGGGGGTCTCTCGTGTGACTGGTCGGACTCCGCTGGTTGAGCGGGACTGAGAGGTGCGGGGGTCGGCGAGTTAGGTGAGCCGATGCCTCGGGTCATGGTTGGCGGAGCCAGTGCTCAAGGGTGAGCAGTTGGTTGGTTGGGAACGGGCCGGCGGCCCATTGGCGGGCGTATGCGCCCTCACCGAGCCGGGTCAGCAGCGACCGCGCCGCAGTTGCCACTAAGCGAACAAGGCTGCGCAGTGGAAGGTCGACGTCGAGGATGGGATGCCCGTCGCTGTCCGGCAGTTCCGCCGTCCGGTTGGAGAACCGCAGGATCCGCACCCGAGCGTGAACGTGGGCGTCAAGTGTGAGCAGCCAGCGGTATTCGGTCGGTTCGCCTTCCCAGGACGCTTGCGCCTGCCGTTCACCGGCAGTGAGCGCGACCAACGCGGTGAGCAAGTCGTCCAGAGCGGGCGTGAGATAGGAGGCGTGCAGCCGCTGCTCCCCGCGAGCGTCACCGACGACGGCAAGCAGCCAACCCAGGTGCACCAGATCAACGGCCAAGGTGAACGTATCCGCCGACCGTGGGCGGAAGCGGGTACGAGCTGGAGTGATCGTGAGCAGGTCGCGGACATGGGCGGTGTCCGGGCCGGGGATCGAGCGGGCCAGGTAGAGCTCGTCAAGGGGCTGGATGAGTGCGCGCAACTCGCGTGCTGCCCTAACCGGCAACGCGTGCAAGACCATGCGCAGCGCCTCTCGGCGCACGACCGGGTCGTCCCACTGGCAGCCGGGGCAGAGGCATGCCTCGGGTGCGTAGTTGTCCAGCGCACGGACGGGACCGTGCACGTACCGGGCCCAGCCGTCGAGGGCTTCGGCGATCTTGCCCGGTCGTAGCTGGGCGCGTTCCAGCTCGGCGATGGCGCGCATAGTCGGCGCGGATACTCGGGAGATCTGACGGATTTTGCGTCCGGGCCGCTGCGGGATCGGCAGGCGGGCGCGGAGTTGTCCGGGGCGCCTACGCGGCATGACCCTTTCTGGTCGTCATGACGCCCATTGTCGCATGAAAGGTGTGGATCGGAGAACCGCCGCGGTTGTTGGCGGCAAGGCGCAGCTGTGATCATGGCTGCTTCCGGCGGCTGGTGGTGGTTCTGTTGAGGCGAGCCATCAGATGTACAGCGCGATCACCGGCACACGCACGAACCCGGTACCCTCTCACCCCCCGCGACCAGTGGCGCGACTCGGCGATCACGACTGACTGGGCGCGGTTTGCCGGTCGTCGACACCGGGCTCCGCCGCTGTCTGCGCTCGCCGTTGGCGGTGTTCCAGCGTGAAGCGATCGGGGCGAGCCGGTGCGCCGGCCGTCTTGTGGCCGTCGGAGCGGCAACGTTGGTGGACCCACTCGGTGGCCATGCGTTCGGCGAAGCCGGGGCGCCAGTGGTCGTGCCAGTACTGCGCATCACGCGCGGTGGCGTTCTTGCCCAGGTGGGCTTCGCGCCAGGTGTAGGTGAGGGTGGCCAGTTCGGCGACCAAGCCGGGATGGTCGAGCCAGCAGTCGGGGATGGCGACCGCGCGGGTGCCGGGATTGCCGACGTAGGTCTCGTTGTAGTACTGCACGAAGTGCGCGATCGTGAACAGCGGTGTTTCCCCGGGGTATTCCTTGTCCTCGGCCGCGGCTGGCGGGATGAACGTCAGCCACCGTGCGAGCCGTGGGTCGCTCTCCGACTCATCGGTCAGCTCCGCCAGTTTCTCCGCCACGTGCTCGATCTGCCGTCCCAGGGACTTGGCCAACGTCTCCAGGCCCGTGACCGCCTCGTCGAGCTCATGCAGCGACCGCGGCTCCTGCTCATCCTGATCGTCGTCGCGCTCGGCGATGTCGTCGTCGCTCATCGCAGATCACCCAAACCAGGCAGTGCCAGCGGGTAGCCCTCGGGCGTGATCGCGGCGTTCCCGGAGCGGATCACGGCGACGTCGGCCTGCAGCTGGGACCAGTCCGGCCGTTGCTCGACGTCGACCGTGCGGCCGAGGATGGGTCGGAGGTTGCCGTGCAGGATCAGCACCCGGCCGCGCGCGACGGTGCGGATGTCGCCGGCGCGCAACGTCGGGACGGTCTCCTCGCCGCTGGCGCCACGGCCGACACTGAACAGCCCGTCGCTGTGGTGCTGGTGGGTCCGGCGCCGGTGCTGCCCGGCCAGTGTGGACAGCCACTCGAGCGTCTTGTCGTCCTTGAGCCCCGGGAACGCGCTCAGGGTGAGGGTGTTGTCGATCAGCTGCAACCGGCCGGGCTCGCCGTAGAGCTCGTCCAGCTGGGAGCGCGACTGCACCGACCAGTGGATGAGAACGCCGCGGCCCGCGGAGTCGGCGATGATCGCCGGCAGCCGCGGCACCGGCGTCCCCGCGAACAGCTCATCGAGGATCGCGGTGGTCGGCGGTTCCAGCCGCCGACGTTCGCGGCGCAGCGCGGTGTCCTGCGCGGTGGTGAGGATCTGCTCCACCAGCGCCGTGAGCACAGGTCGGGCCTGCGGGGCTTGGTGCTCGCCGGCGATGATGAACAGGCTGCCGCGGCGGCGCAGGAACTCGTCGATGTCCAGTTCGTCGGCCGGGCTGGGGGTGGCGAAGTAGCGGATGGCGGGGTTCATGAACGGCTCGATCGCGCGGCGGACCGACATCCAGACTGCGTCGGAGGTCTCGGCGACCATCCCGATCTCCGACTCCAGGTTCTGTGCCAGCTGCGGATACTGCCGCTCAAGCAACTCGACCGGTTCCCGGTCGGCCGGTTTGGCGATCGACCACCGCACGAGGTAGTCGACCGTCCGGTTGTGGGTGGCGGCGGCGAGCAGGTAGGCCTGCATGACGATCGTCGCGCGGCCGCGGAATACCGCGTCGTTGCCGCCGACGTTCTCCAGCCCGAGCGCGGACGCTTCGATCAGCGTCTCTGCCCGTCGTAGCGCGACGGCGGGGTCGGCGCAGCCGGTGACTGGGGACCAGCGCGCGTGCGCTGGCCAGGACAGGGTGCCGGTGGCGTCGATCACTACGACGGGTCCGGTGTCCGGGCGGCGGGTGCGGGCCAGCAGGCACCACTCGGCGAGGTCGTTTTTCGTCGTCGACGCCACCAGCGCGCCGGGCGCGGCGAGAACCTTGTGCACCAGGTCCGTGCGGGATTTGCCCGAGCGGGTCGGCGCGATCGTCCCGGTCGGTGTCTCCAGCGAGGTCACCAGCCGCTGGCGCCGGGGGCCTCGATGTAGCGGGACCGCGATCTGCTCGACCGGCGCGGTGCGGCGTTGCTCGTCGGTGAGATCACCGCGGGTCCACACCGCGGTCTTGCGCGCCGCGGCAACCGACAGGCTTCTGGTCAGTTCGCGGCGGGTGGCGTGTCCGGCATCGGTCGGTGCCACCCGCCGCCAGACCGGGATCGCTACGCCGACGGTGAGACCGGCTGTGAGCATGGTGATGGTGGTGAACCAGATGTAGAACGCGATCTGGTGGTCGCTGACCGCGCTCGACCACGGGATCGGCAGCGCGGGCCCGGGATTAGCGGCGTGGAACGCGGTCGTTAGGGCGAAGCCTGTCCATGCGGTGATCGGGGGCCAAGTCCACGTGCCTGTAGAGAATCCGGTCACCAGAACGGCGGCGGTGACGATGATCGCGCCGAGCGCGCTCAGCATCGCCAGGGCGGCGACCGCGAGGCCCATCAGGGCGACGTCGCGGTCGAGGTTGAGGGTGTCGGTGCGTGTGCGCGGCATGAGCCGCTCCTCCCGGACAGCGGGAGAGCAGCACCACGAGGTTCATCAGAGTGGGCTCCCTCCCGGTGGTGGGGAGGGCGAACTCGGGTCGGCGATCCGGCGGATCGCGACGATCTTCGACGTCCAGGCCGAGAGCGGTTCGAGGATGACGCCGGTGTCGGTGTCGTAGGCGTCGACGATCAGCCCGTGCCCGGCGTACATCCCGACATGCCGCGGCACCTGCTTGGTGCCGAGCGAGCCGGGGATGAACAGCAGATCGCCCGGCTGTACCTGCGTCGGCGAAGAGACGGAGTGTCCGGTGTGGACCTGGCTGACCGTCCCGGCCGGGATGCCGACACCGGCGGCGGCCCAGGAGGCGAGCATCAGCCCGGAGCAGTCGTAGGCGTTAGGGCCCTTCGCGCCCCACACGTACGGTTTGCCGAGCTGACCCAGCGCGAAGCCGACCGCGGCACGCTGGCGCACATCGTCTGGCAGCGTGAACCCCGGCGGCAGCTTTTTCGAGTCGACCTGACCGGGGTTGCGGGGGACGTCGGATCCGCCCTGGTCCGGGCACAGAGTCTTCGCCTGCACCGCCTCCGTGCCACCACCAGGCGCCACGGGCGGAGTCGGGTTGTCCGGGCCGGTCCAGAAGCGACCCACGACCGCGGCGGCAGCCGGTTCGCGTGAGGCGTAGCGGTCGGGGAAGCCGCTGCGCTGCACCGCCTGCTCGGCCCGGCCCGGCGCCATGGTGTCCCAGCCGGGCAGGGCGATGAGCGCGTCGAGGAACTTGCCGGTGGCGTAGACGGGGTTGAGGACCTGCTCGCGGGTGCCCCACCCCTGGCTGGGGCGTTGCTGGAACACCCCGAGCGAGTCGCGGTCGCCGTAGGTGAGGTTGCGCAGCCCGGACTCGACCATCCCGGTGGCGGTCGCGAGGACCGCGGCCCGCCGAGGCAGGCGGCGTTGCTGGACGACATCGGTGATGGTGCGGGCGATGTCCATCTCGCCGGCACCCAGCTCCTGGCGGTCCACGAGGACCGAGCCGCCGCCCGGACCGCCCTGGTCGCAGCCGCTCAGCTGAACGATCGTCGCGGCCGCCGCGGGTCCGATCATCAAGGCCAGCGCCAGGATCGGCAGCAACACCACCGCGACCAGAGCACCGGCCACACCAGGGAGCATCCCGCGGGGCCTCATGATGGCATCGCCGAGACGTCGTTACTCGGTGGCTGGTTTGGCTTCGAGACAAGTTGAGAGTTCGTGTCGAAGATCTGCCGCTCGATCCGGCTGAGCACCGTCTGGACTTTGAGCCCGGTCCGGTTCTCGATCTTCCACAGCGCGCGGCCGTGCCGGTCGTTGGCCCACCCGGTCGTGGCGTCGTGTTCCTTGTCCGACAGGGCAAGGAAATCGGCCAGCTCGCTCGCCACGCGCGTTGACTGTCCAAGAAGGACACGGATCGAGCACAGGGCGAGCAGGTCGCGGGCGATGGCGACTTCTTGGGAGCCGGTGGCGCCGACGGAGAGGAAGTCGCCGGGCTTGTGGCTGACCAGGATCTGGATCTTGCGTTCCGCGCGGGACAGGCGCAGTTCGCTGTCGACGGCCTGGACCGCGCGCAGGCCGAGGCGGAGTTGCCGCCAGATCTCGTCGCGGACGACGATCCGCAGCTCCCCGTCCTCCTGCAGATCCGTGGCCAGTGACGACCATGATCCGAGGCAGGTCAGCGCGACGGCGACGGCTTGGTCGCCACGGGTGCGCAGGCGCGAGAGGTCCAGGCTCTGAATGGGGGCGTCCCAGTCGACGGTGAAGTTCGTCGGGGCGTCGAACAGTCCAGCCAGCGGGCCGCTGATCAGATTGGCGAGCGCGTCGGTGATGGACCGGAGGTGGTCGAGGAACTGGCGGCGGCCGGCGAACCGCAGCTCGCGCCAGAGCTGCTCGTCCGGGTCGGCCAGCGCCCGGTGAACGTCGGGGATGGTGATCGACTTGAGGCGGGTGTAGCCGTCGCTGACGCCGAGCAGCTGCCGCAGCACAGCCGACAGGGCGGCTTCGTCGGTGACGGTGGGCCGGTAGCCCTGCGCTTCGGCGAGCGCGACCAGCAGCTGCACCCACCGGCCCAGGACCCCGTCGAGCTCGTCGCGTTGCCGAGCGGTCGACCACGTGTCCCAGCGGGCGGAGAGAGGGCCGAGGTCGAGGGCGTTGAGGCGGGCGGTGCTGCCGCGGCCGAGCATGATCGGGGTGATCCCGAGGGCGTGTAGCAGCGGGGTGTATTCGCCTTTGACGTCGCCGGAGATCAGGGTGCGGACGCCGGTGAGCATCATCCGCAGCAGGAACGCCACCACCGTGGAGGACTTGCCGCGGCCAGGCTCGCCGAACAGGACCATGTTCGGGTTGGTGCAGACCGAGCGCAGGACGAACTCCACCGGGTGCAGGTAGAACGCGCCGCCGGAGTGGACGTCGTAGCCCATCCGCGCCCCGACCGCCGGTAGCGGGCTCGCCGCCAGCAAGGGGAACAACCCGCCGATCTCGTGCGTGCTGGCCTGGTAGACCTGCAGCGGCGCCGCGACCGGCGACCACCCGTACCCGGGCCGGGCAAACCCGCGCCGCGGCGCGGCCCGCTGATTCAGGCGAGTACCGCGGGCCTCCGCGCTCCGGCGGCGTCCGGGCGGGCGGGCGTCGACCGCGGGCCCGAAGGTGGCGAGCAGTTCCGCGGCCGTTCGCTCGCCGTCGCGGCGGCTCATGATCCGCCGCCGCGCAGGCGGGGCAGCCCGACACCGACGGGCAGGACAGCGGCGACGAACCCGGCGTCCTGGGCCAGTTCCATCCGCAGCAGCTGAAAGCGGCCGGCTATGTCGTTCTCCAGCTTGGCCGCGTGATCTTCGACGTTCCACGTATCCGGGATCGTGACCGCGGCGGCGACGGCGAAGCGGACGATCCCGTGCCCGGCCGCGACCGCGTGCTCCTGCGCCCGCGCCCCGCCCGCTTCACGAGCCTCGGCGGCACCGGAGTTGAAACCCTTCGTGGACTTCCAGTCCCGCACCACGCCGGTGCGGAACCGCAGCCGGCGCACGGCCTTGCGGGACCGGTGCTGCGACAGGGTTTCGTAGTGGACGGCCAGACTGTGGCGCTCGCCGGCCGTCTTGACCGCCAGCAGCCCGCCGAGCGACCCGAACACCGTTCCCGCCTCGGGCATCAGCACCGAGTAGGACACGGTCGCGAAACCGTCGTGGTAATACGCCCTCGGCGAAGGTGCCGGGGCGTGCACCGGTCCGGCGGTAGCCCACCGAACACCGGCGTCCCCAGCACGGTGACGGCGCGCGGCGAGGCCAGCGGCGCTGGCCGGGTTGAAGCCGGTGCGGATCGCCACCGCCAGTTCCGGGCCCGAGAGCCACTTCACCCCGGTCGCGCCGAGGGACTTGAGTTTGTCCTCGAGCCCGTCGAGCACGCGGTAGAGCACGGCGGCCCGGCCGGCGACCCCGCCACCAGCCGCCGCAGCCGGGCGCCGCAACGCGTCTTCGGTGCCGGACAGCGTGACGAACACTTCATGCCGGACCGACACCGCCCCGACCAGCCGATCCAGCTCCTCACTCGCCTGCCGAGCGAGCGCGGGAGCACCCGGGACGTCGTGTTCGGCTCGCCAGGCCTGGTAGTCGGCGCCGTCGTCGGGGACGGTGCGCACCAGCAGGGTCATCCGGTCGATGACCTCGCGGTGCCCGATCGACAGCAGCAGGTTCCCGAGCCGGTTGGCCAGCCGCTCGCACTGGGCGTCTGAGAGCATCCCGACCCCGGCGTGGGTGAGCTGGGCGGTGGCGCCCCACCGCCCGTCGCCGGTGTTGTGGATCAGGCACACCCGACCCAGATCTCTCAGTGGTGGCCCGTCGGGAAACCGCAGCCGCGCCAGCACCCCAGGCAGATCCGGCTCGTCCAAGTCCGTGGCCTGCCCGGCGACGGCACGCGACTGCCACCGCGACCAGCCCAATGCGATCCCGGCGCGATAGAGCAGCAGATGGCCGAGCCAGCGCAGCGCCGGACGCCCGCGGACCGGCACCACGACCAGCGCCGCCGCGGTACCGCAGAGACCACCCAGGGCCAGCGTCTGGCCGAAACGTCCGGCGGCCAGCGCGAGAATCACCGGCACTGCCAGCCCGACGCACGCGAACGCCTGAACCGGGGTCAGTCCGATGATCCAGCCTGCCCGCTCTCTGCGGGACAGTCCTTTGTAGATCCGGGTCGCGGCGCTCACAGCAGCACCGCCGCTTCCTCAGCTTCGCCCGCAGCACCACCGCCGCCGTCGTCGTCCGGCGGCGGGCCGCCATCAGGATTCGGGACCGGCGGTGTCGGCGGCCCGGTATCTCCTCCCGGGTCAGGAGATGGCGACTCGCCGTTACCGTCGTCATCGTCATCGTCTTCGACCGGCCCGGCCGCGCTCGCGCCACTGGTATCACCGGTTTCGGCGGTGGGCGGTGCTGTCGTCTCGGCTGCGGGGTCGGTCCCGGATTCTGGTGCGCCGCTACCGCCGGACGCGTCGGCGTCGTGCGCGTCGCTGCTGGTCGCCGGGCCGGCATCATCGTTCCCGTCGGGTGTGTGCAGGTCGCCGGTCGTGTCGAGCGGCCCGGCGGTCGTGTCGTCGTCGGCGGCGGCTTGGTCAAAGCGGTCGACGTTCGCCTGCTCCTGGCTATCGCCGCCGTCGTCGCTGCCGTCGTCGCTGCCGTCCTTTCCCTTGTTTTTCAGGTCTTTACGGGCCATGCTCCCGAAAGCGCCAGCGGCGCGACCGGCGATGCTGTTGGCGCCGTAGGAGTCCGGGCCGGCGTCCGCGAGCTTGTCCCGGAACACGCCTTGCGGGTCGGAGTCGGGGTCAACGAAGGCGAAGAGCTTGAACAGCACCAGCGGGACACACAACGCGAGGAACAGCACCCCGATGCCGGCCAGCAGCCCGGACAAACCCTGGGCGCCGCCGACGATCGCGACGGCCAGCACCAGCACGAACGCCAGCGCGGGCTTCATCACGATCGCGACCAAGGCCCAGCGGACGACTTTCCAGTACCACCGCGCGCTCACTTCCGCGACAAGTCCGGCCGCGGCGATGGGGATCGTGGCGACCAGCACGTAGATCGCGGCCTCGCGGAACACTGCCTCGAACGCGAACCCCAGCCCGGCCGGGATTACTCCGAAGGCGCCGGCCAAGCCGAGCACGATGTTCTTGACCTCATCGGACAGGGCGTCGGTGAAGCCGGTCATGTTCAGCGCGTCGCGGAAGTTCCCCACCCGCAGCCCCGTGGACAGGATCGCTTCGGTCAGGCCGTCGGCAGCGGCGAGGAACGCCGCGACCAGCCCGACAGTCACTGCGAGGGCGATGCCGTACTGAATTGGTCCGGTGATCAGGCGGACGAAGCCGCGGCCACCGTGCAAGACGGTGGTGATGATTTGCCAGAAGAACATCCCCAGCGCGATGACCCCGGAGATCCACAACGTCATCGGCCACAGGATCGACACCGGCCCGTCCGTGGTGGACACGGTGAACAGGGAGAACTGGTCGACGAGCTCGAACGCGGTGCGCAGGATGAACAAGGCCGAGGCCCAGGTGGCCTTCATGAGCGGCTCGAAGACGCCCGCCGCAGTCGCGGCGACCGCCTTGCCGGCGAGGCCACCCAATGAGTCGAGCAGATCCAGCGGGCTCACCGGGCACCGTCCCGGGTCAGGGGCCGGTAGCCGGCTGCGACCGATTCGGCGCTGCCCGGCCACGCGCAGGCGGCGTAGGCGGCGCGGGCACCGGGAGCGATGCGCCAGTCGGACCCGGTCCAGCGCAGGGCCTGGCAGTCGCCGATGCCCATGCTCGTGCTCTGGCCCTGGTAGTCGAAGCTCAGCTGCCCGAGAGTGCACACCACCGCGAACCGCCCGCCCTCGGCGGTGCCCTTGATCAAGCCCTGGGACACGTCGTAGGTCACCGTCAGGCCAGGCGTGAGCTCGCCGGGGCGAATGCCGGCCTCGTTGCGGAACGAGGTCAGCAGCGCGAGCGGCCCGCTGCCTTGCAGGGACGGGGCGTGCGGGAGCGCAGCTTCGCCGTACGCTCGCGCGTAGGTGGCCGGGTCGCCGCCGCGCAGCGCGGTCTCGTTGAAGTCAGTCAGCCAGCCGAGCGCGCCTTCCGTGGTGGTGGGGAAGCTGTCGGAGAGCACGCGGTTCGCGACCGGCGACGGTCGCGGCACGGTGATCGGCGGACCGGCCGTGGCGGTGGTCAGTTCATGCGGCAGGGCCGCTTCGGGCGGCAGGGTCAGCATGTGACGGGTGGCCAGCGCAGTCGCCTCGTCGGCCGGAGCTGTGGGTGTCGGCGAGGGCGCAACGCCAGGCAGAGTTGTTGCCGTCGGGGACGACGGTGGTGCTGTTGCCCGCCGGACAACCAGCACTACCGCGACCGCGAGGAGGAGCAGGACGACGATGATGATCAGGCGGCGCGCTCGTGTGCGGGCGCGCGGCGATTCTGTGGAGGTGAACATGGCTCAGCCGCCCGCGAAGCTGTTGATGAGCGACCAGCCGATGCCGTAGAGGATCGCGCCGGCGACGGCGCAGAGCATCATGACGACGCCGACTTTCCCGGCGCGGTGGTGATCGACCCAGCGGCCGCCGGCCCAGACGATCAGCCCGACGAAGAAGCCGAAGACGAGGGCAACACCTGCGCCCCACTTGACGTTGTTGAGCAGTCCGAGGATCTTGTCGCCGCCGACCGGGGGCTGCACCGGTGTCGGGTTGGGGATCTGGCCGAGCCAGTCGATGACACTGTGCGCGGACATCGCGCCCTCCACATCGCACCGCCCGACATCACGTCAGGCGGGTCAAGTGGGAGGGCGTTGAAGTTCTTTTAGTTGAACGGCAAGGTGATCTCAGTCGGTGTCGTGGTCGGCAACGCGACAGTCGGCTTCGCGTGCACGACGTGTCCATGGGAGTCGGAGGCGGCGTGTCCGCGGTGGCAGGACATGCCAGGTACGGAGCAGCTGTTCGGCGGGCGCGCGAAGCGACGACGGTGTCACGTCGGCGGTGACCCCGTGCTCGGCGACGTCACGCTCGTGCGGAAAGAACACCGTGTCGGGTAACAGGATGCTTGTGCGGCGGCCTGCGGTACCGGCCACGCCCTTCGGCCACCGGCGCGCGCCCACGACAAGCAGTTGCGTAGGCGGCGTCACCGCGCCCGCCCGCACCCACGGCTCCAAGCGGGCCAAGACCTGTTCGGCGTGTGCGAGTCCCGGGACCGTGGGCCGCAGTACGAGCGCGGGAATCGGTGACAGACTACCGACGCGCAGCCACTGGCCCGGTCCGAGCGCGGGATCGATCCCCAGCCGCAACGGGTCGTGGCCGATGTCGACCACAGTCACGTCAACAGCGCGGCCACCGCCGGGATGCCAGTACAGCGGCGGCGGAAACAACACCGGCTCAGCGGCGAGATCGGCCACATCCAGGCGCGCCAAGACTGCGCGAGCACGCCAGGAGAACCGAATACCTGCTGCGGGGCCGGGCCCGTCTCGCCGTGGCCCATCGGCCCGCGCAGCACGTCCGAGTCCAGAACGCACCGGATCGCCCGCATCGACAAGCAGGACCGAGCGCCCCGCCAGCTGGAGCGCATCGGCGATCGCGACGGCGGCGATCGTCGCGCCGGCCCCGGGCGACGCGGCCAGGACCGGCACGACCCGACCGAAGAGCGACCAGTCGACCAGCTCGGCCACCACTTCTGTGGGCACGGCATGCTGCCGCTCGGCCTCCGGCGAGTCCACTCGGGAGCGATCGTCCACGGGCAGGTTCTCGGATGTGATCATGGCGGGGCCCTCCCCTCAGCGGTAGTGGTGCGCCGGTGAAGGGTGCGGCGGCCGCAGCGGGACCGTGCTCCAACCCCCTAGTTGGGGTGGCGTGGGTTGCGCTTCCTCGATGTTCCGAAGATACTCGCAACAAGCGTGGCGCTTACTTCGATGGTAGACCCAACCTGGTTTATGTCAAATGTCTACCAATGCAGGCCTGACGCTTACTGCTATCGACACGTTACGGGGGCGGACCATGGCACGAACATCCGACGACGGATCGGGGCCCGAGAATAACACTCCAGCCGCGCCGCCATCGGAAGAGCTGCACTCGCCGATCCCGCGCCGCCGCGCAGCCGACCAGGAGAAACTCACTGTCGCTCTGCTGAACCTGGATACCTTCGCCGAGCGGTTGACCTACCTGTTCGACCACGCCTCGACCTACTACCTCCTGCGCGGAGACCCAGTCGTCGACCCCGACCTCATCGACCGGCTCACCGCTGAAGGCAACCCAACGTTCCTGACTTTCACCGCGCGCTCAGCGCTGATCGCCCAGTGGGTACGGGACCGGACCGGGTTGCCCCTGGCCGAGCAGGCACTACGCAACTTCAGGGGCGGGACCCGCCAGAACAGCCGGCCCGCGATCACCCGGGCGTTGGCCGAGTTCTGGCGCATCCACCCGAACTTGCTCGACCCCAGCGTCCCGGCCACTGACTTCGCGCCACCCGACGACGAGATAGCACGCAGGACCCATGAACTGGTGACCGAGCTCGGCCTCGTCGGGTTCAACGCACGCGACATCACCAGCTCGATCGGCGATGCCCCCGACGCGGACCGCGAGCAGCTGCTGCAACTAGTGGAAGAAATCGCGCGAACGCGCCGCGCCGCCCGCGACAATCCCGCCTCCTGACATTGCCGATCTACCGCCTCGCCGATCCCGCTTCCCGGAGCTTGCGGTGCGCCGCGCTCATGCTCTCGGCCATGCGCTGCACCCGGCGGTGCGGGAGGGCGTCGCCGACGTCGGCCAGCCAGCGGGTCCTGGCGACGTCGTCGACGTGCACGCGTTCGGTCTCCGGCCACCATGCCCGAGACCCGACGTCGTTGTCGTCGATCGGGTGCGTGGCGCACGGGTCGGAGAGCTGCGCGACAAGGGCAGCGAAAGCGACTTCGATGTCGACCGCCGTCGCTGCCCCCGGCGGGACATAAAGGTAGCGGGAAAGGGTGCGTAGTTCGTCGCGGATGGCGCGACGGATTCGATCGTCGACCAGCTGCTCGACGATCAGCAGGGCGTCTTCGATCTCGACCAGCTTCTGGGTCAGGGTCAGCGGTTGCGGGCGGCGGTGAGCGAGCAGCACGCGCAGGCGCGTCCACAGGCGTTCGATCGCGGCGTTTCGGCGCTGAGTGCGGCGCCGGTCGAGCCGGTCGAACAGCCGCCGGGTCGCTGCGGCGAACAGCGACCCGGCGACGAACAGCGCCAAGCCGGCGCCGTCGGTGAACACTCCGAAGTGGGCGCCGCGGGGCGGCTGGTGGGGGTCGATCAGCAGCCGGAGTGCGACGCCGAGCCGCCAGGAGAGCCCGACCAGCGACACCGCGACCCCCAGCTGCGCCAAGGTGACGCCGCCGCGTACCCCGGCTACTTCGCCGCGGGCCATCACGGTCAGTCCCAGCAGGAGCAACGCGAGCCAGCCGACCAGGTAGCCCAGGTAGATCGCGGAGTAGAGCTGTGAGGGCCAGGTCGGGTTCCGGGGCGAGGAGAAGGACGACGTGTGCGTGCCGGCCAGCACGTACAGCGTGATCATCGCCGCGGCACAGACCACGAAGATCGAGATCACCGCCGGCATGGGCAGACGCAGCTGCCCCAGGGTGTGCAGGAACCCGGCGGTGACGACCATCGCCAGCATCGCCAGCACGTTCTGCGCCACAACGGCGGCGTTGTGCACGCCCGTCAGACGGTCGACCCAGTCCAAGGTCACCGGCGCCCCGGCGGCCAGCGACAACGCCATACAGGCAATGCCGGCGGTCAGGAAGTGCCGGCTGAGCGCGTAGCCGCTCCCCCGGTTGACCAGCGCCTTGCGGATCGCCTCGAGCACGCCCGCGGCCGCGGCGCCGAGCCAGAGGAGCGAGACCGCGTCAGGCATCTGCGCACAGGTGCCGTCGCGACCCGAACGCCGCCCTTAAGGCTGTGCGGCCCGGCAGCCGATCACGATGGTGCGCTGCCCCGGCCTTCACGTGTTCCCGCAGCAGGCACGCGAACTGCTCGGCTTCGACCTCCCACCGGTCCTCGGAGCGTGTGCGACGGCCGCAGACGTAGTCGCCCGGATGGCCGAGGATCCAGTGCCCGATCTCGTGGAAGGCGATGTGCGCGGCGTGCGCTGGCACGGCTTTCGCCACGACCGTCAGCCAGCACTCTTCAGCCGAGCGCGCCAGCAGCCCGCTGGCCCCGCCTCGCCGCAGCGGCATCCGGCCCAGGACCACGGACATGCCCCGTTGCTGTCCCACCGCCTCCAGGAAGGCCCGCAATTCGAACGGATGCCGGATCGGCAAGGCGCTGATGATGGTTTCGCAGCACCGAATGAACTCCAGATCCCCGTGCCCGGTAGTGCTCACTTTCACCCCTCTGCGTTCGACGTTCCAGCCGGCCCCCACCGGCACCCCTGTGTGACCACCCGTCAGCCTTGGCGACGTACACCGCGGCTGTTCAGGGCGTTGGAACCATAGTGACGGACACGCTCCGCAACCAACGCCGCTTCGAGCCGCATTCGGTCCACATGTCGGCTCTGCGGAGTCCACATTCTTTCCACAATGCGAGGCCACGGCCCTTGCCCTGATTCACTCGCGGGCAGTAGCCAGGTGGGTATGGTGCTGAAAGCGGGGGGCGCTGCGGCGCAGAAGTCAGGGACTGATCCGGCGGATGTGGCGTGGTCGTTCAACCATCTCGATCCGGCCATCGCTGAAACCGCCTACGACACACTCGGGGCGATCCGGCGCAAGTGTCCGGTCGCGCGCAGCGGTGAGCTGGACGGTTTTGTGCTGGTCACCGGGTACGCCGAGATCCGGGAGGCCGCGCGCGCGTCGGATCGGTTCAGTGCTTACGTCGACGGGCTGGGCGCGGCGGCGGTGGTCACCGAGATGCGGGAGGCCGTCGCGCCGATGTTCGAGACCGACGAGGAGCACCACAACCAATGGCGGCGACTTCTGCGCACCTTCTTCACCCCGGACGCCGCAGCCGCACAGGCACAGTACGTCCGCGCGGTCTGCCGGGAGGCGCTCCAAGAACTCCTGCCGCACGGCGCCGGCGACCTCGTCGAGGCTTACACGCGCCAAGTGCCGCCGCTGGTGATCGGGCGGGTGCTGGGGCTGGCCGAGCTGGAACGCGCGTGGCTGTCGGAGCACGTGCGCGCCTTCTCCGGCGCCGAGACAATCACCGACGCCCAGCAGGCAGGCCGGATCTATGCCGACTTCCTACTCGGGCAAATCCAGGAACGCCGCGCTCATCCCGGTCGCGACCTGCTCTCGGCGATGGTGAACGCGCAGGTGGACGGCCGGACCGCCGACGATGACGAGCTGGTCAAGATGACCATGCTGATGGTCGCTGCGGGGTACCTGACGACCGCCGACGCCTGCGCCACCGCGCTCCTGCACCTATTGGAAGACCCGCTGCTGCGGGAGCGCATTACCTCCGAGCCAGCAGCCATGGAGGCGTTCGTGGAAGAGCTGGTCCGCTACGAGCCAGCCGTCGCGGCCACCGGACGCACCGTCACCACCGCAACCCATCTCGGCGGAATGCCACTGTCCCCGGGAGAGCGACTGCTGCTGGCGTGGGGCAGCGCCAACCGCGACGAGCGAGTGTTCGACGACGGCGACGTCTTCCGCCTCGACCGCAACCGCAGCGCGGCGCAGCACCTCGGGTGGGGCGCAGGCGAGCACCGCTGCCTCGGCCGGCACCTCGCCCGCGTCGAACTGCGCGTCATGCTCACCGAGCTGCTGCGCGCCCTGCCAGGTCTGCGACTTCAACCCGGCGCCACGGTGCGGCGGACCTTCGGGGTCATCCGCGGCGTCGCGGCCTTGCCGGCGCAGTGGAAGCACCGGTAGGCGCCGACCGGGCCCGGTACCACTCGGCGAGCTCCCGACGTCCCTGCAACCCCAGCAGGCCATAGATCGTGGTCAGCTCATTCTCGACCGTGCGGACCGAGAACCGCACAGAGGTCGCGATCTGCTGATTCTTCAGGCCCTGGGCGACCAGCTGGACGACCTTCCACTGCCGCTCGTTCAACGTCGGCTCCGACGCAGGATCAGCGGCGTCGTCGAGGGCGAGAGCCACGATCTGCTCGTCGGCCAGCAGGCTCCCCTCGAAGTAGGCTTCCGTGGACTCGACCGGCCCGAGCACCAGCGCGATCACGGCTTTCGCCCGTCCGCGATGGAGTTTGAAGCCGGCCAAGCCGTTGAAGTGGACACCGTGGCGGGCTTGCAGGCTGTCCGAGCCGCCGAACCGCCTCGCCGCCCCGACATAGTCCCCGTCCTTCGCCAGCTCCCACGCTTTCCTCTCGACCCACCAGCCTGGCCCCCACAGGTCACCGAGAGCGATTTGGCGCCGCAACGGCTCGGGGTTGTTGGTCACTGGTTCGGAGCACGCGGGCAGGCCGCGGGTCCACTCCGCCCACGTCAGGGCCCAGTCGGCGCCGCGGCGGGAGGCCTCGGCCACGCAGCGTTGCGACATCCGGTCTGCTTCCTCCGCCGGCCCGAGCAGCCCCGCCGTCATGGCGTGGAACAGGTCCGCCATGTAGGCCGCCCCGTCGGCACCCACGGCACGAAACCCGGCACTGGCGGCCGCCAGCTTCGCGAAACCGCTGCGCTGCCCGAGGGCCAGTGCCTCGAAGGTGCCTTCGACGAACTGAACCGCCGGGGCGTCGTCCTTGCCCGCCTCGCGCGCCAGGCGCACGCATTCGTCCATGAGATTCTTGGCGCGGGCTTGTTCGCCGAGGGCGATCCACACCCAGCCGGTCATCGCCAGCGCCGAAATCCGCACGTCCGACGCCACCACAGGGCCCTCGCGCAGTAGCTCCTCGACGCGGCGGCAGACCTGGACCTCGGTGGCGAAGAAGAACGGCGCCCCCGTCAGCAGGACATCCACCATGATCGCCAATCCTCGCTCGATCAGGCCGTTGTCGGCGCACCACGCGACAGCTGCGGCGATGTTCCGGGACTCGGCGTTGACCAGGTCCAGCCACCGGACCTCTTCCGGTCCGAACCACCGCTCGGACGCCTGCCGCACCAGCCCGCCAATCCAGCGGCACAAGCGGTCATTGATCGCCTCCAGCTCGCCCGACGTGCTCAGGCTGCGCCAGCCGTACTCACGCAGATACGTGTGCTGGCGGTAGCGCCCATCGGCGGAAGCGCCGTCGATGATCGAGTGCCGGACCAGATGATCCAACGCTTCCAGGATTTCGCCACGGTCGATCAGCTCATCGGCGCACACCTCTTCAGCGGCGTCGAGTGTGAACCCCTCGGAAAAGACCGTCAGCCGCGCCCAGACCCGTTGCTGCTGCGGCGAACACAGGTCCCAGGACTCGGCGATCGCGATGTCGAGCGCGAGGTGACGTGGCGGGATCCCGCGCGCGTCGGTGCCATACTTCAGCGACACGCCGCCCTGCAGGCGCTCGAGCACTACCGCCGGGGCTCGTCCCCGGCCGAACTGGGCCGCGATGAGCTCCAGCACCAGTGGAATACCCGAGGACCAGCGGACCAGGTCGACGATGGCCTGCCAGTCGTCCCGTCCGGTCAGTGGCCGTCCGAGCGCCGTGGCACGGTCGGCGAGCAGCTGTACTGCATCGCTTTTCTCGGCCGCCACGCGATCGGCGTGCTCGGCGGGGGTCGACAGGGGCCCCAGGTGCACGCGGTGCTCTCCCTGGACATCCAGGTAGGCGCGGCTGGTGGCGATCACCTGGACCATCACGGTCTCGGTGATGATCCGGTTGACCAGCTCAGCTACCGCATCGAGCACTTGCTCGCAGTTGTCCAGCACGATCAGCACGCGCCGGTCACGGACGTGCTCGATCAGAACGTCCACGGGGTCGGCGTTCGGCTGATGGTGTGAGATACGCAAGGCCGCTATCAGCAAGTTGCAGATCCGCCGCTCGGCATCCGGCCTGTCGGCATGCGCCCCGAGTTCGGCGAGACGAATGAACACCGATGCGTCGTAGTGCTCATTCATCTGCACGAGCAGTTCGCCTGCGAACCGCGTCTTCCCGACGCCGGGTGATCCGGTCAGTGTCACTGCTCGCTCGCCGGTGTTCAGTCGCTCACACACCTCGACCAGCTCGTGCGATCGCCCGAAGAATGTCGTCAGTTGAACACCGGCGGGCGGTTGCCCGGCTGGTCTGCGAATGCGCTTATCCACCGCAACGGATGCGGTGACGCCGATCGGCGCCGACCGCGGATTCTGCCCGGCTCACGTTGTCCTGCACTGTTCCCTCCTCACGCCGGCGCACCCCGCCCGCCTGATCGGCGGACGGCGCTTACTCGGCTCGTGTCGCCCTCCGTGGCAGATGTCGTACCACCCATGGCCTGCGAAGATCGACAACCTCACAACCAAACACCCGATCGGGTTAATCGTCAACACACCGTCCGCACCGGAGCAGCACCAGATCGTCAACACCCGTTTCAGTCGACCGACAGAAATCAGATCGGCCGACGGCTGCGACATGCCGCAAGCGTGGGCAGCACTCCTGACCACACGAACGCGCATCACTACCGACCGCAACTTTCCGCAGCTCAGCCATCCATTATGAATCGCACTCGAAACAAGGTCGCCACGAACGTTGCAACTTTCTTCAAGATCTGGTTAGTATTTGTCTCAGCAAGGCAGACTCGTGCTCCACCTGGGGAGGCGTGGAATCCGGCACAGTCAGCCCGACACATAGGGACATTCTCGTGTTTCCAACCGCCACACAGCGCCGTACGCAGATCGCTCGCGGACCGCCGGCAGCGCGACTCAACCGCAGTGCACCACCACACGTCCGATGCTGCGCCGGACTTCTCGATCAGCGAACCTCACGACCGGCTCCACACAGCCGGCCTTGTCACTCTTTGGCGTCTCCGCTCAGCCCTTCTTCGCGTATCGCTGGCTGCGGCACGAGGCACGCCCTTCAGCACGCCCATCACCCGATGGGCGTCGAGCTGAACGGCTATCCCTTTTCATACAAGGAGAAACCTCGATGCACAGCCGTATTTGGCATGCCCTCGTCGCGACCGCGGCCCTACTCGCCTCCACCGCGGCCACCGCCATAGCGGGACCCGACACTCCCGCTGGCGACACCACCGACCGTGCGCCAATCGCCGGGAGCACCCCGGCCTGGGCCACGCCGAACACCGAAGTCGCTCGCGGCACGGGAAGCACCGTCCGGCGCATCCAAGTCGCGCTCGCGCTGCGCGACCGGGCCGGTGCCGAACGCCTCGCCACGCGACTGGCGACGCCCGCCAGCGCCGAGCACGGACACTTCCTGTCCTCAACGGAGTTCCTCGGTCGATTCGCCGCCACGCAGGACACCGTCGATCAGGTCTCCCGGTGGCTGACCACGCAAGGCCTGCACGTGACCGGGGTCAGCGGCAACCGTCACTTCATCGACGCCGAAGCACCGACCACAGCGCTGGAAACCGCCTTTGGCACGCGGATCTCCGCGTTCCGAGCACGCATCGACGGCACCACCCGTACCCTTACGGCTCCCGCATCGCCGATCACCGTACCGACGTCACTGCGTGCCTCGATCACCGCCGTGCTCGGCCTCGACGACAGCTCCGCCTTGCTCAAGCCCCAACACACGCACCCGAACGTGGCGGCCGCCGAGCAGCACTGCGCGCGGTGGTGGGGCGAGCAGAACAACACCGACGTCCCCCAGAAGTACCCGGCCGGAGCCCAGTCCAACTCGCTGTGCGGCTACACCGGCACCCAGGTCCGCGCGATGTACAACCTCGGCGCCGGAAACACCGGCGCCGGGACGACGATCGGAGTCGTCGGCGCCTACAACTCCGACACCGTCGTGGCCGACACCAACCAGGCCGCCGCCCAGCTCGGCGTGCCTCCACTCGCGGCCGGCCAGTACAGCGCGGTCCTGCCGCAGGGCGGGTTCACCGATGGCACCGAATGCGGCGCCGACGGCTGGAACGCCGAGCAGACCCTGGACGTGCAGGCCTCGCATACCATCGCGCCGAGCGCGAAGATCCGCTACTACGCCGGGAAAACCTGCAAGGGCACCGGGATCTACGACGCGTTCAACCAGGCCGTCACCGACAACGCCGTGGACGTGATCAGCAACAGCTACGGCAACGCCGACGGCGAAGCCAGCTTGCCGCAGGCTGCGCGGGACCAGTTCAACAGCATGGCGCTGCAGGCCGCGATCCAGGGCCAGACCATCACCGTGTCCACCGGCGACGCCGGCAACAACTCCGGCCCCGTCGGCCACCCGACCGCCGGCTTCCCGGCCTCGAGCCCCTGGGTCGTGGCCGTCGGCGGGACCAGCGTCGGCCTGGACCAGAACAACCAGCCCACGGTGCTGACCGGGTGGGAGAACAGCGGCAACACCCAGTCCGGCAACAGCTGGGCGCCGCAGCGCGACGCGGACGGGCCGTTCGCCTCCGGCGCCGGCGGCGGCACCTCCGCCCTCTACGACGCGCCGGACTGGCAGGCCGGCATCGTCCCCGGCAGGGGTGGGAAGCGGGCGGTGCCGGACATCGCGGCGCTGGCCGACTCCTACACCGGGATGCTTGTCGGGCAGACCATCAATGGCCAGTTCGGGATCGGCTCCTACGGCGGCACGTCGCTGGCGTCGCCGCTGATCGCCGGGCTCGTCGCCGACGCCCAGCAGGCCCGCTCCGGCACCGCCCGCGCCGGGCTGCTCACCCCGGTCCTCTACAGCCTCAAGGGGTCCGGTGCGATCGCCGACGTCGTGCCGCAGAAGGCAGGGGTGTGGACGCCGATGATGCACGCCTTCGGCGGCGTCGCCGTCCCCGGCGGGCAGGGCAGCTACCTGATCGAATTCGACGCCCGCCCGCAGAACCTCCAAAGCGGCCCCGGCTGGGACAACGTCACCGGCCTCGGCACCCCCGCTGACGGCTTCATCCGCGCGCTTTCCCAGTAATCACAGCCTCTTCTCGCGGTGGGCCCGCTCGTTAGCGGGCGGGCCTACCGCGGCCTCCATTAATCCCCTTGGGAAGGACTATTCATGTCCAAGACGCCACAGTCAGCGCCGAGACGGTGGCGCGTGCTCGCGCTCTGGCTGGCCGGGATCGCGATGGTTGGCACCGCGGGCGTCCTGCTCGCGCCGTCCCGGCCCGCACCCGATGCCACTCGGGGCGCCGAGCCGGTCGAGCTCGGAGTTGAACTGCACGCTCCGGCTGTGGCCGCCCGGGCGATCCCGAATCTTGCGGGTCTGCCCGAGGCCAGCACCTTCGGAAACGTCCCGGCCGCCCCGCAGGACGCGACTACCGACGAGGTTCCGGACGGGCAGCTCGTCCACCCGACCGAACCGGTTCCGGTATTCGACCAGCCCGGTGGCGCGGCCATCGCGGTCCTGCCGATCACCCAGCTGGGATCCGACACATGGGTACCAGTGATCGCGGACGAGCCGGGCTGGGTGCAGGTGCTGCTGCCGTCCCGGCCCAACGGCTCCACCGGCTGGCTGTCCACCCAGGACAGGACGCTCACGATTCGGTCGACGACCGACCGGATCGTCATCGACCGGGCCGCGTTACGGCTCACGCTCTACCGCGACCACCAGCAGATCGGCACCTGGAGCGTCGGCGTCGGCACTCCCGCCGCGCCGACCCCGACGGGGCGGACGTTCGTCCTCGCTTCGATGACCGACGCGAAGCAGAAGTTCAGCCCGGTGATCTTCCCGCTCGGCATTCACTCCACGACTTATTCCACCTATGGCGGTGGGCCTGGGACCACGGGCATCCACGGCTGGCCCAGCACTGACGTGTTTGGCCGCCCGTCCAGCGACGGATGCATCCGCGTCCCCGCCGACGCCCTCGCCACCTTCACCAACCCCCTCGACCCGGTGCCCATCGGCACCCCTGTCCTCATCCGCTAACCCAACCACATCAACACTTCTGGAGAGACTAGCCATGAACACCTCTCGTACCGCTCTCGCCGCCGCCGGAGCCGGCGCGCTCCTCATCGGCACCCTCACCACCTTCGTCTCCAGCTGCACCCCGGCGACCGCGGCACCGCCGGCGCTCGCGGCCGCCGCGGCGACGTCGACGGCAACCGGGATCTCCGTCTCCGGCGGCGAACACCTCTCGGCCCGGCCGAGCGTGTCCAGCAACGGCGCGATCAAAACCGCCGGCGGCTCGGTCCCCAGTCCCAGCGGCGCCGTGGTGGCCAGCGGCATCAGCCTGCAGGCCGGCGCCGGGTTCGCCGAAGCCCGCGTCACCTCAGTGCGAGTCGGCGGGACCACGGTCGGGCCGTTCACCGCGACCTGCCGCAACGGCGCCATCTCCACCAGCGCCCCCAAGAGCGGCAGCGGCAACCTCAAGGTCACCGGCGGCGGGAACGGCACCGCCGGGGTCATCACCGTCACCACCAGCACCGCCCCCACCCGCACCAGTGGCTCCGGCGGCCCGACCGGGACCAAGCCGGCCGCGGGCACGGCGATCACCGTGACGGTAGCGACCGTCAGCTGCGGCGCCGGCACCCCGCCGCCACCGAGTGGCAACCCGCCCACCGGCACCCGCCCGGCCCCGACGCACAAACCCGGAGCTCCCGGGACATCCCGGCCGGGCACGCCAGGTGAACGGCACCAGCAGAGCGACAACCCGGGTGACCGGACCGCACCCAAGCCGCAACCGAAGCCCGGCCACGTCGCCGTCACCGGCTGATCACCACCAGGCCGCGGGGGGGGGGGGGGGGCCCCCCCCCCCCCCCCCCGGGGGCCGCCCCCCCCCCCCCCCCCCCCCCCCCCCCCGCGCCCCCCCCCCCCCCCCCCCCCCCCCCCCCCCACCCCTCCCGCTCCCACGCCCCCGCCGGGCGCCCCTCCCCACGCCCGCACATCAACCCATCCCGACTCACCCAACCAGGGGAGATCTCCATGTCCACGCTCGTCTTCAGCCACGCCACCAACAGCTATTTCGACGCCACGTCCGACGAGGACGTCCGGGCCGTGCACTTCGTCGGCTCGCTGCCCGCCGCCCTGACCGGCGACCACCGCGCGACGATGCAGTGGTTCCTCGACCACAGCACCGATGTGTCGCTGACCGGGCTGCCGTGCGATCCGGACCCGCGGTGGATCATCGACTGGCTCGACGGTCTCGCCGCCGTCGACGCCCTCGAGCCTGTTCGCACCGGCCACTCCGCCGACTACGACGACATGCCGACCTACCGCCTCAAGCGCGGAGCCTGGCTGGAATCCGAAGACCTGTCCCTCGGCCGCGCCGCCCACACCGACGCCGTCATGGCCGCCCGCGCCCAGCTGCACGACGACCGGGACTTCCCGCCGCACCAGGTGTCGGTCCCGAACCCGTACGACCTGGCGCTGTTCACCTTCGGCAGCCCGGCCGCCGCGGTCACCCACCTGCCGGTGTTCCGCCAGGCCGTGCTCGACGACGTCCACACCATCCACCGCCAGCACGGCAGCGGGGTCGTCTTCCAGCTCGAGACCCCCGCGGTGCTCGCGACACTGGACCGCACGCCGCGGCCGCTCTGGCCCGCAGCGGTGCGGGCACTGGCCAAGCAGGTCGCACGCGTCTTCGCCGACGGCCCGCGCGAGGCGACGTGGCGGATCCGCCTCTGCCACGGCGACCTCGGCCACCAGCCCCTGTTCGCTCTCACCGACCTCGTACCCGCCGTGCAGTTCCTCAACGCCCTGCACAAGCAGCTACACCGGCTGCGGACCCCGATGCCGACCGTGCACATCCCGATGTGCACCGGCACCCAGGCCCCACCGACGGACCCGCGGTTCTACCGAGCGCTGCGGCACCTGCGCCGCGACATCGACGTCATCGCCGGCCTCGTCGACGAAACCCACCCCACAGAATCCCGCACCGCGCTCGAGCTGGTCGAAACCGAACTAGACCGGCCCGTGCTCGCGGTCGCCGCCGCGTGCGGCCACGGCCGCCGGCTCGTCCCGGACACCGTCGCCAACGCCGCGCTGACCTGCGAACTCGCCCACCACACCACCGACACCCCGGCCCGCTGAACCCACGGAGAGGACTACCGACATGGATTCCACGACCACACCGATCCCGTCCGCCGCTGGCCAGCTTGCGGACGAAGGGGAGACGCTCACCCCGATCCTGCGCGCCGGGATCGTGCCCACCCGCGCGCTGTCGGGCGGGCGCATGCACCTGCCCGGCGCCACCACCCTCGCCCCGCAACGGCACGACACCACCGAAACCGCGATCGCGATCATCAGCGGCCACGTCGTCATCCTCTCCGGCAACACCATGCAACCGTTCCACCCACAAGCCGGGGACATGATCTACATCCCGCCGACGCTGCCGTACGCGGTGGTCAACCTCAGCAACAACGCCTCCGTACTCGCCCAGGTCTTCCGCACCGACCCCGGATTCGACACCGACGTGCACCGCATGCCCGAACTCGACCGCGCCGTCCGCGACCAGATCCCCGACCTGCGCCGCGCCCACCACAAAGCGCTCTTCACCCGGCGCAGCGCCCACACCCGCCGCACCTGACTCCATCCCCCGCCAACCACGCACACAAACGATCCGTTCGGTGCCTCCCCGTCACCTGGCGTACCAACCAACCCTTTCGACCGGGGAGAGCCCATGCGAACCTGGATCACCGACGTCACGCGCGACCTACTCAACAACACGCCGCCTGGTGGCCCGGTCACGCTCGACGAAATCGCCGCTTGCGCTGGCATCACGAGCCACTACCTGCGGGGCTACTTCAGCTCGGTCCACGCCATCGTCGCCGACCTCACCGCCACCCAGACCCCCTCTAACCTGGCGGAGCGGTGACGACGATGCACTGGACCAACCTGCACCTGCGCGGCATCGGCGCCGCACTCGGCGACATCATCCCTGTCGAGAACCTCGATGCCAGCTATTTGCTTGGCAGAGCGACCAGCCAGCGCGGAATCTCGATCGCGCGTGGCAGCACCGGCATGGACCTAGCCGTCCGCGCCGGCCGCAACGCCCTTGCCAGCATGGCAATGACCACCACCGGCCCGCTACGAGTACCGGATCTCCATTTCCACGCCGCAATCTGGCGCGGCAGTCGCGGCATCGACTTCTGGTCCCGCGCCGCCTACGTCCGCACGCGCCTCGGTATCCCCGCCGGCCCCGGCATCGCCACCGAGCTCAACGCTATGAGCAACAGCCTCGTCGGCGGCATCGACATCTCCGCTCGCGTCCTGGCCGGCAGCCCCGACCTCGACACCGTCCTGCTCACCGGCGGCGAAACCTTCGGCCCACCTGCCTTCGACCACCTCACCGCCGACCACGGCATCGCCTACGGCGACGGCGGCTCCGCCCTCATCCTCGGCCGCCACGCCGGTCTCGCTCAGGTGCTCGCTACCAGCTCCTACACCGACCCCACCCTCGAACAACTCCACCGTGGCAACCACCGCTTCCTCCCCGCCGGCACCACTGAACTTGGAGCCGAACGCATCAGCGAACGCAAACGCCAGTACACCGACGTCGTCGGCGCCACGTCGGTCACCCGCCGGAACCACGACGGCGTCAACGCCGTCATGACCGAAGCGCTCCGCGACGCTGCCCTTCGCCTCGACCAGCTGCGCTGGGTGATCCTGCCGCACTACGGCCGACACCTCCTCGAGACTCACTGCCTGCAACCTCTTGGAATCACCGCCGACCGCACCCTCTGCCACGCCGGCGATCAATGGGGTCACATCGGACCAAACGATCAGATCATCGGTCTCACCCACTTATTCACTCGCGGCGCCGTCGCCCCAGGCGACCACATCGCCGTGCTCGGCATAGGCATCGGCATGACCTGGACCGCCGTCATCCTCCGCGTTGACGCCGCACCGCCCGGTCTGGACAACTTCGCCCCGGACTTGCGCTGGCCCTGGCCCGCGGGTTCAGCGGAATCGCAGCCCAAACAGTGTCAAGGGGATACCTGATGTCCAGTCTGAGAGATGTCGGCAGCGGAGCGGTCGACCTCGACCACGAGTTCGTCGTCAGGCGACTAGCTGCAAAGGCCACGTCCCCGGCGGCCGATCGCATCCTGCGCGCGGTGATACCTGATGCTCTGGCCGCAGTCGAACTGTCTCCGCCGGAGCCCTTGCCGGTAGCCCAGCTCCTCTCGTCGCGTCGCGACGACTCCATGACGTTCGCGCTTCCCCGGATCGACCGGGCCGGCCGGGCGCACGATCAGCAGGTCATCGACACCGCCGCATGGCTGCCAGGTGAAACGATCGAAGCAATCGCGACAACCCACGCTGTCATCTTTCGTCCCCACCCCAACGGACTTCTGACAGTGGCGCCGAAGCGCTGTGTGGCCATCCCCGCGCCAGCCCGTCGCCGATTCGGCATCAAGGCCGGCGACCGCGTCCTGCTCGCCGCGATCGAAACCCACCGGATTGTCATCGCCTACCCGCTCGCAACGCTCGACAAGGCTCTCGCAGCGTTCCACGCCACCTCGCCAGCACGATGACCGCGTACCTCACTCCGGCTTCCCTGGAGATCGACCGTCCGGCACCACGTCGGGACACCGATCTGGAGACGGCGAAACTTCTCCTCGAGCGCCTTGGCGTCACCGCCGAGGACATCCTCACGGACGAGCGAATGGCAGACACCGCCGTTCCGAGCTTTGCCGAGTACATCCCCGCCGTAGCGTCGGCAACCTCGCCAAAATCGGCCGCGACCTGGTCCGTCTACTGGCGAGTCCTCAGCGACAAGTGGCCAGACCGCGCGATCAACGAACCGACAACGTCCGAGTTGAAGGCCTTGGCCAACGAAGTGCAAGCCCGCGCAGCGAAACGTCCCGGTGCCCGCGGTGGCCAGGCAGCGAAGGCAACCTTCACGGACGCGATCAAAGCCCTCTATCGCGCCGCCGTAGACGACCAACTCATCCGAGCATCAAGAAACCCGGCCCTGGGACTGCGGAAGCCTCGTCAGCGAACAAACCTCCGACGAGCACTGACCGCACGGCAGATGATCGAAATCAACGAGGTTGCCGCAACAACCGGAACCGATCCCGCACTCGACTCACTGATTCTCCGCCTCCACACCGAGACTGCGTGCCGACGAGGCGGCGCCCTCGCGATCCGACCGTGCGACATCAACACAGAGCTCTGCCTGCTCAAACTCAGGGAAAAGGGCGGCACGACACGCGATCAGCCGATCTCCCGCACACTCGCGCTGGGACTACTCGATCACGCAGAAGAACGTTCGTACCACCTCAGCGAGTACGACCAGCTTCTTCGGCACCACAACGGCAATCCGGTCCGCTACACACGGTATGAGACGTTCTGGCGGCGGCTCAGCAACCACCTGCCGTGGATCCGGGAGATGGGGATCACCGCGCACTGGATCCGTTACACGACACTCACGTGGGTCGAACGCAACTATGGATACGCGGTCGCGGCGACTTATGCGGGACACGCGGCCGGCTACCAGACCGGCAGCACGTTGACCTACGTCGCGGCACCGCTTGAGGAGTTGGCCGCCGCGTTGTCGGCCTTGACCGCGGAGCCCCACCCGCTTGCTGCATAAACGCAGGGCGTCGCATAACAGCTCACAGCGGGTCGGCACCGTGAAGGGGTGGACAAAACATTGTATTTTTTGTAATCTTACAAAATGCAGCACCTGATAGGCCCTCGAAAGATCTCGCCCGTCAACCAGGTGGCGATCCCGGTTAGGGTCCTTCGCGCGCTCGGGCTGTCGCCCGGTGACTCCGTGTACTTCGAGTTGCGTGACAAGTCGAGTGGCGAAGTCACTCTCGTGGCTGAACGAGAAGTGCACCGTAGGTACTCAGGCGGTAATGACAAGCCTCACCCTGGTGCGCCATCGGGTGACGCGTCTAGGCTGCGGGACCGGCCGTCAGCACGAATGCGGGAAGAGGACACCACCGATGTCGAGTGAGCGGCGGGGCGGCCTGCTCCTGTCCACCGAAGCCGCCGCGCAGCGCCATCCCGCACGCCTCGCGGTCGATGAGCTCGGTTGGGACGGGGCATTGGCGACAGGCATCCCGCTGTTCGGCAGGCAAGTCTCTGTGCTGGCCGCCGTCGATGAGGAAGCCCACGCTGTGCGACTGCGAGAAGGCCTCCCACCAGTCACTGACCGCACGTCTGTCGCCCTATGGGAATGGCCTGAACTCGCGGTGCCACCTTCGGTTATCAAGTTGTCTGCGATCATCGCAACAGGTTCGCGCTGGCAACCAGCGATGAAGGCCGTAAGCAGCTTCGCTGGGTTTAGCTCGACCGTGCTGGCACTGACGCAAGATGCCGCCGCACCTCAGGCTTGTTTGACGCTGGCCGAGCGCTACGGAGTCTGGGTCCTACGATCCAGCCGTTCGGGCGTCGTCGTTGAGCATCGTGGTCGCGTCGGCCCGGTAACCGCATCACGACCGACCACAGTGACGAGATGGGCCGAGGAACTGGTCTACGCCCACCTCCTCGATGCCGGCGCTATCGAGCCAGCGCCGGAAGGTTGAGGTCCGCCGGATCGTTTCCACGCTGCACCCAGCGCCCCAGGTACGCAGGCACTTCCCACGCGAAGTAGGTCGTGTCGATCTCCATGTGCTTGAACTGCGCGTGCGAGCACTGCTCCGTCCAGGCCTTTCGGCGCGTGGGTAGATCGCCCCCTCGCAGGATCTCACGTCGGATGCGATAGAGGATTTCGATCGAGTGCAGAAAAGCGGCCAGGTCAGGGTCAGGAGCCGAGCCAAGCGCCTGGAGCGACTGCCCGTTGCACGCGTCGCAGTCGCAGTGCCAGTCTGGGTGGTCGGGATCCATCTGTGCCGTGAGATCGATCTTCTCCAAGTGCACATAGGACAACAGCAACTCGACGACGGCGGCCGGCTTGGGTGCTCCTCCGCCAGGGCCGTCCGAGATCGGGTAGAAATGACGCAAGCTCGATCTTGTTCCCACGGCGGCGGCGAGCGCACCGTAGGCCAGTGCGCCGATCGACGAGGTGTCGCTCCGGAGCAGGATCACCGGCGCGGGGATCTGCAGCAGAGCTACCAACCCGTAGATCGCGTACTTGGTGCTCAGAGGGTCCTTCGCGTGTTCGAAGGCGACCGCGATCGGGGTGCCAGCCTCTGTGACGGCGTCGACCAGGCGCGGTAGCCTGTCCGGATGTAGCCAGCTCGCGTGCAGAAACAAGGGAGCGACGACGTCCGGCCCCAGGGCAGCCGACCGCTGCAGTACGCTCTTGAGTCCGGCGTCGTCGTGCTCGCCGAGGTATCCGGCGTCCGGGGTCACGACCGGGAGGCCCAGTCGGCGCTGGCGCTGGATCCAGCTGAGATCGAATGAATCCGAGGCCAGCACCCGGTTCTTGCCGGTGTACCGGCTGCGGTCGACCAAGATCGGCCTCTGGTAACGCTGACCGCGGACGAGGTGCTCAGCCTTCTGCAGCGCCCTCTCCCCCGTCAGCACGATACCGCCGCCCAGGCGGTCCGAGCGCTCAATTGCAACATCGACACAGGCGTCGCCCGCGTCCGCCTGGACCAGCAGAACGTCAGCCAGGGCGGTTTTCACTCGGCCGTAAGGCGTGCTCTGCGCCGTTGTGGCGGCGATCGCGTTCGCCACGCTGACCCCCTCGGGTCCTGAGTTGTCCAAGTTCATGATCGCACCGTCGCGATGGCAGGCTCCTCCACCACAAGCGGCAGGTAGTGGCGCCTAAACGGCTCCGGGAGCATCAGAGCAAGTTGGGCGACGGCGTCCACATCGTGCCCATGCCGTTCGAGCTGAGCCGTGATCAGGCCAGCAACGTGGTGAGGCACCTCGGTCGGGAGGTCCCCGGGTTCGTATTGGCTCCAGCCGTACTGGTTTAGCCGGATGCGGAAGGTCTTGAACTGGTTCGCGGAGATGCACTCGAGATCGGCCGCACGCTGGATGAGCATCGCCATCGACACCTTCCAGGTCATCTTTAGATCCGCGAGCTTCGCGAACTGTCGCACGGTCAACCCGCGCAGCAGCGGTTGTAGCTCCGCGGCCGGTGCGAGGAACTCGCCGGCGAACCGGTTGGCTTCCTTCTCCTGCTCGTCGGTCGGCAACTCGTGCATGAGGAGATGGCCGACCTCATGCGCGAGGGTGAAGCGCTCACGGTCAGGGGGAAGGTCCCGGTTGAGGAGGATCAGGGGCGGCTGGCCCGGCGGCCACGTGCTCACCGCATCCTGCGCGGCAGTGCCCAGGTCGCGACGCACAATTCGGACACCGGCGGACTCGAGGAGTCCGATCAGACTTCCAACAGGGCTGTCCGGTAGGCCCCACGCACGCCGCAAGGCGGTCGCGACCGCCGCAGGGTCGCCGTGTTCTGCCAGTGGCATGCGGGTCAGTTCGAGGCGCTGCGGCCGCGAGTCAGCAACGCCTGCGGACAAGCCGTCAACCGACAACCGGGTCAACTGAGTGAGCCCTTCGACAGCGCGCATCATCTTCACCGACATGACGCTGGAGCGTCGGCGATGGTGGAGGCATGTCACCTCTACGCCGCCGACAGGACCCGCCGCCCGAAGTAGGTCCACGGGCACAGCCAAGGCTTCGGCGATCGCACCGAGGTATTCCGTCGTCAGCGGTAGAAGACCTTTTTCGACCTTCGAGATGAAGCCCTGCGAGACCCCGGCCGCTTGAGCCAGATCAAGCTGAGCCCAACGCCGGGCTTCGCGCACCGTGCGCACCATGCGCGCGATCGCTGCCGTATCGCTCATCGGACCTCACTCTCAGCCGTCCCGCCAGCTGAAGCCTACCAAACTCGCGCTCAAATATTCCGAACCGACGCCCTCGGTATACCGCAACATGTTTCGGCAAGTCAAGCGACACCCGGCGGCGCCACCCGAAGTGGTACCTCCATCCAGAGCAGTCAGGCCTCCTGCTTCCGGCCACGGCTATGATCCTGCGCATGGTGTCACCACTTTGGGGATCACTCCCGCGTATTGTCGAGAAAGCGACCGCTTAGTAGGCTCGCGGGCACGTGCCCGCTTTCTCAACGACGAGGAGGTCCTCCGTGACCGATTCCCCTTCCCGTGTCGCCGTGGTCACCGGTGCCGGCCGCGGCATCGGCGCCGCCGTCGCGGCGCGGCTGGCCGCCGACGGGTTCGCCGTCGGCCTGCTGGACCTGGACGAGGCCGGCGTCAAGCAGGGCGCCGAGGCGATCATCGCCGCCGGGGGCAAGGCCGTCGGCGTCCCGCTGGACGTCAGTGACGCCGAGCAGGTCGAGTCGGCCGTCGCCCGGGTCGCCGACGAGCTCGGCCCGCCGGTCGTGCTGGTCAACAACGCCGGCATCACCCGCGACAACCTGATCTTCAAGATGACCGAGCAGGACTGGGACTCCGTGCTCGGCGTGCACCTCAAGGGCTCGTTCCTGATGACCCGCGCGGTGCAGAAGCACATGACCGAGCAGAAGTGGGGCCGGATCGTCAACCTGTCCAGCACCTCGGCGCTCGGCAACCGCGGGCAGGTCAACTACTCCGCGGCCAAGGCCGGCATGCAGGGCTTCACCAAGACCCTCGCGATCGAGCTGGGCAAGTTCAACGTCACGGCCAACGCCATCGCGCCGGGCTTCATCGCCACCGACATGACGGCGGCGACGGCCGAGCGGATCGGCATGTCGTTCGAGGACTTCAAGGCGGCGGCCGCGTCGCAGATCCCGGTGCAGCGCGTCGGCACGCCCGACGACATCGCCCACCTGACCTCGTTCCTGGTCAGCGAGGGCGCCGGGTTCGTCTCGGGTCAGGTCATCTACGTCGCCGGCGGACCGAAGGACTGAGGCCGATGCGCGAATTCGAGAACCTCGACGCCTTCGCCGCCGCGGTCGGCGAGCACCTCGGTTACAGCGAGTGGCACACGATCACCCAGGACCGGGTGAACAAGTTCGCCGACGCCACCGACGACCACCAGTGGATCCACGTCGACGAGGCGATGGCGGCCGCGGGCCCGTTCGGCGGCACCATCGCCCACGGCTTCCTGACGCTTTCGCTGCTCTCGGCGTTCGGCCCGAAGATCTACAAGGTCAACGGGATCCGGATGGGCATCAACTACGGCCTCAACAAGGTCCGCTTCCCGCAGCCGGTGAAGGTCGGCTCGAAGGTGCGCGCCGGGGCCGAGCTCGTCGAGATCACCGACATCGAGGGCGGCAAGCAGGCGGTCTCGAAGTGGACGGTCGAGATCGACGGCGAGGCCAAGCCCGCGTGCGTGGCCGAATGGGTCACCCGATTCCTCGCGTGACCCCACGCCCTAACGCCACTTTCCCCAGGAAAGATGCGTCCGAACACCCTTTGGACGCATCTTTCCTAGGGAAAGTGCGACTTTACCGGGTCTACCTTTGCACCATACCGACTAGTCGGTATGGTGGCTGGACGAAGCTTGAGGAGGCTGGATGAACCCGCCAGGACTCGACCTCGGCCGGCTGCGCGCCCACCTGGACGCGCAGCGGCCCGGGATGGTCGCCGGGGAGCTGACCGCGGACGTCGTGGAGGGCGGCCGGTCGAACCTCACCTACGTCGTGGGCGACGGCCGGTCGCGCTGGGTGGTGCGCCGCCCGCCGCTCGGGCACGTGCTGCCCACCGCGCACGACATGACGCGCGAGTTCCGGGTGATCTCGGGCCTGCGCGACACCGCCGTCCCGGTGCCCGAAGCGCTGCTGCTGTGTGAAGACGCCGACGTCGTCGGCGCGCAGTTCTACGTCATGAGCTTCGTCGACGGCACGCCCTACCGGACCGCGGACCAGCTCGCGCAGCTCGGCGCGCAGCGCACCCGGGCCATCGCCGACGCGCTGGTCGACACGCTCGTCGACCTGCACGCCGTCGACCCGGCCGCCGTCGGGCTGGGCGACTTCGGCCGGCCCGAGGGCTTCCTGGAGCGCCAGCTGCGGCGCTGGAAGAAGCAGCTCGACGGCTCCCGCAGCCGCGACCTGGACGGCATCGAGGAGCTGCACGACCGCCTCGCCGCGGCGGTGCCCGTCTCGGGGCAGCCGTCGATCATCCACGGTGACTACCGCCTGGACAACGTCCTCGTCGACGGGGGCGACAAGATCTCCGCGGTCCTCGACTGGGAGATGTCGACGCTGGGCGACCCGCTGACCGACCTCGCGCTGCTGGTGGCCTACGCCGAGCGCGACAAGGTGTCGCTGCAGTTCGTCTCGAACGCCAGCTCGGCCCCGGGCTACCCGACCACCGACCAGGTCATCGCGCGCTACGCCGAGCGCTCGGGGCGCGACGTCTCGCAGCTCGGCTGGTACGTCAGCTTCGCGTTCTTCAAGCTGGCCGTGATCCTGGAAGGCATCTACTACCGCTACACGCAGGGCAAGACGGTCGGCGCGGGCTTCGAGGGCGTCGGGGCCGGCGTCCCGCTGCTCATCACGCACGGCAACGAGATTCTCAAAGAGGAGAAGTAAATGGACTTCGCGTTCGACGAGAAGACCGAGGAGCTGCGCGGGAAGCTCCTCGAGTTCATGGACTCGCACATCTACCCCGCCGAGCCGGTGTTCGAGCAGCAGCTCGCCGAACGCGACGACCCGTGGGCGATGCCCCCGGTCGTCGAGGACCTCAAGGCCGAGGCCTGCAAGCGCGGCCTGTGGAACTTCTTCCTCCCCGGCGAGCACGGCGCGGGCCTGACCAACCTGCAGTACGCGCCGCTGGCGGAGATCACCGGCCGCAGCATCCGGCTGGCGCCGACCGCGGTCAACTGCGCCGCGCCCGACACCGGGAACATGGAAGTGCTCTCCATGTTCGGCAGCGACGAGCAGCAGAAGCAGTGGCTGGACCCGTTGCTGAACGGCGAGATCCGCTCCGCCTTCGCGATGACCGAGCCGGACGTCGCCTCCTCCGACGCCCGCAACATCGAGACGAGCATCCGCCGCGACGGCGACGAGTACGTGATCAACGGCCGCAAGTGGTACATCTCCGGCGCGATGAACCCCGCGTGCAAGATCTTCATCGTGATGGGCAAGACCGACCCGGGCGCACCCGCACACAAGCAGCAGAGCATGATCCTCGTCCCCCGCGACACACCGGGCCTCACGGTCAAGCGCGGCATGCACGTCTTCGGGTACGACGACAGCGACCACGGCGGCCACGCCGAGGTGCTGTTCGAGGACGTCCGCGTGCCGGTCGAGAACCTCATCGCCGGCGAGGGCGACGGCTTCGCGATCGCCCAGGCCCGCCTCGGGCCGGGCCGGATCCACCACTGCATGCGCGCCATCGGGATGGCCGAGCGGGCGCTGGAGCTGATGTGCCGCCGCGCGATCTCGCGCGAGGCGTTCGGCAAGCCGATCGCGCAGCAGGGTGTCGTGCAGGACTGGATCGCCGAGTCGCGCGTGCGCATCGAGCAGCAGCGGCTGCTGGTGCTCAAGACCGCGTGGCTGATGGACACCGTCGGCAACCAGGGCGCGCACACCGAGATCCAGGCGATCAAGATCTCGACCCCGTCCGCGGTCGAGTGGATCCTCGACAAGGCCGTGCAGGTGCACGGCGCGGGCGGCGTCAGCCAGGACTTCCCGCTCGCCGCGATGTGGGCGGGCAACCGCACGCTGCGCCTGGCCGACGGGCCGGACGAGGTCCACAAGCGGTCCCTGGCCCGCCGTGAACTGAAGAAGTACCTTTCGGAGGGCGCGAAGTGACTGTCACCGCCGAAGACCTTTCGCGCCAGGCGCGCGAGTTCCTGGCCGCGCACGACCCGGCCACGACCGACCGGATGGACTTCCTGCGCGCCCGGTTCGACGCCGGGCTCGCCTGGATCCACTTCCCCGCCGGGCTCGGCGGGCAGGACGCGCCGCGCGCGTGGCAGTCCGCTGTGGACAGTGTGTTCACCGAGGCGGGCGCGCCGGACAACAACCCGCGCCGGATCGGCATCGGCCTCGGCATGGCCGCCCCGACGATCCTCGCCTTCGGCACGCCGGAGCAGCGCGAGCGCTTCCTGCGTCCACTGTGGACCGGTGACGAGGTGTGGTGCCAGCTGTTCAGCGAACCGGGCGCCGGCTCCGACCTCGCCGCGCTGGGCACCCGCGCCGTGCGTGACGGCGACGACTGGGTCGTCACCGGCCAGAAGGTGTGGACGTCGGGCGCGCACGAGTCGCAGTGGGCGATCCTGGTCACCCGCACCGACCCGGACCTCCCGAAGCACCAGGGCATGACGTACTTCCTGTGCGACATGACCGCACCCGGCGTCGAAGTCCGGCCGTTGCGCCAGATCACCGGCGAGGCCGAGTTCAACGAGGTCTTCCTGACCGAGGTCCGGATCCCGGACACGCAACGGCTCGGCGCCGTCGGCGAGGGCTGGAAGGTCGCGCAGACGACGTTGATGAACGAGCGCGTCGCGATCGGCGGGCACGTCCTGCCGCGCGAGGGCGGGCTGATCGGGATCGTCGCCAAGACGTGGCGCGAGCGTCCCGAGCTGCGCACGCCGGAGCTGCGTGACCGGCTCGTGCAGCGCTGGGTCGAGGCGGAGACGCTGCGGCTGGCGGGAACGCGCCTGCGTCAGCAGCTCACCGCGGGCGCGCCCGGCCCGGAGGGGTCGGCCATGAAGGTCGCGTTCTCGGAGCTGAACCAGGCGCTGACCGGCCTGGAGGTCGAACTGCTCGGCGAAGAGGGCCTGGCCTACGACGACTGGTCGTTCCGGCGCCCGGCGATCGTCGACTTCCTCGGCCGCGAGGCCGGCTACCGCTACCTGCGCGCGAAGGGGAACTCCATCGAGGGCGGCACCTCGGAGGTCCTGCGCAACATCATCGCCGAGCGCGTGCTGGGCCTCCCGTCGGAGCCGCGCGTCGACAAGGACGTCGCCTGGAAGGACCTCCCCCGATGACCGACCTGCTCTACTCCGACGTCGAGGAAGACCTCCGGGCTTCGGTCCGCGACCTGCTTTCCGCCAAGGCCGACGCCGCCGCCTTGCTGGCGCGCGTCGAGACGGGCGAGGGCTACGACCTGAAGCTGTGGCGCACGCTGGCCGACGAGGTCGGCGTGGCCGGGCTGGCGGTGCCCGAGGACCTCGGCGGGCATGGCGCGTCGGCCCGCGAAGTGGCCGTGGTGGCCGAGGAGCTGGGCCGCAGCGTGGCGCCGGTGCCGTTCCTCGGCAGTGTGGTGCTGGCGACGACGGCGCTGGTCCGGGCGTCCGCCGGTGACTTCGTCCGCCGGCTCGCGTCCGGCTCGGCGATCGGCGCGCTGGCCGTGCCGCTGTCGACGGCGCCCGGCGCGGGTTTCCCGTCGTCGGTGACGGCGTCCGAGTCCGGCGCGTTGAGCGGCCGGGTCGGCACGGTCGCCGACGCGTCGGTGGCGGACCTGCTGGTCGTTCCGGCGGCGGGCCCGGACGGACCGGCGCTGTACGTGGTCTCGGCGGCCGACGCGACGGTGACGGAACTGGTGTCGTTCGACCTGACGCGCCGGGTGGCCGACGTGGTGCTCGACAACGCGCCGGCGGTGCTCGTGGCCTCGGGCCCGGACGCGGCCGCGGCCCTGGAGGACGCGCTGCTGTTCGGGGCGGGAATCCTGGCGTCGGAGCAGACGGGCGTCGCCGAGTGGGCGCTCACGGAGACGGTGCGCTACCTGAAGGGCCGGTACCAGTTCGGCCGCCCGGTCGGCGGGTTCCAGTCCCTCAAGCACCGGCTGGCCAACCTGTACACGGACCTGGTCCTCGCCCGGGCGGCCGCCCGCAACGCGGCGGACGCTTTGGCGTCGGGCACGGACGTCCCGATCGCCGTGGCGGTGGCGCAGGCCCGCAACGCGCCGATCGCGGTTCACGCGACGGAGGAGGCGATCCAGCTCCACGGCGGCATCGGGATGACGTGGGAGCACCCGGCGCACCTGTATTTGAAGCGCGCGAAGGCGGACGAGCTGGCGCTGGGCACGCCGGGCAAGCACCGGGCCCGGCTGGCGGACCTCGTGAACCTCCCCGCTTAGCCCCGGCAACCCGCGCCCCAATGTGGCCTTCGGTGCGTTGAACGCACCCAATGTGGCCTTCGGTGCGTCAGACGCACCCAAGGCCGCATTGGGGCGCTCGGTCAGGTGGACAGCAGGCGGCGGACGGCGGCCAGGGCTGGTGCCGCTCCGGCCGCTGCCAGGAGGTTCTCCGCCTCGCGCCAGCATTCCCGGGCCGGCTCCGGGCCCGTGGTCTCCCGCCGGGCCTTGCCGAGGACGAGCAGAGCCCAGGCCTCCCCCAGGCGATGCCCCGCCTTCCGGAACCCGGCGACCGCGACGGCCGCGAACGTCTCCGCCTCCTCCGGCTGCCCGGCCGCCAGGGCCGCTTCGGCCAGGCTCGTGCGGGCCTGTTCGGCCAGCAGCCGGAACCCTCCCTGCTCCGCAGCGCGCAGCGCGGTCTCCGCGTCGGCCGCCGTGCCGTCCACAGTGGACATCCCGATCAGCGTTGTCAGCTCACCACGGAGGTAGCAGATCTTCTCCGCCAGCGCGTGCGCCCGGCCGTAGTCCGCCCGCGCCGCGGCCGCGTCGCCCGCCTGGCGGTGGAGGTCGCCGTGCGCGCAGAGCGCGTCCACCTCGAACCGCTGGTTGCCCGCTTCGCGCGCCACCGTCACCGCGAGCCGCACCGCCGGCCACGCCCGCGCGACGTCGCCCGATACCCGGTGGACCGCCGCCAGCCGGACCAGGGCGTCGGCCTCGTCGTCGCGGGAACCGAGCTCCCGCAACGCCTCCAGGGCTTCGGTCAGCACCACCAGCGCGCGGGACAGGTCGCCGGTGACGCGGTAGCCGTACCCGAGGTTGCACCGCGCGATCGCCGCCGCGTGGGGTGAGCCGAGCTCGCGGCACAGCTCCAGCGCTTGCTCGTTGTGCCGGATGCCCTCGGCGAGCTTGCCGTGTTCGATGAGCACGGCGCCCAGGTTGATCAGCCCGTTCGCGGCCCGGATCGTCGTGCCGTGCCGCCGGGCGCCGGCCAGCGCCGCCGTGAAGTGCTCGATCGCGCGGTCGAGCCGGCCCAGGTCGAGGTGCACCACACCGAGGGCGTGCAACACCGAGTCGGCGCCGTCGCGCGCGTCGGCGACCCGGTAGGACTCCTGGGCGGCCTCCAGCTCGACCAGCGCCGCCGGGTAGTCGCCGCGGCTCCACGCCAGCGCGCCCAGGCTGTGCCGCATCGCGCCCGCCGCCTGCTCGTTCCCGGCGCGCCGCGCCGCGGTCAGCCCGGCGGTCGCGGCCGCCTGCCACTCCGCGTCGAGCCGGTGGGAGTGGAAGAACCCGCGCAGCAGGTCCGCCGCCCGCCAGGCGAACGGCCCGGCCGCCTGCCGGATCGCCGCCAGCAGGTTCGCGTGCTCGGCCAGCAGCCAGCGACGGGCTTCGGCCGGTTCGGCGGCTTCGGCGGCGCCGGGCGGGCCGGACAGCCGCTGCAGGTCCGGGTAGAGCGCGGCCGCCGCCCGGGCCCCGGTGCGCAGGTAGTGCTCGAGGAGCCGGTCGAGGGCCGCCGCCCGGTCGGCCGCCGCGAGGTCGTCGCCGGCGCGGGCGACGGCGTAGCCGCGTAGCAGGTCGTGCAGCCCGAACCGGTCGTCGCCCCGCGACTGCACCAGGTGGCTCGTGGCCAGCTCCCGCAGCAGCGAGCCGGCCCGGACCTCGTCGGCGGCGGCCAGCGCCGCCGCGCTCGGCACGTCGAAGTCGGCGCCGGGCACCAGCCCGAGCAGGCGGAAGAACCCCGCCGCGGCCGGGGAAACGGCGTCGAACGAGAGGTCGAACGCCCGGCGCACGCCCTGCTGCTCGGCGCCGGGCACCGCGAGCCGGGTCACCAGGTCGGGCCCGGCCAGCTCGGCGAGGTACCCGCGCACCGACCGGTCCGGCCACAGCGCCAGGTTCGCCGCGACGATCCGCAGCGCCAGGGGCAGCCCGGCGCACAGCCGCACGAGCTCGCGCGCCGCGTCCTCTTACGCGTGCACCCGGTCCGCGCCGACGACTGCGGCCAGCAGCGCCAGCGAGTCGTCCGGCGGCAGCTCGGCCAGCTCGACGCGCCGGGTGTCCACCGTGGCGGTGAGGCCGCCGAGCCGGTCGCGGCTGGTGATCAGCACCGCGCAGCCGGGACTGCCGGGCAGCAGCGCGCGGACCTGCTCCGGCCCGGCCACGTTGTCCAGCACGATCAGCACACGCCGGTCGGCCAGCACGGACCGGTACAGCGCCGCGGCGTCCGCGGCCTCGGCGGGGACCTGCCCCGGCCGGACGCCGAGCGCGTGCGAAAACCGGGTCAGCACCTCGACGTCGGACAGTGCCGGGACCGTCGAGCTGCCCTGGAGGTCGACGAAGAGCTGGCCGTCCGGGAAGTGCCGGGCCGCCCGGTGCGCCCAGTGCACGGCGGCCGTCGTCTTGCCGACGCCGGCCGGTCCGACGAGCAGCGCGATCGGCGGGTGGGTGGCGGCCGGGCGGTCCGGGCCCAGCACGGCGTCCAAAGTGGACAGCAACGCGCCCCGCCCGGCGAGCGCCCCGACGTCCGGCGGGAGCTGGCGCGGCCGGAACCGCGGCCGCGCGGCGGCCGGCGCACCGGCCAGCACCGCCTGGTGGGCGGTGCGCAGCCGCTCGCCGGGGCCGATCCCCAGCTCGTCGGCGAACCTCCGGTGCACGCGGCGGTACACCTCGAGCGCGTCGGCGCGGCGCCCCGAGCCGTGCAGCGCTTCGAGGTACAACGCCCAGAACGCCTCCTGCCAGGGGTGCTCGCCGGTCAGCCGGCCCAGCTCGGCGGTGACCTCGGTGTGCCGGCCGAGCTCCAGGCTCACCTCGAAGAAGCGCTCCTGGGCCGACAGCCGCTCCTCGGCGGGCCCGGCGTCGACGCGGCTGAGGATGTCCGCCGGGAGGTCGGCGAGCAACGGGCCGCGCCAGCAGGCGAGGGCCTCGGCGAGCAGCGCGCGCTCGGCCTCGGGTGTGGCCTCCGCGCGGGCGTCGGCGAGCAGCCGGCGGAAGCGCAGCAGGTCGTGGCCCTCGGGCCGCGCGTGCAGCAGGTACCCGGTCGGCCCGGTCTCGACGACGCCGTCGCCGAGCAGCCGCCGGAGCCGGACGGTGTGCACCTGGATGCTTTTGCGCGCGGTCTCCGGGGGATCCCCGCCCCAGAGCAGCTCGATGAGCCGGTCGAACGACACGGTCGTGTTCGCCCGCACCGCCAGCACGGCGAGCAGCGCCCGCACCTTCGGCCCGTTGACCGGCACGGGCACGCCGTCCCGCCGGACCCGCAACGGTCCGAGCACCCCGAACTCGAGCACCTCTCCGCACCCCCCGCTGACCGGGCAAACCGGTCATTCCCGGTCGTGAGGGTAGCGGGAAACGATCAGCCGGGCGGAACGGGCCGCACCACCGGCGGGGCGAGCAGCGAGCCGAAGACGGGCTCGGGGTCGACGACCAGCAGGCCACGGTCGTCGAGCGCGTCCGAACAGGCGACGACCCGGGCGCTCACCCGGTTGACGAACCGCGAGCCGACACACGCGGCGCTGCCGAAGCCGTAGGGCAGGTAGCGGGACTTGTACCCCTCGGGCGGCGAGTCCCACCGCTGCGGGCGGTACTCCCCCGGCTCCGCCCAGAGGCCCGGGTCGCGGTGCAGCAGGTAGGTGCACAGGTAGAGCCGGTCACCCGGGACCAGGTCGACGCCGCCCAGCTCGGTCGCCTCGGTGACGGTGCGGGCGAGCTGCCAGGCGACCGGCCACAGTCGCAGCGCCTCGCGGACGCGATGATCGGCGGGCGCCGCGCTCTCCCGCGGCCGCAAGACGGTGCCCGCGGGCGTGCCGGGGCGCCAGCCCCGGTCGAGCAGGACGGTCCAGGCGGCCACCAGGGACGCGGCCCGGCAGACCGCGCCGACCAGGCCGTGCAGGGCCAGCGCGACGTCGTCCGACGCGCCGAGCGTGGCCCGGAGCGCCTCGGGGACCGCGGCGCTGTTGCCCGCCGCCCAGCGGTGCAGGGCGGCGTCGGCCCGGCTGTGCGCGATCCGGCCGCGCAGCCGCCGCAGGGTCGAGCCGGCCCGGTCGAGCCCGTCGGACGCGGCCAGCGCGTTGTGCAACGCCTGGTGCTCGAGGCCGGGGAAAAGCTGCTCGCCGAACAACCGCAGGTAGCTGCCGGCGAGCGCGCCGGGCCACGGGTCCCGCGCGGCCGCCAGTGCGGTCCGGATCGTGTCGTCGGGCACCGCCTGCCAGGCCCGGTCCAGCTCCCGCCCCAGCGCGGCGTTGACCGGACGGCTCCGGTCGGACCCGGGCACCCAGTCGGCGACGGCGCCGAAGGTCGCGGCCTTCGCTTCGAACGGGCGGGTGGTCGAGGCCAGCGCGGCGCGGACGAGCTCGTCCCCGGACACGAGGTACTTCCCCGGTCCGAACGGCCGGATCGGCAGCGGGTCGGCCGCCCAGCCGGCGAGCGTCGGCAGCGGGTCGGCGAGGGTGGCGGAGGTGCGCACGGAAGTCTCCCCGGACGGGCCGTGCCCGCGGCGGGAGCCGCCGCGGGCACGGGGGTGATCAGTAGATTTCGTAGTAGATGACCCAGGTGTTGCCGAGCCGGCGGTTGCGCACGCTGCGCACCACGGAGCGGGTGAAGAAGCGGATCGTCGTCATGGCTGTTCTCCTCTTTCCCAGTGGGTGTTCACTACCAGCGGAGGCCGATGTTCGACGGGCCCGCGGGCCCGGAAACGACGGCTTCCAGTTCGCCGGCCGGGACACCGCGGCAGACCCACGACTGCGGGCCGCTTTCGGCGGCGAAACCGGTCCGGCAGACCACGCCGCGCGAGCCGCGGACGACCCATTCGGCGGGTCCGCTCCCGTGCACGTCCGCGTCGACCGAGAGGGTCCCGCCCGGGAACCAGACCGGCGGCGTGCTGCAGGCGCTGTCGGGACAGGTGCGCGAAATGCCCCCTTGTTCGGCCGCCTCGACGGCGGGCGCGACGACGGCGAGCGCACTCGCCGAGATGGCTCCCGCGACCAGGACGCGCTTGACTGTGCTGTGCACTGGATTCCCCTTTCCCCAGGTGTGCCCGAGGGGCGGCACTGCGCGTTCTCAGCCCGGCAGTGCGCGTCGCGACCGCAACGCGGAACTTGGTTCCCCCGAAGCCCCCCGATGCCAGACGGCCGCCGTCCACGGGCGCACCCCCGCGCCGTGGCCCCCAGCTTGCACGGCCGACCGTCTGACGGGGTCGATCCTGCCGGGTGGCGGCTAAAGCCGGGTAAAACCCGGTGGGCGGGGTGGCCGCGCGCGCGACGGCGAACCGTTCTTCAGCCGGCTTGGTGGCCGCGCTGAGCCTGCTCCGGCCAGCACGTGGCCCTGGCCGCTTGGCGGGCAGCTCTTCGGCCAGCCTGGCGGCCGCGCCCCTCGCCGACACCCGACCCGTGCGGCCGGTCAGCCACTCCTTAGCCAGTCCGGCGGCCGCGCCGAGCCCAACTCTCGCGGGCCGGTCAGCGACTCCTCAGCCGGCCCGGCGGCCGCGCCCAGTCGCTCCTCGGCTGGCGCGATGGCCGCACCCAGTCGCTCCTCGGCTGGCGCGATGGCCGCGGAGGCCGCTCCGATCGCCACCACCCCAGGCTCCTTGCCGCCCGGCGGGCCACTTCCTCCGCCGCCCCGCCCCGCCGCAGCCGCCCGCAACTTCGCCGCCCGCCCGCCATCCCACCCTCGTGCAGCCACCCCAGCCCGCCCTCACCCATTCCAGTTCGTGAAAACTCTTCATTTTCCTCCCGGCTTTCGCTCATCTGAGCGAGAATGCTGTGAGCTAGACCACCTTTCGGGCAAACGGGTGGCAAAAGTGCCCTTCTTCCCATGGTTTTCCGCACCCGCCGGGATCTAGCCTGGGCGCCATGGAATTCGCCGTCGCGCCGACGGATGCCCGTGTCGCCGGCTCGCTGGAGGAATTGACCGTCGTGGTCGGGGGTCATCGGCACAGCGCGCTCGCGGCCGGGCCCGAGTCGGGTGAGCTCGTCCTCTTGCTGCACGGCTTTCCCGAGTTCGCCGACGCCTGGACCGAGCAGCTCCACGCGCTCGGCGAGGCCGGTTACCGCGCCGTGGCCGTCGACCAGCGGGGGTACGCCAGGGAAGCGCGGCCCGAACGGGTCGAGGACTACCGCATCGAACTGCTCGTCGCCGACGCGCTCGCCTTCGCCGACAGCCAGGGCGCCGACCGGTTTCACCTGGTCGCGCGGGACTGGGGCAGCATGGTGGCCTGGACGCTGGCCACGTCCCACCCGCACCGGCTGCGCTCGCTGGCCGTGCTCGGGACGCCGCACCCCGCGGCGCTGCAGCAGGCGATCGCGATCGACGACGGGCAGGCCCACGACCTCGGTTACGTCCGATTCTTCCGCCACCAAGCCGGAAAAGCGGAGAAATTCCTGTTACGCGACGATGCCGCACAACTACGCGCGGTTTACGACCGGCGAATACCCGTCGAAATCCTCGAACGCACCGTCGCGCGCCTTTCGGAGCCCGGCGCGCTGACCGCGACGCTGAATTGGTACCGCGGCGCCACGAACGACGTTTACGACATCCCGGCGGGCCGCGTCACCGTGCCGACCCTGTACCTCTGGGGCAGCGAGGACCCCTACCTCGGGCAGAGCGCCGCCGAGCTGACCGTGCACCACATCGACGCCGAGTACCGCTTCCAGATCATCGAGGGCGCCAGCCAGTGGATGGCGATGGAGACCCCGGACGAGGTCAGCGCCCTGCTCCTGGACCACCTCCACCGCCACTAACCGGTTTTGCGCACCAGCCCGGTGTACCCGACGAGCGCGAGCGTCGCCAGCGCCCAGATCGCGGCCTGGACCAGCCAGATCGCCACGGTGAACCACTGCCCGGCGGGGATCCCGGTGTTGAGGTCGCACCGCCCGCGCACCCCCGGCGACAGCGGCAGCCCGCGGTCCAGGCCGACGCCGACCAGCTCCACGGTCGTGCAGGGCGTGCCGCGCGCGGCCGTGAGGTCCGACGTCCGCTCGGCGGCGCGGTGGCTCCCGTCGCCGACGTGCCCGGCCCAGAGCCCCAAGCCGCCGGCGGCGACCACCGCGAGCAGCAACGCGGCGGCGGTGCGACGCGCGCGGTAGCCGTACCCGGCCAGTGCGCCCCACAGCCCGTGGAACCGCCGCGCGGGCCAGCCGCCGATCGCCTCCGGCGCTCGTCGCTGCAGGTCGCGCTGCTGGGCGATGAGGATCCGGCGGGCGTTGCCGTCGTGGCCCGCGGCCCGCTCCGATGCGGCGAGCCGCTGGTACGGCCCGGGCCGGTACGCGGCCGTGTGCGAGCGGACCAGCTCCAGCCACTCGCTCCAGGTGACGCCGCCGAGCGAGCCGAACCGGAACCCGTCGAGGTCCACCAGGCCGCTCGAGCCCACCAGCTCGGCCGGGAAGAAGACCGGTCCGTCGACCACCGCGTCTTCGAGGCTCACGACGGTCCCGGTGCTGACGATCTCCGCCCCGGTGAAGGCGAGCCGGCCGCCGACCTGGGCGCCCAGGAGGCCGACCGCGGCGGCCGGGCCGGCGCCGGTCGCCTTCAGCCCGGCCGCCTCCAGGCTCTCCCTGACCCGGCACCGGTCGGCGGCCACCGCGGGACCGGCGTCGTTCACGAGCACGGCGCCCTCGAGGGTGCACGGACCGTCGATCCGGGCGCCCGGCAGGATCACCGCGCCGGCCGCGGCCGAGCAGGTCACCTTCAGCCGCGCGAGATCCAGGTGGGTGCCGACGTGGATGTCGTGGGCGCCGAGGCCGGGGCCTGACTCGTTGGTGAGCTCGGCGTCCCCGAGCAGGGCCCGGCCGGCGATGTCGGCGCGGCGCAGCCGGAGCACCCCCCACGGGCCGGTGGCGGTCAGCCGTGCACCGGTGAGGTCGAGGGTGTCGCCGACCACGCAGCCGTCGGCGGACAGCGCCGGGCCGTTGTCCGCCGTGACCTCGACGCCGCCGAGGTCCGCGTGGCCGCCGACCCGCGCGCCGTCGAGGTCGAGCGTGCCGGTCGCCCGCAGCCGGGCCAGGCGCAGGCCGGCCCCCACCTGGAGCCGGTCGCCGCTGAAGGCCGGTCCGGTCTGGTTGACGAGTTCTGCGTCCTCCAGATACAGCTGGCCGCCCACGTGCGTGTTCTGCAGGCAGACCGGGCCGTACTCCCCCGCCCCGCTCCCGCGCAGCCCGACGCCGTGCACACTGCCTTCGATCCGCGCGCTGTCGGCGCTCAGCGCCCGGCCGCGAGGGTTGTCGAGCACCGCGCCGCCGAGGTTGACCTGGCCCTCGATCCGGGCGCCGAGCAGCGAGATCGCGGCGTCCGGGCTGACCCCGGTCACGGTGACGCCGGTGGCGTACAGGCCACCGGCCCGGAGGCGGTCGGCGCCGACGGCCGGGCCGCTGGTGTTCACGAGCGTGGCGCCGTCGAGGTCGAGCTGGCCGCCGACCCGCGCGCCGAGCAGGCGGAGCGCGCCCTCCGCGCCGGCCCCGGTCACCGTGGCCCCGGCCAGGCGCAGGTCACCGTCGACGACCGCGCTGTCGGCGTGCACCACGGGCCCGGACTCGTTGCCGAGGACCGCGTCGTCGAAGGCGACCTCCCCGGCCACGTGGGCGCCGAGCAGGCGGATCGCGCCGCTGTCCCCGGCGCCGGTGGCCCGCAGCGCGCGTCCCTTGAAATCCCGGCACTCGAGGTCGTCGAGGAACAGCGCGGGGCCGTCGCCGCTGCGGATCTCGGCCTGGGCGAAGACGACCAGGCCGTCGACGCGGGCGTCCCGCAGGCAGATCACGCCGAAGTCGCCGGAGCCGGTCGCGCGGACCCCGCTGAAGTCGAGGTCGTGGCCGATCCGGACGCCGGTGCCGTCGAAGCCCGCGATCCGGCTGCCGGACAGGTCGAGCCACGGCAGCCGGGCCTGCCGGGCGCTGATCTCGTTCACGGCCACGCAGTCGACCAGCGCGAGCCCCACCGTGGCTTCGACGTGGTCGAGGTTGAGCGTCCCGGCGATCCGGGCGCCGCCGACACGCACCCCGCGCGGGTCCAGCGGGCCACGCAGGCCGAGCAGCAGCTCGCGCAGCACCGCGGCGCGCACCGGGGCGTCGGTCACGTAGGCGAGGCCGTGGCGGGCCGCGTCGAGCAGCTCGCGCTCCGCCCCGGTCAGCTTGTCGAGAACGGGGAGCGTCACGCTCCCAATCAACCAGGCGGGCGCAGCGCGTCCAGCAGCAGGTCCGCGTAGTGGTCGCCGACCTGGCGGGCCGAGAGCGTGCCGCCGCGGCGGTACCACGAGCCCAGGTGGTGCACCGAGCCGAAGAAGAAGTCGACGATCACGTCGGCCGGCTTGTCCGTGCGGAACTCCCCCGACGCCTGGCCCTCTTCGACCAGGCCGCGGAAGCGCTCGTGGTACTTGCGCCGCTCGGCGCGCACCGCCTTCCGCTTGTCCGGCGAGAGCTGGTGCATCGACTGCAGGAAGATCGTGTTGTCGTCGAGGTTGTCGATGCTGGACACCACGACGTCGGACGCGGCGGCGCCGAGCCGCTCGCGCAGCGGCGCGTCGGACGAGGCGACGCTCTCCAGCTGGCGGGTCTGCTCGCGCAGAACGCGGGCGTAGATCTCGTAGAGCAGGTCGTCCTTCGAGCCGAAGTAGTGGTACATCGCGCCCTTGGTGACCCCCGCGGCTTCGACGATCTCCTGGACGGACGTGCGGTCGAAGCCCTTCTTGGCGAACAGCTTCGTGGCGTGCTCCAGCAGCCGCCGGGGCACGGCGGCCTGCTCGTCGCCACCCGCCTCGCCGGGCTTACGGGTGCTCGCTCGGGTCACGGCCAGTACCCCTCTCCGCAGTCGAACGCACAGGATAACGGCTCAGCGAGCCCAGTCGAGGAACCGCCGGGGGTTGTCGACGAGCATCGTCGAGATGTCCGTTTCGGACACCCCGCGGTCCCGCAGCGCGGGCAGGACGTCGCGGGTGATGTGCAGGTAGTGCCAGTTCGGCGTGAGCACCGGGAGCTGGTCCTCGGGCAGCCAGTCGATGTAGCAGGACGCGTCGTGCGAGAGCACCATGCTGCCCGCGTACCCGCGCTCGCACATCGCCGCGACCGTGTTCACGCGCTCTTCGAACGCCAGCAGCAGGTCGAGGCCGAAGCGGTCCATGCCCAGCAGCGACCCGCGGTCGGCGAGCTCGGTCAGGTACCCGAGGTCGGTCGAGTCGCCGGAGTGCCCGACCAGCACGCGGCTCAGGTCGACACCCTCGTCCGCGAAGATCGCCTGCTGCTCCAGCCCGCGCTTGGTGCCGGCGTGGGTGTGGGTCATGATCGGCGCGCCGGTTTCGACGTGCGCCTTCGCGACCGCGCGCAGCACGCGTTCGACTCCCGGGGTCACGCCGGGTTCGTCGGTGGCGCACTTGAGCAGCCCGGCCTTGACGCCGGTGCCGGCGATGCCGTCGCGGAGGTCCCCGACGAACATCCCGACGAGCGGGTCCTCGCCCTGCAGCATCGTCCCGGGCCCGCGGAAGTGCAGGTAGTGCGGGACGTCGTTGTAGGTGTAGAGCCCGGTCGCGACGACGATGTTGACCTCGACCTCGGCGGCGACCCGCTGCACGCGCGGGATGTAGCGGCCCAGGCCGATCACCGTCGGGTCGACGATCGTGTCGATCCCGGCGTCCTTCAGCTCCTTGAGCCGCCGGATCGCCTCGGGGACGTGCTCCTCCTCGCGGAACCCTTCGTGCTCCGGGTAGTTCTCGGCGAATTCGGGGCTCAGCACGAAGAGGTGCTCGTGCATCAGCACCCGGCCCAGCGCTTCCGGCGCGATCGCGCCGCGGACGGTCTCGACCACGTCGTCACCCCCGGGCCCGCAGTTCGCGGCGGAGGATCTTGCCGCTGGTCGTCTTCGGCAGCTCGTCGAGGACTTCGATGGTGCGCGGGTACTTGTAGGCGGCGAGCCGCTCCTTGCACCAGGCCACCAGCTCCTGCGGGTCGGCGGTCGAGCCCGGCGCCGGGCTGACGTAGGCCTTGACCGTCTCGCCGCGGTATTCGTCGGCGATCCCGACCACGGCGGCCTCGCGGACCGCCGGGTGCGTGTAGAGGACGTCTTCGACCTCGCGCGGCCAGACCTTGAAGCCGGACGCGTTGATCATGTCCTTCTTGCGGTCGACGACGTAGACCCAGCCGCGTTCGTCCATGAACCCGATGTCGCCGGTGAGCAGCCGTCCGCCGGGCAGCGCCTCGGCCGTCGCGTCCGGGCGGTTCCAGTACCCCGAAACGACCATCGGGCCTTCGACGGCGATCTCGCCGGGCTGCCCGGCCGGCAGCTCTTCCCCGTTCTCACCGAGGATCCGGACGATCGTGTCCGGCACCGGCAGGCCGATCGAGATCGTGCCCGACCCCGGGTCGATCGGCGCTTCCAGGTGGCCGGGCACCACGACACAGCCGGCGGTGGTTTCGGTGAGGCCGTACCCGTTGTGGATGTAGTGCCCGGTCTTCGCGCGGAAGGCCTCGACGACGGCGGGCGGCAACGCGGCCCCGCCCGAGTAGAGCAGGGCGAACGACGCGAAGTGGTCGCGGCTGAAGGACGGGTGGGCCATCAGCGCCATGTAGGCCGTGGACGGCCCGACCGTGTACGACGGCCGGTGTTCGAGGAAGGCGTCGAGCACGACCCCGGCGTCGAAGCGGTAGGCGAGGGCGAGCGTGCCCTCGATGTCGATCGCGGAGCCGACTTCGCAGACCATGCCGGTGATGTGGAACAGCGGCGCGAGCCCGAAGAGCGTCGAACCCGCGGGGAGGCCGCTGAACGAGCCGAGCCCGGCGGCGTTGGTGCCGAGGTTGCCGTGGGTGTTGGTGGCGCCCTTCGGGGTGCCGCTGGTGCCGGAGGTGTAGCTGATGAGGGCGACGTCGTCGAGCGCGAAGGCGGGCTCCGGCGGCTTCGGGCCCGGCGTGGCGGCGGCGTCGAGAAGCTCGATGGCGCCAGGGGTTTCCTCGCGGGTAACTTTGCCGAGCACTCGCTCGTCGTCCCGGGTCTGGAACTCGAGCTCGCTGGTGGTGAGGGCGATGGGGAGCCCCACGGCGGTCTTGGCGATGTAGGTGTTCCAGCCGCGCTGCGAGCAGACGATCGCCGTGACGCCGGCGTCTTCGAGGACGTGGGCGAGCTCGCGCTCGCGGTACATCGGGTTGACCGGGACCACGATCCCGCCGGCCTTCCACACGCCGAGCAGCGCGATGACGAACTGCGGGATGTTCTGCAGCACCAGGGCGAGCCGGTCGCCGCGGGCGAAGCCGTGCGCGGTGAGGTGGCGGGCGACACCGTCGGAGAGCTCGTCGAGGCGGCGGTAGGTGAGCCGCGCGTCGAAGTAGGCGATCGCGTCCCGGTCGGGCACGTGGTCGGCGGCCCGGCGGAACGTCTCGGGCAGCGTGGTCGGCTTCGCCGGTTCCGCGGTCCGCACCCGTTCGTCGTAGCTCCCGAGCCAGGGTTTCGTGTCGTACCAGCTCACTCCAGCGACCTCCTTTGGACACCGACCGGTCGGTATGCCGACGCTAGGAGGCCACGCGGTCCGCGTCAAGACCCGGCTCGCGCGACAATGGGCGGAGGTCGTGTTCCACCGGTGAACACGGACGCCGGTTCACCGCGGTTCACCATTGTTCCGCTCACCGCATTGCGCTGGACAAATCGCTGGTCCACCGGACACGATGACCTCCGCGACCGCCTCGGTCGCACTCATTCGGAAAACCGCGCGCTTCCGGTGTGCTCCCTCTATGTTCACGCTAACTTGGAGTGATTCATGCCTGCTGCCACAGGACGTCATCGCCTCTCCCGGCGCACGAAGATCACGACCGCCGTCCTCGGCCTCGCCCTCGCGGCCGGCGCACTGGTGATCGCCACGACGGTGGGCGACCCGAGCAGCGCCAACGCCGCTTCGGGCGCCGGGATCACCTGCCCGGACGTCGCCGGCCGGCTTCCCGCGGTGCCCGCCCCGGCGCAGGCCGAGGTGCAGCGCAACCTCGCGCTACTGGACACGCAGGTCGCCGAGGCGAACAACCGGCTCGTCACCAGCGCCGGGCAGGGCGGCCCGAACTTCGTCCAGAACGCCATCCTCGGGCCGCTGGCGGACAAACGGGCGGCCACGATCGACCGCATCGCCATCGCGATCGGCCGTCAGGGTGAGAAACCGCAAGGCCTCGGCGGCCTGGCCGCGTGCAGCCTGGGCGGCCAGCCCGACACCAAACCGCCGGCGACCACCGCGCCCGCGACGGCGGCGGCCGGCCGGATCAGCTGCCCCGACGTCGAAAGCCGGCTCCCGGCGGTTCCCGCTTCGGCGCAGGCCGAGGTCCAGCGCAACCTCGACCTGCTGGACACGCAGCTCGCCGAAGCGAACAACCGGCTCGTCACCAGCGCCGGGGAAGGCGGGGCCGACTTCGTCCGGAACGCCATCCTCGGCCCGCTCGAGGACAAGCGGTTCGCGACGATCAACCGGATCGCCACCGCCATCGGCCGTCAAGGCGAGAAACCGCAGGGGCTCGACGCGTTGGCCGCCTGCAGCAGCTGACCGCGCCGGCCCGTGACGAATCGCCGAGCAACCGCTTAGTATGGTCTCCGACCCCGAGGAGGCAGTCATGTCCACTGTGGACGGAGTCCGGTACGCGGCGGACAGCGCGGTCGCCACGCTGACCTTCGACAAGCCCGAGCGGACCAACGCGATGGACGTGCCGATGCAGGCCCGCTACGGCGAGCTGCTGCGGCAGGCCGATGCGGACCCGGAGGTGCGCGCGGTGGTCGTGACCGGGGCGGGTAAGGCGTTCTGCCCGGGCGCGGACCTGGGGTTGCTCGACACGATCGTGGCCGCGCCCCCGGCCACGGGCGGCGGCCACGAGAACTTCCGCGACGTCCTGGCGGCGGCATCGGTGGGCGTCCCGGTGGTGGCGGCGATCAACGGCGGCTGCGCCGGCCTGGGGTTCGTGATCGCGTGCTCGGCCGACGTCCGGTTCGCGGCGGCGGGCGCCAAGTTCACCACGGCGTTCTCCCGCCGCGGCCTGATCGCGGAGTACGGCATCGCCAAGCTGCTGCCGTTGCTGGTGGGCGAAGGCCGGGCACGCGACCTCCTGCTGTCCGGTCGGACGTTCACCGCGGAGCAGGCACTGGAGTACGGCCTGGTCCAGGAGGTGGTCCCGGCGGAGGAGCTCCCCCTGCGCGCGCACGCTTACGCGACCGAGCTGGCGACGTACAGCGCCCCGCGGTCGATGGCGGTGATGAAGGGGCAGTTCGCCCGCGAGGCCGCGCTGTCGTTGGAGGACGCGGCGCGCGAGGCGACGGCGTTGATGATCGAGTCGTTCGGGCGGCCCGAGCTGGCCGAGGGGCTGGCCAGCTGGAACGAGCGCCGGGAGCCGAAGTTCCCGCCTTATCCGGCGGGCTGAGCTCGACGGTTCGCCTCACAGCGCTTGAACAGGTAGTAGCCGACGACTTCGCCTTTGATGGCGACGTTCTGACCGGACGCGAGGAACTTGTCCCGGCTCTGCTGTCCCTGCTCGACGAAGACGAACGAGCCGTTCACCAGCTCCCAGCCCTCATGGCAGACCGAGTTGAGAACCGCGGTCGGGTCGCTTACCCGCTGTCTCGTGGTGCTGCCGACCATCGCGGCGATGATGGCTTTCTGGTTCATCACGTCGATCGAGTACTGAAACACGTGATCGCCGCTATGGAAGGCCGCTCGCGCTTGGCCGGCCGGAGACCGCTCGAACGCCGCCCGCACCCGCTCCGCTTCCTGCTGACGCTTGCGTTCCTCCAGCTCACGGCGCTGGCGTTCCTTCGCGGCGAGGTCGGCCGCGACCTCGTCAGGCGTCTTCTTCTTGATCAGCGCCACAACCGGCCTCCGGGATCCGCACCCCACCAGGGGTGCACTCCCCGGGAGTCGGCCTTGCGGGGCGGCGGGTTACGCGGAGTCGATCTCAGTTCGATGAAGCTCGCGAGTGGGGGGGGGGGGGGGGGAAAGCCACCCCCCCCCCCCCCCCCCCCCACCCCCCCCCTCCCCCCTCTCCTTTTTTTTTCCTCGAGTCTCCACTTGGTCCCCTCCCTCCTCTTTTTTCCCCC
>NZ_JBVJNO010000013.1:0-85438 GCF_055583645.1 Amycolatopsis sp. NPDC104587
CCCGCTATGCCAAACGCGCCGCTTACTACCAGGCAGAACTCACCATCGCCGCCATCGTGCTCTGGCTCCGATGACTTACAGGACAGTGCCTAGCCACTGGTCAGCGGGACTTCGCCCGCAGGTGCAGCCGCTCCCCCTGCTTCCCGAACAGGCTGAGGATCTCCGCCGGCCGGTCGACGGCGCCGAACCAGTGCGGGAGCCGCGTGTCGAACTCCGCCGCCTCGCCCGGGCCGAGTGTCATGTCGCGGTCGGCCAGCACCAGGCGGAGGCGGCCCGACAGGACGTAGAGCCACTCGTACCCCTCGTGCACCTGCGGGTCGGGCTCGCTCGCGTCCGGCTCGAGGATCATCTTGAACGCCTGGGGCGCCCCCGGCTGGCGGGTCAGCGGGAGCACCGTCATCGCCGTGCCGTTGTGGCGCGGGATGCGGCGCGCGGTCAGGCGGACGCGCGGGTCGCCGACCTCCGGGGCGCCCACCAGCTCGTCCAGCGGGACCTGGTGGGCCTGGGCGATCGGCAGCAGCAGCTCCAGGCTCGGCTTCCGCTGCCCGGACTCAAGCCGCGACAGCGTGCTCTTCGAAATGCCCGTCGCCGTCGACAGGTCCGCCAGCGTGACCCGCCGCTGGGTGCGGACCCGCTTGAGCCGGGGGCCGACCTCGGCCAGGGCTTGGGTGATCGCGTCCGTCATGCCCCCAGGAAACGCCGTCGTTGCGGAAATGGCAACATTTGTTGTCGGATCCGCGACGCCGGGCGCAGGGTGGCCGCATGACCGAAAACAACTATGACGTCCTGGTGGTGGGTGGCGGCGCGGCGGGTCTCAGCGCCGCCCTGATGCTGGGCCGGGCGCGCAGGCGCGTCGCGGTCGTCGACGGCGGCGCGCCCCGCAACGCGCCCGCGTCGCACATGCACGGTTTCCTTTCCCGCGACGGCCTCCCGCCGTCCGAACTGCTCAAGATCGGCCGTGAGGAGCTCGCCGGGTACGGCGTCGACCTCCTCGACGACCAGGTCACCCGGCTCGACGACGGGTTCACCGCGCGGCTCGCGAGCGGCCGGGAGCTCACCGCCCGGCGCGTCCTGGTCGCCACCGGTGTCCACGACGACCTGCCGGACCTGCCCGGCCTGCGCGAAAGCTGGGGCACCGATGCGGTGACCTGCCCGTACTGCCACGGCTACGAGGTGCGCGACCAGCCGCTCGGGGTGCTCGGCACCGAGCCGGCGAGCGTCGAGCACGCCCTGCTGGTGCGCCAGTGGTCGCCGGACGTCGTGTACTTCGCGCACACCGCGCCACCGTCCGAAGAGGACCGCGAACGGCTCGACGCGCGGGGTATCCGCGTCGTCGACGGCGTCGTGACCGCCCTGCGGCGGGAAAACGGGCACCTCACCGGGATCGAGCTGGGCGGCCGGTTCGTGCCGCGGGTGGCGCTGTTCGTCCGGACCCGGACGGTCCCGCACGACGACGTGCTGCGCGGGCTCGGCTGCGCCGTCACCGAAGACGGCGTCGTCGCCGTCGACCCGATGGGCAAGACCAGCGTCCCGGGCGTGTGGGCGGCCGGGAACGTCGTCGACGCGCGGGCCACCGTGATCATCGCCGCGGCCCAGGGCGCGGCGGCCGCGGGCGCGCTGAACCACGACCTCGTCGCCGAAGACGTCCGGCAGGCGGTCGACGCGTTCGGCGGCTTCACTCCGGCCGCGGAACGCGCCGCCGCCGCGGCGCGCTGACGTCCTGGCGTTCGGCGAGCGCGCGTGCCAGGCTCGGCGCGTGCGCCCGACGTTGTACGACTTCGCCGGCGGTGACCCCGCGTTCCTCGCGCTGGCCGCCGCCCACCACGAGCGTTGCCTGGCCGACCCCGAGCTGAACCACCCGTTCTCGCACCCCGGGCAGCACCCGCGGCACGTCGAACGGCTGGCGCGGTACTGGGCCGAGGTGCTGGGCGGGCCGCCGACGTTCTCCGCCGAGTACAGCGACCACTCGGCGATGTTGCGGATGCACGCCGGCAACGGCGACATGAGCGACCTCGGGCGCCGGTTCGTGGCGTGCTTCGTGCAGGCCGCCGACGACGCCGGTCTGCCCGCCGACCCCGAGTTCCGCGCCGCGCTGCGGGCCTACATGGAGTGGGCGGTGGCCGAGGTGCTCACCTACCCCGGCCCGCCCGGCGACGTCCCCGCCGGGCTGGCGATGCCGCGCTGGTCGTGGGACGGGCTGCGAACACCGTAACGATATGAGGGGCCCGCGCGTCTTGTGAGCAACGACCGGCTGTGGAGGTCCGTCGCAGAGCCGGCCCGGGCGGGTTTCCCCCCGATCCGCCCGGGGCCGGCTCGTCCACGACGTCCGATTCCCGCGAGCACGATCAGCGCCCGCCCGGCCAGACTGCGGCCATGACGCTCCTGGACCGCTACCTCCTCGCCGCCGAGGGTTTCGAGCACCACCTCCGGGCGGTCGCGCCGGACGGCTGGGGCGCTCCGACGCCGTGCTCCGAGTGGGACGTCCGGGCGCTGGTGAACCACATGACCCGCGGCAACCTCAACTACGTCGCACTCCTGCGCGGGAGCAGCCGCGAAGAGTTCCCGGCCGCCCGTGACGCCGACGCACTCGGGACCGACCCGGTCGCGGCTTACACCGCGTCGGTGCGGGGGTGCGCGGCGGCGTTCGCCGAAGAAGGCGCGCTGGACCGGGTCGTCGACTACCCGCTGGGCGAGCTGACCGGGCGGCGGGCCCTGGCCGTGCGGACCACCGACAGCACGGTCCACACCTGGGACCTGGCCCGGGCGCTCGGCGCCGACGACACCCTCGATCCGGGCCTGGTCGCCTGGATCGAGGAGGACTTCGACACGATCTTCGCCGGGCTCGAGCTCGGCCCGGCGTTCTTCGCCGACCCGCCACCCGCCGCACCCGGCGCGTCCCGGCAGGACCGGCTGCTCACGCGCTTCGGCCGTGACCCCCGCAGCCCAGCCGTGCGGCCAGTTCCGGCAGCGCCCGCCCCAGCGGCAGGTCCACCCGCACCGACGCGTGCCGGTCACCGCGGGTCTGTCCGCGGTTGACGATCACCACCGGCTTGCCCGCGGCCGCCGCGTGGCGGACGAACCGCAGGCCCGACATCACGGTCAGCGAAGAACCCAGCACCAGCAACGCGCCGGCGTCGTCGACCAGCCGGTAGCACTGCTCGACGCGCGGGCGCGGCACGTTCTCGCCGAAGAACACGACGTCCGGCTTGAGCACCCCGGCGCACTCCGCGCACGGCACCGGCGTGAACCGGCGGACGACCTCCTCGGGCAGTTCGACGTCGCCGTCCGGGTTGATCCGGGTGGCCGTCCCCTCGAAACCCGGGTTCGCCGCCCGCAGCCGCCGGTCCAGCTCCGCCCGGGGGCTCGTGCGGCGGCAGGCCAGGCAGATCACGCGGTCCAGGCTGCCGTGCAGCTCGACCGCGTCGGCGGTGCCCGCCGCCTGGTGCAGCCCGTCGACGTTCTGCGTGATCACGCCGGAGACAAAACCGCCGTCGCGCAACGCCGTGACCGCGCGGTGGCCCTCGTTCGGGTCGGCGCGGGCGATCGTGCGCCAGCCGAGGTGGCTGCGCGCCCAGTACCGCTGCCGGCCCTCGGCGCTGGAGACGAACTCGTCGTAGGTCATCGGCGTGTGCCGGCGCAGGCTGCCGCTCTCGCCGCGGTAGTCGGGGATCCCGGACTCGGTGGACAGGCCGGCGCCGCTCAGCACGGCCACCCGGCGCCGCGCGAGGACGTCGGTGACTTCGTCGAGGCTGGACGTCCGCGGCAGCGGCGCGTCCGCCGACGTCCAGGTCAGGGTGGGTCGGGTCCGCACCACGCCAGGGTACGCACATGAGGCTGCACGTGCCGCGACACCGCGTTCACCGGCGGTTCCCGAAATTCGCCCGCCCGGCGAATCCCGCGCTCATTCCCGGTGAATTCCCCAGTTCCTCCGCACGCTTCGTACCAGCGGTTTCCTTCGCTCGGGCACGTTTGGTCACCCGGGCAACCGGCGCAGTTTCCCGGTGTCGGAAAACCGTCGAAGAGGAGGTCGTGATGTTCCGCGAAATCGTGGCCGGGAGTGCCGCCGCCGTCCTGGCGCTGCTCGTGCCGGCCCCGCCGGCGTCCGCCGCAGGGTCCTACCCCACGCAGGTGCTGCAGCTGACCAACGCCCAGCGCGTCCAGTTCGGGTGCGGGCCGCTCACCGCCGACCCGCTGCTCACCGCCGCGGCCGACGCGCACACCGCCGACATGGCGCGCTACCGGTACTTCAGCCACACCGGCCGGGACGGCGGCGACCCGTCGGCCCGGATCACCGCCGCCGGGTACCGGTGGCAGCGCTGGGCCGAGAACATCGCCGCCGGCCGGCGCACCCCCGAGCAGGTCGTGCAGAGCTGGATGAACAGCAAGGTGCACCGGGCCACCATCCTCGACTGCCGGCTGACCGAGCTGGGGGTGGGCTACACCGTCGACTCGGGCCGCCGGGCGTACTGGACGCAGGACTTCGGCACCCCGAAGGGATAGCGCCGGTAACCTCCCTTCGCACGGGCAACGGAGGGAAACGCGTGAGCTGGCAGTTCGGCCCCTACCGCGTGGAGTCGCTGGTCGCCCGCGGCGGCATGGGCGAGGTCGTGCGGGCCTACGACACGCGTCACGACCGCGTTGTCGCCCTGAAGCTGCTCGCGCCCGAGTTCGCCGAGGACCGGGAGTTCCAGGAGCGGTTCCGGCGGGAGGCGCACGCGGTGGCGCGGCTGCGCGAGCCGCACGTGATCCCGATCCACGCCTACGGGGAGATCGACGGGCGGCTGTACCTCGACATGCGGCTGGTCGACGGCGAAGACCTCGGCGGGCGGCTGGCCGCGGGCGGTGCGCTCACCCCGGCCGAAGCGGTGGACGTCGTCGGGCAGGTCGCGCAGGCGCTGGCCGCCGCGCACGCCGAGGGGCTGGTGCACCGCGAACGTCAAGCCGTCGAACGTGCTCGTCGGCGCGACCGGGTTCGCCTACCTCGTCGACTTCGGCATCGCCCGGGCGGCCGGGCCTTCGACCGGGCTCACCGCGACCGGCGGCGCCGTCGGCACGCTCGACTACATGGCGCCCGAGCGGTTCACCGACGCGCCGGCCGACCACCGCGTCGACGTCTACTCGCTGGCCTGCGTGCTGCACCAGTGCCTGACCGGCAGCAAGCCCTTCGCCGCGTCGACGGCCGTGGCGCTGATCGGCGCGCACCTGCACCAGCCGCCGCCGCGGCCCAGCGCGCTGCGGCCCGGCCTGCCCGCCGCCTTCGACGACGTCATCGCGCGGGGCATGGCGAAGGACCCGGACGAGCGGTTCGGCAGTGTGGCCGAGCTGGCCGGCGCCGCCCGCGCCGCGCTCGGCGGCACCAGCCCGGCCACCGCTCCCCCGCCCCGGCAGGCGACGCGGGCCGGCGCGGCTCCCGAGCCGCCGGCGACGGTGGTCCGGCGCGGGTCGAAGGCGCCGTGGCTGGTCGCCGCGGCCGCGCTGGCCGCCCTCCTCGCCGTCGTCGGCTGGTTCACCTTCCACGAGACCTCGACGCAGGCCGCGGCGTCGTCCAGCCCGGCGCCGTCGTCCTCGCCGAAGTCGACGGCGCCCGCGCCGCCGGTGACCGCCGCGCCGGTCACGACCACCCGGACGACCGTCGCCACCAGCGTCGTGAGCAGCGCGGACCTCGGGCTCGCGACGGCGATGAGCACCCCCGCGTGCGACGGCTCGTTCGTCGTTGTGCTCGGCTCGGCCGTCACCTCGGCTCGCTACCGCGCCGACATCCAGCAGTTGCTGACCACGAACCCCGGCTCGGGGTACTTGCACGCGCCGACCACCGGCTGTGGCTCGCTGCGGCAGCAGCTCAACGGTGCCGACGTCTACGCGGTGTACGCCGGGCCGTTCGGCAGCAAGGAAGCCGCGTGCGCCCGGCGCAGCGGAGCCGCGTACGTCAAGCGGCTCGACAACACGTCTTCGCCGGCGCAAGTCATCAGCTGCTGACCGCGGCCCAGACGGACTCACGGTCCACAAAGGACCGCAGCAGGCCGGTCAACGTCGGGTCCCCGCGGCCGTTCAGCGCGTCGGAGGCGATCCGGCGGGCGACCCCGGCGAGGAAGTCCGCGACCTGGACCCGGGCGTCCGACCGGGAGTCGACGAACCGGACGCCGGCCAGCCGGTGCCCGAGCCCGGCCTTGAGCTGCAGCACGCGCTCCGGGGTGAGGGCGAGCTGTTCGTCGTGCACCAGCGCGACCGGCGTGCCGCCGGCGCTCCAGTGGCGGACGGTGTGGACCACCGCGGGCACCAGCGGGTCCAGCACCGGCACGAGCCCCGGGTCGCTTGCCAGCCGGGCGCGGTAGGCGGCCACGCGCGCACCGCCCCCGCGGAACCGCGCGACGATCTCACCGGCCTCGCCGGGGATCGCGGCGAGCTCCTCGACCAGGGCGAAGAACTCCGCCGGTGACGCCGTCGGCCCGCGGCGCGGCTTCAGCCGCAGCACGCTGGTGAACGCGGTCAGGAAGAACTCCCAGCGGGCTGCGCCGAAAGCGGCCGGGCCGGCGCGGTACAGCGCGCGCGCCACCGTGTCCGTGCCGTCCTCGGCCAGCAGCGTGACGGCGGCCCGCACGGCGAAGAGCGTCTTGTCGGTCAGGTGCACGTGCCCGCGGCCGGCGAGCGGGCCGGCCGGGTCGAGCAGCCACTCGAGGACCGCGCGGTGCTTGGCGCGGAGCAGGTGGTTGGCCTTGTACTCCTCGGCCGGCGAGCCGATGCGGCGGCGGATCTCCCGCACGCACGCGGCGGCCTCCGCCGGCGTCAGCCGCACCCCGGCGTGGGCGAAGACGTCGGTCTCGCCGCCGAGGAGGTTTTCGCCCTCGGAGCCCGACTCGTCGCAGGCGATCTCGACCGGGCTCACCGGTCCGATGGTGCCAGACCGGCCCGCCGGTGGCGACCGGCTTACCGGCGCCGCCGTCCGTCCACGGTGAACTGCCGGGCGAGCCGGGAAAGCGCAGGTCCGGTCACGGTTGGGCCACACCGGCTAACGACCATGAGCCCCCGGCGGACTGGGGAGGCACAGGGGTTTCGGGAGGCGTGATGGCCGCGAACGACACACGGGCCCGGCGCGCGCTCGTGGTGGCCGTGGCCGTGCTGCTGCTGGGTGGCGCGGGAGTCCTGGTCCACCAACGGCTTTCCGGCCGGTCCGCCGTGGCCGGCGGGACGCTCACCGTCGGCGGCGTCGAGATCGTCGCGCCGGCGGGCACGCGCCTGTCGGCGGGCACGGCGCCGGAGCCGGGTCTCGAGACGCCGATGACCCGCCGCGTCGGCAGCGGCGTCGAAGTGGCCTTCGAGGGCGGCAGGCCGCGGGTGCGGATCCCGCTCGTCGCCGCGCCGCCGCCGGGGTTCGTGCCCGTGCTCGTCACCGCGAACGGCTCCCGCCTCGTGCCCGCCGGGTACGACGCCGGGGGCATCGTCGCCGAGCTGGACCGGCCGGGCGCCTTCTGGGGCGGGCTGCTCGACCTCGCGGCGCTGGGCCGCAGCGGAGTGCCGGGCACGGCGCCGCTACCGGACTGTGCGGGGCGGGCCGCGAGCTCCGCCGGGGTGACCGTCGGGATCGGCGCGGCGGATCCCCAGGCACCAGTGCAGGCCTGCGTGACGGCCGCCGGTGGCCGCGCGAGTGTCACCCTGACCTCGAACGCGCGCGTGCCCTACCGGCTCGAAGTGCCGGCGGGCTGGCCGGAGCCGAGCGCCCGGACCGCGGCGGCGAGCACGTCCGCCGTGCAGCTGCTCGGGCGGCCACGCCAGCGGGAGCTGCTCTGGCCCGGCTCCGGCGTGACCTACGACGTGCCGTTCGGCCGGCTGCCGGCGAGCGTCCGCGGCACGGCCGAACCCGGCCCGGCGCTCGGGACGGCGCTCGCCACGGTGGCGCACCGCGTGGCCGCGCTGTTCGGCCTGGCCGCCGGGCCCGAACCCGCGTCCGGGGTGCTGACCTGCGCCGCCGACACCGCCGCCGCCCGCTACTCCGCGGGCCGGCCGCTCGACGCCGTCGCGGCCGAGGTGTGGGCCGCGCTCGAACCGTGCCACCCGGACGGCGGCGGTGTCGTGCGGCGGCTCCTCACCGCCGGGATGGCGCCGGTGGCCGGCGGGTTCGCCGACGCGCTCGCCGGGCCCGCCGTCGAGATCCCGGTGACCACGAGCCGCTCGGCGCGGTTCACGCAGAACGTCGACTACCGGCCGTGGACCGGCACCCGCGTCACGACGGCGCTGCGGGTCACCGGGACCTGCGCCGCGGTGTCCGCGGTGTCCGGCCGGCACGACGCCTACCGCTGTTCGACCCGCGACAAGACCTACGACCCCTGTTTCGCCGGGACCGGCGCCCGGCCGCAGGTGCTCTGCCCGACGTCGGCGAGCAAGGCCGTGCTGCTGACCTACACCGGCGCGCTGCCGTCGCCACCGGAGCCCGGCGGGACCGCCGATCCCTTCCTGCTCACGCTGGAAGGCGGCCTGGAGTGCGCCGCCGTCACCGGGAACGCGCCGCCGGGCGCCCGGTTCGCCTGCGCCGACGGCAAGACCTTCCTGCAGGGCGAACCGGACACGTCGAGTCCCTTGTGGACGATCGATGCGGCGACCGTCGCGAAGGCCTACACCTAGCCCAGGGTGATCTTGCCGCCGGTGACGGTGACCTTCTTCTTCTCCAGCGGCTGCGACGCCGGGCCGTTCGCCACCGAGCCGTCGGCGATGGCGAACTTGCTGCCGTGGCACGGGCAGTTGATGGTGCCGTCGGCGACGGCGTCGACCGCGCAGCCCTGGTGGGTGCAGACCACCGAGAAGGCCGCGAAGGTGCCCGCCGCCGGCTGCGTGACCACCACCTGCTGCGCGGCGAACACCTTGCCCCCGCCGACCGGCACGTCGGCGGCGTCGCCGAGCGCGGTGCCGGCCGCGGGCGGCGGCGCGGCGGACGTCGAGGCCGAGGTGCCGCCGTAGGTGCTGCACCCGGCGGCCAGGCCGGCGCCCAGGACCGCGAGGGCCGTCCGGCGCGCCAGCACCGGGTCCGTGTTGTCGTCGCGCAAGGTCGTCCTCCGCCTAGAAGGTCAAGCCGAATCGGGTGAAGAACCACAACGACGCGCTGAGCCACAGCCCGACCAGCGCGGTGAAGACCAGGCCGCCGACCACCGGCAGCGACCAGCCGGGCGCGCCGTCCTTGCGCAGCAGCAGCATCTTCGCGACGAACACGCCGTAGAAGAAGCAGCCCAGCAGCGAATGCAGCAGGACCCGCGTGTCGAACGACTGGAACCCGAGCGCGTAGAGGCAGTGCAGCGCCACCGGGATCGACACGAGGAAGGCCAGCCGCCCCGACCAGCGGTGCACCGGCGCGACCCACGCGGGGGTGGTGCGGCCGAGCTTGCCGTACATCGCCAGCGCCGAAACCAGCTGCACGAGCGCCAGCACGACGACGACCGTGGCGAGCCACGCCTTCACCGACTGCGGGCTGGAGAAGCCGGCCACGTTGATCGCGACCCCGGTCGGCGTGTGCAAGCTGCCGTAGACGCCGAGCACCACCGAGACGACGGCGCCGACGGCCAGCGGGACCAGGAGCACCACCGCGGCGCGGTTGCCCGCCGTGGTCATCAGAAGTCCCCGTTCCCGGCCAGGCCGCTGACGGCTTCGGCGGTCACGGACGCGCCGTCGACGGTCGCCGTGGCGGCGGCCGGGTCGAGCGCGGGCGCCGAAGTCGAGTCCTCGTCCGTCGTGAGGATGCCGACCTGGCTGCCGTCCGGCTGCACGATCCAGCCGACCTTGCCCGCCTTGCCCTTCACCTTCGGCGTCGCGCGGTAGAGGCCCGCGGGTTTCTTCGCCGGGGGCGCGGAGAACTGCCAGGTCTTCCCGGCCGCCGTCACCGTGCCGGTGACCGCGGCCGCATCGAAGCTGCCCTTCAGGCTGGCGTTCTCGGCGCCCTTGAGGTCGAGCTTCCCGCCGGCCGTCACCCCCTGGAGCCAGGCTTCGACCTTCTTGCCGTCGCAGAGGTAGGCGATGGCGTGCCCGTCGCGCACCGACACCGCGACCGACGCGCCGCCGCCGGTGACGCGTCCGGCGTAGTCCGCTCGCGCGGGCGCTGCTTCCTGCTTCGGCGCTTCGGACGTCTTCGGCGGCGGCGCGTCGGTCGCGGTGTCGGTGCCGGCCGCGCTCGCGGCGCCGGCGACCGGCGCGACGCCCGTCCCCGTTGCCAGGTTGGCGATCCCGATCCCGCCGGCGAGCACCACACCGGCGAGCAAGGTGAACAACGGCCCCGGATGTTTCATGATCTCCCCGCTTCTCCCTACCCACCACCGTGCTCGTAACACGAGGGTCGGGGCGGAACGGCTCAACGCTACGCGTGGAAAAGAGGTATCGCTTAGCCTCTGCAACCGGTGAGCCGTGGTTGACTGGGCGCATGCTGCCCTGGGACGGCGACCTCGCCGGCCGGCTCGACCGGCACACCGTCGACTCCGCGCTGTTGCGGGACAATCCGCTCGGCGACCCGCACGAGCGTCCGCTGTGGGTGTACGTGCCACCGGGGTACGACGACGGCGACCAGCGCTACCCCGCGGTGTACGTCATCCAGGGGTACACCGGGCACCTGTCGATGTGGGCCAACCGGACGCCGTTCCGGCAGCCGTTCGTCGAGACGGCCGACGCGCTCTTCGCCGGCGGCACCCCCGGCTGCGTCGTCGTGTACGTCGACGCCTGGACCGCGTACGGCGGCTCGCAGTTCGTCGACTCGCCGGGCACCGGCCGCTACCACTCGTACCTCTGCGACGAGATCGTGCCCTGGGTCGACGAGCACTACCGCACGCTGCCCGACCGCGAGTCCCGCGCGATCACGGGCAAGTCGTCCGGCGGCTTCGGCGCGATGATCACGCCGATGCTGCGCCCGGACCTGTTCGGCGCACTGGCCACGCACGCGGGCGACGCGCTGTACGAGATGTGTTACGTCCCGGACTTCGGCAAGGCGGTCCGCGCGCTGCGCGAGTACGACCAGGACGTCGAGGCGTGGTGGGCGGACTTCCGCAGCCGCACGGCGTTCACCAAGCCCGAGGACTCGAACCTCCTGATGCTGTACGGCGTCGCGGCGTGTTTCTCGGCCACCGAGGACGGCACGCCGGAGCTGCCGTTCGACCCGGCGACCGGCGCGCTGCGGCCCGCGGTGTGGCAGCGCTGGCTCGACTGGGACCCGGTCCGGATGGCGCCGGACCACGCGGAGGCGATCCGTTCGCTGCGCGCGGTGTGGATCGACGCGGGCACGAGCGACGAGTGGTACCTCGACCTGGGCGCGGAGGCGTTCCGGAACGCGGTGGCGGAGGTGGGCCTGCCGGAGGAGCGGGTGCGGTTCGAGCTGTTCGACGCGGGGCACGGGGGGATCGACTACCGGTATCCGCTGTCGCTGGCTTGGTTGGCCGAGCGGTTGGCTCGCTGAGCCGGGCCGCCGTCCTCGGTCAGCCTGAGGCCATTGCCGATCAGGTGGATCATTCGCAGCCCCGGTTTTCGTACAGCCGCTAGGCTCGGCCGCATGGTGACCGAGACCGACGTCGCGCTGCCCGGCGGAGCCACCCTGCACGTCTATGACAGCGGCGGCCCGGCGCGGCTCACCGTTCTCTGGCACCACGGCACGCCCAACCTCGGCGCGCCGCCCGGGCCACTGTTGCCGCTCGGCGAGCGGCTCGGGGTTCGGTGGATCTCCTACGACCGGCCCGCCTACGGCACCTCCACCCCCGCGCCCGGGCGGACCGTCGGGGACGCCGCCGGGTGGGCGAGCGCCGTCGCCGATGCGCTGGGCGTCGGGAAGTTCGCCGTCATGGGGCATTCCGGGGGCAGCTCGCACGCCCTCGCCTGTGCCGCGCTGCTGACGGATCGCGTGGTCGCCGTCGCGAGCCTGGCCGCCGTCGCGCCCTTCGACGCCGAGGGGCTCGACTGGTTCGGGGGGATGGCCGCCGCCGGTGCCGCCTCCCTCGGTGCCGCCGCCGAAGGACGCTCGGCCAAGGAGAAGCACGAGGCCGCCAGTGAGTTCGATCCGGACGTCTTCACCGAGGCCGACTTCGCCGCGCTCAAGGGTTCATGGTCGTGGCTGGACGAGGTCGTCCAGCCCGCGCTCGCCGGCGGGCCGGACGGCCTGATCGACGACGACCTCGCCTACGTCACGCCCTGGGGTGGCGACCCGGCCGCGATCACCGCGCCGGTCCTGCTGCTGCACGGCGAAGCGGACCGGATGATCCCGGCGACGCACAGCGCGTGGCTCGCCGGCGCCTGCCCGGACGCGGAGCTCCGGACCACCGCCGGCGACGGGCACATCTCCGTGCTGGACCACGCCGCCGGTGCCCTCACCTGGCTCGCCGGTCACAGCAGCGCGAGCGAAGCGACCACCGGCGCCAGGTAGAGCACCGGGAACGCCAGGTGTCCGTACGACCGCGCGCGGGCCACGGTGACGAGGGCGCCGAGGAAGTACAGCACCAGGCCGATCGCCGCGGCGACGCCGATCGGCGGCACGAACAGGCCGGCGACCAGCCCGGCCGCGCCCGCCGCCTTCGCGGTGCCGAGCCACGGCCACCACGCCTCCGGCACGCCGTAGGAGGTGATCGGCTCGACGACCCACTTCGCGCGGGTGAACACCGAGACGGCGGAGAACCCGGCCAGTGCGGCGCCGACGAGGGTGACGATCAGGTAAGCGGTGGACATCGGAGCTCCTCGGGAGATCGCGGGCGCCGGGGGTCCGGCGCCGTCACCCCCTCGACTCCGGGGTCGGGGCCGATGTGACAGCTCTTCTCGTGACGGCGGTCACAGCGTCAGCCGGAGCGCCGTTTCGCCGTGGTCGACCTCGCCGGTCGGGTGGAAGCCGTACGACCAGCCGCACCGCCGTCACGCGGGCTCTCCGACCGGCAGCCACAGCTCGATGTGCCCGTGCCGGCGGTAGAACTCGACGAGCGGCCGCGTCTCGTCCATCGGCGCCGCGCGCCGGAGCTCGGCCATCCCGCCGGCGATGTGCCGGTAGATCAGGTCCGGGTCGCCGACCAGGCTCCCGCGCAGGTACCAGCCGCCCGGCAGGACCCCGGTCCGCAGGCCGAGGGCTTCGGGCCGGTCGCCGGCCTTGACCGGGGTGCACACGGTGTAGGTGCCCGCCCGTTCGTCGGCGCGCGCGAACATCCGGCGGCCGCGCAGGCCCACCGCTCGCTCGAACGCCGGCCAGAGCGCCTGGATCGCCGGCAGCTCGTCGGCGGTGGTCCGTTCCATGACCACGATGTCTTCGCGGCGGATGCGCGTGGGCGCGTCGCTCAGCACCGGCGAGCTCACGGGACGCGCACCTCGTCCGGGGTCCGGTCCGGGCGCAGGCCTCGCCACGCCGTGTGCCGCAACCGGCGGTCCGGCGTGATCCGGCGGTAAACCACCTCGCCGACCAATGACGGCTCCACCCACTTGGCCCCCAGTGCCCGGTCGCGCGGCAGCTCGGTGGCGAACGGGCTCGCGGTGCGGACCAGCGGCGCCAGCGCGTCGCTGAGGTGGTCGAGCGCCTCGTCGGTGAAGCCCGTGCCGACGTCGCCGAGGTACACCAGCTCGCCGTCGTCGTCGAACGCGCCGAGCAGGAGCGCGCCGAACGTGCCCGCGCGGCGGCCTTCGCCGGCTCGCCAGCCGCCGACGACCACCTCGCACGTCTGCCTCAGGGCGTGTTTTGTCCACAGGGGTGAGCGGGCGCCGGGCAGGTACGGCGCGTCCAGACGCTTCGCGACGACGCCTTCGATGCCGTGCTCGGCGGCCGTCGCCAGCAGCTGGTCCGGTGAGATGTCGGCCCGGGAGTACCAGGGCGGCACGACGAGCCGGCCGTCGGCGGGCCGGACCAGCTCGGCGAGCAGCTCGCGCCGCTGCTCGTACGGGAGCTCCAGCAGGGACTCGTTCCCGATCCGCAGCACGTCGAAGGCGAAGTAGACGACCGGGACCTCGGCCTGCAGCTCCGGCGTCGGCGGGTGCATGGCGCGGCGCTGCATGAGCACGAACTCCGGGCGCCCGGCCTCGTTGAGCGCGACGACCTCGCCGTCGAGCACGGCCGCCTGGCCGCCGAGCGCGGCTCCGAACACGTCCCGCAGCTCGGGGTAGCGGTGCGTGTGGTCGCTGCCGCTGCGGCTGGTGATCCGGGCCTCGCCGGTGTCGGCGACCCGGGCGCAGCCGCGGAAGCCGTCCCACTTCCACTCGTACCCGTGGCGGTCGTCGTCGGGCAGCGGCCCGTCGATCGCCAGCATCGCGGCCACCGCCGCCGGGATCGTCCCCATCCCCCACCTCCGCGCTCGACGTCCAGTGTGGAGGATCGGCGGCCGCGCGTCACCCGGCGGGCAGCAGCGGCAGGAGCTCCTGGTGGCTCCCGGCGCGGCGCAGCACCGGCGAACCCGGCCCGTCCGGCGCGAGGTCCCCGGCTCGCAGCGCCGCCAGGAACCGCACGATCACCCGCGGCGGCGGCAGGATGTCGGCCCCGCCGAGGTAGGCCAGCACGATCATCTCCTCGCCGCACGCCGCCTCGACCGCGACCGCCCAGCCGTGCACCTCGTCCCACAGCAGCGCCACGTCGCGGTCGGGGAACCGGCGCAGCCGCCAGTCGACCGCGAGGTAGGCCGACACCGGGACGTCGACGTCCACGGTGCAGGACTCGAGGCCGAAGCCGAGCGCCCTGGCCACCTCGCCGAGGTAGGCGCGCAGGCCGCGCTGGAACCAGAACTCGAGATCGGTGTCGATCAGGCCGGACACCCGTTTCCTTTCTTCGCACCGGAACGCCGGCCGCGCACCCTGCCGGCCGGAGGAGCAGGATCGGCCGAGCGCGCATTCGACAAGAATGGCGACAGTCGCGAGAACAATGTCTCCGGCCACCGCGGCGGCCGTGCTCCGCTCACCGGCGAACGCGGTGAGCGTGAACAGCTTGCGGCGATCGGAGACCCGTCCTGACGGTTTACGCGTAGACCGTACCCAATTCGTCCAGCTTGCCGCACAACGGAAAGATCGTCCAGCGGCGAGCCGCGCACCGGCACGCGCCGTCTGCACGTGCAACAGTCCACTGAGGACGATCAAACCGCCTGGTCCCGACCCCGCCCCGGCAATTCGCCCGGAAACCGCTGGCGCCGCGCCGGGAACCGGCCGGGATTCGCCACGGAATTGCGGTTTCCGAAATTCAGCCGAACGCAGGAATCGGGACGCGCGTGCGCTCCAGATCGGCGAAGAGGTCGCCCAGCTCGTCGACGCGCTCGAGGACCTCGTCGGCGGTGAACCGCAGGTGCGTCACGTGCCGGCAGGCGCGGACCTCGTCCCACGTCACCGGGGTCGACACCGTCGGCTCGTCGCGCCCGCGCAGGGAGTACGGCGCCACGGTGGTCTTGAAGGGGTTGTTCTGGCTCCAGTCGATGAAAACCTTGCCCGGCCGCAGGGTTTTCGTCATGCGCGCGACGACGCGGTCCGGCGTCTGGGCGGCCAGCCGCTCGGCCAGCGCCCTGGCGTACTGCGACGTCTCCGCGCCGTCGGCCGTGACGACCCCCGCGTAGAGCTGCATCCCCTTGGAGCCACTGGTCTTCGCGACCGGCGTGAACCCGTCTTCGGTGAGGACCTCGTAGAGCTGCTCGGCGACGCGGCAGCAGTCGACCACGCTCGCCCCCGGCCCCGGGTCGAGGTCGAACACCAGCCGGTCCGGGGTGCTCCGCTCGTCGCCGTCCTCGACCGTCCACTGGTGGACGTGCAGCTCGAGCGCGGCGAGGTTGGCCGCCCACACCAGCTCGGGCAGGTCGTTGATCAGCGGGTACTCGATGATCTCGGGGTCCTTGCCGCGGCCGCCGACGGCGAGGCTCGCGGTCCGGACCCAGTCCGGCGCGTGCCGGGAGACGTTCTTCTCGAAGAACGAGCTGCCGGTGACGCCATCCGGGAACCGCACGAAGGTCATCGCCCGGTCGCGGATGTGCGGCAGCATCAACGGCGCGATGCGCGTGTAGTAGTCGAGGACCTCGCCCTTGGTGAACCCGTGCCGCGGGTAGAGCACCTTTTCGAGGTTCGAGAGCGTCAGCTGCCGCTCGCCCACCTGCACCGTGATCCGGCTCCCCGCCACACCGCACACGCTACCGCCCCCGGCGGTGGAGCACATCCGTCACTCGTGGTTATGATGCAGTCGTATCACCAACGAGAGGGGACCACGGTGAAGTTCGACGTGCTGCAGATCGTGGGAGCGGTGCTGACCGTCATCGGCGCCCAGGGCGCCATCCGGCTGCTGATCGACCACGAGCACCTCGGCCTCCTCGGCTGGCTCGACGCCGGTTTCGCGGGCACGCTGGTGTGCTACGTCGTGGCGACGGCGATCGGCGTTGTGCTCGCCGGCTGGGCGCACGACCGCGCCAAGGCGCTCGGCCGCCGCAAGTAGGTCAGCTGGCCGCGTCCTGGATCCCGGCCGAGAGCAGCTCCCGCAGCGCGTCCGAGAGCGACGCGAACATCGGGACCACCGCGGCCAGGCCGGTGATCCGGAACAGCCGGGCGAGGGTGCGGCTGTTCGCCACGACGCCGAACCGGCGTCCCTCGCTGCCGGCCCGTTCCGCGGCCGCCGCCAGCGCCCGGGCGCCGGCCAGGCCGACGAACGCCACCTTCGTCAGGTCCACCACCGTGGTGCCCGGTGGCGCCGCCCGCAGCTCGCGGTCGAGGATCGGCAGCGTCAGGGCGTCGATCTCGCCGGTGAGGGTCAGCACCAGGAAACCGGGGCGGTACTCCGTCCGGCGCGCCACGAGCGGCGCGGACCGGGCCGGGACCGGGGAGGTGGGGAACACGGGTTCGTCAGGCCTTCCGCGCCGGGCGGGCCGGCGTCGCAGCGAGGTGATCAAGGACGGGATCTTGATACCCAAAGTCCCGCGTCGGAAACGCCCCCTTTCTGCGGGCCTCCCACGATCCGGGAAACTCGGCACCCTCGAAGAAAAACGAGCCCCCCGATCGTGCGGTTTGCCCCTCGCGTCGCTCCGGGTAACCGAACCGGGGAACCGAGGAGGCGTCATGACCGACCGGCGGTGCCGATGATGTACAGCGAAGTGGTGGTTGTCGGCCAGGTGGCCTGCGACCTGGTGCTCCCGGCCGCGGACGCGCCGGTCGAGCACGGACAGGCGACGCTCGGCGGGAGGGGCGCCCACCAGGCCGTGGCGCTGCGCCAGCTGGGGACGTCGGTGTCCCTGGTCGGCGTGGTCGGCGACGACCCCGCCGGTGACACGCTGCGCGCCCAGGCCCGGGCCGACCGGATCGGGACGACCCACGTCGTCCGCAGGCCCGGCACCGAGACCGCGCGGCTGGTCGACGTGGTCGACGACCAGGGCCGCCGCAGCCGCCGCGAGCACGTCCCGGACGGCACGCTCGTCACCGAGACCGACGTCTTCGCCGCGTCCGCGCCGATCTCGGCCGCGGCCTCGCTGATCGTCCAGCTGCGCCAGCCCGCCCCGGCGGCGCTGCTGGCGGCCCGGCTGGCGCACCGGGCGGGCACCCGGGTCGTGCTGGACGGCGCGCCGGAGGCCTTGACCCCCGAGCTGCTCGCGCTGGCCGACGTCGTGCGTGCCGACGGGCACGACGCCGAACTGCTCGCCGGCGAACCCCTGTCCGACGTCGCCACGGCGGCCCGCGCGGCCACCGAGCTCCGCCGGCGCGGGCCGTCGCTCGTGGTGCTCGAGGTGACCGGCCAGGGCACCCTGTTCGCCGGGCCCGAGGGCACCTGGTTCCTCCCGGACGTCGAGACCGAGGTGGTCGATCCGACCGGCGCGGGGGACGCCCTGGTCGCGACGCTGACGGCGGCGCTCACCCGCCGGCGGCCGCTGGAGACGGCGGCGTGCCTGGCGGTGGCCGCGGCGGCGGCGACCACCGAGCACGCGGGCGGACGGCCAAGGCTGACCCGGCCCGACCTCGACCGGCTGCAGCCGCAGGGGCTGGAAGTCGTCCACGCGTGAACCCGGCTACAGCCCCGGCAGCTCCTGCGCCACGCCGAGCAACGCCGCGAACGGGTCACCGCGCTCGGCCAGCCGCGCCGGCACGTCGCGGATCGTCCAGCCGTCCGGTTTCAGGCCGGGGTCGTCCAGCTCGTCCCACTCCAGCGGCACCGACACCGGCGCCTCCGGGCGCGGACGGACGCTGTACGGCGCGACCAGCGTCTTGTTGCGCACGTTCTGCGTGTAGTCGAGCCGGGCGCGGCCCCGGCGCTTGTCCTTCGTCCACGCCCAGCTGACCAGCTCCGGGAGCACCTGCCCGATGGTCTTGGACACCGTCTCCGCCCACGTCCGGGTCTCCTCGTACGTCCGGTGCGGCGCGATCGGCACCCAGACCTGGACGCCGCGCTGCCCGGTCACCTTGGGCCGCCCGGTCAGGCCGAGGTGCTCCAGCGCCGTGCGGTGCAGCCGCGCCAGCTCCAGGACGTCGGCGAACGTCGTCTCCGGGCCCGGGTCGATGTCGAACAGCACCCACGTCGGGTGGTCGACGTCGGCGGCGCGGGACGTCCACGCGTGCAGCTCCAGCGCGCCGTAGTTCGCCAGCCACGCCAAAGTCGCGACGCTGTCCGCGACGACGTACCGCTGGCTTTCACCGGCGTCGGCGCGCTCGTTGTGCCAGGTCGTCAGCCACTCGGGCGCGTGCCGCGGGACCTCCTTCTGGTAGAAGCCCGGCTCCGTCACCCCCTGCGGGAACCGCTGGGTGTTGAGCGGGCGCCCGGCCAGGTACGGCAGCATCGCCGGCCCCACCGTGACGTAGTAGCGGATCAGGTCCCGCTTCGTGCCGGGCGCCGGGCCGGGGAAGAGCACCTTGTCGAGGTTGGTCAGCGTGAGCTCCCGGCCGCCGATCGACCACTTTCCCTTGGCGCCCAGGTCGTCGAGGGCCGCCAGCTCGTCCTCGGTCGCGGCCGGGAACCCGACGGCCTCCTCCGCCTGCGCGGCCGGCCGGTCACCGTGCCACAACGCCGAGGGCGCGGCGGCCACTTCGTCGTTCGTGCGGCCGCTCTTCACCGACCGCGGATGGTCCTCGGCGTCCCAGCCGGCCTGGTCGTGCTCGTCGGTCTTGTGCAGGAGGAACCACTGTTCCTTGTCGCCACGGCTGGTGCGCACCAGGACGAACCGCCCGGCCAGCTTCTCGCCGTCCAGGTCGAAGTGGAGCGTGCCCTCTTCGATCGCGCGGGCCGGGTCGGGCTCGACCGGCCGCCACACCCCGCGGTCCCAGACGATGACGTCGCCGCCGCCGTACTCCCCGTGCGGAATGACCCCTTCGAAGTCGGCGTACTCGATCGGATGATCTTCGACGTGCACGGCCAGCCGGCGCGCCTTCGGGTCCAGCGAAGGACCTTTCGGCACGGCCCAGCTGACGAGCACCCCGTCGAGCTCCAGCCGGAAGTCGTAGTGCAGCCGGCGGGCGCGGTGCCGCTGCACGACGAACCGGTGACCGTCGGGGCCGGACGCGTCTCCGCCGGCCGGTTCGGCGGTCCGGCCGAAGTCGCGCATCTCCTGGTAACGCCGCAGTTTGCGGTCCGCCGGGCTCACCGCTCGACCCACACGGCCGCGTCCGCAGCCACCCGGCCGTCCGCTAGCGGCACGCTCGCGAGCAGCACCCGCGTGTCCCCGGGCAGCTCGTACGGCTCCGCGGACAGGTTCACCACACACTCGAACCCCGGCTCCCGGCCGAACCTCAGCACGCCCTCCCGCGCGGGCAGCCATCCCAGCGTCCCGTCCCCCAGCGCCGGGTGCGCCCGGCGGGCGGCCAGGGCGGCGCGATAGAGGCTGAGCATCGACGCGGGGTCGGCAGCCTGCTTCTCCGCGGTCAGCTCCCGCCAGTGGCCGGGCTGCGGCAACCACGTCCGGACGCCGTCCTCGGTGAACCCGAACGGCGGCGCCGTCCCCGACCACGGCAGCGGCACCCGGCAGCCGTCGCGCCCGCGGCGGGTGCGGCCGGAGCGTTCCCACGTCGGGTCGGCGAGCACCGCTTCGGGCAGGTCCTCGACCTCTTCCAGCCCCAGCTCTTCGCCCTGGTACAGGTAAGCGCCGCCGGGCAGCGCCAGCATCAGCAGCAGCGCGGCGCGGGCCCGTCGCCGGCCGGACTCGAGGCCGGACTCCCCCGCGAAGCGCGTCACGTGCCGGACGACGTCGTGGTTGGACAGCACCCACGTCGCGGGCGCGCCGACCGCGCCCAGCGCGTCGAGGGTCCGGTCGATCACCGCCCGCAGCTTGACGGCGTCCCAGTCGCCCAGCAGGAAGTCGAAGTTGAACGCCGTGTGCAGCTCGTCCGGGCGGACGTACCGCGCGAGGCGGTCCGGCCGGTCGACCCACGCCTCGGCGACGAACACGCGGTCGGGGCCGAACTCGCCGGCGACCTTCCGCCACGAACGGTAGACGTCGTGCACGCCGTCGCGGTCCCAGTGCGGGCTCACGTCGGTTTCGGCGCCGAGGTCGGGGAACCCCGGGTCCTTGAGCAGGCCGTGGGCGACGTCGATGCGGACGCCGTCGACGCCGCGCGCGAACCAGAACCGCAGCAGGTCCTCGAACTCGGCGCGGACCTCGGCGTGGTCCCAGTTCAGGTCGGGCTGCTCGGGGGCGAACAGGTGCAGGTACCACTCGCCGCCGGGCACGCGGGTCCAGGCCGGGCCGCCGAAGACGCTGCGCCAGTCGGTGGGCGGCAGCTCGCCGTCCACGCCGCGGCCGGGCCGGAAGTGGTACCGCGCGCGCTCGGGTGAGCCGGGGCCGGCGGCCAGCGCGGCCCGGAACCAGGGGTGGCGGTCGGAGGTGTGGTTCGGGACGACGTCGATGATCACCCGCAGCCCGAGCCGGTGCGCCTCGGCGAGGAGCTCGAGCGCGTCGTCGTCGGCGCCGAAGAGCGGGTCGACGGACCGGTGGTCTTCGACGTCGTAACCGCCGTCGACCATCGGCGAGCGGTACCACGGGGTGGTCCACACGGCGTCGACGCCCAGGTCGGCCAGGTACCCGAGCCGCGAACGCAGGCCGGCGAGGTCACCGACGCCGTTGCCGTCTGCGTCGGCGAAGCTGCGTACGTAGACCTCGTAGACCACGGCGTCGCGCCACCACTCGTTCATGGATCCGAGTATCTACGCTGAGGGCATGGATTCGTCGTTGTACGCGGGCAGCGCCGGGTATTACGCACGTGGCCGGGCCGCCTACCCGCGCGAGCTCGCCACCGCGATCGTGGCCGAGGCCGGGCTCGACGGGTCGGGCCGCCTGCTCGACGTCGGCTGCGGGCCCGGTTCGCTGACGCTGCTGCTGGCCGGTGAGTTCGCGGAAGCGGTCGGGCTGGACGCGGACGCGGACATGCTCGCCGAGGCCGGGCGCCTCGCCGCCGCGGCGGGGATCGGGAACTGCCGCTGGGTGCACCGGCGCGCCGAGGAGCTGCCCGCCGGGCTGGGCCGGTTCCGGCTGGTGACGTTCGCCCAGTCGTTCCACTGGCTCGACCGGCTGCAGGTCGCCACGGCGGTGCGCGCCATGCTGGAGCCGGGCGGCGCCTGCGCCCACGTGCACGCGACGACGCACCAGGGGGTCGAGGGCGGGGCGCTCGCGCACCCGCCGCCACCGCACGACGCGATCACCGAGCTGGTGCGGAAGTTCCTCGGTCCGGTGCGGCGCGCGGGCCAGGGGTCGTTGCCGAGCGGGACGGCCGGCGGTGAAGCGGAGATCTACCGGGCCGCGGGGTTCGGCGGCCCGCGGCGGTTCGAGGTGCCGGGGCGGGTGGTCGTCCGTCAGCTCGACGACATCGTGGCGGCGGTGTTCTCGCTGTCGAGCTCGGCGCCGCACCTGTTCGGCGACCGGCGGGCGGAGTTCGAGGCCGAGCTGCGGGAGCTGCTGGGGCGAGCGAGCCCGGACGGCGTGTTCGCCGAGACGCTGCGGGAGATCGCGGTCGACCTCTGGTGGCCGTGATCCGGCCGCGGGAGCGGATGCTCGCCGCGGCCGGACCCGTTCACCAGGGGTTGTTCGTGAACCCGTCGTCGTCCTCGTCCATGCGTGCGCGGCGGCCGCGGCGGGGCGGCTCGTCGCGGGGTGACGGCGGGGCCATCGGGGGCGCCGACGTCGGGGCGAACGGGGACGCCGAGCCCGGCTCGCCGCCGAACGCGTCCGAGTCGAAGGCCGAAGGCGGCTCCGCGCCCGAACGGTCCGTGCTCCACCCCGACTTCGTCTTGCGCTGAGCGAGCTCCCGGCGGCGCTGGACGTACCGCTCCGCGGCCTGGACCTGCTTCGTCATGTACTCCTGCGAGCGCGCCTTGATCTCCTCGCCCCGCTGTTCCCGCAGCGCGCGGCGCTCGGACTGCTCGCGGACCAGGCCGTCCAGCTCGGCCTTCATCCCGCTGATGTCGGTCATGCGTCCTCCCGTGCCACGCTCACCACCGGCGGGCGGCCGGCGGCTCCTCCTCGTCCAGTGAGCCGACGATCCGGCCGGTCGGCTCGGCGATCGGCTCGAAGACCCCGCCGTCGATCCGGTAGGCCCGGTTGCTGCGCTCCTGGTCGCCGCCACCGCCCCCGGCGCCGCCCATGCCGCCCATCGGCGCCATCCCGCCGCCGCCGAAGCCCTGGCCGGCCGCGCCGGGCGCCCCGGCACCGGCCGGGGCGAACGCCGCCGTGGCGGGCTGCGGCTGGTGCGCCGCGGTCCCGCTGTGGGCCCCTTCGGACAACGACGGCGTGTCGCCGAGCGCGCCCGACGCCGCTCCGGCGCCGACCGGGTCGAGACCGGCCGACGACAGGCCACCCCCGCCACCGCCGAGCCCCTCGTGCCCGCCGCCACCGCCGCCGGTGATCCCGTCGAGGGTGCCGCTGTGGGTGGGCAGATCGTCGATCTTGACGCCGTGCGCGGGCGAGATCGGAGTGTCGCCGAGGGCGTCCTTCTTGCCGCCTCCGAGCGTGTCGTCGGCGAGGTGGTGGGCGCCGCCCGGGGTGTCCTTGTCGTCTTCGCCGAGGGTGTAGGTGGTCGGCTTGCCGCTGCCGTCGTCGACGGTCACGACGGTCGGCCCGTCCGGCCCGTCGGGCCGCTCGGCGGTGATCTTCACCCCGCCGTCGTCGATGTGGATCTTGCCGTCCGGGCCCGGGCAGTGGACGTCGTCCGTCCCTTGTGGACCGTCGCCCGCCTTGGCGTCGTCGGACCAGTCGAGCTTGAAGTCCTTCAGCGGGCCGGAACCGTCGCCGACCTTGATGTCCATCTTGCCGTCGTGGTCCGGCTCGGTCATCTCGAAGGTCTTGTCGCCCTGCTTGACCTTCAGGGTGTCCGGCGTGTCGTCGCCGTCCTTGTCTCCGTTCTTGTCGTCGCCGAGCAGGCTGTCCGGCTTGCCGTCGCCGTCCTTGTCCTCGCCCAGCGGGTGGTCCGGCTTGCCGTCGCCGTCCTTGTCCTCGCCCAGCGGGCTGTCCGGCTTGCCGTCGCCGTCGGTGTCGAGGCCCGGGTGGTCGCCGGCCGGTTCGGTCTTGATCGGGTCGCCGCTGAACTCCTTCAGCGCGTCGGCCGCCTTGTTCTTCGCGTCCTCCGCGGCCTGCTCGGCCGCGGCCTTGCCGTCGTCGCCGGAGCCCGAACCGGACCCGGACCCGGACCCGCCGCCCGAGCCGGAACCGCCGCCGCCGAGACCTTCGTCACCGCCGAGGCCGCTTCCGGCGCCCGAACCGCCGCCGGCGCCCGAATCCGTCTCGATGCCCGGGCCGCTGAACTCGGCCAGCGCGTCGGCGGCCTTCTTCTTGGCCGCTTCGGCGGCCGCGGCCGCCGCGTCCTGACCACCGGAGGACGGCGGCGGCACCGAGGACGGCGAAGTGTCGTCACTACCCGAACCCGAACCCGAACCCGAGCCGGAGCCCGAACCACCGGAACCCGAGCCGAGGTCGGACCCGGAACCCGCGCCGCCCGCGCCCGAATCCGTCTGGATCCCCGGGCCGCTGAACTGCTTCAGCGCGTCGGCCGCCTTGTTCTTGGCCTCCTCCGCGGCGGCTTGGGCCGCGGCCTGGCCGTTGTCACCCGAGCCGGAGCCGGAACCCGAGCCGGAACCCGAGCCAGAACCGCTGGAACCCGAACCGGACCCGCCGCCCGCCGGACCGCTGTCGGAAGGTGTTGTCGTGTCGGGGATCGGCGGCACCGAGCCACCACCACCCGAGCCCGAACCACCGGAACCCGAGCCCGAGCCGGAACCCGAGCCGCCGCCGTCGGGAATCCCCGAGCCGGAGCCACTGCCGGAACCCCCGGAGCCCGAACCGCCACCGCCCGGGCCACCGCCACCGGGGATGCCCGAACCGGAGCCGCCACCCGAGCCGCCCGACCCGGAACCACCCGAACCAGAGCCACCCGAGCCGGAACCCGACCCGGACCCGGAGCCCGAGCCACCCGGACCGCCGCCCGTGCCGCCAGTACTCCCGGGGCCCCCGCCGGAACCGCCCGGCAGCGACACCCCTTCGAACTCGTTCTTGACCTTGCCCATCACCTTGTCGAGCGCGTCGTACGCCTGGTCGACGAGGTCCTTGGTGTCCTTGCAGGTCTTCGCGAACCCCTGGTACAGCCGGTCCCACATGTCGGGGTTGAACTGGTTCTGGATCCACTGCTTGGCCAGGTCCTGGCCGTGCTTCTTGATCTCGTCGCCGTCGCAGCAGCCCTGGTCGTTGAGGGTCTTGACCAGGTTCGTGCCGAAGTTGAGATCCATCCAGCCCGCGATCTGGGCCAGGTCCTGCTCGTTGCCGTGCTCGCCGCTGGCGACCGCGATGACCTTCTGCGCCATCGTGTAGTCGGCCTTGCCGACCAGGTCGGTGTACATCCCGACCACCGCGTCGGCCTTGCCCTTGCACAGCTGGAACACCGTGGTGGCGGTGTTCAGCGTCGCTTCGCTCACGTTGCCGAGCGTCTGGGACAGCTTCGAGGCCTTGGGCTGGATCTTGTCGTTGTAGGTGTCGGACGCGGCGTCCGCGCCGGCGCCGGTCCACGTCTTGAACAGGGAGCCCAGCTGCGAACCGGTGTCCTCCACCGTCCGGTCCACCGTCTCCGAGCCGGTCTTGAAGTGCGCGGCGTCGTTGACGAAGTGCTCGAAGCTGATCCCGCGCTGCTCGTCGAACGGCGCGCGGATGTCCTTGTCGAGGTCGATCGCGCGGGTGTTGCCCCGGCAGTCGGCGGGGATCTTCGCCAGCAGCGACCCGAACGTCTCGAACAGCTTCAGCGCGGGCGCGGCGGCGTCGAAGATCTCGTCCGACGTCTTCGTCCCGGAGGCGCCCGCGCCGTTCTCCCCCGCGGCGGGCGGCTTCGTGCCGTCGAGCTTGGCCTTGCCGTCGTCGACGGCCTTTTTCTCCTGGTCTTCGTTGTAGGAGTTCTGGTCGCCGCTCGACTTCGCCTTGTCGTAGGCCTCGTCGACCGACTGCCCGGCGAACAGCGGGTTCGCGTTGTACGCGGTCGCGTACTTGTCGGCTTCCTGGCGCTTCTGCTTGATGTCGTCCGGTTCCTGGTCGGCCAGGAACGGCGGCGGTGGCGGGTTCTCCCGCAGCCAGCTGCTGATCAGCGTGCTCTTCTGGGCCGCCGGCACGCTCGGGTCGTCGAGGATCGCCTTGACGTCGGACCACTTCTTCTTCTCGGCCATCAGAGCGACCCTCCGGCGTTCGTGATCGCGCCCGCCTGGTTTTCCTCGTTGGCGCCATAGGCCGACCCGGCGGTGCCGAGGTTCGTGCCGAACGAGCCCAGCGTGGTGCTGTAGCCGGAGACCGCGGCCCACAGCGCCTGCGCGCCCGCGGTGTACTTCGCGGCGTGGGCGTTGTGCGCCCGGCCGAACCCTTCCGCGGTCACCTCCGGCGTCTCCAGGTCCGGGTTGTCGTCCAGCAGGTGCTCCGCCAGGTCACCGATCGTCTTGGACGCCGTCGACAACGCTTCCGTCGTCGCGGTGTACCCCCCGCCGCTCATGTCAGCGCCTTTCCTCGGATTCTTCGGTTCCCAGGGCTTCCGCGAGCACGCCGGCCACGGATCCCACGTCGGTGAAGCGGTCGAGCAGGTCGAGGTCGATGGTGACCCCGTAATAGACCTCGAGTGCCGCCAGGAGGCGGATCCGGCCCTTCGAGTCGATGCCGAGCTCCTCCAGCGGGGCGTCGGGCTCGACGAGGGCCGGGTCGAGCCGAAAGGTGTCGATGACGACCCTCGTGACCTCGGCGCGGTGATCACCCACGGCCGCCACCATAACGTGCCTTGGCGGCCGACCGGGCGACCTTGCCACTGGATGTGCGCGGAAGTCCGCCGGAAGGGACCAGACGTACCGCACGGAGCGTGAGATCGTGCTCCTTCGACACGGCGCGCAGCACGGCCCGGGTCACCTCTTTGGTGTCCGCCTCGGCGCCGCGCACCCATTCCGCGACGACGACGGCCCCTTCGCCCTCGTCGTCGGACACCCCGAACGCGGCGACGCGGTCACGGCGCACCGCGGCGTGGGCCTCGCCCGCGGAGGCTTCGATGTCCTGCGGGTGGAAGTTGCGGCCGTCGATGACGATGAGGTCCTTGAGCCGGCCGGTGACGTAGAGGTCGCCGCGGTGCACCACACCGAGGTCGCCGGTGCGCAGCCAGCCGCCGAGGCCGTCGAGGGTCGCGCCGAACGCCGTGCCGTCGCCGCGGCCCCAGTACCCGGTCGCGACGTTCGGGCCGTGCACCCAGATCTCGCCGACCAGGCCGTCGGGCTGCTCCCGGCCGTCGTGGACGATCCGCACCAGCTGCCCGACCGGGCGGCCGACCGACAGCAGTTCCTGGCCGTCGACGGTTTCGACGGCCCGGCCCTGCGCGAGGGCTTCGCGGTCGAACATCGCGCCCCGCGGGCCTTCCGGCCCCGCGCTCGCGACGTAGACGGTGGCTTCGGCGAGCCCGTAGGACGGCCGGTGCGCTTCGCGGCGGAACCCGTGCGGCCCGAAGACCTCCTGGAACCGCTCGACCGTGCGCGGCCGGACGGGTTCGCTGCCGTTGAGGGCGACACTCACGCCGGAAAGGTCGAACTCGCCCGCACCCGCGGCGTCGGCCGCGAGGTCGTAGGCGAAGTTCGGGGCGGCGGTGAACACCGCGGGGTAGTCGCTCAGCTGCCGCAGCCAGCGTTCCGGCCGGTGCACGAACTCGGCCGGGGCCATGAACACCGAGCGCCCGCCGGCGAAGACCGGCAGGCACAGCAGCTGGATCAGGCCCATGTCGTGGAAGAACGGGATCCAGCCGGCACACGTCGTGCCCTCGTCGACGGCGTAGGCGCGGCTGCCCTGCCAGCAGGCCGCGACGATCGCCCGGTGCGGGACGACCGCGCCGGCCGGCTCGCGCGTCGAACCGGAGGTGTACTGCAGGTAGGCGGGCGTTTCCGGCTCCGACGGCACCGGGTCGGCGCCCGGGCCGGCCAGGTCGTCGACCACGATCAGGCCGTCTCCCGGCAGGCGCTCCGCCACGGCTTTCGACGTCAGCCGCAGCCGCGCGCCGGAGTCGGCGAGGATCCCGGTCAGCCGCTCGGCCTGCGCGGGGTTCGACGGCGCCATCAGCGGGACGGCGACCAGCCCGGCGGCGAGCGCGCCGAAGAACGCGAGCGGGTAGGCGAGCTCCTGCCCGGCGAGGATCGCGACCCGCTCCCCCGGCTCGGCGGCCCGGCGCAGCTCCCCGGCGACGACGCGGACCCGGGCGGCGAACTCCGCCCACGTCAGCGTGTGTTCCGTGGTGTGCGTGTGGTCCTGGTGGGTGAACAGCGGGCGCTCGTCGTCCGCGCGAGCGAACAGGCACTCCACGATCGAGGTGCGCAGCACCGCTTCGGGCACGGACACGGTCGGACGGGACACGCTCCGCAACCTACTGGACGCCCCGGCTCCGGTTCGCCCGCGGTGCGTGGTGCTTTGTGGACGGTGCCCGCGGGCAGCACCGAGCGCCCGGGCCGCCGTCCTGCTCGCGGGCCGGGCGGCCTTCCCAGGCGCCACCACGACCACTCGGACGCGGCGGGCCCACGTTCGGTTCCCCTCGGTTCCGGCCGGTTTCCGATAGCAGTTGCCCCGGTCATCGTCAACACATCCGGCGGTAACTGGCATCGTTCCGGTGCGGCCTGGCACCCCGCCAGTATCGGGCCCCAGGCGTTGTCCGCGACCCCGTTCGTGGCCCACGGTGGAGATCGTCTTCACAAGCCCGGACAAGGCGGTGACCCGTGCGTTTCGACCTTCTCGGCCCACTCGACGTAGTCCACGACGGACGCCCGGTCGTGCTGCGCGGGGCGACCCAGCGAGCCGTGCTGGCCTTCCTCCTGCTCCACCACAACGAGGTCGTCGCGACCAGCACGCTGCTCTCGGCCCTCTGGCCGGACGGGGTCCCCGCGACCGCGCGCAAGATGGTGCAGAACGCCGTTTCCGGGCTCCGCACGACGCTCGCCGCGCGGTCCGGCGCCGGGGAGGAGCCGCCGATGCTGCTCACCCACGCGCCCGGGTACCTGCTGCGGGTCGACGGCGAGCAGGTCGACGTCGCCCGGTTCCGGCGGCTGGTCGCGGCCGGGCGGGCCGCGGCCGGCGACGACGAGACGGCCATCGCGGCCTACCGCGAGGCGCTCGGGCTCTGGCGGGGCCGGATGCTCGCCGACCTCGCCGAGACCGGGGTCGCCTGGCCCGAGCTCACCACGCTCGAGGACGAGCGGCTGGCCGTGCACGAGGAGCTGTTCGCGCTCGAGCTGGACCGCGGGCGCCACCACGAGGTGCTGACCGACCTGCGGGCGCTGGCCGAGGCGCACCCGAACCGCGAGCGCCTCAACGGCCAGCTGATGACCGCGCTGTACCGCTGCGGCCGGCACGTCGACGCGCTCGAGGTCTTCCGCGCGACCCGGGTCGCCCTCGCCGAGGGGCTGGGCCTGGAGCCGGGCAAGGAGCTGCGCGAGCTGGAGCGGGCGATCCTGCAGCACGACGACACCCTGCTGACCCACGAGCCGGCGCCCGAACCCGCGCCCCGGCCCGTCGCGCCGCCGGTCCTGCCGGCGCCGCCGGTCACCCCCGCGCCGCCCGTCGCGCCCGCGCCGCCGGTGATCGCGGTCGCCCCGGCGCGCCCGGAGCCGGCCGACGCCGAGCGGAAACCGGTCGTCGTGGTCGGCATCGCCCCCGCCGACACCGGCGACGACGACCCCGAGGACGCCGTCGAGGTCCTCGCCCGGCTGCGCGCCGTCGCCGAAGAAGAGGCCGAGGCCGAGGGCGCCCACCTGCCCGGCGGCCCGGGCCCGGTGCAGCTGGCGGTGTTCGGCCTGCCCGGCACCCGCGACGACGACGCCGTGCGCGCGGTCCGCACCGCGCTGCGGATCCGCGACCGCCTGGCCGCCGCGGGTGTCGTCACGCAGATCGGTGTCGACGCCGGCGACGTCCTCGCGGAGTCCTCCCCCGGCGGTCCGGTGGTCACCGGGCCGGTGCTGGACCGCTGCGTCCGGTCCGCGCTGGCCGCCCCCGACGGCCGCGTCCGGGTCTCCGACGCGGTGCGGGAGGCGAGCGAACCGACGGTGGTCTACGGCGCCGCCGACGACTCCCCCGACTGGTGGCAGGCGGCTTCGGTGCGTCCGCACGGGGTGGCCGAGACGCCCGACCCCGGCACGTTCGCCGGCCGCGACCACGACCTCGCCCTGCTGGCCCACTTCCTCGGGTTTGTCGAGCACGGCGGCCGCCCGCACCGGATCACGGTGCTCGGCGAGCCCGGCATCGGCAAGACGCGGCTGCTCGCGGAGTTCGGCGAGCTGCTGGCCAAGCGGCCCGAGGTGCGGGTGCTGGCGGCGGCCGGCGACCTGGCGGCGACGTTCGCCGGCGCGCCGGGGCTGCTCCCCCGCACGGTGGCCCGGCTGCGCGCCGAGGGCGACGACGACGCGGTGCACGCGGCCGCGACCGAGCTGACCGCGCACGGCCCGCTGGTGGTGCTGGCCGACGACGTCCACGAGTCCGGCCTGCCGGTGTCCACCCTCGGCGGCGCCTGCGCGGGCCTGCCGGTGCTGGTGGTGGCGACGGCGCGCCCCGGCTCGCCCGAGCCGGCGCCGGGCTCGGCCGGGCAGACGACGGTCACCCTGGCCCCGCTCGCCGACGACGCGGTGGCCGGCCTGCTCGACGTCCTGCTCCCGGGCACGACCCGCCTGGCCCGCGGCAAGCGCGACCTGATCACGCGCATCGGCGGCAACCCGCGTTTCGCGCACGCTTACGCGGACAGCGTCCGCGGCCGCACAACGCCGTTCGCGGCCCAGACGACACCCCCGCTGGTCCGCCGGACGCTGTCGGCCCTGCTGGACAGCCTGCCCCCGGCCGAGAAGGCGGTCCTGAAGGCGGCAACGCTGACCGGAGACGTCTTCGACGCGTCCGACGTGGCTTCGGTCTGCGACCGGTCCGCCTCGGAGGTGGCGGCGGCCCTGACGGCATTGACCGAGCGCGACGTGCTGCAGCGCGAGGAGGACGGCTTCACGTTCCGGCGCGCGGCGCTGCGGGAGCTGGCCTACCAGCGGATCCCGCGGTCGGTGCGGACCGAGCTGCTGCGCCGCCCGGTGGGCCGGGCGGCCCGCACGGAGATCCCCGCCTGAGCGTCCGAGTCTTGTGCCGCCTCTCGCTGCGGGAGGCGGCACAGCCATGTCCCGCACACGGCGGGAGTCCCGGCGCACGACAAAGCCCCGGCCACCGAAGTGACCGGGGCTCTGCCGTGTCCGACGTCAGCCGGTGGGGCGCTGCATGACGTCCGAGTCGTACTTGACCGCCGACGCCTCGTGCCGGGAACTGAACGGGCACTTCCAGTCCTCTTCGGTCATCCGGCCCGCGAAGTGGCGGGACGGCATCTGGTACTCGTACGTCGTGAAGCTCGGGTTCACCGAGCCGTTGTTCGTGTTCTCGCGCTTGCGGATCGCGTCCTGCATCGAGAAGAACTTGTCGCCCAGGAGCATGAACTGCATCAGGGAGTTGAACGCGATCGCCGGGCGGACGAACCGGCGGCTCGCGCGGGACGCACCCGGGTGCATGCCGACGATGAAGAACGCGTGGCCGGCCACGTGGAAGCCGAAGTTGGGCTCGGCCGGGTCGGACGTCGCGCCTTCGTCGAGGCCGTACGTGCGGCTGTCGATGTCGTGCATCAGCTGGAGGTGGCGCCACAACAGGCGCTCGTGCTCCTCCTCGTCGAGGGTCCCGCCGGGTGTCTCGAACGTCGAGACGAACGTGCGGAAGCTCTTGTCCGACAGCGTCGGGCGGATGCCCCGCGCGTACCCGAGTAGGTCGCGGTAGTTGGCACGAGCCGACGCCGGGTCGCCCAGTGCCGGGTAGTGGCCGTGTTCGATGGAGCCGCGCTTGAGCGCCGACCGGGCGCCGAGGCAGCTGAACTCCTTGGTCTGGATGAACTCTTCGAGCTCCGCTCGCGGCTCGCTCATGTCGCTCCTTTCCCGTGCGCTCCGGCCGGGGTCCGGCCCGGGAGCCAGTCGAAGGCGCGCACCGTCACCGGGCGCGCCGGGACGGCCAGCGCCGCGGCGTGGCCGTGGCCGGCGGCCAGTTCCATGACCGTCCACCCGGGACTGTCCGGGCACTCCGCTTCGCCGCCGGTGAGGGTGAAGGCCGGGCCCGGGAGCCCGGCCAGGCCGACCCCTTCGGCCTTGAGGTAGGCCTCTTTGCAGGTCCAGTACCGGAAGAACGTCTCCGGCTCGGCGACGTCGGCCGCTTCGGACGCGGCCAGCGTGCGTGAGGCCAGCCCGACGTGGTCCACGGCGCGGATCTCCTCGACGTCGACACCGACACGCACCCCGGCGGCGACCGCGACCAGCGCCAGGCCGCCGGAGCGGGACAGGCTGAACTCCAGCCCGGAGTCCCCGGCCAGCGCCGGGCGGTCGCCGTCGCGGGTGAACCGCAGCTCGCCGGGCACGTACCCGGCCAGCACGTCGCGCAGGGCGACGTGCGAGGCCAGGAACCGCGTGCGCTCTTCGTCGACCGTGATCCGGGCCGCGCGGCGCAGCTCGTCGTCGGACAGCCGGCCGAGCAGGCCGCAGACGTCGGACACGCCGAGGACGCGGCCCAGGCCGATCCGCCAGACGTGCACGTCGCGGCCCGGGCGCAGCCGCTCGCCGACCGCGCCCGAGGGCTGCCGCCACGCCGGCGACCAGTCCGTGGTCACCGCGCCAGCCTCCGCCGCATCACCCGCAGCAGCTCCGGCACCCGCTCCTCGAGGTAGAAGTGCCCGCCGACGTAGGTGAACACGGCCGGGTCCGTCCCCAGCTCCAGCCACGCGGCCAGCTCGTCCTCGCTCGCCCGCGGGTCGTGGTCACCGCCGAACGCGGTCACCGGCACCGGCAGCCGTTCCCCCGGCACGTGCCGGTAGGTCTCGTTGACGGCCAGGTCGGCGCGCATCAGCGGCAGGAACATCGCCAGCAGCGACGGCTCCCGCCGCAGGACGTCGGGCAGCCCGCCGAGGGCGTGCAGCTCCGCGGCGAGCCGGTCGTCGGGCAGCGCGCGCAGTGGCGGGCGCGTGTCGGGCAGCTGGGGCGCGGCCCGGCCGGACACGAACAGGTGCCGCGGCAGGGTCGCGCCGCGCTCGGCGAGCCGGCGCGTCAGCAGGTAGGCCACGAGGGCGCCGAGGCTGTGCCCGAAGAAGGCGAAGTCCCCGGTCAGCGTGTCGGACAGGCCGTCGAGGGCGTCGTCGACCAGCGCCTCGACGCTGTCGTGCGGCCGTTCGCGGCCCCGCTCGGCGCGCCCGGGCGGCTGGACCGGGAGCACGACCAGGTCGTCCCCCGCGGCGGCCGTCCAGCTCCGGTAGACCGCCGCGCTCGCCCCGGCGTGCGGGAAGCAGAACAGCTTCGTGGCGCCGGTCGCGGGCAGCCCGCCGGGCAGCCACGGCCGCGCGGTCGCCGTGGTCATCGCACCTCCAGCGTCAGGTAGGCCGGCGGCGGCTGGATCTGCCCGAGGTCCGACTCCAGCACCAGCTGGTTGCCGTCGCGGAAGATCTCGCTGAACCCGGCGAACGCGTACGTCACGTACATGACGCGGTTGCGGCCGGTCTCGACGAAGTCCGCGCGCAGCTTGGCGCCCTCGGCCTTGGCCAGCCCCATGATGTGGTTGAGCAGCACCGTGCCGACCCCGCGGGACATCACGCGGCACGACATCAGCATCATCCGCAGGTGCCAGGCCTCGGCGCCGCGCTCGGCGAGCGCCAGGCCGATCTTGCCGTAGCCGCCGTACTTGTCCGACAGCGACGCGACGAGCAGCACGTGGTCGGGTGAGGTCCGCAGCCGGTCCAGCTCGTCGTAGGAGTAGGTCCGCCCGGTCGAGTTGAGCTGGTTGGTGCGGACGGTCAGCTCCTCGGCGCGCTGCAGGTCTTCGCGCTGCGCGGCCGAGATCGTGAACGTCATGTCCAAAGTGGACAGGAACTCCTCGTTCGTGCCCTCGTAGTCCTGCTCCACCTGGTCCCGCTCGGCGGCGGCCCGGTAGAGCTGACGGCGCACGCGCGACTCGTCGGTGACGAACTTGGGCCGGAACTCCTCCGACGCCAGCGTTTCCGCCAGGTGTGCGACGTCGACGGTCTTCACCGCGGGCAGCGCGTGCGCGACCTCTTCCAGCTCGAACGGCTGGTCGTCGACGAACGCGATCGCGTCCAGGCCGATGTTGAGGGCCTTCGCGATCCGTTCCACGGACCCGGACTTCGGGTTCCAGGTGATCTGCGGGTGCAGGAAGTACTCGGCCAGCCCGGCCGCCTTGAGGCGCGCCATGGCCGCGTCGTGGTCGTTGCGGCTGGCCACCGAGTGGAGCACGCCCAGCTCGTCGAGCCGCTTGATCTCGGCGACGACGCCGGGGCGCACCGTGACGTCGCCGTCCTCCAGCAGGGTGCCGTCCCACACCGTGTTGTCCAGGTCCCAGACCACGCACTTGATGCGGCCGCGCTTCGGCTTCTCCGCCACCGCCGTGGTTTCCGCGCTGGTCATCCCGCCACCTCCCGGTAGGCCTCGTCCGCGATGGTCAGCTCCTGGATCTGGGTGCTGCCCTCGATGATTTCCATCACCTTCGCGTCCCGGTACAGCCGCGCGACGGGGTAGTCGGGGCCGCAGCCGTTCGCGCCGTGGATCTGGACGGCGTCCGACGCCGCCCGCGCGGCCGCGGTGGACGCGAAGTACTTGGCCACCCAGGTGGCCATGATCGTCGCCGGGTCGCCGGCGTCCTTGAGCCGTCCGGCCTTCTCGCACAGCAGCCGCGCGGCGTCGCGCGCGGTGACCATGTCGCTGATCTTGGCGCGGATCTGCGGCAGGTCGCGCAGCAGCCCGCCGCCGGCCGAGCGTTCCGAGGTGTAGGCGGCGGACGCGGCCAGCGCGGCCCGCACGATCCCGACCGAGCCGCAGGCGACGCTGTAGCGGCCGAGGTCGAGCGCGCCGGTCATCACCGTGCCCGCGGCCCAGCCCGGCGGCCCGACCAGCGCGTCCGGGTCGAGCCGGACGTCGTCGAACTCGATGGTGGCCAGCATGCTGGCCGTGGTGCCGAGCACGTGCCGCACCGGCGTGACCCGCACGCCGGGGTGGTCGGCCGGCACCAGGAACGCCGTCATCCCGTTGGTGGTGTGGGCGAACACGAGCAGCAGCCCGGCCCGCTGGCCGCCGGTGATCCACTTCTTGCGGCCGGTGAGCGTCCAGCTGCCGTGGCCGGCGACGGCGACGGTGCCGGCCGCGGTGGCGTCGCTGCCGCTGAAGTCCGGGTCGGTCAGGCAGAACGCGCCGAGGGTGTCCCCGGCGGCCAGGGCCGGCAGCCACCGCTCGCGCTGCTCGTCGTCGCCCCAGCGCTCGACCGTGGCGGTGACCATGGTGTGCACGGTCAGCAGGCTGCGCAGTGACGAACAGCCGCGGCCGACCTCCTCGTGCACCCGCCCGAGGGTCACCATGTCCATGCCCGCGCCGCCGGACTCCACCGGCAGGAACGGGGCCCACAGGCCGAGGTCGGCCACCCGCCCGCGGACTTCGTGGGGAATCTCTTCGGCCTGCTCCCACCCGTTCGCGTGCGGGGCGACCTCGTCGTCGACGAAGCGCCCGACCACCACGAGCTCGGGAGCCTCCGGCCGTGTCCTCGCCGTCACCTCGGCCTCCCCGGTCAGTACGCGGCCGCGGCCGTGCGCCGCTGCACCAGCTCGGTCATCCGCTCGACGGTGCGGAAGTTGTCCAGCTTCAGCTCCTCGTTGGGGATCCGCGTGGCGAACGCCTTCTCGATGAACATGACGAGCTCCATCGCGAAGAGCGAGTTCACGAAGCCGAGGGCGAAGATGTCCTGCTCGTCGGTGAACGACAGGCCGGGGAACTTCGCCCCGATGAAGGTGCGGATCTCGCCGCGGACGTCCTGCGACATGGGAAAGCCTCTCTCGTTTGGGGGAAGGGGGCGCCGGCGGCTCAGCCGGCGCCGGCCGCGCTGTAGGAGTAGAAGCCCTTGCCGCTCTTGCGGCCGTGCAGCCCGGCCGCGGTCATCTGCTTGAGCAGCGGGCAGGGGCGGTACTTGCCGTCGTTGAACTCGTCGTAGAGCACCTCGACGCTGTAGAGGATCGTGTCGACGCCGATCAGGTCCGCGGTCTCCAGCGGGCCCATCGGGTGGCCGAAGCAGCTGCGGAACACCTCGTCGACGGTCGCCGCGTCGGCAACACCTTCGTGCACCAGGAAAGCGGCCTCGTTGACGGTGAGCATGAGCACGCGGTTGGAGACGAACCCCGAGGCGTCGTTGACCGGGATCGGCTTCTTGCCCATCGACTCCAGCAGCGTCCGGACGATGTCCTTCGTGGACTCGCTGGTGTGGTAACCGGGGATGAACTCGCATGCCGGCTTCATCGGCACCGGGTTCATGAAGTGCACGCCCATCACCTTGTCCGGGCGCGAGGTGAGCGCGGCGACCTTGGTGATCGGGATGGCCGAGGTGTTGACGACGAAGACGGTGTCGGCCTTGCAGGCCTCGTCGAGCTTCGGGTAGAGGCGGGACTTCAGGTCCCAGTTCTCGGTGATGTTCTCGATCACGACCTCGGCCTCGGCGAGCAGCTCGAGCTCGGTGCCGGTGGTGATCCGGCCGAGCACGGCCTCGGCGTCGAGCTCGGGGCCGCCGAGCATCCGGCTCATCCGGCACTCGAGCTCGATCCGGTCGCGGGCGTCGGCCAGCTTGCCCGGGTCGACGTCCACGAGCACGGCGTCGTGCCCGCTGGTGGCGAGGTTCTGCGCGACCCCGGTGCCCATCACACCGGCGCCGACGACTCCGACGAGGCTCATCGTTCCTCCTTGGCTGCGTTGCTCGTGGTCAGGTCCAGCACACCGTCGAGCCGGCCGTGCGTCGCGCGCACGGCGTCGGCTCCCCCGGGCTGTTCGCCGGCGAACAGGACCGTGGCGCCCAGCTCGGTGGCGAGCCGGGTGGCGAGGTCTCGGGCGGTCCGGTCGAGCTCGCCTTCGACGAGGTAGACCGGCCGCTCCGCCGTCGTTTCCGCGGACCGCGCGCCGAGGGCGACCTCGGCCGCCGACCGCGTCGTCGTCGGTTCGATCCAGTACCGCTCGCGGTGGAACGCGTAACCGGGCAGCGTGGTCTTGCGCGGTTCGCGGCCGGCGTGGCAGGCACGCCAGTCCACGTCCGCGCCGGACAACCACGCCCGGCCGAGCGCCTCCGCGAGCACCGCCGTGTCCGGGCGGGGATCGGCTTCGCCCGGCAACGTCGGCACCAGCAGCGGCCAGGACTCCTGCGGGAAGTCCGGGTGGCCGCGGAACATCGAGCCCAGCGACTGCCCGGCTCCCAGCTCCAGGACCACCGTGTCAGGTGCGGCACTGGCGAGATGCTCGATCATCGCGGCGAACCGGACCGGGCGGCACATGTGCTCGGCCCAGTAGCCCGGGTCCTTGAGCTGCTTCGCGGTGATCGGCGCGCCGGTGACGTTGGACAGGTACGGGACGTCCGGCTCGCGCGGCGTGAGGTGCTGCCGGGCCCAGGCCGTCAGCTCGGCGGCGGCCGGCCGCAGCGAGCGCGAGTGGAAGGCGTGGGTCGTCAGCAGCGGACGCGCGGGGACGCCGTGCCCGGCGAGCGCGGCGGCCAGCTTCTCGACGCCCTCGGCGGGGCCGGAGACCACGATCATGCGCGGCCCGTTGACCGCGGCGACGTCGACGCCGAACGCCGTCACGTCGCCGACCAGCCTGGTGAGCTCGTCGCCGCCGACCGGGACGGCGGCCATCGCGCCGGGCGGCAGCTTCTCGACCAGCTGCGCGCGGAACGCCACCAGGGCGGTCGCCTCCTCGAGGCTCAGCGCGCCCGAGAGCGCGGCGGCGGCGAACTCGCCGACGCTGTAGCCGGCGAGCACCGACGGCTCGACCCCCCAGGCGCGCAGCAGGCGGCCCAGCGCGTAGCCGAGGGTGAAGACCGCGGGCTGCGTGACCGCCGGGCCCGCTTCCTCGGTGTCGGTGGCGCGGCCGAGCAGCCGGGCGAGGTCGCCGCCGTCGCCGCCGCGGGCGCCCAGCAGGGTTTCGGTCGGGTCGCTGCCGAGGTGCTGCTTGAACAGCGCGGCGCATTCGTCGACGGCGGCCTTGAACTCCGGCTCGCTGTCGTAGAGGCCGCCCGCCATGCCGCGGTACTGCTCACCGACACCGGCGAGCAGGAAGGCCGTCCGCCGTGGCTTCGTGTCGGCCTCGGCGACGATCCGGTTCTCGGCGGTGAACGCGTCGGCGGCGTCGTCCAGGGACGAGACGACGGTCATCCGGCGGTGCTCGAACGCCTTGCGCCCGGCCTGCAGCGTGTAGGCGACGTCGGCGAGGTCCGTCCACCCCGGACGGTGGGCGGCGAGCCGGTCGGTGGCCGCGTCGGCGGCTTCGGCCGTCCGCGCCGACCAGACGAGCAGGTGGTGCGGCCGCGGGGCCGGCCGCTGCGGGTGGTCTTCCGGGGCCTCCTCGATGACGACGTGCGCGTCGGTGCCGCCGAAGCCGTAGGCGCTCACCCCGGCCAGGCGCGGCCGCTCGCCGCGCGGCCAGTCCGCCGGCTCCGCCTGCACGACCAGCTTGTCGCCGCTCTGCGCGAGCTGCGGGTTGGGCGCGCTGAAGTTGACGGCGGGCGGCAGCTTCTCGTGGTGCAGCGCGAGGGCGGCCTTGATGAACCGGGCGATGCCACCGGCCTGGTTGATGTGCCCGAGGTTCGCGTCGATCGAGCCGAGGGTGACCTTCTCGACGCCCTCGACGTCGAAGATCTTCTGCAGCGCGCAGATCTCCGCGACGTCCCCGAACGGCGTGCCCAAAGTGGACACTTCGACGTGGTCGATCTCGGCCGGCTCGACGTCGGCGGCGGCCATCGCCTCGGCGACGACGGCGGCCTGGCCCGGCACGCCCGGCAGGTTGAACGCCTGGCGCGCGCGGTTGCCTTCGTGGTGGATAGCCCAGCCGCGGACGACGGCGTACACGCGGTCACCGTCGGCCTGCGCGTCTTCGAGGCGCCGCATGACGACGACGCCGAGGCCGTTGCCCGGCACCTTGCCGTTGGCGCCGGCGTCGAGGATGCGGTTGATCCCGTCGGGGGCGAACCGGCTGCCCTCGCGGTAGAGGTAGCCGGGGTCCTGCGGCACGACGACCGACACGGCGCCCGCCACGACCAGGTCGGACTCGCCGGTCAGCAGGCTGGAGCAGGCCTGGGCGACCGCGGCGAGCGCGGTCGAGCTGCAGCTCTGCACGCTCACCGACGGCCCGGTCAGGTCGAGCGCGAACGACAGCCGCGACGCCAGCAGGTCCTTCTCGTTCTGCAGGATCAGCTGGTCCGGCCCGACGGTCAGCGCCGTGACGTCGTTCTGCAGCAGGTTGGACATCAGGTACGTGCTGGGCGCACCGCCGGCGAACACGCCAGCCAGGCCCTCGATCTTGTCCGGGTCGACCCCCGCGTCCTCCAGCGCGTGCCAGGAGCACTCGAGGAACAGGCGGTGCTGCGGGTCGAGCAGCTCGGCGTCCGCGCGGCTGTAGCCGAAGAAGTCGGCGTCGAAGCGGTCGATGTCCGGCAGCAGCCCGGCCGCGGGCACGAACGCCGGGTCGTCGGCGACCTCGGGCGCGACCCCGGCGGCGAGCAGCTCGTCGCGGGTCATCCGGGTGATGCCGTCGCGGCCGGCGCACAGGTCGGCCCAGAACTTGCCGATGTCGGGCGCGCCGGGGAAGTTCCCGGCCATGCCGACGATCGCGATGTCGTCGCCGGTGTCCCTGGGTTGCGTGGTCATGGTCTACCTTCCGGTCCGGCTCGGGCGTTTGCGGAGGTTCGCGGCGCGGGCGCGGCGGCGCTCACCGCGCGCGGCGACGTCTTCGGCGGCTTCGGCGGGCGCGGCGGCCCCGGCCGCGGGGGCCGCGTCCGGCTCGCCGAGCAGCGTGACGAACTCCGCGATGGTCGGTTTCTCGAACAGGCTGGCCGGGGCGAGCTCGACGCCGAACTCCTTGGCGACACGGCCGATCAGCACCAGGCCGATCAGCGACGTGCCGCCGAGGTCGAAGAACGGGTCGTGCACGCCGACCTCTTCCAGGCCGAGGCAGTCGCACCACGCGGCGGCGACGCGTTCCTCGGCGGGTGTGCGCGGCGCGACCAGCGCGGTGCGCAGGTCGGGGCGCGGGTAGCGCTCGCCGGAGGGGACCGCGGCGTCGGCGCCGACCAGCGCGTCGACCGAGCCCATCCGGGCCAGGGCGGCGAGGACGTCGGTCAGCGGCAGCGGCAGCACCGTCACCTGGGACTCGCCGGAGGCGACGATCCGCGAGAGCAGTTCGGTGCCTTCTTCGGCGCCGATGCCGAACTCCTCGCGGAACCGCTTGGAGCCTTCCTGCGCCTCCGCCGAGCCGGACAGCCCGGCCGAGGTCCACGCGTCCAGCTGCCACGGGCCCCACGCCACCGACACGACCCGCTCGGCCGCCTTGCCGGAAGCCGACTCGACGGCGGCGAAGCCGTCGAGGAAGGCGTTGGCCGCGGAGTAGTCCGTCTCGCCGACCCCGACGGTCAGGGTGACCGTCGAGGAGTACAGGACCAGCAGCTCGACCGGGTCGACGCGCAGCGCTTCGGCGAGGGCGAGGGTGCCGTCGATCTTCGGGGCGAGGACGGCGGCCGCCTGCTCGCGGGTCTTGTTCTGCAGCAGGCCACCGCCGGCGATGCCCGCCGCGTGGATCACGCCGTCCAGGCCGCCGAAGTAGCCGCGGACCTCGGCCAGCAGCGCGGCGGCCTCGCCGGGGACGCTGACGTCGGCCTTGACGGTGAGCACGTCGGCGCCGAGGGCCCGCAGGTCGCGGACGGCCAGCAGCACGGTGCTCGTGCGGTCGTCGACGCCGTGCTCGCGGATCCAGTCGTCCCAGGTGTCCTCGGGCGGCAGCGCGGTGCGGCCGGCCAGCGCCAGGTTGACGCCCAGCGGCGCGAGCCGCCGGGCCAGCGCGAGGCCGAGGACACCGAGGCCGCCGGTGACGAGGTAGGTGCCGCCGGGTTTCCACGCGCTCGCGTCGTCGACCTCGGGCAGCTGGACGACGTCGTAGTCGCGCACCCACCGCCGCCCGCGGCGCCAGGCGGCGACCGCGACACCGTCCACGGTGTCCACTGTGGACGCAGCGAGCAGGTCGAGTTCGTGCAGCGCCTGCGTCGCGACGTCGCCGTCGAGGTCCGCGTACTGGGCGCGGACCAGGGGGTATTCGGCGGCGATGGCGTCGGTCATGGCGGCGATGGTCGGCGCGAACGGGTCGGTGGCGTCCCCGCCGAGCACGTCGTACCCGCCCCGGCCGAGGGAGAGCAGCTCGACACGGCGGCCGCTGGTCTCGGCGCCGATGGCCTTGCCGAGCCACATCAGGCTGTAGAAGCCGGCCTCGAGGTCGGTGCCGGTGAGGCCGTGCGCGTGCACGATCCGCAGCGGCCCGTCGCCCTTCGCCTGGGCGAGCACCCGGCGGTAACCGTCCACATCGGACGGCTCGATCCCGGCCCGGGTGACGTGGTGCCCGGCGGCTTCGGCGGCGGCCTCGAAGCCGTCGAGGGTGCCGAACAGGATGATCTCCCCCGGGGTGGCGGGGCCGCGGCGGGTGCTGTCGCGGCGCCAGGTCGGGGTGTGGGCGGCGAGGCCGTCCTTGACCGGGGCGGCGGGTTCGGCGGTGGCCTGGCCCGCGGTCATCTGGGTCATGGACCAGCCGCTGCCGCGCGAGGAGACTTCGGGCCAGTAGCGGATGCGCTGGAAACGGTAGGCCGGCAGGCGGACCAGCCGGCGGTCCGTGTTCGGCCAGGTGATGGGGACGCCGTGCTCCCAGAGAGCGCCGAGCGCGGCGAGCCAGGCTTCGCGGCCGGGCTCGGGTTGCAGCGAGACGGCGGGCGTCTGGGAGAGGTAGCGACCGGCGGCCTCGGCCCCGGCGTCGCCGAGCCCGGCTTCGACGAGGACCTCGGCGTAGCGGGCGAGGGCGAGCAGGCCGTCCTCGAAGCGGTCGTCGGAGATGCGCCAGTGGGCCGGATCAGCGGCTTCGGCCGCGGTGAGGAGCTCCCCGGTCCGCGGGGAGATGACGGGAATGCGCCCCAATGTGGCCTTGGGTGCGTCAGACGCACCGAAGGCCGCCTTGGGTGCGTCTAACGCACCGAAGGCCACATTGGGTGCGTCTAACGCACCGAAGGCCACATTGGGGCGCTTGGGGCCAGGACCGCCGAGGGTGAGTTCGACGCCTTCGGCGAGGGTGAAGAGCCCGCCGGCGACGGCGGCGACGTGCTCGCCGGTGCCGCGGCCCAGGATGACGGCGGGTTCGAGGCCCCAGGCCGCGAGCAGCCGGGTCAGGGCGTACTCGGCCGCGAAGGTACCGGCCCGCTCGTCCGCGGACAGGTCCGTCAGGGACGCGACCTCGTCGATCGCCGCCTGGAAGGCCGGTTCCGTGCGGTACAGCTCGTCCGACCACGTTCCGTGCGTCCCGGGCAGCAGCAGCCCGAACCGGCGTCGGTCCGTCACCGCCGAGCCGCCGTTCACCTCGCGCAGCGCGGTGATCGCGTCGGTGGTGTCACGCACCAGGACCGCCTTTCGCAGCGGCAACGCACTGCGCCCGGCCTGCGTCGTGAAGGCGACGTCGGCCAGCTCGAGCTCCGGGTGCTCGGAAAGGTGGTCCGCCAACGCCGAAGCGTTCGCGCGCAGCCCGGCCTCTCCCTGCCCGGACACGGTCAGCAGCTGCCACTCCGGACCGGGCACCGGCGCCGGAGCGGGCGCGGCCGCGTCGAGGACGAAGTGGACATTCGATCCCGACCAGCCGAACGAGCTCACCCCGGCCCGCAGCACCCCGGCAGAATTCGCCGGGAAGGGGCGAGAACCCGGCACCGGACGCACCGGCCCGTCCACCGTCACCACGGAGTTGGGCGTGCTCATGTGCAGGTTCCCGGGCAGGGTCGCGTTCTCCAGCGACAGCACGGTCTTGATCAGGCCCGCCATCCCCGCCGCGGCGAGGGTGTGCCCGACGTTGGACTTCACCGCGCCCACGAACAACGGCTCCGGAGCCGACCGCTCGGCGAAGATCTCCTTCAACGCCGTGAACTCGATCGCGTCACCCAGCTGCGTGCCGGACCCGTGCGCCTCGACGAACCCGATCTCGTCCGGCGTCACCCCGGCGTCGGCCAGCGCCGCGCGGATGACCGCGTTCTGGGCCGCGCGGTTGGGGGCGGTGAGGCCGTTGCTGCGGCCGTCCTGGTTGGTCGCCGAGCCGCGGATGATCGCGCGGGCCCGGCCGCCCGGGTTGATGTCGGCCGCGCGGCGCAGCACCACGACGCCGCCGCCTTCGCCGATGACGTAACCGTCGGCGGTCTCGTCGAACGTCTTCGTGCGGCCGTCCGCCGCGAGCATGCTCATCTTGCAGGACTGGATGAACACGTCCGGGTTGATCATCGCGGACGTCGCGCCGACGATCGCGATGTCGCACTCGCCCCGCCGCAGGCTCTGCACGGCCAGGTGCGCCGCGCTCAGCGCCGACGAGCACGCCGTGTCGACCGTCAGGCACGGGCCGCGCAGGTCCAGCAGGTGCGCGATCCGCCCGGCCGCCGCGGACAGCGAGCTGCCGAGACCGAAGTACGGGTCGTCGGCCGCGTCGATGCCGTCGGCCTCCAGCTGCCGCATGCTGTACTGCATCGTGTCGATCAGCCCGGCGAACACGCCGGTGCGGCTGCCGCGCAGCTCCTCGGCGGTCAGGCCGGCGTCCTCCAGGCCTTCCCAGACCAGCTCCATGAGCAGCCGGAACGAGGGGTCGAGCCGCCGCGCCTCCTGCGGCGAGAGGCCGAAGAACCCGGCGTCCCAGCCGGCGAGGTCGGAGACGAACGCGCCCTGCTGTGTGTACGCCTTGCCCGGCGCGGTGCGGTCGGGGTCGTAGTAGTCGGCGGCCGTCCAGCGGTCCGGCGGCACCTCGCGCACCAGGTCCTTGCCCTCGACGAGGTTCGTCCAGAACTGCTCGGGTGTGTCACTGCCGCCGGCGAACCGGCACGACAGCCCGACGACGGCGACGTCCTGCCCCGCGGCGGCGGTCTTGCCGGTCACGACCGGCCGGTCGTCCCGGGCGCCGGGCGCGAGCGAAGCCAGCAGGTGCGCGGCGAGCGCTGCCGGGGTGGCGTAGTCGAACACCATCGTGGGCGGCAGGCCCAGCCCGGTCTCGGTGTTGATCCGGCCGCGCAGCTCGATCGCGGTCAGCGAGTCGATGCCGAGCTTGGTGAACTGCTGCCCGGCCGGAACGCCGTCGGTGTGCCCGAGCACGGCCGCCGTGTGCGTCTGGACCAGCTCGGTGACGACACGCTCGCGTTCGGCCTCGGGCAAGCCCGCCAGCCGGGTCCGCCATGCTTCCGCGGCCTCCGCGCCTTCCTCGGCGCGAGCCGCTTCGGCCTCGGCGATCGCGACGACCTCGGGCAGGTCGGCCAGCAGCGGGCTCGGCCGCAGCGCGGCGAACGGCGGCGCGAACTTCTCCCAGGTCAGCTCGGCGACAGTCAACGCGGTCTCGTCGCGATCCAGCGCGTGCCCGAGCGCGACCAGCCCGGTCTCCGGCGCCATCGCCGGGACACCCAGACCGCTCAGCAGCTCGTCGAGGTCCGCGCCGACCCCCATCCCGACCTGACCCCAGCGTCCCCACGCGATCGACGTCGCGGGCAGCCCCTGCGCCCGCCGCCGCTGGGCGACGGCTTCGAGGTGCGCGTTCGCGGCGCCGTAAGCACTCTGGACGGCGTTGCCGATGGACGCGGCGATCGACGAGAACAGCACAAACGCGTCCAGGTCGAGGCCTTCGGTCAGCTCTTCGAGGTTGCGCGTCCCGGCGACCTTCGGGCGCAGGACGTTCGCGTAGCGCTCACGGTCCATCGACTCGACCAGGCCCAGTTCGAGGACACCGGCGAGGTGGAACACCGCGCGCAGCTCGTCGCGGATCGGCTCGATCACGGCGGCCAGGGCGTCGCGGTCGGCGACGTCGCAGGCGGCGATCGTCACGCGGTCCCCGGCGAGCTCCTTCGCGCCCGCCGCGTCCAGACCTTGGCGGGACACGAGAACCACGTGCTCGGCGCCGTGGTCGAGCAGCCAGCGCGTGACCACCCCGCCCAGGCCACCGGTACCGCCGGTGACGAGCACAGTGCCACGCGGCTGCCACGAGCGCTTCGGCTCGCTGACCTCGGCGTGCGCAAGACGACGGCCGAAGGCGCCGGACGCGCGGACGGCGACCTGGTCCTCCCCCCGCGGGCCGGTGATGACATCGCGCAGCAGGGTGACGGCCCGCTCCCCCGGCTCGGCCGGGACGTCGACCAGGCCACCCCAGCCCTGCGGGTTCTCCAGGGCGGCGGCGCGGCCGAAGCCCCACAGCTGGGCCTGGGCCGGCGCGTCGGGCGCGTCGTCCGGGCCGGTCGAAACGGCGCCGCGGGTCAGCGTCCACAACGGACCCTGCGGGTCACACGCCGCCAGCGCCTGGACCAGGGTCATCGTGGCCTCGGCGCCGAAAGACAGGCCGTCGGTCTCGGTCTCGTCGAGGGCCAGCAGGGAGAGAATGCCGTCGAAGTGCTCGTCGGGCAGCTCGACGTGGCCGGGGCGCTCGAGGACCAGGCGCTCGACGTCGCCCAGGGCGTCGGCGGCCGCGTCGATCCAGGGGTGCTCGCCGGGGGCCGTGACGAGCAGCCAGCGGCCCGGCGCAGCCGACGCCACAGGTGTGAACGGCTGCCAGCGCACGTGGTAGGCCAGCGCGTCGGCCTCGGCGGACAGCGAGCGGGCGCGGCGGTAGCGGGTCAGCGCGGGCAGGACCGTCCCGAGTGGAGCGTCCACATCGGACAGCTTCAGCTCGGCGGCGAACTCGCCCAGGTCACCGCTCTCGACGACCGACCAGAACCGGCCGTCCTCGGCGGCCACTGTGGATGCACCGGGGTCTTCGAGCCAGAAGCGCTTGCGCTGGAACGGGTACGTCGGCAGGTCGACACGACGGGCGCCGCTGCCGGAGAGGTAGGCGGCCCAGTCGACGCGCGCGCCGTGGGCGTGCAGCTGACCGAGCGCGGTGACGAGGGTCTGCGCCTGGTCGCGGTCCTTGCGCTGGGCCGCGGCGAAGACGGCGTCGTCCGGCCGCACCGAACGGCCCATCGGGGTGAGCGCGGCGTCCGGGCCGACCTCGAGGAACGTCGTCGCGCCCTGGGCGTGCAGGGTCTCGACGGCGTCGGCGAACCGGACGGTGCCGCGCACGTGCTCGGCCCAGTAGGCCGGGTCGGTGAGCCGGTCGGCGAGCTCGCCGGTCAGCGTCGAGACGACGGGGATCGTCGGCTCGTGGAAGGTCAACGTCCGCGCGAGGGCGGTGAACTCGGCGAGCATCGGCTCCATCAGCGCCGAGTGGAACGCGTGCGACACCGAGAGCCGCGTCGAACGGCGGCCGGGGAACTTCTCGGCGACAGCCAGGGTCGCGGCTTCGGCCCCGGACAGGACCACCGCACGCGGGCCGTTGACGGCGGCGAGCGCGACGTCGCCGGAGAGGTGCGGGCGGACCTCGTCCTCGGTGGCTTCGAGGGCGAGCATCGCGCCGCCCTCGGGCAGCGCCTGCATGAGACGGCCGCGGGCGAGCACCAGCTTCGCCGCATCGTCGAGGGACAGCACCCCGGCGACGTGCGCGGCGGCCAGCTCGCCGATCGAGTGCCCGGCCAGGAAGTCCGGCGTGACACCCCAGGACGTCACCAGCCGGTAGAGCGCGACCTCGAACGCGAACAGCGCGGGCTGCGCGAACTCCGTCCGGTCGAGACGGGCGGCGTCGGCGCCGAAGACGACGTCACGGACACCGGGCAGGTGCGCGCAGACCTCGTCGAACGCCGAGGCGAACACCGGGAAGACCTCGTGGAGGCGGCGGCCCATGCCGAGCCGCTGCGCCCCCTGGCCGGTGAACAGGACGGCCAGGCGGCCGCCGGTGTCGCTGCCGGTCGTGGTCCCCGCCTCGCCGGCGGCCAGCGCTCGCAGGCCCGCCGCCAGTTCGCCGCGGTTCGTGCCGGTGACCACCGCCCGGTGCTCCAGCGCGGCCCGGCCGGCGACGAGCGAGAGCGCGACGTCGACCGGCTCGGCACCGGTCTCATCCACAGTGGACAGCAGAGCAGCAGCCTGCGCCTTCACCGCCGCGGGAGAAGCTCCCGAAAGGACATACGGAACCACCGGCGGCGCAACAACCTCACGCTCCGAAGCAGGCTCGTCGACCGGCTGCTCCAGGATCACGTGCGCGTTGGTCCCGCTGATCCCGAACGACGACACCCCGGCGCGGCGCGGCCGGTCGGCCGCCGGCCACTCCCGGCGCGAGGCCAGGACTTCGACCGCCCCGGCGGACCAGTCGACGTGCGGCGACGGCTTGTCGACGTGCAGCGTCGCGGGCAGGACGCCGTGCCGCATGGCCTCGACGACCTTGACGATCCCGGCGATGCCCGCCGCGGCCTGGGTGTGCCCGATGTTGGACTTCACCGAGCCGAGCCACAGCGGCGTCTCACGATCCCGCCCATAGGTGGCGAGCAGGGCCTGCGCCTCGATCGGGTCACCAAGCGCGGTGCCGGTGCCGTGCGCTTCGACCATGTCCACGTCCGAAGTGGACAGTCCGGCGTTCGCCAGCGCCGACCGGATCACCCGCTGCTGCGAGGGACCGTTCGGCGCGGTGAGACCACTGGACGCGCCGTCGGAGTTGACCGCGCTGCCGCGGACCAGCGCCAGCACCGGGTGGCCGTGGCGACGCGCGTCGGAAAGCCGTTCCAGGACGAGCATCCCGGCGCCCTCGGCCCAGTTCGTGCCGTCGGCCGCGGCCGCGAACGGCTTGCAGCGGCCGTCCGGCGCGAGGCCGCGCTGCCGCGAGAACTCGACAAACGCCCCGGGCGTCGCCATCACCGTGACACCACCGGCCAGCGCCAGGGTGCACTCCCCCGACCGCAGCGCGCGAGCCGCGAGGTGCAGCGCGACCAGGGACGACGAGCACGCCGTGTCGATCGACACCGACGGCCCCTCCAGGCCGAGCGCGTACGACACGCGCCCCGAGACGACCGAGCCCGAGGTCCCGATGCCGAGATACCCCTCGTGCTCCTCCGGCAACGCCGTCAGCCGCGACGCGTAGTCGGTGAAGCCGACGCCCGCGAACACGCCGGTCGCGCTGCCCTTGAGCGACGCAGGGTTGATGCCGGCCCGCTCGACCGCCTCCCACGCCGTCTCCAGCAGCAGCCGCTGCTGGGGGTCGGTCGCCTCCGCCTCACGCGGCGAGATGCCGAACAGCTCGGCGTCGAACTCGGCCGCGTCGTGCAGGAACCCGCCCTCGCGGACGTAGCTGGTGCCCGGCTTGGACGCGTCGAGGTCGTGGATCGCGTCGGTTTCCCAGCCGCGGTCCGCCGGCCACGGCGAGATCGCGTCGACACCACCGTCGACCACGTCCCACAGCTGGTCCGGGGTGCGGACCCCGCCGGGGAACCGGCAGCTCATCGCGACGATCGCGACGGGCTCGGTCTCCTTCTCCCGCGCGTCCGCCAGCTCGCGGCGGCTCTCACGCAGGTCGGCCGCCATCCGCTTGAGGTAGTCGACGTACTGCTCTTCCGAAGGCATGGGTCACGGCTCCCGAGGGGCTGGAGGGCGGGTCAGCGCGGGCCGAACTCGTCGTCGATCAGCGCGAGGAGGTCGTCCGGGGACGCGGCTTCGAGGTCGGCGGTGGCGAGCGCGGGCTTCTTCGCCGCCCACGCCGACACCAGCCGCTTCAGCCGGTTGTCGATCTCCGCGTCGGCGGGGTCGGCGCCGTCGAGGAGGGCTTCGAGCCGGGTGATCTGCTCGGTCACCGCGGCCGCGGGGCCGGTCTCGGGGGCGAGCTCGGCCTGCAGGTACTTGGCCAGCGCGTCGGGCGCCGGGTAGTCGAAGACCACGGTCGTGGGCAGGCTCAGCCCGGTCGCGGCGGCCAGCGCGGCCCGGAACTCGACCGCGGTCAGCGAGTCGAAGCCCAGGTCGAGGAAGCCGCGCGCCGGGGCGATCGCGGCCGGGGTCGGGTGCCCGAGCACGGTGGCGGCGTGCCCGCGGACCAGGTCGAGCAGCGTGCGTTCCTGCTCGGACCCGGCCTGGCCGGCCAGCTTGCGCCGCAGCTCCCCGGCGTCGGCGGCCGCGGCCCGGCGCCGCACCGCGGGCACCAGGTCCCGCAGCACCGGCGGCAGCAGCCCGGCCCCGGCGGCCGCGGCGAGCGCGGCCCGGTCCAGCTTCACCGGCACCTGCGCCGCGACGTCGGTGGTCAGCGCCCGGTCGAACAGCGCGAGGCCTTCGTCGAGCGACAGCGCGGGGAAACCGGTGCGGCTGAGGCGTTGCGCGGCCGCGGTGTCGAGCGCGCCGCCCATGCCGTCGGCCCAGCGGCCCCAGGCCAGCGAGCGGGCCGGCAGGCCGAGGGCCCGCCGGTGCACGGCCAGGCCGTCGAGGAACGCGTTCGCCGCCGCGTAGTTGGCCTGTCCCGCGTTGCCGAGGACCCCGGCGGCCGAGGAGAACAGGACAAACGCGGCGAGTTCGTGGCCCTTGGTCAGCTCGTGCAGGTGCCAGGCGGCCCCGGCCTTGGGCGCGAAGACACCGTCGAGCCGCTCCGGCGTCTGGGCCTCGACGAGACCGTCGTCGAGGACACCGGCCGCGTGCACCACGCCGGTCAGGCGCGGAATCCCGGCCAGCAGGGCCTCGAGGGCACCGCGGTCGGCGACGTCGCAGGCCACGACCCGGGCGCCGAGTTCGTCGGCCAGCTCGGCCGCGCCGGGCGCGTCGAGCCCACGACGGCTGGTGAGCACCAGGTCGGTGACGCCGTGGTTCCGCACGAGGTGCCGGGCGATGTGGGCGCCGAGCCCGCCGGTGCCACCCGTGACCAGCACGGTGCCGCCGGCCAGCTCGGGCGCTTCGGTGACCGGACCGCTGACGGTCGCCAGCTTCGGCACGTACGCCTGGCCGTCCCGCAGCAGCAGCTGGCCTTCGCCGGTGGCGAGCGCGCGGCCCAGGGCCGCGGTGTCGCCGTCGCCGTCGACCAGGACGAACCGGTCCGGGTGCTCCGACTGCGCCGAGCGCATCAGACCCCAGACGGCCGCCGCGGCCGGGTCGGCACCGTCCTCTTCGGACAGCCCGGTCGCCCCGGCGGTCAGCACGACCAGACGGCTTTCGGCGAACTTCGGCTCGGTGAGCCACTCCTGCACGGCAGCGAGCACTCCGGCGAGGTCACCGTCCGATTCGGACACTTCCAGCACGACCGCGTCCGGGACCTCGTCACCGAGGTCTTCGCGACGCGTCCACGTCGTCTCGGCGGTGCCGAGCGCGACCGGCGTCCAGGCCGGCCGGTGCAGGTGCTCCTGCTCGGAGCCCGTGACGGCCGGGCGTTCGCCGAAGGTGATCTCGGCGGACAGGACCGGCTCGCCGGAGACGTCGAAGACGGCCAGCTTGCCGTTCTCCACCCGAGCCCGGACCGTGGTGGCGCCGGTGGCGTGCAGGGTGACGTTCCGCCAGGCGGCGGGCCAGCCGTGCTCGGCCAGCAGCAGGTCCAGCAGCTCGGGGTGGAGGCCGTAGAGCTGGGCGGTGTCGTCGGACGCGCCGGGCACGGTCAGCTCGGTGAGCGGGCCGTCGACGACCGGCGCCGGGGCGGGCGTGCCGACCAGGAAGCCGGTGGCGTGCCGCTGCCAGTCCTGGCCACCACGGGTGTGGATCGAGACCGGGCGACGTCCGCCGGCTTCCGGTCCGACGGCGACCTGGACCTCGCGGTCCCCGGCCAGCGGCCCCTCGACGGTCAGCTCGGCGATGGTGCCCGCGCCGACCTCGTCGCCGGCGCGGATGGCCAGCTCGACGAGCAGCGTGTCCGACGGCTCGGCGGGCAGGACGCCGGTGCACAGCACCGAGCCGTCCCCGGCCGCGGTGACCGCGCTCGCCAGCACGGGGTGGCCGAGGCCACCGGCGGCGCGGGCCACGGCGGGCTCGCGCAGCCAGAACCGCTCGTGCTGGAAGGCGTAGGTCGGCAGGTCGACCACCTGGGGCCGGGCGGGGGCGTAGAACGCCGTCCAGTCGACGTCGACGCCGACGACGTGCAGCCGCGCCAACGCCGTGACGGCTGCCGTCGGCTCGTCGTGGTCCGCACGCAGGGCGGGAATCGCCGTGCCCGCGTCGGCCGCCATCGCCGACAGCACGGCGTCCGGGCCGATCTCCAGGAACGTCGTCACACCTTCGGCCTTCAGCGTCGCGACGGCGTCGGCGAACCGGACCGGCTCGCGGACGTGCCGGACCCACTGAGCCGGGTCGGTCAGGTCGGTGCCCGAGGACACCACCGGGATCGACGGCGCGGCGTAGGTCAGCTCACCGGCCACAGCGGCGAAGTCGTCGAGCATCGGGTCCATCAGCGCGGAGTGGAAGGCGTGCGAGACGTCGAGGCGCTTGACCTTGCGGCCCTGGGTTTCCAGGGCCGCTGCAGCGGCGAGCACCGGCTCCTCGGCCCCGGACAGCACGACCGCCTGCGGGCCGTTGATCGCCGCGATGCTGACGTCGGCGAACTCGGCGACCTCGGCTTCGGACGCCTGGACCGCGACCATCGCACCGCCCTCGGGCAGCGCCTCCATCAGCCGTCCGCGCGCCTCGATCAGCTTGGCCGCATCCGCCAGGGACAGCACCCCGGCGACGTGGGCCGCGGCGATCTCGCCGATCGAATGCCCGGCGACAAACGCGGGCCGCACGCCCCACGACTCGTAGAGCCGGAACAGCGCGACTTCGAGGGCGAAGATGGCGGGCTGGGCGAGCCCGGTCCGGCCGAGCGCGACGGCGTCGTCGACGTCGCGCACGGCCGGGAGCAGTTCGGCGATCTCGTCGTAGGCCGCCGCGAACGCCGGGAAGGCGGCGTACAGGCCGCGGCCCATCCCGGCCCGCTGGGAGCCCTGGCCGGTGAAAAGGAAGGCCAGGCGGCCCGGCGCGGTCTCGCCGGTCACCAGGCGCGCCGACGTCCCGCCCGCGGCCAGCGCCTGCAGCCCGGCGGCCGGGTCGCCGACGACCACCGCGCGGTGAGCGTGGTGCGTGCGGGTCGTGGCCAGTGAGAAGCCGACGTCCGCCGGGGCGTCCACAGTGGACAGCAGGCGCGAAGCCTGCGCGGTGAGGGCAGCCGGGGTGCGGCCCGAGATCGGGTACGCGGCCACGGGCAGCGGCCGCGTCGGCTCGGGTTCGGCCGCGGCCGGCGCCTGCTCGAGGATGACGTGGGCGTTGGTGCCGCTGATGCCGAACGACGACACCCCGGCGCGACGTGGGCGGCCGGTCTCCGGCCACGCCTCCTGCGTGCCGAGGAGCGTGATCTCACCGGCTTCCCAGTCGACGTGCGGGGTCGGCTCGTCGAGGTGCAGGCTCGCCGGGACCACACCCTGGCGCATGGCCTCGACCATCTTGATGATCCCGGCAACACCCGCCGCGGCCTGCGTGTGCCCGATGTTGGACTTCACCGAGCCGAGCAGCAGCGGCCGCTCACGGCCCTGGCCGTAGGTGGCCAGCAGGGCCTGGGCCTCGATCGGGTCGCCCAGCGGCGTCCCGGTGCCGTGCGCCTCGACGACGTCCACAGTGGACGCCTCGACCCCGGCATTGGCGAGCGCCGCACGGATGACACGCTGCTGCGACGGGCCGTTGGGGGCGGTCAGGCCGTTGGACGCGCCGTCCTGGTTGACCGCGGATCCGGCGACGACGGCCAGGACGTGGTGGCCGTGCCGGCGGGCGTCGGAAAGCCTTTCCAGCACGAGGATGCCGACACCTTCGGCCCAGTTCGTGCCGTCGGCCGCGGCCGCGAACGGCTTGCAGCGGCCGTCCGGCGCGAGGCCGCGCTGGCGGGAGAACTCGACGAACATGTCCGGCGACGCCATCACGTTGACACCACCGGCCAGGGCGAGCGTGCACTCCCCCGACCGCAGCGACTGGGCCGCGAGGTGCACGGCGACCAGCGACGACGAGCACGCCGTGTCCACCGACACCGCGGGGCCTTCGAGGCCGAGCGCGTAGGCGACACGCCCGGAGATGACACTGCTGAACGACGCCGTGCCGAGGAAGCCCTCGACCTGCTCGGGGATGGCGCTCAGCCGCGAGACGTAGTCGTTGGACAGCGCGCCGGCGAACACCCCGGTGCTGGTGCCGCGCAGCGACGACGGGTCGATGCCCGCCCGCTCCAGGGCCTCCCACGCCGTCTCCAGGACCTGGCGCTGCTGCGGGTCCATCGCGAGGGCTTCGCGCGGTGAGATGCCGAAGAACTCGGGGTCGAAGTCGCCCGCGTTGTAGAGGAACGCGCCTTCGGAGGCGTACGTCGTGCCGCGGTGGTCGGGGTCCGGGTGGAACAGGGAGTCGAGGGGCCAGTCTCGGTCGGTCGGGAAGTCGCCGACGCCGTCACGGGCTTCCGCCACGAGCTGCCACAGCTCGCTCGGCGAGGTGACGCCGCCCGGGTAGCGGCAGCCCATGCCGACGATGACGATCGGGTCGTCCGGGGAGGAGCCGGCGCCGGCCGCGCTGGGGGCGACCACGGCCGGGGCCGGCTCCTCGGTCCCGATCAGCTCGGCGCGCAGGAACGTGCCCAGCGCGGCGGGCGTCGGGTGGTCGAAGACGAGCGTCGCGGGCAGCCGGAGGCCGGTCGCGGCGCCGAGGCGGTTGCGGAGCTCGACCGCGGTGAGCGAGTCGAACCCGATTTCGTTGAACGCGCGGGTCGCGGCGATGCCGGCCGCGTCCGCGTGGCCGAGGACCTGCGCGACTTCGCGGCGCACCAGGTCCAGCAGCAGTTCGTCCTGCTCCGCGCCGGGCAGGCCGGTGAGCTTGCGGCGCAGCTCGCCCGCCTGCTCGGCGGTGGCCGTCTTGGCCTTGCCGCGGGTGGACCCGCCGACCAGCGACCGGATGAGCGGCGAGATCGGCGCGTCGCTGCCGCGCACGGTGGCGCGGTCGAGCTTCAGGCCGAGCAGGACGGCGTGGTCGACGGAGACCGCGCGGTCGAACATCGCCATGCCCTCTTCGGGCGCGATCGGCGGGAACCCGCTGCGGCGCATGCGTTCCTCGCCCGCGTCACCCAGCTCGCCGCGCATGCCGCCGGACCACAGGCCCCACGCGACGGACTGCGCGGCCTTGCCCTCGGCGCGGCGGCGCGCGGCCAGCCCGTCGAGGAAGGCGTTGGCGGCGGCGTAGTTGCCCTGGCCCGGGTTGCCGAGCACCCCGGCGGCCGAGGAGAACGTGGCGAACCAGCGCAGCGGCAGGTCCGCGGTCAGCTCGTGCAGGTGCCAGGCGGCGTCGGCCTTCGGGTACAGGACCCGGTCGAGACGCTCGGGGGTCAGGGTGTCGATCGGGCCGTCGTCGAGGACGCCGGCCGCGTGGATCACGCCGGTCAGGTTCGGGATCCCGGCTAGCAGCGTGGCGACGGCGTCGCGGTCGGAGCTGTCGCACGCGGTGACGGTGACGTTCCCGCCGAGCCCGGTCAGCTCCTCGGCCAGCTCGGCCGCGCCCGGGGCGTCCGGGCCGCGACGGCTGGTCAGCACGAGGTCGCGGATGCCGTGCTCGGTGATCAGGTGCCGCGACAGCATCGCGCCGAGGCCACCGGTGCCGCCGGTGATGAGGACTGTCCCGTCGGGACGCTTCGGGATGGTCAGCACCAGCTTGCCGATGTGCTTGGCCTGGCTCAGCAGCCGGAACGCCTCGGGCGCGCGCCGGACGTCCCAGACGCGACGCGGCAGCGGCTCGAACGTGCCCGCCGCGAACAGCTCGAGGACCTCGGTCCACATGCGGGAGAACTGCTCCGGCCCGGCTTCGATGAGGTCGTAAGGCCGGTAGTGAACGTCGTTATACACCGCCGCGACCTCTTCGGGGTCGCGCAGGCCCGCCTTGCCCATCTCGAGGAACCGGCCGCCGCGCGGCAGCAGCCGCATGGACGCGTCGACGAAGTCGCCCGTGAGCGCGTCGAGCACAACGTCGACACCGCGGCCTTCGCTGGTCGCGAGGAACTGCTGCTCGAAGTCGAGGGTGCGTGAGTTGGCGATGTGGGCGTCGTCGAGCCCGGCCTCGCGCAGGATGTGCTGCTTGGCGGGGCTCGCGGTGCTGTAGACCTCGGCGCCGAGGTGACGCGCGATCTGGATGGCCGCCATGCCGACACCACCGGCGCCGGCGTGGATCAGCACGCTCTCGCCCGACTGCAGCCCGGCCAGCTCCTTCAGCCCGAAGTAGGCGGTGAGGAACACGAGCGGCACGGACGCGGCTTCTTCGTCGGTCCAGCTGCCGGGGATCCGCGCACACATCGACCGCTGGGCGGTGGTGATCGTGCCGATGCCACCGATGGCGACCCCCATGACGCGGTCGCCGGGGGCGAGATCGTCCACTTCGGACCCGACCTCGAGGACCACGCCGGCCACCTCGTTGCCGAGCGGGCCGGGCTCGCCGTCGAACATGCCGAGCACGTTGAGCGCGTCACGGAAGTTCAGGCCCGCGGCCCCGACGGCAACGCGGATGTTGCCGGGCGCCAGGGGTTCCAGGGCCTGCGGGCACGGCTCCAGCCGCAGCTCCTCCAAGGTGCCGCGCCCGGCCATGCCGAGCCGCCACGCGGGTTCGGCGGGCGGGACCAGCTCGTCCGTGCCCGGCAGCGGGCCGAGGCGCAGCGCGGAGAAGACGCCGTCGCGCAGGGTCAGCTGCGGTTCGCCGGTGGCGATGGCCGCGGCGACCTCGGAGTCGGAGAGATCGCCGGTCTCGGTGTCGATGAGGAGCACGCGGCCGGGCAGCTCGCTCTGCGCGGACCGGCCCAGGCCCCAGACCGCGGCGGCGGCCGGGTCGACCCGGCCGGTGGTGGCGTCGGCGGTGACGATGACCAGCTTGGCGTCGGCGAAGCGGTCGTCGGTCGACCACTGCTGCAGGACGGCCAGGACCTCGCGGGTGGCGAGCCGGGCGCTCTCGGCGGCGTCGTCCGGGTCGGTGAGCACCGGCAGGACGACCACCGGCGGCACGTCCCCGCCGCCGAGGCGGCCGTGGAAGGACCAGCCGACCGGCTCGGGCTCGGCGGGCGTCGGCAGCGGCGTCCAGTCGAGGCGCCACAGCGCGTCCAGGCCCGGCGTCGACGCGGTGAGCGGGCCGGCGGTGAGCTCGCGCAGGGTCAGCGAGCCGACCGTGGCGACCGGCGAGCCGGTGCCGTCGGCCGCGCGCAGGGTGACCGCGCCGGACGCGTCCCGCGTGATGCGCAGCCGCAGCTGGGACGCGCCGGTCGCGTGCAGGGCGACGTCCTGCCAGAGGAACGGCAGCTGCGCGCCGCCGCCCTCGCCGGTGAGCAGGCCGATCGCGTGCAGGCCCGCGTCCAGCAGGGCGGGGTGCAGGCCGAAGCGCTCGACGTCGGCCTTGCCCGCGTCCTCCGGCAGCGTGGTCTCGGCGAAGATCTCGTCGCCGAGGCGCCAGGCGTGCGTGAGGCCGCGGAAGGTCGGGCCGTACTCCATGCCCGCGGCGGCGAAGGCCGGGTAGACGTCGGTGAGGTCGACCGGGGTCGCGTCCCGCGGCGGCCACGCGGTCAGGTCGAACCCGGCGGCCGGGGCCGTCGGGGCGAGGGTGCCGGTGCCGTGCAGGGTCCAGGATCCCTCGCCGGCGCGGGAGTAGACGGCGACGGCGCGGCGGCCGCTCTCGTCCGGCCCGGCGACGGCGACCTGGACGTCGAGGGCTCCGGCCAGGACCATCGGCTCGCGCAGGGTCAGCTCTTCCAGGTGGGCGCACCCGGCTTCGTCCCCCGCGCGCAGGGCCAGCTCGACCAGCGCGGTGCCGGGCACGACCACCGTGCCGCCGACGGCGTGGTCGGTCAGCCACGGGTGGGTGGACGGCGAGATCCGGCCGGTCAGCACGACCCCGGCGCCGTCGGCCAGCGTCACGGACGCGCCGAGCAGCGGGTGCCCGGCGTCGGCCAGGCCCAGTCCGCTCGGGTCGCCCGCGCTGCGGTTGCCGCGCAGCCAGTAGGTGTCACGCTGGAAGGCGTAGGTGGGCAGGTCGATCGTGCGGGCGCCGGTCCCGGCGTAGAAGGCCGTCCAGTCGACGCGGGCGCCGCGGACGTGCAGCTCGGCCAATACGGACATCGCGGTCAGTGCCTCGTCGCGATCGCGCCGCAGCACCGGGACGGTCAGCACACCCTCGGCGGGCAGCGTCCGGGCGGCCATCCCGGCCAGCACCGAGTCCGGGCCGATCTCGACGAACCGGGAAACGCCCTCGCCGCGCAGGAACTGGACGCCGTCGGCGAACCGGACCGGCTGCCGGACGTGCCGCGGCCAGTACCCGGGGACGGTAACCTCGTCCGGCCCGGCCAGCCGACCGGTCACATTGGACACGACCGGGATCGTCGGCGGGTGGTAGGTCATCTCCTCGGCGATGGCGCCGAACTCGGCGAGCATGCCGTCCATCCGCGCCGAGTGCGACGCGTGGGAGATGTTGAGCCGCTTGGTCTTGCGGCCGCGCTCGGCGAACTTCGCGGACAGGGCCTCGGCGACGGCTTCCTCACCGGAGATGACGATCGAGTCGGGCGCGTTGAGGGCGCCGATGGCGAGGCCGTCGGTCAGCTCGGCCGCGACCTCCTCCTCGGTGGCCTGGATGCCGATCATCGCGCCACCGGGCGGCTGCGCCTCCATCAGGCGGCCGCGGGCGGTGATCATCCGGGCGGCGTCGGCGAGGTTCCAGACGCCGGCGACGTGCGCGGCGCCCAGCTCACCGGCGGAGTGGCCGACGACGTAGTCCGGGCGCGCGCCCCAGGACTCGTACAGCCGGAACAGCGCGACCTGCAGAGCGAACATCGCGGGCTGCGCGTAGGTCATCCGGTCGAGCAGCGACTGGTCGTCCCCGAAGACGATGTCCGCCAGCGGGCGGTCGAGGTGGGCGTCCAAAGCCGCGCAGGCCTCGTCGAACGCCGTCCGGTACGCGGGGAACGTGTCGTACAGCTCGCGGCCCATGCCACAGCGCTGGGCGCCCATGCCGGAGAACAGGAACGCGGTGCGCCCGTGCAGCGGCTCGCCGGTGACCACACCGGGCGCGGGCTCGCCGTTCGCGAGCGCGATCAGCCCGGCCTTGAGGTCTTCCGCCGTGCGGCCGACGACGGCGGCCCGCGTCTCCAGCGCAGTGCGTGTGGTGGCCAGCGACCAGCCGAGGTCGAGCGGGTCGACGTCGTCCACAGTGGACAGCAGGGACCGAGCCGCACCTTGCAGCGCCGCCGGACCGCGAGCCGAGAGCAGCCACGGCTGGACGGCGGGCGGCGTCCGGTCCTCTTCGGACTCTTCGGACGGGGGAGCCTGCTCCAGGACGACGTGCGCGTTGGTACCGCTCATGCCGAAGGACGAGACACCCGCGCGGCGCGGCCGTTCGACGGCAGGCCACTCCCGCCGTTCGGTGACCAGCCGCACCGCACCGGCGGACCAGTCGACGTGCGAGGTCGGCTCGTCGACGTGCAGCGTCGCGGGCAGCACACCGTGGCGCATCGCCTCGATCATCTTGATGAGCCCGGCCGCCCCGGCCGCGGCCTGGCTGTGGCCGATGTTCGACTTGATCGAGCCCAGCCACAGCGGCTCTTCGCGCTCCTGGCCGTAGGTGGCCAGCAGGGCCTGGGCCTCGATCGGGTCGCCCAGGGTGGTGCCGGTGCCGTGGGCTTCGACGGCGTCGACGTCCGCGGCGGTGAGCTTGGCGTTGGCCAGCGCGGCGCGGATGACCCGCTGCTGCGACGGCCCGTTGGGCGCGGTGAGGCCGTTGGACGCGCCGTCCTGGTTGACCGCGGAACCACGGATCACCGCGAGGATGCGGTGGCCGTTGCGCTTGGCGTCGGACAGCCGCTCGAGCAGGAGCATGCCCGCGCCCTCGGACCAGCCGGTGCCGTCGGAGCCCTCGGCGAAGGCCTTGCACCGGCCGTCCGGGGCCATGCCGCGCTGGCGGGAGAACTCGACGAACGTCTCCGGCGTCGCCATCACCGTGACACCGCCGGCGAGGGCGAGCGAGCACTCCCCCGACCGCAGCGCGTGCGCGGCGAGGTGCACCGCGACCAGCGAAGACGAGCACGCCGTGTCGATCGTGACGGCCGGGCCCTCCAGGCCGAGGGTGTAGGAGATCCGGCCGGACAGCACGCTGTTGGACGACCCGGTGCCGAGGAAGCCTTCGACCTCTTCGGACACCCCGTCGAACCCGGACACGTACTCGCTGCGCATCGCGCCGGCGAACACCCCGGTGCCGCTGCCCTTCAGCGACACCGTGTCCAGGCCCGCCCGCTCCAGCGCCTCCCAGGTGACCTCCAGCAGCAGCCGCTGCTGCGGGTCCATCGCCAGGGCCTCCCGCGGCGAGATGCCGAAGAAGCCCGCGTCGAACTCACCCGCGTCGTGCAGGAACCCGCCCTGGTTGCTGTAGGTGGTCCCGCGGTGCTCGGGGTCCGGGTGGTACAGCGCCTCGGTGTCCCAGCCGCGGTTGTCCGGGAACGCCGTGATGCCGTCGCCGCCCTCGGCGACCAGGTTCCACAGTCCCTCGGGCGAGGTGACACCACCGGGGTACCGGCAGGCCATGCCGATCACGGCCAGCGGCTCGGAACCGCTGTCCTCGGCCTCCTGCAGCCGTCGCCGCGTCTCGCGCAGCTCGGCGGTCAGCCGCTTGAAGTACTCGAGCGTCCGCTCGTCGGTGGTCATGACGGTGGTCCTCCTAGCGGCGGCAGGGCCGGGCCGGGGTCAGAGTTCGTTGTCCAGCAAGGCGAACATGTCGTCGATGGTCTCCACTTCGAGGTCGTCCCCGGCGGCCGGGCGGGTCCGCTCCTGCCAGAGCGAGACCAGCTGCCGCAGCTTCGCCTCCACCGCGGCGCCGTCGGCCGTCGAGACGTCCACAGTGGACAGCTCGGCGGCGAGCCGGTCGATCCCGGCGCCCAGGCCGGTTTCCGGCGTCTGCGCCGCGGCCGGGACCACTTCGGACTGGAGGAACTTCGCCAGTGCGTCCGGGGTCGGGTAGTCGAAGATCAGCGTCGCGGGCAGGCGCAGCCCGGTGGCCGCGTCGAGGCCGTTGCGCAGCTCGACCGCGGTCAGCGAGTCGAAGCCGAGCTCGGTGAACGCCCGGCCGGGCTCGATCGCGTCGGCCCCGGTGTGCCCGAGCGCGGCCGCGGCCTGGCCGCGGACCACGGTCAGCAGGACCATCTCGGCGTCCTGCTGCGACAGCCCGGTCAGCTTGCGCTTGAGCCCGTCGGCCTGGGCCGCCGCGGCCAGCGGGGCGGCGCGGCGGACGGATCCGCGCACCAGCCCGCGCAGCAGCGGGGGCACCGGCCCCGGCTCGGCCCGCAGGCCGGCGAGGTCGATCTTCACCGGCACGGACACCGGCTCGGCCAGCACGCTCGCCTGGTCGAACAGCTCCAGGCCTTCGGCCGGGGCGAAGCTGCCGATGCCGTCGCGGCCCATCCGGGCGCTGTCCGCGGTGTCGCCCATGCCGTCGGCCCAGAGACCGAAGGCGAGTGACGTCGCGGGCAGCCCGAGGCCCCGGCGGTGCTGGGCCAGGCCGTCGAGGAAGGTGTTGGCCGCGGCGTAGTTGGCCTGGCCCGGCGCGCCGAGCACACCGGCGGCCGAGGAGAACAGCACGAACATCGCCAGGTCACGGTCGCGGGTCAGCTCGTGCAGGTTCCAGGCTGCGTCGACCTTGGGCCGCAGCACCTTCTCGAGGCGCTCGGGGGTGAGCGCGGTGAGCAGGCCGTCGTCGAGGACGCCGGCCGCGTGGATCACGCCGGCCAGCTCCGGGGTCCGGTCGAGCACGGCGGCCAGCGCGGCGCGGTCGGCGGCGTCGCACGCCTCGATCCGCACGGTCGCGCCCAGCCCGGTGAGCTCTTCGGCCAGCTCGGCCGCGCCCGGGGCGTCCGGGCCGCGGCGGCTGGTGAGCACCAGGTCGGTGACACCGTGGCGGGTGACCAGGTGCCGGGCCAGGACCGCGCCCAGCCCGCCGGTGCCGCCGGTGACCAGCACGGTGCCTTCGGGGCGCCGCGGAATGGTCAGGACGACCTTGCCGACGTGCTTGGCCTGGCTGAGGTACCGCAGGGCCTCCGGGGCCCGGCGCAGGTCCCAGGTGCGGATGGGCAGCGGCTTGAGCGCGCCTGCTTCGAACAACACGATCAGCTCCTCCCAGATCCGCGCGATCCGGTCGTTCCCCGCTTCGATCACGTCGAACGCCCGGTAGGTCACACCGGGATGGTGCCCCTCGCCGCCGCCGTCCGGACGGACGTCGGTCTTCCCCATTTCCACGAACCGCCCACCGCGCGGTAACAGGCGCATCGAGGCGTCGATGAACTCCCCGGTGAGCGCGTTGAGCACGACGTCGACGCCGTGACCGCCGCTGGTGGCCAGGAACTTCTCCTCGAAGTCCAAGGTCCGCGACGACGCGAGGTGGCCGTCGTCCATCCCGGCTTCGCGCAGGACGTCCCACTTGCCTTCGCTCGCGGTGCCGTAGACCTCGGCGCCCAGGTGCTTCGCCAGCTGCGTCGCGGCCATGCCGACCCCGCCGGCGGCGGCGTGGACGAGCACCGACTCCCCCGCCTTCAGCGCGCCGAGGTCGGTCAGCGCGTAGTAGGCGGTGAGGAACACCAGCGGCACCGACGCGGCCTCTTCGAACGTCCAGCCGTCCGGGACCGGGGCCAGCAGCGCGCGGTCGGCGAAGGTGAGCGGGCCGAACCCGCCGTGCACCAGGCCCATCACGCGGTCGCCGACCTGCAGGTCGTCCACTTCGGACCCGACCTCGACGACCACACCCGCGGCCTCGTAGCCGATCCGGCCGGCGTCACCCGGGTACATGCCGAGCACGTTGAGCACGTCGCGGAAGTTGGCGCCGGCCGCACGGGTGGCGATCCGGACCTCCCCCGGCAGCAGCTCGCCGACAGCCTCCGGGAACGGCTCGAACGAGAACCGCTCCAAGGTGCCCTTCTCGACGCTGTCGAGGCGCCAGCCGGGCTCGTGCCACGGCGGCACGAGGTCGTTCGACGACGCCGCGGTCAGCAGCCGGGCGGCGTGGACCACCCCGTCGCGGACGGCCAGCTGCGTCTCATCGCCTTGGACGGCGAGCGCGGTCCGGACGTCCTGCTCGGCCGCGTCGAGGAGGGTCAGCCGGCCGGGGTGTTCGGACTGGGCACTGCGGACCAGGCCCCACACCGCGGCGGCGGCCGGGTCGACGGTGTCCGAAGTGGACACTGCAACGGCGTTCCGCGTGCGGACCACGAGGACGGTGTCGCTTTCCTTCGCGAGCCATTCCTGCAGCTTCGCGAGGGTCTCGGTGAGGAGGGCGTGCGTGGCCACCGGGGTGGTCTCGCCGTTCGGCACCGCGTCCAGGACTTCGTGCGGGGCCACGGTTCCGGGCTCGTTCACGACCTGGGCCCAGCCGAGCCGGAACAGCGCGTCGGACGTCTGCGGGCCGAGGTCGGTGACCTCGCGCAGCAGCAACGCGCCGACGGTCAGCACCGGGGCGCCGCCGCCGTCGGTGAGCTCCAGGCGGACGGCGTCGCCCCCGGCCTTGGCGACCCGGACGCGGGCGGCGGTGGCGCCGGCCGCGTGCAGGACGACGTCCCGCCAGAGGAACGGCAGCCGCGTGGCCGGGGCGTCCCCGGTCGGCAGCAGGCCGATGGCGTGCAGCGCGGAGTCGAGCAGCGCCGGGTGCAGGCCGAACTGCGCGGCGTCAGTGTGCGCGACGGACGGCAGTTCGAGCTCGGCGTAGACCTCGTCCCCGTTCTGCCACGCGGTCGTGAGGCCCTGGAACACCGGCCCGTACTGCAGGCCCGCCTCGGCGAGACCCGGGTACAGCTCGGTGACGTCGAGGGCTTCCGCGCCCGCGGGCGGCCACGAGTCGGCACTTTCACGTGAAAGTGCCGCCCCCTGGTGGGCACTTTCACGTGAAAGTGCCAGGTCCGGGGCGAGCAGGCCGGTGGCGTGGGCGGTCCACGGCTCCCCGGCCGGGGCGTCCGGGCGCCGGGTGTGGATCGACACCGGGCGGCGGCCGTCGTCGTCCGGGGCGCCGACCACGACCTGCACCGACAGGCCGCCGGACTCCGGCAGCACCACCGGCGCGGCGAGGGTCAGCTCGGCCAGCCGGCCACAGCCGAGCTCGGCGCCGGCCCGCACGGCCAGCTCGACCAGGGCGGCGCCCGGGACCAGGACGGTGCCGAGCACGGCGTGGTCGGCGAGCCACGGCTGGGCCGCGCGGGACAGCCGGCCGTAGGCGACCAGGCCGTCCTCCCCCGCGGTCGGGACGGTCGCGCCGAGCAGCGGGTGCCCGGCCGCGGCCAGGCCCAGCCCGGCGGCGTCGCCGGTGCCCGCGGGTGCGTCGAGCCAGAAGCGCTCGCGCTGGAAGGCGTACGTCGGCAGCGGGACCTCGCGGGCGCCGGTGCCCGCGAAGAACGCCGTCCAGTCGATGCGCGTACCGGCCGTGACGAGCTTCGCGAACGCCGTCTCGGCGGTCTGGCGCTCGTCGCGGTCCTTGCGCAGGACCGGGACGAACACCGCGTCCGGGGCGCTGTCGAGGCCCATGGCCGAAAGCACGCCGTCCGGGCCGAGCTCGGCGAACCGCGTGACACCGGCTTCGGTGAGCGCGCGGACGCCGTCGGCGAACCGGACCGGCTCCCGCACGTGCCGCACCCAGTAGCCCGGGTCGGTCAGCTCGCCGGCGTGGCGCCCGGTGAGGGTGGAGACGACCGGGATGGACGGCTCGGCGTAGTCGATCGACCGCGCGACCGCCTCGAACTCGGCCAGCATCGGCTCCATCAGCACGGAGTGGAAGGCGTGCGAGACGACCAGGGCCTTGGTGCGGCGGCCGCGTTCGGCGAGCACCGCGGCGGCGGCGTGCACCGGACCGTCCACACCGGACAGGACGACGGCGTTCGGGCCGTTGATGGCGGCCAGGCCGACCTCGGCGGAGAGGAACTCCGCGACCTCGTCTTCGCTCGCCTGGACGGCGACCATCGCGCCGCCCTCGGGCAGCGCCTCCATCAGCCGTCCGCGAGCCTCGACGAGCTTCGCGGCGTCCTCCAGGGAGAAGACCCCGGCGACGTGGGCCGCGGCGATCTCGCCGATCGAGTGTCCGGCGAGGAGGTCGGGACGGATGCCCCACGACTCGACCAGCCGGAACAGCGCGACCTCGAGGGCGAAGATCGCCGGCTGCGCGGTGCCGGTGCGGTTGATGTCCTCGCCGAGGCCCGGCAGCAATGCCCGGACCTCGTCGTAGGCCGCGGCGAAGACCGGGAACGCCTCATAGAGCCCGGTTCCCATCCCGGCCCGCTGCGAACCCTGGCCGGTGAACAGGAAGGCGAGCTTCCCGTCGACCGCGCGGCCGGTGACCACACCGGAGCCGGCGCGGCCGCCGGCGAGGGCGGCCAGCCCGGCCCGGACGTCGCCGGTGAGCACGGCGCGCCGCTCGAACGCGGTGCGCGTGGTGGCCAGCGAGTAGGCGATGTCGAGGGGGTCTTCGAACCCGACGGTGCCGAGCAGCCGCTCGGCCTGCGCCTGCAGGCCTTCTTCGGTGCGGGCGGACAGGACCCAGGGCAGCAACGCGGGCGGCTCCGGCGTCCGGGCCGGCGCGGGCTGTTCGGGGGCCTGCTCCAGCACGACGTGGGCGTTGGTGCCGCTGATGCCGAACGACGAGACCGCCGCGCGGCGCGGACGTCCGGCGTCCGGCCACGGCCGCGCCTCGGTGAGCAGGCGGACCTCGCCCTCGCTCCAGTCGACGTGCGGCGAGGGCTCGTCGACGTGCAGCGTCGCGGGCAGGACGCCGTGGCGCATGGCCTCGACCATCTTGATGATCCCGGCGACGCCGGCCGCGGCCTGCGTGTGGCCGATGTTCGACTTGACCGAGCCGAGCCAGAGCGGCTCGTCGCGGTCCTGGCCGTAGGTGGCCAGCAGCGCCTGCGCTTCGATCGGGTCACCGAGCGCGGTGCCGGTGCCGTGCGCCTCGACGATGTCCACAGTGGACGACTCCACCCCGGACGCGGCGAGAGCGCGGCGAATGACCCGCTTCTGCGACGGCCCGTTGGGGGCGGTGAGGCCGTTGGACGCGCCGTCGGAGTTCACCGCGGAACCCTTGACCACGGCGAGGATCCGGCGGCCGTTGCGCTTGGCCTCGGAAAGCCGTTCGAGGAGCAGGAATCCGGCGCCTTCGGCCCAGGCGGTGCCGTCGGCGGCGGCCGCGAAGGGCTTGCAGCGACCGTCGGCGGCGAGGCCGCGCTGGCGGGAGAACTCGATGAAGGGGTTGGGGCTGGACATGACGGTCGCGCCGCCGACCAGGGCCAGCGTGCACTCACCGGAGCGCAGCGCCTGCGCCGCCCAGTGCAGGGCGACCAGCGACGACGAGCACGCCGTGTCGACCGACACCGCCGGGCCTTCGAGGCCGAAGGTGTAGGCGACCCGGCCGGACAGGACGCTGCTCGCGCTTCCCGTGCCGAGCAGGCCTTCCATGCCGTCCGGGGTGGACGGCAGGCGGGAGGCGTAGTCGTCGTACATGACACCGGCGAACACGCCGGTGGCACTGCCCTTGAGGCTCACCGGGTCGATGCCGGCGCGTTCGAACGCCTCGTGCGCGGTCTCCAGCAGCAGGCGCTGCTGCGGGTCGACGGTGAGCGCCTCCCGCGGCGAGATGCCGAAGAACTCGGCGTCGAAGTCCGCGGCGTCGAGCAGGAAGCCGCCTTCACGGGCGTACGACGTGCCCGGGTGGTCCGGGTCGGGGTGGTAGAGCCGGTCGAGGTCCCAGCCGCGGTCGGCGGGGAACGGGGTGATGGCGTCGGTCCCGTCGGCGACCAGGCGCCACAGGTCCTCGGGCGAGCTGACGCCGCCGGGGAACCGGCAGCTCATGGCGACGATGGCGATGGGCTCGTCCGAGGCGACGACGGTCGGCGTCTCGGTCTTTTCGGTCTCGCCGACCAGCTCGGCCCGGACGTGGGTGGCCAGGTCGAGCGGGGTCGGGTGGTCGAAGACGAGGGTGGCGGGCAGCCGCAGCCCGGTCACCTCGCCGAGGCGGTTGCGCAGCTCGACGGCGGTGAGCGAGTCGAAGCCCAGCTCGGTGAAGGCGCGTCCGGCCTCGACGGAGGCGGTCCCGTGCCCGAGCACGCCGGCGACGTGCCCGCGCACCAGGTCGAGCAGGTGCGTCTGCTGGTCGGCGGGCGAGAGCCGCGCGAGGGTGGCGGCGAGTCCCGCGGCGGCTGCGGCGTTGGCGGCACCGCGGCGCTTCGGAACCCTCACGAGCCCGCGTAGCACCGACGGCGGTTCCGTGGTGCGGGCGAGGGTGCGCAGGGTCGGCAGGTCGAGCTTGACCGGCACCGGAACGGGGGTTCCCGACGCCAGGGCGGCGTCGAACAGGGCCAGGCCTTCGGTTTCGGTCAGGGCTCCGAATCCCGCTCGGGCCAGCCGGTCGAGGTCGGACTGGTTGCCCATGCCGTTGGCCCAGAGGCCGTAGGCGAGGGAGGTCGCCGGGAGGCCTTCGGCGTGACGTCGTTGGGCGAGGTCGTCGAGGAGGGCGTTGGCCGCGGCGTAGTTCGCCTGGCCGGGGCCGCCGAGGATGCCGGAGACCGAGGAGAGTAGGACGAACTGGGTGAGCGGCTTGTCCCTGGTCAGCTCGTGGAGGGTTTCGGCCGCGACGGCCTTGGGGCGGAGGACGGCTTCGAACCGCCCAGGGGTGAGCTCGGTGAGGATGCCGTCGTCGAGGACGCCGGCCGCGTGGACGACTCCGGTGAGGTCCTCGATGCCGTTGATGAGCGTGTCGAGGGCTTCGCGGTCGGCGACGTCGCAGGCCACGACCTGGGCGCCGAGTTCTTCCGCGAGTTCCCTCGCACCGGGGGCGTCGATGCCTCGGCGGCTGGTGAGGACCAGGGTGACGTTCTGGGTGGCGGTCAGGTGGCGGGCGATGGCCGCGCCGATGCCGCCGGTGCCGCCGGTGATGAGGACGGTGCCGGTGCCCCAGTTCGCCGGGTCGCCGGTGGTGGCCCGGGCGAGCCGAGGTGCTTCGGCGACACCGTTGCGGATGCGGACCTGCGGCTCACCGGTGGCGAGGGCCGCGGCAACGTCGTCGCCCTCGACCACCACGAACCGGTCCGGGTGCTCCGAAGCCGCGCTGCGAGCCAAGCCTCGGACCGCCGCACCCGCTGGAGTGTCGGCCGTGTGGATGACCATCCGCGTGTCGGCGAGCTGATCGTCGGCCAGGAACTCCTGGACCGCCGCCAGCGTCGCGGCCAATGCCTCGTGCGGCTCGCCGTCCGGTGCCGTGAACACCTGCGTGGTCACGTCACCGGGCTCTCCGGCCGGGACCTCGACCCAGGTCAGTTCGTACAGCGAGTCCGTGTCCCGCGCCCGCGGGGCCTCCGCGACCCGAACCGTGACCGTGCCGAGCGTCGCCACCGGGGCGCCCGTGGTGTCCGTGGCCAGGACCGACACCGTGTCCGTCCCGGACTGCGTGACCCGCACCCGCAGCGCAGAGGCGCCGGTCGCGTGCAACGTCACGTCACCGAACAGGAACGGCAACCGCGTCCCCTCGCCCGGCAGCAGGCCCAGCGTGTGCAGGGCCGCGTCGAGCAGGGCCGGGTGCAGGCCGAAGCCGTCGACGTCCGTGCCCTCCGGCAGCTCCACCTCGGCGAACACCGTGTCCCCGGCACGCCAAGCAGCACCGAGGCCACGGAACGGCGGCCCATAGTCCAGGCCTGCCGCGGCCATGTCCGCGTAGAGCCCGTCCAACGCAACCGGCTCGGCCGCCGGCGGCCACTTGGTGAGCCCCGAGCTTTCCCGTGAAAGCTCGGGAGTGAGGGTGCCGGTCGCGTGTTCGGTCCACTCCCCCTCCGCGGCGCGCGAGTGGATCGAGACCGGGCGCCGTCCAGCAGCGTCAGCCGCGCCGACGAGCACCTGGACGTCGACCGTTCCGCGCAGCACCAGCGGCGCCGCGAGAGTCAGCTCCTCGACACCCGCGCACCCGGCTTCGTCGCCGGCGCGGATGGCCAGCTCAAGCAGCCCGGTGCCCGGCACCAGGACCTCGCCGAACGCGGCGTGCCCGGCCAGCCACGCGTGCGTGGCCACCGAGAGCCGTCCGGTGAGGACCCAGCCCTCGCCGTCCGCGAACGGGACCGCCGCGCCGAGCAGCGGGTGCCCGGCCGTCTGGAGCCCGGCGGCGCGGACGTCGCCCGCGCCCGTTCCGGCGGCCAGCCAGTAGTGACGGCGGTCGAACACCGTCGTCGGCAGGTCGACCACCCGGGCGCCGGTGGGGCGGAAGACCGCGGCCCAGTCGACCGGGACACCGCGGGTGTGCGCGGCGGCCAGCGTTGTCAACGCCGTTGTGGCTTCGTCGCGGTCGGCGCGCAGGAACGAGGCCGCGAAGCCGTCGTCAGCGGCCAACGCCGTGAGGACCGCGGCCGGGCCGACCTCGAGGAACTTCGACACCCCGGCCTCGCGCAGCCACGAGAGACCGTCGGCGAACCGGACGGTCGCGCGGACGTGCTCGACCCAGTACTCCGGCTCGGCGACCCGGTCGGTCCGCGACCCATCCACAGTGGACACGAACGGGATCTGCGGCGCGAAGAACTCCAGCTCCCGCACGACCGCGGCGAACTCGTCGAGCATCGGCTCCATCAGCGCCGAGTGGAACGCGTGCGAGACCTCCAAGCGCTTGGTCCGCCGGCCGAGCTTCTCGAACTTCTTGGCGAGCTTGAGCGTCGGCGACGCGGCCCCGGACAGCACCACGGCGTTCGGCCCGTTGACCGCGGCCAGCGACACCTTCGGCGTCAGGTGCTCACGAACCTCCTCTTCGGACGCTTGCACGGCGACCATCGCGCCGCCCTCGGGCAGCACCTCCATCAGCCGTCCCCGCGCCTCGACGAGCTTGGCCGCGTCCTCGAGCGACAGCACCCCGGCGACGTGCGCCGCGGCGATCTCGCCGATCGAGTGCCCGGCGACGAAGTCGGGCACGATCCCCCACGACTCCGCGAGCCGGTACAGCGCGACTTCCAGGGCGAAGATCGCGGGCTGCGCGTTCCCGGTCCGGTCGAGGTCCTCGCCGATCCCCGGCAGCAGCGCCCGGACCTCGTCGTACGCGGCCGCGAACACCGGGAACGCTTCGTACAGCCCGGATCCCATGCCGCCACGCTGCGAACCCTGGCCCGTGAAGAGGACCGCCGTCCGGCCGGGCAGCAACCGTCCGGTGACGACCGCGTCACTGTCCACACCGGACACCAGGGCATCCAGCCCGGCGGCGTCGAAGACCACCGCCCGGCGGTCGTGCGCGGTGCGGGTCGTGGCCAGCGACAGGCCGACGTCGACCGGCTCACCCTCGACGTCCCGCAGCCGGGACGCCTGCTCCCGCAGGACCTCGTCACTGCGACCGGACAGCACCCACGGCACCAGGGGCGGCGGCGTCACCGAGCGCGAAACCGGCGCCACGGCAGGAGCCTGCTCCAGGATGACGTGCGCGTTGGTCCCGCTGATCCCGAACGACGACACGGCACTGCGCCGCGCCCGCCCGGTCTCCGGCCACGCCCGGCCCTCGGCCAGCAGCGTGACATCACCGGCTTCCCAGTCGACGTGCGGAGTCCGCTCCCCCAGGTGCAGCGACGGCGGGAGCACACCGTGGTGCATGGCCTGGACCATCTTGATGATCCCGGCAACACCGGCGGCGGCCTGGGTGTGCCCGAAGTTGGACTTCACCGAGCCGAGGTACAACGGCTCGGCGTCCCGCTCACGGCCATAGGTGGCCAGCAAAGCCTGCGCCTCGATCGGGTCCCCGAGCGTCGTGCCGGTCCCGTGCGCCTCGACGGCGTCCACAGTGGACGACTCGACGCCCGCGGCGGCCAGCGCCTGACGGATCACCCGCTGCTGCGACGGACCGTTGGGCGCGGTGAGGCCGTTGGACGCGCCGTCGGAGTTCACCGCGGAGCCGCGCACCACAGCCAGGATCCGGTGCCCGTTGCGCCGTGCGTCCGACATCCGCTCCAGCACGAGCATGCCCGCGCCCTCGGCCCAGCCGGTCCCGTCGGCGTCGGCCGAGAAGGACTTGCAGCGGCCGTCGGCGGCGAGGCCGCGCTGGCGGGAGAAGCCGATGAACGTCTCCGGCGTCGCCATCACCGTGACACCGCCGGCCAGCGCCAGTGAGCACTCACCGGAGCGCAGGGCCTGCATGGCCCAGTGCAGCGCGACCAGCGACGACGAGCACGCCGTGTCGACCGAGACCGCCGGGCCCTCCAGGCCGAGCGTGTAGGCGACGCGCCCGGACAGCACGCTGCCGGACGTGCCGGTGCCGAGGAAGCCTTCGACGTCGTCGGGCACGTCGCCGAGGCGGGTGCCGTAGTCGTGGTACATCACGCCGGCGAACACGCCGGTCGGGCTGCCCTTGAGCGACGCCGGGTCGGTGCCCGACCGCTCCAGGGCTTCCCACGACGTCTCCAGCAGGAGCCGCTGCTGCGGGTCCATCGCGAGGGCTTCCCGCGGGGAGATGCCGAAGAACTCCGGGTCGAACTCGCCCGCGTCGTGCAGGAAGCCGCCTTCGCGGGTGTAGGTCTTGCCAGGGCGGTCGGGGTCGGGGTCGTAGATGCCGTCGACGTCCCAGCCGCGGTCCTCGGGGAACCGCGTGACGCCGTCCCGGCCGCCGGACACCAGGTCCCACAGCTCTTCCGGCGACGTCACGCCGCCCGGGTAGCGGCAGGCCATGCCGACGATGACGATCGGGTCGTCGCTCGCGCGCGCCGGGGTGAACGTCGGCTTGACCGGCTCGTCGTCGGCGTCGAGCAGCTCGGCCAGCAGGAACGCGGCCAGGGCGAGCGGGGTCGGGTGGTCGAACGTCAGCGTCGCGGGCAGCCGCAGGCCGGTGGCGGCGCCGAGGCGGTTGCGGAACTCGACGGCGGTGAGCGAGTCGAACCCGAGGTCGCCGAACGCGCGGTCGGCCTCGACGGCGTCGGGGCTCGTGTGGCTGAGCACCATCGCGGCCTCGGTGCGGACCAGCTCGGTCAGCAGCCGCGTCTGTTCGGACGTCGGCAGCCCGGCCAGGCGCTCGCGCAACCCGCCCGCTTCGGCGACGCCGGCGGTGCGGCGGCGCGTGCGGACCAGGCCGCGCAGCACGTGCGGGACTTCGGCCGCGCGCAACGCCGGGAGGTCGAGGCGCGTCGCGACCGGGCGCGGGTCGTCACCGAGGGCCAGGAGGTCGAACAGCTCCAGCCCGGCGTCGACGGGCAGCGGCGTGAAGCCGGAACCGCCGCGGCCGTCGCCCATGCCGGTTTCCCAGAGGCCGTAGGCGATCGACGTCGCCGGGAGGCCCTCCGCGCGGCGCTGGGCGGCGAGGCCGTCGAGGAACCCGTTGGCGGCGGCGTAGTTCGCCTGCCCCGGCGCGCCGAGGGCGCCCGCGATCGAGGAGAACGTGACGAACAGCTTGAGGCCGCTGGTCAGCTCGTGCAGGTGCTGCGCCGCGACGGCCTTCGGGCCCGCGACGGCGGCCAGGCGCTCGGGCGTCATCGAGGTGAAGACGCCGTCGTCGAGGACACCGGCCGCGTGCACAACGCCGGTCAGCTCGGCCGGGACCAGCGCGAGCACGGACTGCAGCTGGTCGCGGTCGGCGACGTCGCACGCGGCGAACGTCACCTCGGCGCCGAGCTCGGTCAGCTCGCGGCGCAGGTCGTCCGCGCCGGGGGCGTCCCCGCCGCGGCGGCCGACGAGCAGCAGGTGCCGGACGCCGTGGCGCTCGACGAGCCGCCGCGCCACCTGGGCGCCGAGCCCGCCGGTGCCGCCGGTGACCAGGACGGTGCCGTCGAGCGTCCAGTCCGGGTCGCCGGTCGCGCGGGCGCGGGCCAGGCGGGGAACACGCGGGCCGTCGGCGGTGAAGGCGATCTCGGGCTCACCGGTGGCCGCGGCCGCCGCGAGGTCGCCGGTGCCGTGGACCAGGACCAGGCGATCCGGGTACTCGGCCTGGGCGCTGCGGACGAGCCCGGCGACGGCGGCGTGCGCCGGGGTGTCGCCCGGAACGTGCACCACGACCTGGCCCTCTCCGGCAAGCCGTTCCTGCAGCTCGGCAAGCACGTTCTCCGGCGACGCGGCTTCGAGGACGTCCACTTCGGACACGTCCGAAGGCAGGGCTACCGGGATCCAGTCCACAGTGAACACCGCGTCGCCGGTCGTCGAGGCCAGCGGGGCGTCGCCGACTGGGCGCAGGCTCAGGGAGGCCGCGGTCAGGACCGGCTCGCCGGTGCCGTCGGTGACGGTCAGCGAGAAGGCGTCCGGCCCGGCGGGCGCGAGCTTCGCCCGGAGCGTGCTCGCGCCGGTGGCGTGCAGCCGCAGCCCGGTCCACGAGAACGGCAGCCGGGCCGGGCCACCGGTCAGGCCGACGGCGTGCAGGACGGCGTCGAGCAACGCCGGGTGCAGGCCGAAGCCGGTGACGTCGGTGCCGTCCGGCAGCGCGACCTCGGCGAAGACGTCGTCACCGAGGCGCCACGCGGCCCGCAGACCCTGGAACGGGTCGCCGTAGCCGAGCCCGGCGTCGGCAAGAGTCGTGTAGAAGCCCTCCAGGTCGGCGGCTTCGGCTCCCGCGGGCGGCCACTGGGCGGAGCTTTCACGTGAAAGCTCCGCTTCGGGGACGAGCGAGCCGGTCGCGTGCAGGTCCCAGTCGGTGTCGGCGTCCTGGGGACGGGAGTGGATCGCGAGGGTGCGGCGGCCGGAGTCGTCGGCGTCCGAAAGGGACACTCGCAGGTGGACCGGCGTGGTGGTGAGGACGAGCGGGGCCTGCAGCGTCAGCTCTTCGACTTCACCGCAGCCTGCTTCGTCGCCGGCGCGGACGGCCAGTTCGGCGAACGCCGTGCCCGGCAGCAGGACCGTGCCGCGGATCCGGTGGCCGGCCAGCCACGGCTGCTCGTCGAGCGAGAGCCGTCCGGTCAGGACCAGCCCGCCCCGCTCGGGCAGCGCGACGGCCGCGCCGAGCAGCGGGTGGTCGAGCGCGCCGAGACCCAACGCCGTGGCGTCACCGCCGCCCGGCGGGGCCAGCAGCCAGAAGCGGCGGCGCTGGAAGGCGTAAGTCGGCAGGGACGCCGGGCGCGCGCCGCTCTCGGCGAAGAAGCGGGTCCAGTCGACCGGCGCGCCCGCGGCGTGGATCGCGCCGAGGGCGGAGACGGCCGCGCGGGCCTCCTGCTGGTCCTTGCGCAAGGCCGGGACGAACGCGGCGTCGGGGGCGCTGTCCGGGCCCATCGCGGCGAGGACGGCGTCCGGGCCCAGCTCGAGGAACGTCGTGACGCCGTCGGCGGCCATGCGCTCGACCGCGTCGGCGAACCGGACGGTCTCGCGGACATGGGTCACCCAGTAGGCCGGGTCGGTGAAGTCGGCGTCGGGCGTGACCGTGGAGACGATCGGGAGGCGCGGCTCGGCGTAGGTCAGCGACCGCGCGACGGCGTCGAACTCCGCCAGCATCGGCTCCATCAACGCCGAGTGGAACGCGTGGGACACCACGAGGTGCTTGGTGCGACGACCATCGCGGGCGAACCGCGCGGCGACCATCCGCAGTGCACTGTCCACACCGGACAGCACAACGGCGGCGGGGCCGTTGACCGCGGCGAGCGAAACCTCGTCGGAGAGAACGTCGGCGACCTCGGCCTCGGTGGCCTCGACCGCGACCATCGCGCCGCCCTCGGGCAGCGCCTCCATCAGGCGACCGCGCGCCTCGACCAGCTTTGCGGCGTCTTCCAGGGAGAACACTCCGGCGACGTGGGCCGCGGCGATCTCACCGATGGAGTGCCCGGCGAGGACGTCCGGCGTCACGCCCCAGGACTCGAAGAGCTGGTACAGCGCGACTTCGAGGGCGAAGATCGCCGGCTGGGCGGTGCCGGTGCGGTTGATGTCCTCGCCGAGGCCCGGCAGCAGCGCCCGGACCTCGGCATACGCGGCGGCGAACACCGGGAACGCCTCGGCGAGGGCGTCACCCATGCCGGCGCGCTGGGAACCCTGGCCGGTGAACAACGCGGCGAGCCGTCCGGTGACCGCGCGGCCGGTGACGACGTTGGCCGCCCGGCCGGTGTCGGCGAACGCGGCCAGCCCGGCCCGCAGCACGGCGGGGTCGGCGCCGACGACGACCGCACGCCGCTCGTGGGCGGTGCGGGCCGTCGCCAGCGACCACGCGACGTCGAGGGGTTCGGCCGTGACGTCGGCCAGCCGCGCGGCCTGGGCCCGCAGCGCCTCTTCGGACCGTCCGGAAAGGACCCACGGCAGGACCGCGGGTGCCACCCCGCCGGCAGTGACCTCTTCGGCCGGGACTTGCTCCAGCACGACGTGCGCGTTGGTGCCGCTGAAGCCGAACGACGAGACACCGGACCGGCGCGGGCGGCCGGTCTCCGGCCACGGCTCGACCGCGGTGGCGACGCGGATCGCGCCGGTCTCCCAGTCGACCTGGGCCGACGGCGCGTCGACGTGCAGGGTCGCCGGGACCACGCCGTGGCGCATGGCCTCGATCATCTTGATGACCCCGGCGACCCCCGCCGCGGCCTGTGTGTGGCCGAAGTTGGACTTCACCGAGCCGAGCCGCAGCGGCTCTTCGCGCTCCTGGCCGTAGGTCGCCAGGAGGGCCTGGGCCTCGATCGGGTCGCCGAGGCGGGTGCCGGTGCCGTGCGCCTCGACGACGTCGACGTCCGATGTGGACAGTCCGGCGTTGGCCAGCGCCTGGCGGATCACGCGCTGCTGCGCGGGCCCGTTGGGGGCGGTGAGGCCGCTGGACGCGCCGTCCTGGTTGACCGCGGATCCCTTGAGCAGCGCGAGAACCTGGTGGCCGTTGCGGCGCGCGTCGGACAGCTTCTCCAGCAGCACGAACCCGGCGCCCTCACCCCATGCGACACCGTCGGCGCCGTCGGAGAAGGCCTTGCAGCGGCCGTCGACGGCCATCGCGTTCTGCTTGCTGAAGTCGACGAACGGGTCCGGGTTGACCATGATCGTGACGCCGCCGGCCAGCGCGAGGGAGCACTCGCCGGAGCGCAGGGCCTGGCTCGCCAGGTGCATCGCGACCAGCGACGACGAGCACGCCGTGTCGACCGCGACGGCCGGGCCCTCGAAGCCGAAGGTGTAGGAGACGCGGCCGGCCATCATCGCGCCGGACGTGCCGGTGCCGAGGAACCCCTCGACCTCCTCCGGGATCTTCGTCAGGCGTGACGCGTACTCGTGGTAGATCGCACCGGTGAACACGCCGGTGTCGCTGCCGCGCAGGGCGCTCGGCGCGATGCCCGCGCGTTCGAAGGCCTCCCACGCGATCTCCAGCAGGAGCCGCTGCTGCGGGTCCATGGCCAGCGCTTCACGCGGGGAGATGCCGAAGAACTCGGGGTCGAAGTCACCCGCGGCGGGCAGAAAACCACCGGTGCGGGTGTGCGAGACGCCCTGCTTGCCCGGCGTCCGGTCGAAGAGCGCGGCCAGGTCCCAGCCGCGGTCGGCCGGGAACTCGCTGAGGCCCTCGCGGCCTTCGACGACCAGGCGCCACAGGTCTTCCGGCGTCGAGGCGCCGGGGAACCGGCAGCTGGTCGCGACGATCGCGATCGGCTCGTCGGCGGCCGCGACGCGGGCGCGGGTCCGCGGGCCGGCGGCGAGGTCGCCGAGCAGCTCGGACCGGACGTACCCGGCCAGTGCGACCGGGGTCGGGTGGTCGAAGATGACCGTCGCGGGCAGCCGCAGGCCGGTCGCGGCGCCGAGGCGGTTGCGCAGCTCGACGGCGGTGAGCGAGTCGAAACCGAGGTCCATGAAGCCGCGGCCGGGCTCGACGGTCGCCGCGGTGACGTGCCCGAGCACCAGCGCGACCTGCGTGCGGACCAGGTCCAGGAGCTCACGGTCCTGCTCGGCCTCGGTCAGCGTGGCCAGGCGCCGGGCGAGCGACGAGTCCTGGCCGCCACCGGACTTCGCGGTCCGGCGGCCGGGCTTCACGAGCGTGCCGAGCAACGGCGGCAGCGGTTCGGAAGCGGCCGCCGCGGCCAGCACCGGCAGGTCCAGTTTCACCGGGACGGCCAGCGGCGACCCGGCCGCGAGAGCCGCGTCGAAGAGAGCGAGGCCTTCGGCGACGGGCAGGGCCGGGGTGCCGCTCTGGCGCAGACGGGCCAGGTGGGCCTCGCCCATCGCCTCGCCCATGCCCGCGGCCCACGGGCCCCAGGCCAGTGACTGCCCGGCGAGGCCCTGCGCGCGGCGGTGCGCGGCGAGGGCGTCGAGGTAGGCGTTGGCGGCGGCGTAGTTGCCCTGGCCGGGCGCGCCGAGGACACCGGCGGCCGAGGAGAACGTGACGAACAGGTCGACGTCGCCGGCCAGCTCGTGCAGGTGCCGGGCCGCGTCGGCTTTCGGGCCGAAGACGTAGTCGAGACGCTCCGGGGTGAGGGCGTCGATGGTGCCGTCGTCGAGGACACCGGCGGCGTGCACCACACCGGTGAGGTCGACGTCCCGGAGCAGCGCGGCCAGGGCGTCGCGGTCGGCGACGTCGCAGGCGACGATCTCCACCTCGGCGTCCAGCTCGGCGCGCAGTTCCGCGGCGCCCGGGGCGTCCGGGCCGCGACGGCTGGTGAGCAGCAGCTTCCGGACGCCGTGGTGCTCCACCAGGTGCCGGGCGACCAGCGCGCCCAGGCCGCCGGTGCCGCCGGTGACCAGGACCGTGCGGTCGGGGTCGAGGGCGCGCGGGACGGTGAGGGCGATCTTGCCGATGTGCTTGGCCTGGCTGAGGAAGCGGAACGCCTCACGCGCCTCGCGGACGTCCCAGGACCGCACCGGCAACGGCTTCAGCGCGCCGGAGCCGAACAGCTCGATCAGCGCGTCCCACATCTGCGCGGTGCGCTCGGGACCGGCGTCGATGAGGTCGAACGCCTGGTAGCCGTCGCCCTCGCGGATGTCGGTCTTGCCCATCTCGAGGAACCGGCCGCCGGGGGCCATCGTGCGGAAGGAGGCGTCGATGAAGTCACCCGCGAGAGCGTTCAGGACGACGTTGATGCCGCTGAAGCGCTCCTCGAACTCCAGGGTGCGGCTGGACGCGATGTGGTTGTCGTCGAGGCCCGCCTCGCGGAGGATGTGCTGCTTGCCCTCGCTGGCCGTGCCGTAGACGTCGGCGCCGAGGTGCCGCGCGAGCTGCGTGGCGGCCATGCCGACCCCGCCGGCGGCCGCGTGGACGAGGATCGACTCCCCCGCCTGCAGGTCCGCGAGGTCGACCAGGGCGTAGTAGGCGGTGAGGAACACCAGGGGCGTCGTCGCGGCCTGCTCGTACGTCCAGTCCGCGGGCTTGCGGGTGATCATCGGCCGTTCGGCGACGGCGATCGGGCCCGCGCCGCCCGAGACGAGGCCCATGACCTCGTCGCCCGGGTGCAGGTCGTGGACGTCGGCGCCGACCTCGAGGACGGTTCCGGCGAACTCGCTGCCGAGCGGCCCGGCCTCGCCGGGGTACATGCCGAGGGCGTTGAGGACGTCGCGGAAGTTCAGCCCGGCCGCGCGCACGCTGACGCGGACGCCGAGCGGGCTCAGCGGCTCCTCGGGCACCTCTTCCAGGGTCAGGTGGTCGAAGGTGCCCTTGCCCGCGAGGCCGAGGCGCCAGTTCCCGGCCGGGGGCAGCAGCCGTCCGGCGGCTTCGGGCGTGACCAGGCGCGGGACGCGCAGCTCGCCTTCGCGGACGGCGACCTGCGGTTCTCCCGCGGCGAGGACGGTGTCGGTCAGCTCGTCGGCGTCGGCGAGGAGGAACCGGCCGGGGTGTTCGGACTGCGCGCTGCGCACCAGGCCCCACACCGCGGCGGCCACGGGGTCCACGTCGGACCGTCCGGTGTGGACGAGCAGCTTCGCGTCGGCGTACCGCTCGTCGGCGAGGAACGTCTTGAGGACGTCGAGGGTCTCGCCGGTCAGCGCGCGCACGTCGTCGCCGGAGGCACGGAAGACGACAACGTCGGCGACCTCCGGCCAGTCCGCGTGGCCGGGCACGTCGCCAGTGGGGGCGATCGGCTGCCAGGTCACCTCGTAGAGCCCGTCGACACTCGCCGACGGACGCAGCTGCTCGGCCGAAACCGGCCGCACGACCAGGGATCCGACGGTGGCGACCGGCGCACCGGTGCCGTCGGCGACCTGCAGCGACACGGCGTCGGTGCCGGACGGCGTCAGCTTGACGCGCAGTTCGGCGGCCCCGGAAGCGTGCAGGACGACGTCGCTCCACGCGAACGGCAGCCGCGCGGGACCGTCCCCGGAGGCGAGGGCGTGCAGGGCGGCGTCGAGCAACGCCGGGTGCAGGCCGAACCGGCCCGCCTGGTCCCGGGCGGCGTCGGGCAGCGCGACCTCGGCGTAGGTGTCCTCACCCAGGCGCCAGACCCCTCGCAGGCCCTGGAAGGTCTCGCCGTACTCAAGCCCGGCGGCCGCCAGCTCTTCGTAGCGACCATCCAGGGAGACGGCCTCCACACCCGGCGGCGGCCACTCCCCCAGGCCGGAGCTTTCACGTGAAAGCTCCGCGTTGGCGAGGGCGCCGGTGGCGTGCAGGGTCCAGTCTCCGGCGCCGTGCGGTCGCGAGTGGACGGTCAGCGGGCGGCGGCCGGACTCCTCCGGCGCGCCCGCCCACAGCTGGACCTGGACCGCGCCGGTCTCCGGGAGCACCAGCGGCGTCTGCAGGGTCAGCTCTTCGAGCGCGGACAGGCCGGTCTCGTCGGCGGCGCGGACGGCCAGCTCGACCAGGGCCGTGCCGGGCACGACAACCTGGCCGTGCACGGCGTGCTCGGCCAGCCACGGGTGGGTGCGCAGGGACAGGCTGCCGGTGAACAGGAACCCGTCGGCGTCGGCCACGGACACCGCCGCGCCGAGCAGCGGGTGCTCGATCGAGCCGAGGCCGAGCCCGGCCGCGTCACCGGTGGACGCGGTCGCGGGCAGCCAGTAGCTCGCGCGCTGGAACGGGTAGGTGGGCAGGTCGACGCGGCGGCCGCCGGTGAGCATCGCGGCCCAGCCGACCTTGCCGCCGTGGACGTGCACCGCGGCCAGCGCGGCGACGAGCGTCTCGGCCTCGGGGCGGTCGCGGCGCAGGGCGGGGACGAACAGGCCGTCCGCGCTGTCCTGGCCCGCGGCCGAAAGGACGCCGTCCGGGCCCAGTTCGAGGAAGCGGGTCACGCCGGCGTCGGCCAGCGCGCGGACGCCGTCGGCGAAGCGCACGGCCTCGCGGACGTGCCGGACCCAGTACTCCGGGTCGGTGATCTCGGCGGTGGCGGCGATGTGGCCGGTGACGTTCGAGACCAGCGCGATCTTCGGCGTCCGGTAGGTGATGCGGCGGGCGACCTCGCCGAACTCGGCGAGCATGCCGTCCATCAACGCGGAGTGGAACGCGTGCGACACCGCGAGCTGCTTGGTGCGGCGGTCGGCGAACACCGTCTGCACCTGCCGGACGGCGTCCTCGGTGCCGGAGACGACGATCGCGCGCGGGCCGTTGACGGCGGCGATGTCCGCACCCGGCACCAGCGCCGCGCGAACCTCGTCTTCGGACGCTTCGATCGCGCACATCGCGCCGCCACGCGGCAACGCGCTCATCAGACGGCCACGCGCGGCGACCAGCTCGGCCGCGTCGGCCAGGGACCAGACGCCGGCGACGTGCGCGGCGGCCAGCTCACCGACGGAGTGGCCGATCAGGAACTCCGGAACGACGCCCCACGACTCGACGAGCCGGTAGAGCGCGACTTCCAGGGCGAACAGCGCGGGCTGCGCGTTCCCGGTGTCCTGCAGCGCGTCGGCGTTGTCGCCGAAGACGATCTCGCGGACGCCGGGCAGCAATGCGCAGACCTCGTCGAAGGCCTCGGCGAAGGCCGGGTACGCGTCGTACAGCTCGCGGCCCATGCCGAGCCGCTGGGAACCCTGTCCGGTGAAGGCGACGGCGAGCTGCCCGCCGACCGCTTCGCCGCTGGTGGCGCCGTCCGCGACCGCCTTCAGTCCGGCCCGCAGTTCCTCGAGACCGGCACCGGTGACGACGGCGCGGTGGTCGAACGTCGCGCGTGTGGCGGCCAGTGACCAGCCGATGTCGACGGGGTCGCCCTCGACGTCCAGCAGCGCCCGCGCCTGGGCGCGCAACGCCGCCTCGGTGTGTCCGGAAAGGACCCACGGCACCAGGGGCACATCGGGTGCGTCCACAGTGGACTCTTCGGGAACAGGAGCCTGCTCCAGCAGGACGTGCGAGTTCGTCCCGCTGATGCCGAACGACGACACCCCGGCGCGGCGGATTTCCGCACCGGACCACTCGCGCGCGGCGGTGAGCAGCTCGACGGTGCCCGGCGACCAGTCGACCTGCATGCTCGGCGCGTCGACGTGCAGGGTCGCGGGAAGGTGCCCGTGCTGCAGCGCGAGGACCATCTTGATCACACCCGCGACCCCGGCGGCGGCCTGGGTGTGGCCGATGTTCGACTTGACCGAGCCCAGCAGCAACGGACCGCGGCCGCCACGCTCGCGGCCGTAGGTGGCCTGCAGCGCCTGGACCTCGATGGGGTCGCCGAGCGTGGTGCCGGTGCCGTGCGCCTCGACGACGTCGACGTCCTTGGCCGACAACCGCGCGTCGGCCAGCGCCTGGCGGATGACCCGCTGCTGCGAGGGGCCGTTGGGGGCGGTGAGGCCGTTGGACGCGCCGTCGGAGTTGACGGCGGTGCCGCGGACGACGGCGAGGACGTGGTGGCCGTGGCGCTGGGCGTCGGAGAGGCGCTCCAGCACGATCATGCCCGCGCCCTCACCCCACGCCGTGCCGTCGGCGCCCGCGGCGAACGCCTTGACCAGGCCGTCGCGCGCGAGACCGCGCTGGCGGGAGAACTCGATGAACGCGTCCGGGCTCGCCATCACGGTGGCGCCACCGGAAAGCGCCAGGTCGCACTCCCCGGCGCGCAGGGCGCGAACCGCAAGGTGCAGGGTGACGAGCGACGCCGAGCACGCCGTGTCGACCGTGACCGACGGGCCTTCGACACCGAGGACGTAGGAGATCCGTCCGGAAAGGACACTGCCGGAGATGCCGGTGCCGAGGTAGCCCTCGACCCCTTCGACACCCTTGGCGAGGTCACGGCCGTAGTCCTGGCCGTTGGTGCCGACGAACACGCCGGTGCGGCCGCCGGCCAGCGAAGCCGGGTTGATGCCGCCGCGTTCCAGGGCCTCCCACGACGTCTCCAGCAGCAGCCGCTGCTGCGGGTCCATCGAGACGGCCTCGCGCGGCGAGATGCCGAAGAACTCCGGGTCGAACTCGTCGGCGCCGTCGAGGAAACCGCCGCGGTCGACGTAGCTGGTGCCGAGGTGGTCCGGGTCGGGGTCGACCAGACCGCCGACGTCCCAGCCGCGTCCGTCCGGGAAGCCGGTGATGCCGTGCTCCCCCGTCCTCAGCAGCTCCCAGAACCGTTCCGGGGAACGCACGCCGCCCGGGAAGCGGCAGCCCATCCCGACGATCGCGATCGGTTCGGCCGCGCGCTCCTCGAGCGCCGCCAGCCGGCCGCGCGTGCGCTGCAGCTCGCCGGTGACTCGCGTCAGGTAGTCGCGAAGCTTGTCGTTCTCACCCACGGTGTCCCCACTCATCGGTCGTGGTCGCGTGCACCCGGCTCAAGCGCCGAGTTGCTGGTCAATGAAGGCGAAGAGCTCGTCGTCGGACGCCGGCTCGAAATCCGGGGCGCCCACCCGGTCGGCGAGCGCGCGCAGCCGGTCGCTCACGCGGGCGTGGTCCTCGCCCGCCGGGTCGAGCCGGTCGAGGGCGGCTTCGAGGCCGTCGAGCAGGCCTTCGAGGTCCGCCGGGGCCGCCGGTTCGGGCTGGGCCAGCTCCTGCCAGAGGTACCCGGCGAGGGCCGCCGGGGTCGGGTGGTCGAAGACGAGCGTGGCCGGGACGGCCAGCCCGGTAGCCGCGTCGAGCCGGTTGCGCAGCTCGACGGCGGTGAGCGAGTCGAAGCCGAGCTCGGTGAACGCGCGGTCCGGCCCGATCTTCGCCGGGTCCGGGTGGCCGAGCACCCGGGCGACGGTGTCGCGCACGAGCTGGACGAGCAGCCGCCGCTGTTCCGGCTCGATGAGCCCGGTCAGCTGCGCGCGCAGGTCGGCGACGGGCGCTTCCGGCGCCGCGGCTTCCGGGCGCGGGAGCTCGGCCAGCATCGGCGCGTTCCGGAAGCTCTCGAAGAACGCCGGCCAATCGAAGTCGGCCACGGTCACGCACGCCTCGCCCGCGGCGATCGCCGCGACGAACTCCTCGGCGCCTGCCTCGGGCGTCATCGGGCGCAGGCCCTTGCGGCTGACGTCGACGTCCTCGGCCATGCCACCCTCGGCCCACGGGCCCCAGGCGATCGACACCGCCGGGACGCCTTCACCGCGCCACTGCGCCGCGAGGGCGTCGAGTTCGGCGTTCGCGGCCGCGTAGGCGGCTTGGCCGCCGTTGCCGAGCACCCCGGCGACGGAGGAGAACAGCACCAGCGCGTCCAGGTCGCCGGTCAGCTCACGCAGGTTGTGCGCGGCGGCGACCTTCGGCCGGGCGACGGCTTCGAACCGCTCCGGCGTCGCGTCGTCGAGGAGGGCGTCGTCGAGGACACCCGCCGTGTGCACCACCACGCGCAAGTCGTCGATCGCACTGACCACTGTGGACAGTGCGGTGCGGTCGGCCGCGTCACAGGCGTGGATGCTGACACGCGCGCCTCGCGCCTCCAGCCGCTCGCGCAGCTCGGCCGCGTCGGGAGCGTCCGCACCGCGGCGGGACAGCAGCACCAGGTGCTCCGCCCCGGCCTGGACCAGTCGCTCGGCCACCACCGCGCCGAGCGCGCCGGTGCCGCCGGTGACCAGGGCCGTGCCGGAGGTCGTCCAGTCCGCGGACGCCGATGCGGCCGGGACGAACCGGCGCGCGTACACGCCGTCCTCGCGGATCTCGACCTCGTCCTCGGCGCCGCCGAGAACCGCCCGCAGCCGGGCGGCGGCCTGCTCGTCCGGCCGGGCGGGCAGGGTGACACAGCCACCCCAGCGCCGGGGCTGCTCGATCGCGGCGACGCGGCCGACCGCGGCCACGCCGGGATCGGTGGTGGCGCACCAGATCTTCGCCGGGGTGTCGCGCAGGAGGGCCGCGAGCGCGGCGCCGTCGGCCGGGAACGCGAGAACCGGGCCTTGTTCCGGCACCTCGGTCACCAGCGGAGCGCCGAGGACCTTCGCCGCGGCTTCGGCCCAGGCGTGCCCTTCGGGGGCGTACACGGTCCAGCTCGCCTCCGGCGCCGGAGCCGGTTCGACGGGTCGCCAGACGACTTCGTGACGCCGGGCCGGCGGGGTGCTCCGGTCCGCGGCGGCGAGCCAGAAGCGGTCCCGGCGGAACGGGTAGGTCGGCAGGTCGACGCGCGTCGCGCCGGTGCCGTCGAAGATCCGCGTCCAGTCCAGGCGGACACCGGCGGTGAAGAGCCGGGCCCGCGCGAGGTCGGCGCCCGTCACCTCATCCTGGTCCTTGCGTTGCAGGGGAACAAAAACCCCGTCGTCGACGCAGCCGGCGGCGAGCGCGGACAGGGAGGCGTCCGGCCCGATCTCGACGAACCGGCGGACCCCGCGCGTGTGCAACGTCCGCACGCCGTCGGCGAACCGGACGGCTTCGCGGACCTGCCGCACCCAGTAGCCGGGATCCCGGACGTCGCCGACATCGCCGGTCAGGCCCGAGACCAGCGGGATCCGCGGCTCGGCGTAGGTGACGCTCTCGGCGACGGCGCGGAAGTCCTCGAGCATGCCGTCCATCAGCGCGGAGTGGAACGCGTGGCTGACCGCGAGGCGCTTGGCGCGCCGGTCCGGGAAGCCCGCGACCACCTTTTCGACCGCGGCTTCCTCGCCGGAGAGCACCACAGACGCCGGCCCGTTGACCGCGGCGATGCCGACGCCGTCCGGCAGGTCCAGCTCGGCTTCGGTGGCCTGTAGGGCGACCATCGCGCCACCCGCGGGCTGGGCCTGCATCAGCCGGCCGCGGGCGGCGACCAGCCGGGCGGCGTCGTCGAGCGACCACACGCCGGCCAGGTGCGCCGCGGCCAGCTCGCCGATCGAGTGCCCGAGCAGGAAGTCCGGCTCGACACCCCACGAGCGGAGCAGCTCGGCCGTCGCGACCTCGAAGGCGAACAGCGCGGGCTGCGCGACCTCGGTGCGGTTGATCATCGCGGTGTCGCCGCAGGCGAGGACGTCGGCAAGCTGGTAACCCGTGTGCGCGTCGAGCCGCTCGGCGACGCGGGTAAAGGTCTCGGCGAAGACAGGGAACGCCCGTGCCAGCTCGCTGCCCATGGCGAGCCGTTGCGCGCCCTGGCCGGTGCACAGGAACGCGACCTTCCCGCTGCCGGCGCGCCCGGTGACGCCGCGGCCTTCGACGAGGGCGTCGAGGCCGGCGTGCAGCTCGTCGCGGTCGGCGCCGGTGACCACGGCCCGGAACGGCAGCGCCGCCCGGCCGGTGGCCAGGGAGTACGCGATGTCGAGCGGGTCACCTTCGGCGCGGCGGAGCCGCGCGGCCAGGTCGGGCAGCGCGGCCTCGCTGCGCGCGGACAGCACCCACGGGATCCGGGCGGGCGGCCGGCGGTCCGCGTCGGCCGGGACCCCGTCCGGGGCCTGGCGCAGCACGACGTGGGAGTTGGTGCCGCTGATGCCGAACGACGACACGGCGGCCGCGCGCGGGCGGTCCACCGCGGGCCAGGCGCGGTGCTCGGTGAGCAGCTCGACGGCGCCGGAGTCCCACGCCACGTGCGGCGACGGCTCTTCGGCGTGCAGCGTGCGCGGCAGCTCACCGCGGCGCAGCGCCTCGACCATCTTGATGATCCCGGCGACGCCGGCCGCGGCCTGCGTGTGCCCGAGGTTCGACTTCACCGAGCCGAGGTACAGCGGTGTTTCGCGGCCCTGGCCGTAGGTGGCCAGGAGCGTGTCGGCCTCGATCGGGTCGCCGAGCTTGGTGCCGGTGCCGTGCGCCTCGACGACGTCGACGTCCGAAGTGGACAGTCCGGCGCTCGCCAGCGCGGCGCGGATGACCCGCTGCTGCGACGGGCCGTTGGGGGCGGTGAGGCCGTTGGACGCGCCGTCGGAGTTGACCGCGGACCCGGCGACCACCGCCAGGACGGGGTGGCCGTTGCGGACGGCGTCGGAGAGCTTCTCCAGCAGGAGGACCCCGGCGCCTTCCCCCCAGCCGGTGCCGTCGGCGCCCGCGCCGAACGACTTGCACCGACCGTCCGGGGCGAGGCCGCGCTGGCGGGAGAACTCGACGAACGTGTCGGGCACGGCCATCACGGTCGCGCCGCCGGCGAGGGCGAGCGTGCACTCGCCGCTGCGCAGGGCCTGGGCGGCCAGGTGGACGGCGACCAGCGACGACGAGCACGCCGTGTCGACCGAGACGGCCGGGCCTTCGAAGCCGAAGCTGTAGGCGACACGGCCGGAGAGCACACTGCCGGCGGTGCCGGTGCCGAGGAACCCCTCGACGCCTTCGGGCAGCTCACCGGCGCCGGAGCCGTAGTCGTGGTACATGATCCCGGCGAACACGCCGGTGGGGCTGCCCTTCAACGCCGCGGCGTCGAGCCCGGCGCGTTCGACGGCCTCCCAGCTGACCTGCAGCAGCAGCCGCTGCTGCGGGTCCATGGCCAGGGCCTCGCGCGGCGAGATGCCGAAGAACTCGGCGTCGAACTCGGCGGCGTCGTGCAGGAAGCCGCCTTCGCGCGCGTAGGACGTGCCGGGATGGTCGGGGTCGGGGTGGAACAGCTCGGCGAGGTTCCAGCCGCGGTCGGCGGGGAACTCCGACACCGCGTCGCGGCCGCCGGCGACCAGGTCCCACAGCGCCTCGGGCGAGTCGGCGCCGCCGGGGTACCGGCAGCCCATGCCGATGATCGCGACCGGTTCCCGCGCGGCCTCGGCGAGTTCCCGGTTGCGCGCGGCCAGCCTGCTGTTCTCCTTGACCGATTCCCGCAGCGCGGCAACCAGCTCCTCGGGTGTCGCCATCAGATTCTCCGGACCGGACGAGACGGGCGAAGCTCGGGCATGCCTCGATCCTGGGCGCGTGGGCCCGGTTCCCGGCGGGCGCTTCACCACCACCCGGTAACCGGGGACCCATCCCCCGGACACGGCAACGCCCGGCCGGGAGAGCCCAGGCCGGGCGCCAAAGCCGTCGTGGGGGGGGGGGTGGGGGGGGGGGCGGGGGCCCCCCCACCAAAACCAAGAGGGGGGGAGTCGGGGGGGGGGGGAACCGCCCCCGTTCTCCGGTCGCCTCCGTCGAGGCTGCCTACCTG
>NZ_JBVJNO010000013.1:85448-202825 GCF_055583645.1 Amycolatopsis sp. NPDC104587
CCACCCCACCCCCCCCCCCACAACCCCACCGCCCCGACGGAAGCCCCCCTCCGCTGGCTCCTCGTTTTTTTGTGTGGTGGTTCCCCCCCCCCCCCCCCCCCCCCCCCCCCCCGACAGCCGCGGGAGGGTCAGTCGCGGGAGGTGGACATCGCCCGGCTGATCAGGTCGCCGACGTCGAGGTCGTCGATCGACTCCTCCGGCGCCCGAACGTCCTCGGGGTGGTCGTCGACGAGGCGGATCAGCGCCTCCAGCACGCCCAGCTCGCGGAACCGGTCGAGCGACGCGCCCGCCAGGGCCCGGCGCAGCCGGCTCTCGTCCGGCACCACGACCTCCGGGAACAGCAGCGTCCCGAGGTGGGTCGCGAGGGCGGCCGGGGTCGGGTGGTCGAACACCACCGTCGCCCCCAGCGGCCGGCCGGCCGCGGTCGCGAGCCGGTTGCGCAGCTCGACCGAGGTCAGGGAGTCGAACCCCAGGTCGGTGAACGCGTGCTCCGGGTCCACTTCGGACGCCGACGCGAAGCCGAGCACCTGCGCGGTGTGCGCCCGGACCAGGTCGGCCAGCGCCTCGGCGCGGGCCGCCGGAGCCAGCGACGCCAGGTCCGGCGCCGCCGCCGGGGTGCTGGTCGCCGAGCGCCGCACGGGCAGCCGGACCAGGCCGGTGAGCAACGCGGGCAGCACTCCGGCGCGAGCCTGGTCGCGCAGGCCCGCGACGTCCAGCTTGACCGGCACCGCCACCGGCCCGGCGGCGAGGTCGAACAGGACCTCGCCCTCCTCCGGGGTCAGCGCGCCGAAGCCGTCCCGGCGCATGCGGTCGACCAGCGCCGGGTCGAGGACACCGCCCATGCCGTCGGCGGCCCACAGCCCGTAGGCCAGCGACCGCGCCGGCAGCCCGTCGGTGTGCCGCTGCTCGGCGAGCGCGTCGAGGTAGGCGTTGGCGGCGGCGTAGTTGCCCTGCCCGGGCCCGCCGAGCACCCCGGAGACCGAGGAGACCAGCACGAACTCCGTCAGCTCCCGGTCCCGCGTCAGCTCGTGCAGGTGCCGGGCGCCGTCGGCCTTCGGGCCGAGGACGCGGTCCAGCCGTTCGGGGGTCAACGCGGTGACGACACCGTCGTCGAGCACACCCGCCGCGTGCACGATCCCCTTGAGGTCGGGGATCCCGGCGAGCAGCGCGGCCACGGCGTCGCGGTCGGCGACGTCACACGCCTCGACCCGCACCTCGGCCCCCAGCTCGCCCAGCCGGGCGGCCAGCTCCGGAGCGTCCGGGGCGGCGAGCCCACGACGGCTGGTGAGCACCAGCCGCTCGACGCCGTGGTGCGTGACGAGCCGCTCGGCCAGCCGCGCGCCGACCCCGCCCGTGCCGCCGGTGACGAGCACGGTGCCCGCCGGCTCCCAGTCGGGTTTGCGGCCGGGCTCGGCGCGCACCAGCCGCGGGACCTCGGCGTGGCCGTCGCGGACCCGGACGCGCGGCTCGTTCAACGCCAGCGCCGTGTCCACATCGGACAGTGTGCCGTCCAGGACGACGAACCGGCCGGGGTTCTCCGCCTGCGCCGAGCGGACGAGCCCGGACGCGGCCGCGTCGGCCGGCCCGGTCCCGGTCTGCACGACCAGGCGGGAGCCGGAGAACCGGGGCTCGGCGAGGAACCGCCGCAGGACGTCCAGCACGGCGTGCGTGGTCTCCCGCAGGTCGCCCTCCGGCCGGGGCAGCACGACCACCGGCCCGACCGGCTCGGTGACCTCGTCCCAGCGTTGCCACACCACCGGAGTCACCGCCGGGACGGCCACCGGGACGTGCTCGACGCGGAAGAGCGAGCGGTCCTCCCCACCACGCAGCTGGTCGCCGCTGACCGCGCGGACGACCAGCGAGCCGACCGTCAGCACCGGCGCGCCGGCGAGGTCGGTCAGGTCGACGGCGATCTCGCCGGGCCCGGTGAACCGCAGCCGGGCGCGGACCGCGGTGGCGCCGCTCGCGTGCAGGCTCACGTCGGTCCAGCTGAACGGCAGCGCCCCGGCCTCCTCACCGGCGCCGAGGAACATGCCGTGCAGCGCCGCGTCGAACAGCGCGGGATGCAGGCCGAAGCGCGCGGCGTCGTCGTGGGCCTCTTCGGGCAGCGAGATCTCCGCGTAGAGGTCGTCACCGTGGCGCCAGACCGCTTGCAGGCCCTGGAACAGCGCGTCGTAGGCGAAGCCGCGGTCGGCCAGGTCGCCGTAGAACGTCCCGAGGTCGACCGGCTCCAGGCCGTCCGGCCAGGCAAAGCCGGACGCGGGCGGGGCCGCCTCGGCGAGCACACCGGACGCGTTGAGCTCCCAGGCCTCGCCCGGGACCCGCGAGTGGATCGTGACGGCCGCCGCCGCGGTCACCGCGACCTGCAGCTCGACCGCACCGGCGGGCGGGATGACGAGCGGGGCGTGCAGGGTCAGCTCGGCCAGCCGCGGCAGCCCGGCCTCGTCGCCGGCCCGGACGGCCAGCTCGGCGAGCGCGGCGCCGGGCAGCAGCACCGTGTGGTGCACGGTGTGCCCGGCCAGCCACGGGTGGGTGGCCAGCGACAGCCGTCCGGTGAGGACGGTGCCTTCGGCCTCGGCCAGCTGCAGCCCGGCCGCCAGCAGCGGGTGCCCGGGGGTCTCGAGCCCGGCCTGGCCGAGGTCCGCGGCGCCGGCCGGGGCGAGCCAGAAGTGCTTGCGCTGGAAGGGATACGTCGGCAGGGCGACCGGCCGCGCGCCGGGCAGGACCGCGGCCCAGTCGAGCCGGACGCCCTGGACGTGCAGCGTCGCCACGGCGGTCATCGCGGTGGTGGCTTCGTCCTGGTTCCGCCGCAGCAGCGGCACGCCGGTGTCGACCAGCGCGCTGAGCACGGCGTCCGGGCCGAGTTCGAGGCACTTCGCGGCGCCGAGCCGCTCGACGGCGTCGGCGAACCGGACGGTCTCGCGAACGTGGGTCACCCAGTACTCGGGGTCGGTGAAGTCGGCGTCCACGGTCACCGTCGAGACGATCGGAATCCGCGGGTCATTGAACGTCAACCCGCGCACGACCTCGCGGAACTCGGCCAGCATCGGTTCCATCAGCACCGAGTGGAACGCGTGCGACACGTCGAGCCGCTTGGTCTTGCGGTCCGCGAACTTCGCCGCGACCGCGAGCGTCGGCTCCTCGGCGCCCGACAGCACCACCGAGGCCGGGCCGTTCACCGCGGCCAGGGAGACGCCGTCGGTGAGGTGCTCGGCGACCTCGGCTTCGGAGGCCTGGATCGCGACCATGACCCCGCCCTCGGGCAGCGCCTGCATCAACCGGCCGCGAGCCGTGACGAGCTTGGCCGCGTCTTCCAGCGAGAGCACTCCGGAGACGTGCGCGGCGGCGATTTCGCCGATGGAATGCCCGGTCAGGACGTCCGGGCGGATGCCCCAGGACTCGACCAGCCGGAAGAGCGCCACCTCGAGCGCGAAGATCGCGGGTTGCGCGAACTCCGTCCGCGACAGGTCGCCGAAGTCCGGCAGCAGCGCGCGCACCTCGTCGTAGGCCGCCGCGAACACCGGGAACGCCTCGTACAGCCCGTCACCCATCCCGGCCCGCTGGGAACCCTGGCCGGTGAACAGGAACGCCAGCTTCCCCGGCTGGGGACGCCCGATGATCCCGCGGCCCTCGGCGAGCCCTTCCAGACCGGCCTTCAGGTCGCCGACAACGGCGGCCCGGCGCTCGTGCGCGGTTCGCGTGGTGGCGAGCGAGAAAGCGACGTCCGCGTCGGCCGTGCCCACCAGCGGCAGGAGCGCGCGGGCCCGCTCGGCCAGGGCCGCGTCCGACTTCGCCGAGAGCACCCACGGCACCACCCCGCGCGAGCGGGGTTCACGCGCCGGTTCCTCGGGGACGGCCTCCAGGACGACGTGCGAGTTCGTGCCGCTGATGCCGAACGACGACACCCCGGCCCGGCGCGGGCGGCCGGTCTCCGGCCAGGGCCGCGGCTCGGTCAGCAGCGAGACGGCTCCCGCGTCCCACTCCACCTCGTGCGACAGCTCGCCGGCGTGCAGGCTGCGTGGCAGCACACCCCGGCGCATCGCCTCGACCATCTTGATGATCCCGGCGACCCCGGCGGCGGCCTGCGTGTGCCCGAGGTTCGACTTCACGGACCCGAACCACAACGGCTCTTCGCGGTCGGCGCCGTAGGTGGCGATCAGCGCCTGGGCCTCGATCGGGTCGCCGAGCCGGGTGCCGGTCCCGTGCGCCTCGACCGCGTCGACGTCCGAAGTGGACAGTCCGGCGTCGGCGAGCGCGGCCCGGATCACGCGCTGCTGCGACGGGCCGTTCGGCGCGGTCAGGCCGTTCGACGCGCCGTCCTGGTTGACCGCGGACCCGCGGACCACCGCGAGCACGGGGTGGCCGTTGCGGCGGGCGTCGGACAGCCGTTCCAGCACCAGGACACCGGCGCCTTCCGACCAGCCCGTGCCATCGGCGTCGGCGGAGAAGGACTTGCAGCGGCCGTCCGGCGAGAGCCCGCGCTGACGCGAGAAGTCGAGGAACGTCTCGGGGGTCGCCATCACGGTGACCCCGCCGGCCAGCGCCATCGTGCACTCCCCCGCCCGCAGCGCGCGGGCGGCGAGGTGCAGGGCGACCAGCGACGACGAACACGCCGTGTCCACCGACACCGCCGGCCCCTCCAGACCGAGCGTGTAGGCGACACGGCCGGACAGGACGCTGGCCGACGTCCCGGTGCCGAGGAACCCGGCGACGCTGTCGGGCACGCTGGCCAGCTTCGCGGCGTAGTCGTAGTACATGATCCCGGCGAACACACCGGTGGCGCTGCCCTTCAGCGACGCCGGGTCGAGCCGGGCGCGCTCGCACGCCTCCCAGCTGACCTCCAGGAGCAGCCGCTGCTGCGGGTCCATCGCGAGCGCTTCGCGGGGCGAGATGCCGAAGAACTCCGGGTCGAACTCGCCCGCGTCGTGCAGGAAGCCGCCGTGCCGCGTGTAGGTCTTGCCGGGCAGGCCGGGCTCGGGGTCGTAGAGCGCGTCGACGTCCCAGCCGGGACGGCCGGGGAACGGCGAGATCGCGTCCGTGCCCGCGTCGACGAGGTTCCACAGGTCCTCCGGCGAGCGGACCCCGCCGGGGTACCGGCAGGCCATCGCGACGATGGCGATCGGCTCGTCGGCCGCACCCCGGCGCGGCGCGGTCACGGCGGCCTTCTTCTCCTCGCCGCCGAGCAGCTCACCGGTCAGGAACCGCGCGACGGCGGCCGGGGACGGGTGGTCGAACACGAGGGTCGCGGGCAGCCGCAGCCCGGTCTCGGTGCTCAGTTCGTTGCGCAGCTCGACGGCGGTGAGCGAGTCGAAGCCGAGCTCGGTGAACGGCCGGGTCGCCTCGACGGTGTCCGCGCCCGCACGGCCGAGCACGGCGGCGACCCGGGCCCGGACCAGGTCGGTCAGCGCCGGTTCGCGGTCGCCCTCGGGCAGCGCGGCCAAGCGCGTGACCAGCCCGTTCGCCTCCGCGCCGCGGGCCGCGGTCCGCCGGGTCCGCACCCGGACCAGGCCCCGCAGCAGCGGCGGGACACTCCCGGCCTTCCGGACGGTGGCCAGGTCCAGGCGGACCGGGACGAGCAGCTCCCCGCCGTCGGCCAGGGCCGCGTCGAAGAGGGCCAGGCCTTCGGTGACGTCGAGGGCGCCGAAGCCGTCCCGGCCGATGCGGTCGCGGTCGGCACCGGCCAGGCCGGCGCCCATGCCGTGCTGCCACAGGCCCCAGGCGAGGGACTGCGCCGGTTTCCCGGCGGCCCGCCGCTGCCGGGCGAGGGTGTCGAGGGCGGCGTTGGCCGCCGAGTAGGCCGCCTGGCCGGGCGAGCCGAAGACCCCGGCGATCGAGGAGAACAGCACGAAGAAGCCGAGGTCGCCGGCGAGCTCGTCGAGGACCTGGGCGGCGGTGGCCTTGGCCCGGAAGACGCCTTCGAGACGCTCGGGGGTCAGGGCGGTGAGGACACCGTCGTCGAGGATCCCGGCCGCGTGGACGATCCCCGTCACCGGCTCCCGCTCGAGGAGGGCCCGGACCTGGTCGCGGTCGGCGACGTCGGCGGCTTCGACCCGCACGGTGGCGCCGAGTCCGGTGAGCTCGGCGGCCAGGGCCTCGGCGCCCGGTGCGGCCGGGCCACGGCGGCTGACGAGCAGCAGGTTCCGGACGCCGTGGGTCGTGACCAGGTGCCGGGCCAGCTCCGCGCCCAGGCCACCGGTGCCGCCGGTGACGAGCACGGTGCCGTCGGTGTCCACAGTGGACCCGCCGGACGCCGTGGCGCGGGCGAGGCGCGGGGCGAAGAGCTTGCCGTCCTGGACGTGGACCTCCGGCTCGCCGGTGGCCAGCGCCGTGTCGATGTCGGCGCGGCCGCCGTGGAGCAGGACGATCCGGTCCGGGTTCTCGGCCTGCGCGGTGCGGACCAGGCCGTCGGCGGCGCCGCCGGCGGTCAGGACGACGAGGACACCGTCGTGGTCGGCGGCCAGGAACTGTTGCACCGCAAGGAGCGTCGCGGTCACCGGGTCGGCGCCGGGCACCTCGAAGACGTCGGCAACAGTCACCTCGGCCGTGCCTGCCGGAACGGGGGCGAGCTCGACGCGGTAGAGGCCGTCGCGGGCCGGAGCCGCCGCGGGTGTCACCGCGCGGACGCTCAAGCCGCCGATCGACGCGACCGGCGCGCCGGTGCCGTCGGCGAGGTCGAAGGTGAAGCCTTCCGCCGTCGGGCGGGCGTGGACCCGCAGTTCCGTCGCCCCGCGGGCGTGCAGGACGACGTCCCGCCAGGCGAACGGGACCGAGCCCTGGTCGTCCCCACCGGGGACGGCGGTGGCCTGCAGTGCCGCGTCGAGCAGCGCCGGGTGGAGGCCGAACTTCGCGGCCTGGTCTGCGTCCGGGAGGGCGACCTCGGCGAAGATCTCGTCGCCGCGGCGCCAGACCCGGCGCAGGCCCTGGAACAGCGGGCCGTAGGCGAGCCCGGCGGCGGCGAGCCGCTCGTAGGCGTCACCCAGCTCGGCGGCGTCGGCCTCCGGCGGCGGCCACGCGGCCGGGAAGGCGGAGCTTTCACGTGAAAGCTCCGGGGCGCCGAGGGTGCCGGTGGCGTGGGTGGTCCACGGGTGCTCCGGCAGGCGCGAGTGGATCGAGACCGGACGGCGGCCCTGCTCGTCGGCCGCACCCACCACTACCTGGACCTCCGGCGCGGTGCCGGGGTCGAGCGCGAGGGGCTCCTGCAGCACCAGCTCTTCCACGCCGCCGCAGCCGGTTTCGTCGGCGGCGCGGACGGCCAGCTCGGCGAACGCGGTGCCGGGCACCAGCACCCGGCCGGCGACCACGTGGTCGGCCAGCCACGGGTGCCGGTCCAGGGAGAGCCGGCCAGTGAGCAGCAGGCCGTCGTGGTCGGCGACGGACACCGCGGCGCCCAGCAGCGGGTGGTCGGCCGCCGCAAGGCCGGCCGAGGTGACGTCGGCTTCGTCGTCCTGCGCGAGCCAGAAGTGCTCGTGCTGGAAGGGGTAAGGGGGCAGCTCGGTGAACCTTCCGCCGCCGCCGAGGTAGGCCGTCCAGTCGACGGGCACACCCTGGGTGTGCAAGGCTCCGACGGCGGTGACCGCCTGCATTGCCTCGTCGTGCCCGCGCCGGAGCAGGGGCACGCCGTTGTCGACGAGCGCGCTGAGGACGGCGTCGGGCCCGAGCTCGAGGAACTTCGTGATGCCGTTCAGCCGGCCGGCCGCATCGGCGAACCGGACGGTTTCGCGGACGTGGGTGACCCAGTAGGCGGGGTCGGTGAAGTCGGCGTCCGGCGTGACCGTGGATTCGATCGGGATGCGCGGGCGGCTGAACGTCAGGCCGCGGACCAGCTCGCCGAACTCCTCGAGCATCGGTTCCATCAGCACCGAGTGGAACGCGTGCGAGACGTCGAGCCGTTTGGTCTTGCGGTCGGCGAACCGCGCGGCGAGCGCGAGTGTCGGCCCCTCGGCGCCGGACAGGACAACCGACGTCGGGCCGTTCACCGCGGCCAGGGAAACCCCGTCGGTGAGGTGCTCCACGACCTCGGCTTCGGAGGCCTGCACGGCGACCATGACCCCGCCTTCGGGCAGGGCCTGCATCAACCGGCCCCGCGCGGTGACGAGCTTGGCCGCGTCCTCGAGCGACAGCACGCCGGACACGTGGGCCGCTGCGATCTCGCCGATCGAGTGCCCGGCCAGCACGTCCGGCCGCACCCCCCACGACTCCACCAGCCGGAACAGCGCCACCTCGAGGGCGAAGATCGCCGGCTGCGCGAACTCGGTGCGGGACAGGTCACCGAAGTCCGGCAGGAGTGCGCGGACCTCGTCGTAGGCGGCCGCGAAGACGGGGAACGCCTCGTACAGGCCCTCGCCCATCCCGGCTCGCTGCGAACCCTGTCCGGTGAACAGGAACGCGAGCCCGCCCTCGGTGACCCGGCCGGTGGTCCCGCGGCCTTCGGCCACCTCGGTCAGGCCCGCCGACAGCGTCTCCCAGTCCGTGCCGGCGACGACCGCACGGTACGGCAGCGCCGCCCGGGTCGTGGCCAGGGTGTGCGCGGCATCGGCCGGCTCGGCCGGCCGGGCGGCCAGCAGCCGCGCGGCCTGCGCGGCGAGAGCCGGTTCCGTCGCCGCGGACAGCAGCAGCGGGACGACCGTGGGCGCCGCCGCGGCTTCTTCGGCGACGGCGTCGGGAGCCTGCTCCAGCACGACGTGCGAGTTGGTGCCGCTGATCCCGAACGACGACACCGCGCACCGGCGCGGCTCCCCCGCGATCGGCCACGGCGTGCGCTCGGTCAGCAGCGACACCGGCCCGGCGGCCCAGTCGACCTCACGGCTCGGCGTGCCGACGTTCAAGGTCGGCGGCAGGACGCCGTGGCGCATCGCCTCGACCATCTTGATGATGCCCGCGACCCCGGCCGCGGCCTGGGCGTGCCCGAAGTTCGACTTGACCGAGCCGAGGAACAGCGGCCGGTCGCGGTCGGCGCCGTAGGTCGCCAGCAGCGCCTCGGCTTCGATCGGGTCGCCCAGCCGGGTCCCGGTGCCGTGCGCCTCGATCGCGTCGACGTCCGAAGTGGACAGTCGCGCGTCGGCGAGCGCCGCCCGGATCACGCGTTGCTGGGACGGGCCGTTCGGCGCGGTGAGGCCGTTGGACGCGCCGTCGGAGTTCACCGCCGTGCCGCGCACGACGGCGAGGATCCGGTGCCCGTTGCGCTGGGCGTCGGACAGCTTTTCGAGCACCAGGACACCGACACCCTCGGCCCAGGCGGTGCCGTCGGCGTCGTCGGAGAACGACTTGCACCGGCCGTCCGGGGCGAGGCCGCGCTGGCGCGCGAAGTCGACGAAGATGCCGGGTGAGGCCATCAGGTTGACCCCGCCGGCGAGGGCGAGGGAGCACTCCCCCGCGCGCAGCCCGCGCACGGCCGCGTGCACGGCGACCAGCGAAGACGAGCACGCCGTGTCGATCGACACCGCCGGGCCCTCGAGGCCGAGCTGGTAGGCGATCCGTCCGGAGTGGACACTGCAGGTGGTGCCGGTGAGCAGGTAGCCGTCGACCGCGTCGCCGGGGTTGTGCAGGCGGGGCCCGTACTCCTGCGCGGACACGCCGACGTAGACGCCGGTGGCGCTGCCGCGCAGCGCGGCCGGGTTGATGCCGGAGTGCTCGACGGCCTCCCACGACGTCTCCAGCAGCAGCCGCTGCTGCGGCTCCATGGCGAGGGCCTCGCGGGGCGAGATGCCGAAGAACTCGGCGTCGAACCCGCCCGCGCCGGGCAGGAAGCCGCCGGTGCGCACGTAGGTGGTGCCGCGGTGGTCGGGGTCGTCGTCGAAGAGGCCGGTGGTGTCCCAGCCGCGGTCGGCCGGGAACTCGCCGACGCCTTCGCGGCCGGTTTCGACGAGGTCCCAGAGCGCCGCGGGCGAGTCGGCGCCGCCGGGGAACCGGCAGGCCATGCCGACGATCGCGACCGGCTCGTGCCGGCCGGACTCGACGTCGCGCAGCCGTTCCCGCGTGCGGTGCAGGTCGCCGGTGACGCGCTTGAGCAGGTCCAGCAGCTTCTCTTGGTCCGCCATCATTCCCTCACTGTGGTCAGAAGATCTCGTCGGCGAGGAAGTCGAAGACCTTGTCGACGGCGGCGTCGAACAGCAGGTCGTCGAACTCCTTGTCGCCGTCCGCGGACGCGTACTCCAGCAGCAGCTTCTTCAGCGACTTGGCGACCTTCTTGCGCTCCTTGGGTTTCAGCGCGCGCAGGCTCTTGCCGAGCGCGTCGATCTCCGCCCGCACCCGCTCGACGTCCTTCTCCGCCATCAGGAGATCCCGAGCTCGGTCGCGAGGAAGTCGACGACCTCGTCGGCGCTGGCGTCCTCGAGCCGGCCGCCGACGTCGGACCCGGTCGTGGTGACGCCGTCGAGCAGCTGCCGCAGCCGTGCGGCGATCCGCCCGTCGTCGGCCACGGCCGCCAGCCGGGTCCCCAGGCGCTCGAGCTCGGCGAGCACCGCGTCGGCCGCGTCCACCTCCGGCGGCGCGAGCTCGGCGAGCAGGTGCGCGGCGAGGGCGGCCACGGTCGGGTGGTCGAACACCGCGGTCGCCGACAGCCGCAGGCCGGTGACGGCGTTCATCCGGTTGCGCAGCTCCACCGACGTCAGCGAGTCGAAGCCCAGGTCCTTGAACGCGCGGGCCGGGTCGATCGCGCCGCCCGCTTCGTGGCCGAGCACCGCGGCGGCGTTGTGCCGCACGAGGTCGACGACGACGGTCCGGCGTTCGTCGTCCGGCAGTGTGGCCAGCCGTTCCCGCAGGCCGGTCTCCTGGCGTGCGGTGGTCACGGCCCGGCGGGTGGTGACCTTCGCGAGGCCCCGCAGCACCGGCGCGACCTCGGTGGTGCGGGCGTGGGCCCGCAGCGCGGCGCGGTCGAGCTCGATCGGCAGCACCGCGGCGAAGCCGCCGGCGAGCGCGGCGTCGAAGAGCTTCAGCCCGGTCTCCGCCGTGAGCGCCGGCAGTCCTTCGCGGGCCATGCGGTCGACGTCGGCGCCGGCCAGCCCGCTGCCCATGCCTTCCCGCCACAGGCCCCACGCCAGCGAGACAGCGGGCAAGCCCTGCGCTCGCCGGTGTTCGGCGAGCGCGTCGAGGAAGGTGTTCGCGGCTGCGTAGGACGCCTGCCCGGCCGAGCCGACGGTGCCGGACACCGACGAGTAGAGCGCGAACAGGGCGAGATCGCGGTTCTTCGTCAGCTCGTGGAGGTGCCAGGCCGCGTCCGCCTTGGGGCGCAGGACCCCGGCGAGGCGCTCCGGGGTGAGCGAGGTCAGGATGCCGTCGTCGAGCACCCCGGCGGTGTGCACGACGCCGGTCAGGTCGACGTCCTGGAGCAGCGCGGCCACGGCGTCGCGGTCGGCGACGTCGCAGGCCACGACGTCCACCTGCGCGCCCAGCCCGGTCAGCTCGGCGCGCAGCTCCGCCGCGCCCGGGGCGGCCGGGCCGCGGCGGCTGGTGAGCAGCAGCTTCCGCACGCCGTGGGTGGTCACCAGGTGCCGGGCCACGAGCGCGCCCAGCCCGCCGGTGCCGCCGGTGACCAGCACGGTCCGCCCGGGGTCGAGCGCACGCGGGATCGTCAGGGCGATCTTGCCGATGTGCTTGGCCTGGCTCAGGAACCGGAACGCCTCCCGGGCCTCGCGGACGTCCCAGGTCCGCACCGGCAGCGGGGTCAGGGCGCCGGCGGCGAACAGCTCGGTGAGCGCGTCCCAGATCCGCGCGGTGCGCTCGGGACCCGCCTCGATGAGGTCGAACGCCCGGTAGCCCGGGCCTTCGCGGACGTCGGTCTTGCCCATCTCGAGGAACCGGCCGCCGGGCGCCAGCGTGCGCATCGACGCGTCGACGAAGTCCCCGGCCAGGGCGTTGAGCACCACGTTGATGCCGCTGAACCGCTCTTCGAACTCCAGCGTGCGGGAGGACGCGATGTGGTCGTCGTCGAGACCGGCCGCGCGCAGGACGTGCTGCTTGCCCTCGCTCGCCGTGCCGTAGACCTCGGCGCCCAGGTGCTGGGCGAGCTGGGTCGCGGCCATGCCGACCCCGCCGGCCGCGGAGTGGACGAGGATCGACTCCCCGGCTTGGAGCCGGGCGAGATCAACGAGGGCGTAGTAGGCGGTCAGGAACACCAGCGGGGTGGTCGCGGCCTGCTCGTCGGTCCAGCCGTCCGGGACGCGGGTGAGCATCGGGCGCTCGCCGACGGCGACCGGGCCGATGCCGCCGTGCACCATGCCCATCACCCGGTCGCCCGGCGTGAGGTCGGTGACCGCGGCACCGGTCTCGAGGACGGTGCCGGCGACCTCGCAGCCGAGCGGCCCGGCCTCGCCGGGGTACATGCCGAGGACGTTGAGCACGTCCCGGAAGTTCAGCCCGGCGGCGCGTACCGCGATGCGGACGTCGAGCGGGCCCAGCTCCGGCTCGACGGCGTCCGTCAAGACCAGGTGGTCGACCGTGCCTTCACCGGCCTTGTCCAGCCGCCATGGTCCTTCGGGCGGCAGGAGAACCCCACCTGCTTCGGCGATCCGCGGCACGAGCGGGACGCCGTCGCGCACCGCGACCTGCGGCTCACCGGTGCCCACGGCCAGCGGCACGTCGGCGAGGTCGCCCTCGACCAGGACGAACCGGCCCGGATGCTCGGCCTGGGCGCTGCGGACCAAGCCCCAGACCGCGGCAGCGGCCAGGTCGTGCTGTCGCGTGTGGACGACCAAAGTGGACTCGTCGCGCGTCACCCAGTCCTGGAGCGCCGCGAGAACCTGGGTGGTCGCCCGGTGGGTGGCGGTCACCGGCTCGCCGTCCGTCTCGACGGTCAGCACGGCCGCCGGCTCGACGGGCTCCGCCGCCCGCACCGGAACCCAGTCCACGGTGTACAGCCCGGACGGCAGCTCCCGGCTCCGCGCGGCGGGCCGCCGGACGACCAGCGCGTCGACGCTCAGCACCACCTCGCCGGCGTCGTCGGCCGCGACCAGCGACACGGTGTCCCCGGCCTGGAACGACAGCCGGACGCGCAGCGACTTCGCGTCGCTCGCGTGCAGCCGGACCCCGGACCACGAGAACGGCAGGCCGCCCGCGGACTCGGCGGACTCCCGCAGGAAGAGCGCGTGCAGCGCGGAGTCCAGCAGCGCCGGGTGCATCCCGAATCCGCCGTCGGGCACGGAAACCTCGGCGTAGACGTCGTCGCCGTCCACCCACGCGGACTGCAGACCACGGAAAACGCCGTCGTACTCGAAGCCGGGCAGGTTGTCGTAGTCCAGCTCCCGGGCCTCCCCCGGCGGCGGCCACGCCTGTGGACAACCGCCGCTTTCACGTGAAAGCTCCGCGAGGGTGCCGGTTGCGTGGCGGGTCCAGTCGTCGGCGGTCTCGGGGCGCGAGTGGATGGTGAGCGTGCGGCGGCCGTCGTCCTCAGGCGAGACGACCACCTGGACCTCGGCGGGAGCCGAGAGCACGAGCGGCGCGCCCAGGGTCAGCTCCTCGACGGCCGGGCAGCCGGTCTCGGCCCCGGCGTGCAGCGCGAGTTCCAGAAAACCCGTGCCCGGGAAGAGGATCTCACCGCCGACGCGGTGTCCGGCGAGCCACGGCTGGTCGACGGCCGACAGCCGCGCGGTGAAGACGGTGTCCCCGTCGGCGACCGGGACGACCGCGCCCAGCAGCGGGTGGTCCGCGCGCCGCAGGCCCAGCCCACGCGCGTCCGCGGCCGAACCCGGCGTCAGCCAGAACCGCGACCGCTGGAAGGGGTAGGTGGGGAGGTCGATCCGCCGCCCTCCCGGGGCGAGGGCGGCGAAGTCGACGTCCACCCCGCGCACGTGGGCGGTGCCCAGCGCGGTGAGGAGCTCGGGGACCTCGGGGCGGTCGCGGCGCAGCAGCGGCCGGGCTACGCCGGCGTCGACCAGCGCGGACAGCACACCGTCCGGGCCCAGTTCCAGGTAGGTGCCGCAGCCCGCCGCGCCCAGCGTGCGGGCGGCGTCGGCGAACCGGACGGCGGCCTCGACGTGCCGGATCCAGTAGTCGGCGGTGTCGTGGCCGCCGATCTCCCCGGTGACCGTCGAGACGATCGGCAGGGCCGCCGGCCGGTAGTCGGCCAGGCGCGCGATCCGGCCGAACTCGTCGACCATGTCCCGCATCAACGGTGAGTGGAACGCGTGGCTGACGTTGAGCCACTTCGTCTTGCCGTCGAAGCCGGTGAGCGCGGCGCGCAGGACCTCGGCGTCACCGGAAAGGACAACGGCTTCGTCGCCGTTGACCGCGGCGATCCCGGCGCGGTCCTCGTGACCCGCCAGCAGCGCGCGGGCCGTCTCTTCCGACGCCCGCAGCGACACCATCGCGCCGCCTTCGGGCAGCTGCCGCATGAGCCGGCCGCGCGCGGTGACCAGCATCGCGGCGTCGGCCAGCGAAAGCACGCCGGCCACGTGCGCGGCGGCGAACTCGCCGACCGAATGCCCGCACAGGTACGCCGGGGTCACGCCCCAGCTCTCCAGCAGGCGGTACAGCACGACTTCCACCGCGAACAACGCGGGCTGCGCGTAGTCGGTGCGGTCCAGCAGCTCCGAACGCCCGAAGACGACGTCCCGCAGCGGGACGTCCAGCTGGAGGTCGGCGTGCGCGCAGACCTCGTCGAACGTGTCGGCGTAGACGTCGAAAGCGTCGTACAGCTCGGCGCCCATCGTGACGCGCTGCGCGCCCTGGCCGGTGAACAGGTAGGCGAGGTCCGCCGCCTCCGGCAGCGGGCCACCCCGCAGAACACGCTCGTCGAACGCGGTCAGCGCGTCGGCGAGGCCCGCGGCGTCGGGAGCCACGACGAACGCGCGCTCGGGCAAGGTCGCGCGGGAGCGAGCCAGGGAGAAGGCCAGGTCGGCCGGGTGCGCATCGACGGTCGCGAGCTGCTCGGCCTGGGCGCGCAGCGCGTCCGGGCCGGCGGCCGAGAAGGCCACCACGATCGGCGCCGGCGCCGGCGGCTCGGGCTCGGCGGGCTCCGGCAGCGGCGGCTCTTCGAGGATCAGGTGGGCGTTCGTGCCGGAGATGCCGAACGACGACACCGCCGCGCGTCGCGGCTGCTCCCCTCGCGGCCAGGCCACGGGCTCGGTGAGCAGGGAGACCGCGCCGGCCGTCCAGTCGACGGCCGGGGTCGGCACCTCGGCGTACAGGGTCCGGGGCAGCCACTCGTGCCCGAAGGCCTCGACCAGCTTGATGACACCGGCCGCGCCCGCCGCGGCCTGGGTGTGCCCGAGGTTGGACTTCACGGAACCGAGCCGCAGCGGCTCGGCGCGGTCGCGGCCGTAGGTGGCCAGCAGGGCCTGCGCCTCGATCGGGTCGCCGAGGGTGGTGCCGGTGCCGTGGGCCTCGACGACGTCGACGTCCGAAGCAGACAGTCCGGCGTCGGCGAGCGCGGCCCGGATCACCCGCTGCTGCGAAGGCCCGTTCGGCGCGGTGAGGCCGTTCGACGCGCCGTCCGAGTTCACCGCGCTGCCGCGGACCACGGCGAGGATCGGGTGGCCGTGCCGGCGGGCGTCGGAAAGCCGTTCCAGGACGAACATCCCGGCGCCTTCGGCCCACGCCGTCCCGTCCGCGGCGGCCGAGAACGGCTTGCAGCGGCCGTCCGCGGCCAGGCCGCGCTGGCGGGAGAAGGCGACGAACGGTCCCGGCGTGCCGAGCACGGCGACCCCGCCGGCCAGCGCCAGGCCGCAGTCGCCGGCCCGCAGCGCCCGCACGGCGAGGTGCATCGCCACCAGCGACGCCGAGCACGCGGTGTCGACGGTCAGCGCGGGGCCCTGCAGGCCCAGGGTGTAGGCGATGCGGCCGGAGACGACACTCGGGGCGCTGCCGGTGAGCAGGTGCCCGTCGAGGCCGTCGGGCGCGTCGGCCAGCCGGGTGCCGTACTCCTGCGGCTCGGCGCCGACGAACACCCCGGTCGGGCTGCCCGCCAGGCTCCCGGCGTCGATCCCGGCGCGCTCGAGCGCCTCCCACGCCGTCTCCAGGACCAGGCGTTGCTGCGGGTCCATCGCCAGCGCCTCGCGCGGCGAGACGCCGAAGAAGCCGGCGTCGAACTCGGCGGCGTCGTGCAGGAACCCGCCGTGGCGAACGTAAGTCCGGCCCGGCGTGCCCGGGGTCGGGTCGTACAGGCCGTCGACGTCCCAGCCGCGGTCGTCCGGGAACTCGGAGATGACGTCCCTGCCGTCGTCCACAATGGACCACAGGTCGGCCGGGGAATGCGCGCCGCCGGGGAACCGGCAGCCGATCCCGACGATCACGACCGGCTCCGCGGTGTCCACTGTGGACACCGACGCAGCCGCCGCGGAACCACCGCCGTACAGCGTTTCGTCGAGGAAGTCCGCGACCGCCTCCGGTCCGGGGTGGTCGTAGGCCAGCGTGACCGGCAGGTCGGCGCCGGTCTCGGCGCTCAGCCGCTCGTGCAGGCGCACCGCGAGCAGCGAGTCGAAGCCGAGGTCGGCGAACGTGCGGCCGGCCGCGGGCGCCGGCCCGTCCAGCACCGCCGCCGTCGCGCGCCGCACCAGGCCGAGCAGCGTCCGCCGCCGCTCGGGCCGTGGCCGGCCTTCCAGCCGCCGCAGGGAATCCAGCTCGCTCATGCGCGCACCTCGCTGACGCTCAGCGCAGCCTGAGCCGAAAGCGCAGTGTTGGATGATTCACTCGCAAGCTCGCTCATGCGCGCACTCGCCACCTCGGGTCGCCGGCACAGGGGTCTCGCCGGTCAAGGTAGCGACGCCCCGGTGTCCGGCCGGGGGGAACTGTTCCACGCCCCGGTAACCGGCGCGGAGTTTCCGGGCCGTGGGCGAGGAGTGGAAAAGGTATCCGGGCGCCGGCGTGCCGAATCGATAACGTGGCCCTCGGCGAACCGGATTTCAGCGCCGAGACCCGTGGCCGCACAGGCCGCGTCCGGCGACAGCGAAGGCATCCCTTCCCGGCGGCGTGGCCGGCCACGGGATGCCCGCGCGACGCCAGAACCCGAGCCGGAGGTAACGCCGATGACCATGTCCCCCGTTGAAGAACGCACACGGCCCGGCCTGCGGGCCGAGGCGGGTTCGGCGAGCATGCTGTGTCCCGACTTCCCGTTCGCCTACGACGACTGGGTCAAGCACCCCGCCGGCCTGGGCCGCGTGCCGGAGCACGCGCACGGCACCGAGGTCGCCGTGATCGGCGGCGGGCTGTCCGGGATGGTGGCCGCCTACGAGCTGATGAAGCTCGGCCTGAAGCCGGTGATCTACGAAGCCGAGCAGCTCGGCGGCCGGATGCGCTCGGTCACCCTCGACGGGTACCCCGACGCCGTCGCGGAGCTGGGCGCGATGCGCTTCCCGCCGTCGGCCGGCACGCTGTTCCACTACATCGACAAGCTGGGGCTGCAGACCACGCCGTTCCCCAACCCGCTCTCGGCCGCGTCCCCGAGCACGGTGATCAACCTGCACGGCGAGAGCCACTGGGCCCGCACGCCGGCCGACCTGCCGTCGGTCTACCGGGACGTCAACGACGCCTGGACGAAGACCTTGCAGGAGCAGGCGGACATGTCGCTGCTCGAGGACGCCATCCGGCGCCGCGACTTCGCGACCATCAAGGCGCTGTGGAACCACCTGGTGGCCAAGTTCGACAACGAGTCGTTCTACGGCTTCCTGACCTCCTCCCCGCTGTTCTCCTCCTTCGAGCACCGCGAGATCTTCGGCCAGGTCGGCTTCGGCTGCGGCGGCTGGGACACCGACTTCCCCAACTCCGCGCTGGAGATCCTGCGGGTCATCGCCACCGACACCAGCGACGAGCACCACCGCATCCTCGGCGGCTGCCAGCAGCTGCCGCTCGGGCTGTGGGCCGACGAGCCGGCCGACCTGGAGTACTGGCCGGTCGGGACGTCGCTGGCGAAGCTGCACGGCGGCGAGCCGCGCCCCGGTGTCGTGCGGATCGACCGCACCGGCCGCGGGTTCACGATCGAGGACTCCGGCCGCGGTGTGCGCACCTACCCGGCGGCGATCTTCGCCGCGCAGAACTGGAACCTGCTCTCCGGCATGAAGGCCGACGAGGACCTGCTGCCCCAGCCGGTGTGGACCGCGCTCGAGCGCACCCACTACATGGGCGCGTCGAAGCTGTTCGTCATCACCGACCGCCCGTTCTGGCTCGACCAGGACCCGGCCACCGGCCGCGACGTCATGAGCACCACACTCACCGACCGCTTCCCGCGCGGGGTCTACCTCATCGAGAACGGCCCCGACGAGCCCGGCGTGATGCTGCTGTCCTACACCTGGAACGACGACTCGCTGAAGGTCGCGTCGCTGGGCGCCGAGGAGCGCCTCGACGTGATGCTCGACGCGCTCGCGAAGATCTACCCCGGGGTCGACATCCGCTCGCACATGATCGGCCCGCCGATCGCGATCACCTGGGAGACCCAGCCGCACTTCAAGGGCGCGTTCAAGTCGTGCCTGCCCGGCAGCTACCGCTACCAACGGCGGCTGTTCACCCAGTTCATGCAGCGGGACACCGCGCCGGACCACCGCGGGTTCTTCCTGGCCGGCGACGACGTCGCGTGGATCGCCGGGTTCTCCGAGAGCGCGGTCACCACGGCGCTGAACGCCGTCTGGGGCGTCGTCGGGCACCTCGGCGGCGGCACGCACCCGGAAAACCCCGGTCCCGGTGACGTCTTCGCCGAGATCGCCCCGGTGAGCCTCGACTGACCAGCGGAAAGGACTTCCCATGTTCGCGAAGATCTATTCCCCCGACGCGGTCACCGGCGGCGCGGCCTTCGAACAGCAGGCCCTGCGCGTGGCCGAGGTGCTGCGCGACCGCAGGGTCGGCTCCGGCGACCGGGTGCTGCTCAAGGCCGAAAACACGCTGTCCTACCTGACCGTCCTGCTCGCGCTGATGCACGTCGGCGCGTCGATCGTGCTCGTGGACCACATGGAGCACGCCGACCGGACCGCCGAGACGATCGCCTCGTCCGGGGTCGTGCTCGCCGTCGTCGACGACGACGCGCCGATGCCCGCCGACGCGCCCTCGGCGTTCACCTACGAGATCATGGTCGCCGCCGCGGACCGCGTCCCGGACGACGTCCACCTGCGCTTCGACGCGTGGGAGAAGCTGCCCGACAGCCTGGTGATGTGGTCGTCCGGCTCGACCGGCGTGCCCAAGGGCGTCGCGAAGAACGGCGCGAAGTTCCTGAAGAACCTCGAGCGCAACGCCGACCTCGTCGGGCACCACTCCGGTGACGTCCTGCTGCCGCTGCTGCCGTTCAACCACCAGTACGGCCTGTCGATGGTGCTCATCGCGTGGCTGCGGGACTGCGAGTTCGTGATCGCGCCCTACCGCCGTCCCGACCGGGCGCTGCGCCTGGCCGGGCGGGCCGGGGCCACGGTCGTCGACGCGACGCCGTCGACCTACCGCAGCCTGTTCAACATCATCACCAAGCGCCCGGCGCTGAAGGAGGACTTCGGCCGGGTGCGGATGCTGTGCAGTGGCGCGGCGCCGCTGGAGAAAGCCGTCGTCGAGCAGGGCGAGGAGCTGTTCGGCCTGACGCTGCTCGACAGCTACGGCAGCACCGAGATGGGCAACGTCGCCTTCGCGAACCTCGAGAACCCGCACGGCTGCGGGCACGTCGTCGAGGGCCTCGAGGTCGAGGTGCGCGCCGAGGACGGCACGGTGCTGCCCGCCGGGGAGGTCGGCGAGCTGTTCGTGCTCGACCCCGACCTGATGGAGGGCTACCTCGACGGCGCCGGGCGCATCCGGCCCGTCGACCGCGGCTGGTACGCCACCGGCGACCTCGGGCTGCTCGACGCGGGCGGGAACCTGTTCGTCGTCGGCCGCAAGCGGGCGGTGCACCGCAACGGGCACACCCTGCACCCGGACGTCATCGAGCACCGGCTGGCCGAAGGCGGCTGCTCGGCGAAGATCGTCGCGCTGCCCGACCAGCGGCGCGGGTCGAGCCTAGTGTTCGTCGTCCAGGACGACGCCCTGCGCGACCCGCGGTACTGGCGCGACCGGATCAACGGGGTGCTGCCGCCGGCCGAGCAGCCGAACCGCGTGCTCGTCACCGAGCAGTTCCCGTTGAACCGCAACGGGAAACCCGACCGCCAGCAGCTGGAACGGTTCGCCGTCGCCGAACAGCTCTGAACCTCCTGCCGAAACTGGGTGTACACAGTGGACAACACCGCGGACGCCGTCCTCTTCCCCGGCATGGGCCCGGCCCGCGCCGGGGAGCTGGGCCGGTTCCTCGTCGTCGACCCCCGCGCGCGGAAGCTGCTCGGCGTCGCGGAGGAGGCGCTGGGCCATTCCCTGCTCGACCCGCTCGCCCGCGACGGCGACGAGTACACCGAGCACAGCCAGCTCGCGTTCGTGCTCGCCTCGCTGGCCGTGGCCGAGCGGGCCGAGCAGGAGCACGGCCTGGCGCCGGTCGCGGTCGGCGGGTCCAGCTTCGGCGAGCGCGCCGCCGTGGTGCGCGCCGGGGCGCTGCCGCTGGCCGATCTCGTCCGCCTGGTCGCGGAAGTGGCCCGGCGCGAACGGGCGTACTTCGAGCGGGCGCACCAGGACCTGGTCAGCCAGTTCGTCGTCCGGACCACGGAAACCGCGCTCGCCGACGTCCTCGACGGGATCGGGCACGAGCTGTCCGGCCGGTTCGACGACGACGTGCACCTGGTGACACTGCGGGAAAGCGAGCTCGACGAGTTCGTCCGGCGGGTCCGCGCGGCCGGCGGCTACGCGCTCACCACCATGCGGCCGGCGGCGCACGCGCGGGCGCTCGGCCCGCTGCGCGACGAGCTGGCCGAAGTCTTCGGCGGGTTCGGGTTCACCGACCCGGTCCTGCCGATCGTGTCCGATCAGGACGGAGAGCCGGTCCGGACCGGCGACGGGGCGGCGTCACTCCTGCTGGAGTCGACGGTCAACGCGGTGCGGCTACCCGAGCTGGTCCACCGGTTCGCCCGGCTCGGCGTCGGCCGGGTCCTCGTCGCCGGTCCGGACCACCTGCTGCACCGGCTGCCCGGCCTCACCAGGCGGTTCACCTTGCTGCGCGCCGACCTGCGTGCCACCCTGAAACCGCCGCGGCGGCCGCGCCTGGCCCGGGCGGTGGCGGCATGAGCACCCGGGTCCGCAACCTCGCGACGATCCTGGTGTCCTGCCTGGCGCAGCTGATGGTCGCGATCGACATGACCGTGCTGCACCTGGCCGTGCCCGCGCTGACCACCCAGCTCGGCGCATCCGCCGAAGAGCTGCTGTGGATCGCCGACGTCTACGGGTTCGCGATGGGCGGGCTCCTGGTGACGATGGGCAACCTCGGCGACCGGCTCGGCCGGCGGCGGGTGCTGGTCATCGGCGTCACGGCGTTCGCCGTCGGGTCGCTGCTGGCCGCCTACGCCCCGACCGCCGGGCTGCTCATCGTCGCCCGTGCGCTGCTGGGGGTGGCCGGCGCGGCCGTGCTGCCTTCGACGTCTTCCTTGCTGCGCGCGGTGTTCACGACCCAGCGGGCGCGGACCGCGGCCGTGGGCGCCGGCGCCGGGGTGTCGGCGGCCGGGTTCGCGATCGGCCCGATCGTCGGCGGGGTGCTGCTGGACCACTTCTGGTGGGGTTCGGTGTTCCTCGTCAACGTCCCGGTCGCGGCGCTGATCCTGCTCGCGACCCGGCTGGTGCCGGAGTCCCGCAGCAACAACCGGCTGCCGCTCGACGCGCTCAGCGTCGGGCTCTCGATCGTCGGGGTCGTCGCGCTGGTGTACGCGCTGAAGGGCGCGTTCTACGCCGGGTTGTGGTACCCGGAGGTGCTGGGGGCGTTCGCGCTCGGCGGCGGGTGCCTGGTGGTGTTCCTGCGACGTCAGCGCCGGTTGGCGTCGCCGCTGATCGACGTGGAACTGTTCCGCCGGCGCGGGTTCTCGGCGTCGGTCGGGTCGAACCTGGTGTCGGTGTTCACGATGTCGGCGTTCGCGCTGATCAGCAGCCAGTACTTCCAGCTCGTGCTGGGCTGGAGCCCGCTGCGCTCGGGCCTGGCGTTCGTGCCGGGCGCGCTGGCCGCACTCGTGGCCGGTGGGGTGCTGGCGGCCAAGTGCGTGCGGCGGTTCGGCCGCGCGCCGACGGTGTCGGGCGGGCTGGCACTGGCGGCGCTCGGGTTCGGGCTGTTCGGCTCGGTGGGCGCGGACACGCCGTACACGCTGGTGCTGGCCGCCCAGGTGGCGTTCGGCGCGGGCGCCGGGCTGACCCTGACGGTCACCGGCGACACGATCCTCGGCACGGCGCCGAGGGACCGCGCGGGCGCGGCGGCGGCGATCTCCGCGACGGCGTACGAGCTCGGCGGTTCCTTGGGCATCGCGGTGGTGGGCAGCGTGCTTTCGGCGGTGTACCACGCGGAGCTGACCCTCCCGGCCGGCGTGCCCCCGGCCCTGGCGGCCCAGGTCCACGAGTCGTTCAGCGCCACGGCGGCGGTGGCGGCGGGCCTGCCGGAGCCGGTGGCGAGCGCGGTCCGCCTGGCGGCGGAGCAGTCGTTCGTCGGCGGGATCCGGACGAGCATGCTCGGCAGCGCGGCGGTGATGGTGGTGCTGTCGGTGGTGGCGCTGCGGACGTTGCGGCGGGTGCCCAAGGTGATCGAGAACCCGCTCGACCAGCCGCAGCCGGTGGAAAGTCCACAGTAGACAGCGTGGGTCAGGACAGGTACTCACCCGTGAGGATCGCCGCCGCCAGCTCCACGCGCGAGCCATACCCGATCCGGGCGAACATCCGCGACAACCGCCCCTCCACGCTCTTCTCGCTCGTATCGAGCACCACGGCCAGCTGCCGGTTGCTCAGCCCTTCCGCCACGAGAATGGCCAGCAGCCGTTCGTTCTCCGCCGCCGCCTCCGCTCGTCCCGGCCCGGCGAACCCCAGGTCGCGCAGCACCTTCCGCAGACGCGCGCGCCAGAACCACGCCCCCACCTCGCCGTACAGTTCGTACGCCTCGTTCAGCAGCCGCTCGGTGTCGTAGCCGGCCAGGCCGGCCCACAGGTACGCCATCGCCGTCTCGTACGGGACGTCACGGCGTTCGCGGGCGATCGCCACCGCGCGGCGGGCCGCCGCCGTGTCGCGGTAGGCCGCCGCCCGGGACAGGTGGTGGCACAGGTGCGCGCGGGCCGTGTCGAGACGCATCGCCGTGCGTGCCGAACGGTCCACCCAGTGCTCGGCCTCGCGGCGGTTCTTCCGCAGCAGCGCCGAACGCGTCAGGTCGGCCCAGAGGTCCTCGGTGCCGAGCAGGTAACCGCCCTGGTCGGCGCTGCGGGCGGCCGCGAACAGCAGCTCGTCGGCGGCCTCGTCGTCGCCGAGCTTGCGCAGCACGGTGAACTCCGCGTGGTCGATCACGTGGGACATCGGCATGTCGCGGCCGTCGGCGGCCAGCGCCCGGGCGCGGGCCAGCCAGCCCTGCCCGCCGAGGATGCGGATCGCCCCGCCCATCATCATGTTGTGCATCGGCCGGGCCGGGTCGGTGCCCTCCAGCATCGTCCGGCGGGCGAGCTCCATCGCCTCCGGCCAGTCGCCGCCGAGGTAGTCGAGGTAGAACCGGTCGGGCCCGGACAGCTGCTCGACGGTCAGCCCCGCGTCCGCCATCCGCCGCAGCGCGTGCTGGTGCTCCCCCAGCTGCAGCAACATGTCCAGCTCGAACCGGCGCTGCTCGAACCAGTGGTTCGGCAGGTGCCCCGAGCGCCACCGCTCCGGGTGCTCGACGAGCTCGAACAGCTGCGACGAGTCCCCGAGCACCACCCGCGCGCCGGCCAGGAACATCGTCCCGAAGTCGGCGGTGACGCTGTTGCTGCCGCTCCACACCTCCCGCCGCCGCTCCAGCAGGTCGCACGCCTCGATCCAGCGGCCGGACATCATCAGCGCGAACGCCTGGTTGACGACCTTCAGCGCCGGGTCGTCCGGCAGCACCGGCGACGCGCCCGCGGCGATCTCGGCGAGCTCGCCGAACTCCCCGCGCGCGGTCAGCCCGGTGATGAACACGATCGACAGCTCCTGCGCCTGGTGCGGCTCGAGGTGCGCGACGTGGTCCCGCAGCACGTGCCGCGCGCAGTCCCCCGCCTCGGCCTGCCGGTAGTGCAGCGCCCGCGCGCCGCTGAGCAGCAGCAACGCTTCGGCCCGCTCGGACGGTGTCGTCACGCGGGCCACCGCCGCGCTGAGCCAGCGTTCGGCCTTGACGCCGTCGGTGAGCAGCACCCGCCGGCCGTGGGCGAGCAGCTCGGTGGCGGCCCGGCGAGCGTCGACGAGCGCGCCGGCCTGCGCGACGCGGTCGAGCAGGAAGTCGTCGTCGGGCGCCCGGACTTCGCCCTCCCACACCGCGTGGACGGCGTGCGCGGCCAGGTTCCGCCAGGCGTAGGGCCCGAGCCGCGACAGCAGGCCGTCGCGGACGGCGGGCACCCGGAACCAGAGCCGGCCGTCGCGGTGCCGGACCAGCACCCGCCGGTCGACGAGCCCCTCGACCGCCGCCCGGACGGTGGTCTCGTCCCGGCCGAGCGCGGCCGCGGCCAGCGTCGCCGCGGCCTCGCCGAGCGGGGCGAGCACGGCCATCGCCTCGGCCACCTCCCGGTCCTGCTCGCCGGCGTCGGTCGTGACGCGCAGGAGCGGGTGGTCCTCGGTGGCGACCGGCGGGTCGACCCAGTCGGCGCGGTAGGCGGTGCGGTCCACGATCCGCATCGCCCCGGCCGACCGGTACCCGCGGACCAGCGCGGTCAGCGCCGCCGGGTTGCCGCGGCCCGCCGCGTACAGCTCGCCGACCAGGCTCGCGCTCGGCCGGGCCGAGATCAGCCCGGCCAGCAGGGACCGCGACTGCGTCCGCGACAGCGGCCGCAGCAGCCGCAACCGCGCCCGGCCTTCGGCCCGCAGGCGGGCGAACGTCGCGCGGGCCGGGGCGTCGGCCCCGAGCCGCAGGGTGGCGACGACGCCGATGCGCGTCTCCTCGGAACACTGGCGCAGCAACGGCCCCAGCAGGCCTGCGGTGCCTTCGTCCAGCCACTGGGCGTCGTCCACCAGCACCACCAGCGGGCCCCGGGCGCGCAGGAGCGGGAACACCGCGGTGGCGACCATCGCGGCGGTTTCCGGCCGTCCGCCGGGCGCCGCGCTCACCCGGGAGAGCAGCGACAGCGCCGGCTGCACCGGCGGGTCGTCGTCCGACCGGCCCGGTTCCAGGCTGCTGAGCAGCCGGTACACCACGCCGTAGGGCAGTTCGCGGTCGAGCTCGGCCAGCCGCAGCACAACGACGGTCGCCGAGCCCGCGAGCTCCGCGGCGAGCCGGTCGAGCACCGTGCTGCGCCCGCTGCCCGGTTCGCCGGCCAGCACCGTGAGCGGTGTCGTGCCGAGCCACGCGTCGTCCCGGAGGAAGCCGACCTCCTCCGCGCGGGCGTCCGCCCGCGCCCCCTTCGCAGCGACCATGCCGTCCAGTTGACCAGCTCCCGCGAGCCGCCCGTCGGTCCCGATCGGTCGACCGGGTGTGGCGGGGCAACAACGATGCCTGAAGGTGACCGGGGACCGCGGCCCGGCTGGACGAACCGGACAGGCGGCAGCACGCTCGGAAAGTGGGGGGACGATCCGCCGCCCGTTCGCGCCGATGCCGCCGGCGCCGGGCCGGTCGAGGAGGAACATGGGCGTTACCGATCCTGCCAAAAGCAGGCCGCCTCTCACGCGAGACGGAACCGTCGATGCGAAGCCATTCGGCCGTGGCCATGGTCGGATCGGCAACGATCGGCACCGCACGGCGGTCACGGACGCCGGGCCGGGCGACGCGCTCGCCGCGCTCGATCGTGTGCTCACCGGTCCGGGCGCGGTGTGGCTGGTGCGCGGGCGCCTCGGCGCGGGACGCAGCACGGCACTGGCGGCGATGGGCGCGCGCGGCCGCCGGGCCGGCGCCGCGGTGCTGGCGGTGCCCGCGGGCGCGGCCCCGCACACCGCGCTGGTGCGGCTGACCACCGAGCTGGTCGAGCTGATCACCGCGCTGGACCGGCCCGAGCTGGTCAGCATGCTGACCGCGGTGGCGTGGCTGCGCAGCCGGCTCGACTCCGGCGCCGGCCCCCGGCCGCTGCCGGTGGCCCACGACCTCGTCACGATCTTCGCCACCCTCGCGCCCTACACCCGGATCGTGCTGCAGTGCGACGACTTCGACCACCTGCCGCCGGACATCGCCGCCGTGCTGGCGCTGGTCGCCGAGGGCGCTCGCGCGGCCGGGACGATCACCGTGGCGACCGCCGCGGAGCGGGGTGGCGAACCCGCCGGCCGGCTGCTCGCCGTCGCGGACGGCACGGTCGACCTGCGCCCGCTCACCGCCGCCGAAACCACCGCGCTGCTGCCCGACTGGACCACCGCCGACGGCCGCCGCGCCAGCGACCCCGGGCTCGTCGACACCCTCCGCACGGCCCTCGGCCCGCTGTTCGGCAACCCCGGCACGGTCCGCGCGACGGTCGCCGAGCTGCGCGCCCGCGGCCGCCTCGTCGTCGTCGACGACCACGTGTGCCTGGCCGGGACCGGGCTGCCGATCCTGCTGCCGGCGAACCACCCGCTGCCGCTGCGGCTGCACGCGCTCGGGCCGGCCGCGCGGAAGCTGGCCGCCGTCGTCGCGGTGCTCGGGGAGCACTGCACCCCGGCGGTCGACCACCTGACCGGGCTGGCCGCCTCGGCCGGGATGTCGCTGCCCGCCGCCGGGCGGGTGCTGGACGAGCTGGTGCGCACGGACGTCCTGCGGATCGGGCAAGACGGCGCGGTCGAGTTCCCCGTGCCCGCGCTGGCCGACCGGCTGCGGGTGGAGCGGGACGCCCGCTGGCGCCGGGCCCTGCACGGCGGCATCGCCGGGCACCTGATGGCCGAGCGGCGCGCCGGCTCGACGTTCCCGGCGTCCGCGATCGCCCGGCACCTCGCCGAGCTGCCGCCGTCCACAGTGGACGTCGACGCGGCCGGGGTGCTGGTGGAAGGCGCGGAGACCGCGGCCCCCGAGGACGCGCGCCGCTACCGTGTCACGGCGTTGCGGTGCCTCGATCCGGACGACCCGCGGTTCCCTGGAGTCCTGCGGGCGGTGCTCGCCGACAGCTTCGCGACCGGCGCCTACGGGCAGCTCGCGGACGACCTCGCCACGGTCGTCGCGCCCCGGCTGACCGGCCGGGGACCGTCGGCCACGGCGCTGGTGTGCTGGCTCGGCGCGCTCGCCCACGAACACCGGCTGCTCGAGCTCGACGTCGTCCGGCCGCTGGCCGGCACGCTCGGCCCCGCCGCCACCCGGCTGTTCGGCGCGGTCCGGCGGGCCGACCGCACGGCGGCCGCGGCCGCCGCGCACGACCTGGGCGGCCGCGGGGACGACCTGTTCGACCTCGGCGCGACCGTCCTGCTCGCGTGCCTGCCCGGCACCGCCGCCGACGAGGTGTCCGAAGCCGCCGACCTCTACGACTTCCCCCACGTGCTGGAGAACCTGCTGCCCGGCCGCTACCGCGCACCGTCGACCGGCTTCGCGGCCGGCTGGCACGGGGTGCGCGAGGCCTACCGCGCGGGCGACTGGGACACCGCGCTGTCGCGGGCTCGGCGCCTCGAGGGCGCCCGGCTGTGGTGGGAGTCGCCGCGGCGGCACCGGTTCGCGAGTGTGTTCGCCGCCGAGATCTGCGCCCAGCGCGGGGAACCGGACCGCGCCGCGAGCTGGCTGCGCCGGATCCCGTTCCCCGCCGCTGCGGCCGCGTACGTCGCCTGGGTGCGCTGCGCGTTGCGCCGTTATGCCGGGCAGCCCGGTGAAGCGGTGGAACTGGGCTGGGAGGAGTACGTCGCCTGCCGCGGGCAGGGGGTGCACGCGGGCGCGGAGTTCCTGCTGGCGCGGCTGCTGCGGTGCGCGCGCTCGGTGAACGACCACACCGGTGTCGAGCGGTTGCTGGCCGAGCTGGAGGACCTGACCGAACACCACCCCACGCTGTCCACCCGCGAGACGTTCCTGGTCTACGGCGGTCTCGTCCGCGAGGACCCGGTGGCGGTCCGCGCGGGCCTCGACCTGGCCCGCCGCTCCGGCGACGTCTTCCGGGTCGCCGAAGCGTGCGTGGCACTGGGCGAGCTGAGTCCGGTCCCGGCGCCGTGGCTGCTCGAAGCGCACCGGACGCTGAAGCGGCTCGACGCGTCGGCCGCGATGGCCCCGGTGGCCGAGCTGCTGGACCGCCGCCGCATCACCGTCCCCCGTGACCGCGCCGACCGCGCGGCGCTCGACCCGCTGGAGCAGCGGATTGCCGACCTGGTCGCGAGCGGCCGCACGAACCGCCAGATCGCGGCGGCGCTGAGGATCAGCGAAAAGCGTGTCGAGGCGCGGCTGACGTCGTTGTTCGAGCGCACGGGCTGCCACTCCCGGGTCGAGCTGGCGGCGGCGTGGCTGCAGGGCCGCCTGGGCGCGGCGGCGATCCCGGCCTGAGTCAGGCCCAGACGGCGTCGAGGTCCGCCACGTCGGTCACGAGCGCGGCCCGCGGGAACAGCTGCCGGGTGAGGAAGTCGTGCGTCTCGGCTTCGCGGTCGGCGCAGGCGTCGCGCAGGACGACGATCCGGTAGTCGCGGTCCATCGCCTCGCGCACGGTCGACAGCACGACGCCGCTGGTGCTGATCCCGGCCAGGACGATCGTGGTGACGCCTCGCGCGCGCAACTGCTCGTCGAGGTCCGTGGTGCTGAAGGCGCCGACGCGGATCTTGCGGACCTGGACGTCGCCGGGCTGCGGGTCGAGCCGGGCGTCGAGCTGCGTGGTGGGGGCGTCGGCGTGCATCGCCGCCCGCATCTGGGCCGACGCGACGAGCCCGCCGAAGAAGCTGGTCTCGGGAATGGCGTCGAAGTCCGCGTCTTCGAACGCGACGCGGACCCAGCCGACGTGGCCGCCGCGCTCGCGGAACTGCTTGGTGGCGGCGGAAACCCGGTCGACGAGCGGGCCGGTGTCGGGCAGCTGCCCGACGATCCCGTTCTGGTAGTCCATCACGAGCAGCGCGGTGGTGGTGGCTTCAGGCATGGTTCTTTTCCTTCAACGCTCGGTCGAACACGGTGATGAGCAGGAACACGACGCCGATGCCGATGAGCAGCAGCGCCAGGTGGTGCAGGCCGCCGGTGTCGGCGGCCTGGCCGTAGAACGCGCCTTGCAGCGCGGAGGAGATGATCGCGCCGAGGTAGCCGAAGGTGCGCAGCAGCCCGGCCGACGCGCCGATGTCGGCCGGATCGGCCTGGCGGTACACGCAGTTCTGCAGGGCGAGGCTGTTGAGTCCCTGCGGGATCCCGAACACGACCGCGACGAGGACGAGCAGCCAGACCGCGGCCGAGGAGTCCAGCGTCAGGAGCAGGGCGCAGCCGGCGAGCTGGCCGACCGCGGCGACGGCGAGCTTGCCGCGCACCGACTCCCGCCGTCCGGTGACCAGCGAGACGACGATCCCGGCCGCGAACAGCGGCAAGGTGGCGAGGCCGGCTTCGCTCGCCGACAGGCCACGGCCGTGTTCGAGCCATTGGGTGTAGCCGTAGACGACGCTGTAGGACACGACGTACGACAGCAGCGCGCGTCCGTAGGTGGCCAGCAGCGGGCGGTTGCGGCCGAGGAGCCGCAGGTTGATGAACGGCTGGGCGTGCGTCAGCTCGCGGGCGGTGAAGCCCGCGGCCGCGACGGCGGTGATGACAAGCAGGTACCAGTCCCCCGCGCCGGGGTGCATGAGGAACAGCAGCAGCGCGACGAGCGCGGCGGCGAAGAGCACCATCCCGGGCAGGTCGAGGTCGAAGGCCCGCCTCGGCCCGGTTTCCCTGGGCCGCTTCGGAAACCGGCGGGCGCCGAGGACGAAGGCGAACAGCGCCAGCGGGATGTTGAGGGCGAATGTCGTCCGCCAGCCGCCGACGCCGATGAGCAGCCCGCCCAGCGCCGGGCCGATCACGGAGATCGTCTGGGTCGAGATCGCGAGCACGGTGAGCACGGCCGCGGGGCTGTCCTGGCCGGTTCGCTCGCTTTCGTCGCGGATGAGCCGCATCGCGGCCGGGTAGCCGGCGCAGGTGCCGAAGCCGAGCACGACCCGCGCGACGACGAGCACCGCGAGGTTCGGCGCGAGCACGCCGATCACTCCGGCGACGCCGACCAGGGCGGTGGCGGGCAGGAAGACCCGCCGCGGGCCGTAGCGGTCGATCAGCCGGCCTGCCACCGGCTGCCCGACGGCGGTGGCGAGGTAGAGCGAGGAGATCAGCCACGCGGTCGCCGACGCCGGTTCCCCGAAGGCGACCCCGATCGGCACCAGCGCGACGGCGATGACGGTCGAGTTGACCGGGTTCAGGACGGCGCCCGAGATCAGCGGGGCGAGCAGTTTCCGGTTGAAGCCGGCTTCGCTGCGTGCTGCGCTCTTCACGGCTCCACGACGCGTTCGAGCAGGACCAGGGCTTCGTTGACGACGGCGAGTTCGGGTTCGGTGAGCCGTTGGGCGAGGGTCCGGGCCAGCCACTCGTGCCGCGACGCGCGGGCGCCCTGACCGTGTTTCCGCCCGGCCGGGGTGAGGAAGAGCAGCTGACGGCGGCCATCGGCGGGATCGGCCTCCCGCCGCACGAGCCCCAGTTTCTCCAGGGCGGCAACGGTGGCCGCCATCGACTGCGGCCGCACCCGTTCGGCCCCGGCGAGCACACTCGCCGACGACGGTTCGCTCACGGCGAGGCGGGCGAGGGCGGAGGCCTGGGCGGAGGTGAGCTCACCGACGGCGGAGGCATCTTGCATCTGGCGCCGCAGCCGCCCGACGACGACGCGCAACGCCTGCGCGGCGGTGACCGCGGCGGGAGAGACTGTCTTTGCGCTCATATAGGCAGGGTAAACTGAACAGGTAAGGCTGTCAATTTTTCGGGATCGGGGCGGTGGGTTGTCCGGGATGTCGGGAATCCACAGTGGACTGGAGTTGGCGGGATCGGTCGGGGGCACGGGCGGGGTGGTGAGGCAGGTGGAGGTCGCGGGCTGGGCTCGGTAGCTCACGGCCCCGGCCGGCCTGCCCCGCTCGCCTGCAACCCGCGCGTCACCTCACCGGCACCCGCGACCGGCCAGGCCCGCCCGGCGGGGTGTCTCGGCCAGCGCCCGACTTCGACCCGCCCGGCGCCCCCGCATCACCGCCGCCAACCGAGCGTCTCGGCCCCAGTGCCCCACCCCACCGCCGCACCGCTTAAGCCCGCCCAGCAACGCCGCATCACCGGCCGCCGACCGAGTGCGTCGGCCCCCATTGCCTCACGCCACCGCCGCCGAACCGCGCCCCGCTTAAGCCTGCCCGGCGCCCCCGCATCACCGCCGCCGACCGAGCGTCTCGGCCCGCGCCCGGCTTCACCCAGCCCGATGCCCCCGCATCGCCGCCGCCAACTGCGCCCGCCCCGAAATCCCCAGCTTCCGGTACGAACTCGTCAAATGCTTCTCCACCGCCCGCACCGTCACCTGCAGCAGCTCCGCGATGTCCCGGTTCCGGCTCCCCGACACCGCGAGATCCACCACCCGCTGCTCGGTCGCCGTCAGCGGGCCGCCGTCCGTGGGCTCCGCCGGTTCCGCCGCCGCGCGGACCAGCCAGGTCGCGCCGCACTCGGTCGCCAAGCGCCTGCCCTCCTCCAGGTGCTCGCGTGCGTCCGGCCCTGTGTCGCGCTCGCCCAGCGTCAGCAGCACCCGGGCCAGCTCCAACCGGTCCGCCGACCGGGCCAGCACCTCCGCCGCTTCGCGCAGCAGCGGCACCGCCTCCTCGTCGCGGTCGACGAGCGTCGCCCGGATCCGGAGGGCTCGGCCGACCGCCGCCGGGGCGCCCCACGCCGTGGCGCGGTCGACCTCTTCTCGGGCGATCGCCTCGGCGCGTTCCGGCTGGTCCGTCGCCGCCAGGAGGAGGGCGATCTTGCCGCGGACCGGCAGCAGCACGCTGTTGGCGCGGCCCGACCGCTCCACCTGGTGCGAACAGTCCACGAAGTACTCGATCGCCGCCGTGTGGTTGCCTTCGGTCAGCGCGAGACCGCCGTGGGCCAACGACTTCAGCCACGGCTCGTGCTCCGGCTCGCAGTGCTCGACGACCAGCCGGGCCAGCGCCGGATCCCGTTGCTCGACGGCGATTTCGGTCAGCACGCGCATCGCCGTCGACGTGATGCCGAGCCGGCTCGGGCCGGCCGCGGTGAGTGCGGCCAGGGCCCGCTCGCGCGCCGCGCCGAGGCGGCCCGCGGCGAACGCCGCCAGCGCCTGCCCGGTCCAGGCCACCAGCGTCGGCAGGTCCGGGTTCTCGTCCGGTCCGCAGGCCGCTGCCAGCCACGACTCGACGCCTTCGAGCGCGTCCGCCGCGGCCAGCACCACCACCACGAGCGGCAACGTCGTGTACATCTGGTTCGGCGAGCCGGGTTCCCGCTCCAGCACCTGCCGCGCCAGGTCCGCGATGAACTCGCGCGGCGCGGTGTCGGCGACGGTCATCAGGTGCAGCAGCACCGCGACCAGCTCGCGCTGGGCCGACGAACCCTGCGCCGGGGACGGCCCGAGCCCGGCCAGCCGCTCGGCCGCCGCCCTCCCGGACCCGGGCTGGGCCCGCTCCAGGTAGCGCAGCCGGGCCTCCAGCCGCAGCGCCGCCTCCGCCGCGTCCGGTCCCGGCTCGGCCCGCAGCTCCTCGAGCGTCCGCCGAAGGTGGCGGACGTCCGGGCCGAACCGCGGCCCGGTCACCACCGGCAGCAGGCCGAGGGCGAACGCGCGGTCCGCCGGGTCGCGCACGAGCCCCAGCGCCTGGTGCAGGTGCCGGTGCGCGGCCGGCAGGTCGTACCCGCGCTCGACGGCGGCGAGGTCCACCAGCAGCTCCGCGCGGTCCGCGCCCGGGTGCGCCAGCGCGTGCCGCAGGTACTGGGCCGCGGTGCGGGGCGCGGCGTTGGCCAGCGCGGCGCCGGCCGCGGTCCGCAGCACCTCGGCCGCCCACGGCTCGGGCTCGGCGACGGTCGCCAGCAGCTGCCGCCCGATCTGCTCCACCGACCGCCCGTGGCGGTAGTAGACGTTCGCCGCGCGCAGGTGCAGCCGGTCCTGCTCGTCCGCGGTCAGCTGGTCGGCGATCAGGTCGCCGGTCATCGCCCCGGCGAACCGCAGCAGCCCGCCGCCGGTCGGGTCCTCGACGAGCCCGAGCCGCCGCAGCGTGCGTTCGACGGCGTCGAAGTCCGGCAGGTCGAGCCCGGCGACCTCGGCGATCACCTCGGCCTCGGTCGCCTCGCCGAGCGCCGCCATCGCCTTGGCGACCGTGCCGACGGCTTCCGGCTGGGCGCGCAGGCACCGCGACAGCCGGGCCGCGGCCGGCGAGGGCCGCAGTGCGGCGAGCTCGGCGGCGGTGGCCGTCACCGGACGCAGCCCGTGCCCGAGCATCGCGTTGACGAGGGCTTCGAGCAGCATCGGCAGCCCGCCGGTCCGGGCGTGGCAGGTCGCCGCGAACTCGTCCTCGGGCGGTTCGCCGCAGCGCGCGGCGAGGTAGGCACGCACTCCCGCGGCCGACAACGGCGTCGCGTGCACCCGGCGCGCCGCGGCGTGGACGATGTCCTCGACGACCACCTCACCCGCGCCGCTGTCCCCTTCCAGCAGGGTCGCCACGACGAGCACACGCAGGTGGCCCAGCCGGTTGGCGAGGTAGGCGAGCCAGCGCAGCGACGCCGGGTCCGCCCACTGCAGGTCGTCCACGAGCAGCGCCACCGGGCCGCTGTCGTGCACCACCTTCGTGAACAGGCCCAGCAGCTCGTGCAGCACGAGGTGCGCGCGCCGCCCGCACGACCCCGGTGGCGGCGGGAACCCGCGGTCGAGCCGCACCTCGGCGGGCAGCTCCCCGCGTTGCCCCGACTCCAGCAGCGGGTCCAGCAGCAGCCGGACGACGCCGTGGTCGACGTCGCGCTCCGACGGCGTCGCCACCGTCCGGACGACACGCAGGCCGCGGGCCGCCGCCTCTTCGCCCGCCGCGTGCAGGAGGGCCGACCGGCCCGTGCCGAGCCCGCCGCGGACGACGACCAGTTCCCCTTCGCCCGCCCGGACGCGGGCGACCGCCGCGGCGAGCGCGGCCAGCTGTTCAGCGCGCTCGATCATCATGACGACGGATCAGAGCTCCTTGTCCAGCGCCGCGAACAGCTCCCGCAGCTCGGCCCGCCCGGTGACTTCGAGCTGCCGGTAGATCGCGGTCAGCCGGAGCTCGACGGCCCGCTTGCTGATCCCCAGCTCGGCCGCCAGGTCGGCGTTGGACGCGTCCGCCAGCACCCGGCGGACGAGATCGGCCGCGGCGGGCGGGAGCGACCGCCACCGCCGGGACGCCGCGCGGTGGCTCGGCCGCGGTTTGGGCCGCATCGACAGCCGTTTCCCGAGGTCGGCGATCCGCGTCGTGGCCCAGCCGAGCTGGTAGGCGGTCGCGAGCCGCTCGGCCTCGCGCAGCTGGCGCGCCACCCCGCCGGTCTGCCCGCGGTTGAGCTGGGCCGCGGCGAGCAGCAGCAGCGCTTCGACGTAGAGCACCCTGGCCGGCGACTGCTGGAGCGCGTTCACCGCCTGGGTCAGCCGGAACACCGCGTCCTCCGAGCGCACGGCGACCCCGGCGCCGAGGTGGGTGCGCCCGATCGCGGTGCGGGTGCCCCAGTTCTGGGCCAGCTGCCACTCTTCGCTGATCATCGCCGCGGCCGTGTGCTCGTCGCCGAGGGCCTGCGCGGCGATCGCGACGTGCGAGCGCCACGGGACCATGCCGGGGTTGGTCCAGCCGAGCGCGTGCATCCGCCGTCCGCACTCCTGGAACAGGCCGAGCGCGCGCTGGTGGCGTTTCAGGTCCAGCTCCAGCAGGCCGCGCATGAACAGCAGGTACGGCGTGGTGATCCCGGGCCCGGTGTCGCCGCCGGCCGCGTCGACCGCGCGCTGGGCGGCCACCAGGTCGCCGCGGGTCAGCGCCGCGGCGATCGCGATCGTGCTCAGCGCCCCGGCCACGGTCGGCGGCCGGCCCCCGGGCGGGTCGGACGCGGTGGCCTCGGCGAGCGCGTCTTCGGCGGCCTGGACGCGGCCGCGCTGCAGGTGGATCCAGGCGCGGCCGGTCAGCGCCAGCACCACCGGCACCCGGGCCCCCGCGGCCGTGCCGGCGGCGATCACGCTGTCGTAGACCGAAAGTGCTTCGAGGACGTCGTCGGTCTGGCCGAAGGCCGCGGCCATCGCCAGCCTCGGCGCGTACAGCGAAACCCGGTCGTGCCAGGTCTCCCCCGCCCGCCGGGCCAGCCGTCGCGCGGCCCGGCTGTCGCGGCCGGCCATCGTCGCCAGCCACGCCGCCACGGCGGCCTGCGCCGGGCTCATCCCGGCCGGGTCGACGTCGGCGACGGCGGGCACGCCGAGCGTGACGGCGCCGCGGCCGGTGCCTTCGGCCAGCCAGTGCAACGCGATGACGTTCGCGCGGTCGTCCTCGCCGAGCACCGCGGCGCTCAAGCCGGCCAGCTCGCGCAAAGCGTTGTCACGGGCGCCGCGCAGCAGCATCAAGTCCACTGCGGACAGTCGCGTTCGGACGGACTCGCCGTCGGCCGCGACGGGCGTGGCCCGGACCAGGCGCAGGTCGCCGGTGAACGGGCACGACGACGCCTCGACCGTCTCCAGCTCGAGCCGCAGCCGCGCGAGGGCGCCGTCGGGGGCCGGCTCGGTCAGCGCGCGGCGGTAGTAGCGGGCCGCACCGGGGCGGTCGCCCGCCTCGCGACGTCGCCGCGCGGCCGCGTGCAAGGTTTCGAGGGCCCAGGCCTGGCCGACCGGCTCGGACCCGAGCAGCAGCTCGGCGATCTCTTCTTCGGGCGCCGCCCGGCGGTGGCCGAGCTCGGCCGCGCTGCGGCGCATCCGGGCGCGCTCCTCGGGACCGGTCGCGGCCAGCACCCAGGTGGCGACGTCGGTGTCCATCGGCTCGTCCGGGTCGGCGCCGATCAGGCCGAAGTCGGCGAGCACGCGCAGGGCCCGCGCGATCGGCATGCCGAGGGGGCCGGCGAGCGGGCGCAGGTAGGCCTCGTCGACGGTGCCGACGGCCGCGATCATCCGCACCAGCGCGGCGAGGTCCGCCGGCAGCCGCGCGAGCAGGCCGAGCACGCCTTCGCGGCGGACGTCGGCGGTGATCGCGCCGATCTCCGTGCCGCGCCCCGGCCGGGCGGCCGAGCGGGTGAGCACCTCGGCCAGCAGGGCCGGGTTTCCTTGGGTGGCCGCGTAAAGCTCCCCGGCGGGCGGCCGCGGCGCCGGGACGGCGTGCACGACCCGGCGGACGGCGGCGGGGCTGAGCGGCCGCAGCCGCACGACCAGCCGGCGCTCTCCCGGCAGCCCGGCCGGGCTGAACGGCCCCGGCTCGTCACCACCGGGCTCCGGCAGGCCGGCGTGGGCGGCGAGCAGCAGCAGCGGCGCCGGCCCGCGGCGGCGGTGCAGCGCGGCGAGCCAGGCGGCGGACCGGTCGTCGACGAGGGTGATGTCGTCGACGACCAGCAGCACCGGCCGCCGCCGCGCCGCTTCCAGCAGACGCTGGCAGAGCAGCTCGTGCAGCACCTGGACGTCGGCGCCGTCCTCGAGGAGAGCGGGCAGCCAGGGGACGGCGGCGAGCTCGGGAACACCGGCCAGCAGCTGGGAAAGCAGCCCGTACGGGAGCTCGGCCTCGGTGGCCGACCCGCGCGCGCTGAAGACCTGGAGGTTCCGCTCCGCGGCGAGGGCGGCGGTCTGGTCGAGCAGGGCGGTGCGCCCGCTGCCGGGCGGCCCGATGACGAGCACGTTCCCGGCGCGGCCGCGTTCGAGGTCGTCGAGGAGGTCGGTGAGAACGCGCAGTTCGGTCTCGCGCTCGACCAGGTGGTCGGCAGCGGCGTCCAGCCGCCGGACGGCGCTCATCGGGAGGCTCCCAGGGTGCCGGGGTGGGTGGCGCCGTCAGCCGGTCGGCCGGGCGCGGGTTCGGCGCGGGGATCGGTGCTCGCGGGCTCGGGCGGCCGCTCGGCGGGCGCGGCGCCCAACCAGGTCCAGCACTCCGCCACGCCCTCGCCGCTCGAGACCACCCACCACCGCACCGCGCTCACCGGGACACCCCCAGCGCGGCCGGGCGCGCCGTGCCGTCGGGCTGGTCCAGCGCCGCCGCCAGCTCCGCGCGGCCGGTGATGCGCAGCTTGCGGTACACGCTCGTCAAGTGGGTCTCCACCGTCCGGACCGTCACGAACAGCCGCTCCGCGATCACGCGGTTGCTCACCCCGCGCCCGGCGAGCCCGGCCGTCAGGCGCTCGGCGGGGCTCAGCGACGCCAGCGGGGACGCCTGGCCGGGGATGCCCGCGTCGGCCGCCGTCTGCTGGGCCCGGCGCAGCAGCCGCCGGTCGCCGCCCCGCAGGCTCAGCTCCACCGCGCGGCGCAGCCGGGCCCGGGCCGCCGCCGTGTCCCCCACCGACACCAGCGCGCGGCCCAGCTGGAACTCCGCCAGTGCTTCCTCCCGGCGCGCCGGCGAGCCGGCCAGGATCGCCGCGGCCTCCTCCAGCACCCCGATCCGCGACGCGGGCGGCGCGGCGACCCCGGCGGCGAGGCGGGCCATCCCGACCGCGCGCGGGGTGCCCCACCGCTGCGCCGGTTCCCGGCCGTGGGCCGCGAACTCCGCGGCGGCTTCGTGGTGGCCTTCGTCGGCCAGCAGGCACGCCGCCTCGAACCACCACGGCGCGAGCAGCGGGTTGGCGATGCCGACGTCGGCGAGGCTTTCCCCGCACCGCCGGAACTCCGTCAGCGCGGCCTCGTGGTCACCCGCGGCCCAGCGGACCCGGGCGTCGACGAGCTGGAACCAGGGCCGCATCACGGTGTGCTCCCACAGCAGGGAAGTGTCCGACTCGCGCAACAGGCGGTCCGCCTCCGCGGTCTCCCCCAGCTCCGCCAGCACGGTCGCGTACGCGATGCGCGGCACCACCCCGCCGGTACGGCCCTCGGCCCGGCGCCCCAGCGCGTACGCCCGTTCGGCGTCGGCCGAGGCCGCGGTCAGGTCGCCGCACCAGTGCCCGAGCAGCGCGCGGAAGGCCAGGTATTCACTGCGCTGCGCGGGCACGAGCTCGACCACCCTGGTCAGCTCGTCCTGCGCCGCGTCGACCTCGTCGGCCAGCAGCAGGGCCAGCACGGCCGCGCTGACCGCGGAGTCGTCGTCGGTCAGGTCGTAGCCGCGGATCGCGCGCAGCGCCCACTCGGCGGCCTGCGCCGGCCGCTCGCCGTCGAGCGCGGTGACCACCGCGCAGACGGCCAGGTGCCCGGCCTCCACCACGCCGTCGGGCACGCGGTCGTCGTCGGTGTTCAGCCACGTGCCGAGCTTCTGGAGGCTCTCGCGATCTTCGATGCCCACCAGGCACAGCAACGCTTCCAGGTGCAGCCGCAGCTGCGGGTCCGCGTCCTCGCCCAGCCGGGAGAGAGCGCTTTCCAGGACGCCCACGGCGGTGCGGCACCGCCGGGCGACCAGCGCCAGCCGGCCCAGCCGGACGGCGGTGCGCGCCCGGTCCTCGGGGTCGTCCTGCAGCTCCAACGCCCGCTGCAGCAGGTCGAAACCGCTGCCCGGTTCGATCCGGGCGACGGTCTCGGCGAGCTGCACGGCCAGACCGGCGTCCCCGGGCCGGGCGGCCGACGCGGGCCGCAGGAAGCGCAACGCGTCCCAGGGCGCGCCCCGGTCGCACGCGCTGTTCGCCGCGTCCCGCAGCAGGTCGACCATCCACGCGTCCGGAGCGCCGATCTCGAGCACCTGCTCGGCGACGACCTCGGCCGGCTCGGCCGCGTCGCTCAGCAGGGTCGCCGCGGTGCGGCGCCACCGGTCCAGCTCGCTGGGCCGGACGTCCTCGAGCAGCCCGGCGCGCACCGGGTCGTGCCGGAACGCGAGCCCTTCGGCGGTGAGGACGTGCTGCGCCCGCAGCATCTCCACGGCCGCTTCGGCGGTGCGCAGCGGCACTTCGGCCAGGCGCGCAACCAGGAGCAGGTCCTGGCCGTCGAGCACCGCCACCGCGATCGCGACGGACCGGACGTACTCCGGCAGGCACGCGAACAGCGAACGGATGAGCCCGGTGTCGACCGGCACCCCGGCCAGCGGCGCGATGCCGGCCGCGACCTTGTTCAGGTCGTCGAGCATTTCCCGCAGCAGCAACGGGTTCCCGCCGGACTGCTCGACGCAGTGCTGGACGAACAGCTCCCCGGCGCCGGGACCGGCGACCTCGCGCGCCAGCCGGGCGACCGCCTCCGCCGGCAGCGGGCCGAGGTCGAGGACCTCGGTGCTGTAGGAGGATTCCAGGTCCGAGAGCCGGTCGGCGGCCGCCGCGGGGCCGGCGGCGCCGGCGCGGACCAGGACGATCCGCAGCGGCAGGCCGTTCGCGCGGCGGGCCAGCAGGCTCAGCCACCGCAGCGTGGGCTCGTCACACCACTGCACGTCGTCGACGACGAGCACCACGCCCGGCCGGTTTGCGGCCCAGGCGGCGAAATCCGTGTACCACGCTTCGAAAGCGCGGGGTTCGGGGTCGGGCGCCGGGGCGCCCGCGGCGTGCAGCCCGGCGATCAGGTTCCGGCACGCCTGGCCGCCTTCCGCGCCGGCGGTCCGGCAGACGACGACTTCGCCGCAGCGGGCCAGCGCGGCGTCGAGCAGGCTGGTCTTGCCGATGCCGACCGGGCCTCGCACGACGACGACGGCGGGGGTGCGGTGAGGCGCGCCGGGGCCCAGCCGCGCGGCGAGCCAACGCAGTTCCGCGTCGCGCCCGGCCAGCGTCGGCCCGGTCGTCGTGGCCTCCCGATCCACCATCTGCTGCCTCCCCGTCCTCCCGTCGGAGCCGGTGCCGTCACACAGAGCGCACGGTTCCTGACTGCTCTCATCTCATCGCGTGATCGACTTACCGAACAGGGTGACGGGACCCGGCAGGGGTTATCCCTCACTACCCGAAGTCGCCTGCTCATCTGAGCGGTTTGGCGACGGTTCTCGCGAAGAAAGATCTGGACCAATGCGGCCAGCTACCAGTGGATACCGTGATGGAGGCGCGGACAGTGGTGATCGAGTGCTCAGATGAGCGTTTCCGTTCGCACAACGTCGTTGCGTAATCGCCGCGCTGGGCACCGCCCCGGCGGTGTGACGAGCACCGCATCCGGGAGCCGTTCCCGGGCCGGTCACCGGGACGTCAGCCGATCGCAACCGCACGGCTGCCCGCGCTCAGCTCGCCAGCCGGGAGTCCGGCACCCGGGGCGGCCACGTGGTGGAGTCCAGCAGCCCGGAGGCGAAGGCCCGCGAGATCAGCTCGACGCGGTTGCCCGCCTTGAACTTCCGCTGCAGCCGGGCGACGTGGTAGTCGATGCCCTGGCGGCTCAGGTAGAACCGCGACGCCATCTGCACGCTGGACAGGCCGCTGGCGATCCCCTGGAGGATCTTCGCCTCGATGCCGGACACCGAGCGCGAGCTTTCCGCGGTCGCGCTACCCAGCCCGGCCGGCGCGGTTTCGGGCACCACCGTCAGCAGGATCGTGTCGCCGGGCGCCCGCATCCGGCCGGCCACGATCGTGACGCGGTCGACGCCGGCGGGCACCAGACCCGAGACACTGCCGCGAAAGCGCTGCTCACGGCCTTCGGCGACCCGGTTCAGCCGTTCGCGCAGGTACGCCGGCGCGGTGGCGACGAGGTCGGGAAAGGACTCCCCCAGCACCTCCGCCGGGCGGCGGCCCAGCCAGCGGTAGAAGGCGGCGTTCGCGCCGCCGACCCGCAGGCCCGAGCCGAGCACGACCAACGGCATGTCGGCCTCTTCGACGAAGTCGCCGATGATGCCGGGCCGCAGCCCGGGCACCACCCGGCGGCCCGGGTCGGCGCGGTGCGTGGCGAGCGGGGAAATCGTTCGGATGCCGGCCATGGAAAGCCCCCTTCTGCTTGAGGTCTGAGCGTCCAATAAAGCCGTCCGACTCGAAGACGACGCCGCAAGACTACGAACGGCGGATCGGCGCGGTCAACGCATTCCCGGGGCTGGCGAGTGAAGTTCGTGGCCGCCCGTACCCGCTGTGCGGGACCCTCCGCACCGAAGGTTCGGTATCCCCGCTCCCGCAGCTTAATCCCCTGTTCAGCGGCCAGTTCCCAGTCCGGGGCGGGGGTGGCCGTACCGAACGCCCGCCCCCGCAGGCAATTCGACGCTCACAATTCCTTGATAATTCACGGGCCGCCGGGCGCGGGTGTTCGGGCAACCGGACTGCCCGTTCACTCCCTCGCCCCCACCGCTTTCCCCGGCCACGGTACCAGCAAACGTCGGGATACTTAACATTCATTTAAGGTGGATTCGAGACGCCTTCATGTTCGGTCACGCATATCACCATCACCGAATAGTCTCCACAGTGGACGGAAACCGTGAGACACCCGCCCGCGCGCTGTCCCACCCGATGCCGGTCACCGGAGCGCCGCCGGGCCGAACCGGTTCACCCGCCGCCCCGGCCCCGGTACCGTCCGCTCATGACTGCACCGGAAGCGCTGGTCTCCGCCCTCGCCGACCCCGAACGCCTGCGCCTGTTCGCCCGGATCTGCACCGCGCCCGAGGGGCTCCCGGCCGCCGAAGACCGGCAGACGGCGAAGCTCGCGCAGCGCCTGGTCGCGGCCGGGCTGGTCACCCGGTCCGGCGACCGCTACCACGCCGTCCCCGAGGTCTTCCGCGACGCGCTCGTCAAGACCCCGGCCGACCCGCTCGACGCGCTGTTCAGCCGCGGCAGGCTGGTCACGATCCCGCGGCCGGGCAAGCTCCGCCACGCCCTGCTCGCCCACCTCGCCGAGCGGTTCGAGCCGGGCCGGCTCTACACCGAGCGCGACGTCCGCGAGAAGCTCTCGGCCGTCCACGACGACCACGCCGCGCTCCGCCGCTTCCTCGTCGACGAAGGCCTTCTCCAGCGCAGCAACGACGGCAGCGCCTACGGCCGCCCGGCGGAAGCCCGGGCCGCCGGCTGAGTCACGGCGCCACCGCGGGCAGCTCGAACAGGGCGAGCACGGCGGGATCGGCGAACACGACGTTGTGCGCCACCCGCCCGCCGCGGACGGTGAACACCTGGAGCGTGTGCAGGCGGTACACCCCGGTGTCGTCGCGGCAGTACGCCACCAGCGCGGGCTGCCCGTTCGCGGCGGTGCGCGTCAGGCGCCAGTCCGGGCCGCGCATCCCGAACAGGCGCGCCATGAACGCGCCGTACCCGTCGCGGCCGCGGTACCAGAGCGGCACCGGCGGCATCTCCAGCACCGCGTCCTCGGTGAGCAGCTCGACCAGGCCCGTGACGTCGGCGCGCTCGAACGCGCGCACGTAGCGGTCGAGGACCGCTTCCACCGCGGTGTCGTCCGGCTCGGCGACGTCGTCGGCCGACAGCCCGCCGAGGCTCGCGTGGGCGCGCTGCAGGGCGCTGTTGACGGCCGCGGGCGTCGTGTCCAGGAACCCGGCCACCTCCGCCGCGCTGAACGCCAGGACGTCCCGCAGGATCAGCACCGCGCGCTGCTTCGGCGGCAGCGTCTGCATCGCCGCCAGCAACGCCAGCCGCAGGGTGCCCCGGCGGGCGAGCCGGTGCCCGGGGTCGTCGAGACGCGCGTCCGGGAACGGGTGCAGCCACGGGATTTCGAACGACGGCGTGAGCGGCGCGGCCGGGTCCTCGCTGGGCCGGCCGAGCCCCGAGGGCAGCGGCCGCCGCGTCCGCCCCTCCAGCGCGGTCAGGCAGGCGTTGGTGGCGATGCGGTAGAGCCACGTGCGCACGGACGCGCGGGCCGGATCGTAGCCCGCCCACGCCTTCCAGGCGCGGACCAGGGTCTCCTGCACCAGGTCCTCGGCCTCGTGGACCGAGCCGAGCATGCGGTAGCAGTGCACCAGCAGCTCACGCCGGTGCGGCTCGGTGCGCGTGGCGAAGTCCTGCATCGTTCTCCCGTCCGGCCGGCGACCTCGCAGGTATACCGGCGCCGCGGCCGCTTTTCATCGCGGACGGGAGAAACGGGTCACAGGTCGTCGAAGTCTTCCGGGCCCAGGCCGTCGAGCTCGGCGCGGAACCGGGCGACCTCGGCCTCGGTGTCCAGCACGTCGGCGGCCGGGCCTTCGGCCTCCTGTTCGACCTCGAGCTGCACGGACGCGACGTCGAGCACCTCTTCGGCGACGCTGATCGGCGCGCCCTGGCGCAGGCCGAGCGCGACCGCGTCACTCGGGCGGGCCGACACGCGGGTGCCGTCGACGAGCACGAGGTCGGCGTAGAAGATGCCGTCGCGCACCTCGGTCAGCTCCACCGCGGCGACCCCCTGGCCGAACGCCGCGAGCACGTCGCCGAGCAGCTCGATCGTGCCCGGGCGCGGCTGCGCGATCTGCTCCCGCGCCCGCACGAGGGCTTCGGCCTCGCCGTACCCGATCATGATGGCCAGCCAGCGGCGCGCCCCGTCCGGCTCGCGGAGCAGCATCAGCGGCGCCTCACCGGGAACCGGAACGGCCATCCCCACCACTTCGATCAGGATCACGCCCACCACCGCACCCTCCGTGTCGGAGACTCCTCCGCGCGCGAGGTACCCAGAATGACGCCGTTTGCAACGCGGTCGGGTCACCGGCTTTTTCACCGCGGCTCTCCTGCCCTGCGGACAACCCCGGGATCCCTTGCCCGACCTGCGGCCGCGCTGTCACCGTCGTGGGGTGGAACCGACGATTTCGCGCAGCACCGCCGTCCCCGCCGACCCGGGCACGGTGTGGTCGTGGGTCACCGACCTGCCGCGGATGGGCGAGCTGAGCCCGGAGAACGTCGGCGGCCGCTGGCTGGACGACACCGGCCCGGCGCTCGGCGCGCGGTTCCGCGGCCGCAACCGCAACGGCGAGCTGCAGTGGTGGACGCGGGTGCGCGTGGTCGTGTTCGAACCGGGCCGCCGGTTCGCCTTCGACGTGCGGACGCCGTTCGGCTCGCGGGTCTCGCGGTGGGAGTACGTGCTGGCACCGAGCGCGGACGGCTGCCTGGTCACCGAGAACTGGTACCGGATCGGCAGCTGGATCGTGCGGAAGTTCATGGGCCCGCGGGTCACCGGGCGCGCCGACCGGCCCGGCTACAACGTCCGCTCGATCGAGCACACGCTCGCCGCGCTGAAGGCCCGGGCCGAGGAGTACGCCGCCACTGCGTGAGATAGGTCGCTCCGGTCAGGTCAGTCTCTTGTTGAGACTCACTGTCTCCAGCTAGGTTGCTTTTTCAAACCTAGGAGCGTCATGACCGACTCCCCGCCGAAGCCCGGCCTCGTGCTGCTGGTCGTCTCGACGGCCGCCTTCCTGGCCAGTCTCGACACGTTCATCGTCACCATCGCCTTCCCCGGCATCCGCGCCGCGTTCCCCGGCGACGACCTCGCGACGCTGTCGTGGGTGCTCAACGGCTACACCGTGCTGTTCGCCGCGTGCCTCGCCCCGGCGGGCCGGCTGGCCGACCGGTACGGCCGGAAACGGCTGTTCCTGATCGGGGTCGCGGTGTTCACCCTCGCCTCCGCCGCGTGCGCGGCCGCGCCGTCGATCCCCGTGCTGATCGCCTTCCGCGCGGTGCAGGCGATCGGGGCCGCGCTGGTCATGCCGACGTCACTGGCGCTGCTGCTGACGGCGTTCCCGCCGCACCGGCGGCCGCTGGCGGTCGGGGTCTGGGCGTCGGTGGGCGCGGCGGCCGCGGCGCTCGGCCCGCCGGTCGGCGGCCTGCTCGTCGAGGCGTCCTGGCGCTGGGTGTTCCTGGTGAACCTGCCGATCTGCGCGGTGACGCTGCTGGCGGGGCCGCGGGTGCTGCGCGAGTCGCGGGACACCGCCACCGGCGTCCCGGACCTGCTCGGCGCGGCCGGGCTGCTCGTCGGCGTCGCCGCGCTCGCGTACGCGCTGGTCGAGGCGTCCGACCACGGCTGGGGCGGCCAGCCGGTGCTGCTGGCGTTCGCGGTCGCGGCCGTCGCGCTGGTGTGGGTGCCGCTGCGCTCGGCGCGCCACGCGGTGCCGGTGCTGGACCTGCCGGCGCTGCGCGTCCCGACGTTGTGGCTGGCGTGCGTGACGACGGGTGTGTTCGCGGCCGGGTTCGCCGCGATGCTGTTCGGCAACGTCCTGTTTCTGACCTCGATCTGGCACGACTCGATCCTCGTGGCCGGGCTGTCCCTGGCGCCCGGGCCGCTGATGGTGGTGCCGGTGTCGATCGCCGGCGGCCGGTTCGCGCACCGCGTCGGGCCCGGCCCGCTCGTCGCCCTCGGCGGGCTGTCGTTCGGCGCCGGGGTGCTGATCTGGTTGCTGCGCATGGGTTCGACGCGTGACTACCTGGGCGCGATGCTGCCGGGCCAGCTGCTGACCGGCATCGGGGTCGGGCTGATCCTGCCGAGCCTCTCGGGGGTCGTCGGCACGGTCCTCCCGGCGGCCCGCTGGGGCGCGGGCTCGTCGATGGTCACCACGATGCGGCAGGTCGGCACGGTGCTCGGCACGGCGGTGCTGGTCGCGGTCTTCGCCGGGACGCCGGATCTGGCGGACTTCCGCCGCGGCTGGCTGCTGGTGCTGGCCACCGCGGTGGTCACCGGCGCCGGCGGCCTGGCGATCGCCGCGCGCCGGCGCACCGACCACCACGTCGAGCCCCTGCCGCAGTTGTCGTGAGTGTTTTTTAGGGTTCTAACCCTAAAAAACACTCACGAGACCCAGGCGCGGTCGAGAGCCGCGAGGCCGTCGTTGATGCGGTCCAGGGGGATCGAGCCGTACCCCAGGACCAGCCCGTGTCCCGGAAACCCGCCGCACAGGTCGGAAAGCGTCTGGACCGCCGCCCCGGCCGCCGCCGCGCGGGCCGCGACCGGCTCCAGGTCCGCCTCGCCGAGCGCGCACAGGTGCAGCCCCGCCGCCGACGGCACGAGCCGCAGGCGACCGGCGAACACCCGGTCCAGCGTCTCGGTGATCCGCTCGTGGCGCTCGGCGTACACCTTCGTCGCACGGCGGATGTGGCGGGCGAACAGGCCCTCGTCGACGAACCGGGCCAGCGCCGCCTGCGCGGGCAGGTCGCCGTGCCAGTCCGCGAGCCGGCGGGCGTGGCGCAGCGCGTCCCGCAGTGACGCCGGGGCGACCAGGAAACCCAGGCGCAGCATGGGAAGCAGCGTCTTCGAGAATGAGCCTACGTAGACCACGCGGCCCCCGCGGTCCAGGCTCTGCAAGGGTTCCAGGGGCCGGTCGGAGAACCGGAACTCGCTGTCGTAGTCGTCCTCGACGACCACCGCGCCGGTGCGCTCGGCCCAGGCGAGCAACGCCGTGCGGCGCGCGAGGGACATCGGGGTGCCGAGCGGGAACTGGTGCGACGGCGTGACGTACACCAGCTTCGTGCGCGGCGGCAGCGCGGCGACGTCGAGGCCTTCGCCGTCCACCGGCACACCCACGACTTCGGCGCCGTGGGACGTGAAAAGCAGTTTCGCCAGCCGGTAACCGGGCTCTTCGACCGCGACCCGGTCGCCGGGTTCGAGCAGCACCCGGCACAGCAGGTCGAGCGCCTGCTGCGCGCCTTGGGTGACGAGCACGTCGTCGGCGTCCGCGCGCACCGAACGCGAGACGCCGACGTGCCGGGCGATCGCCGTGCGCAGACCGGGATGCCCGCCCGGGTCGGCGTAGTGCGCGAACCCGGCGGCGTCCCGCAGCTCCCGCGCCAGCAGCCGCCGCCACGTTTCGACGGGAAACAGCGCCGCGTCGGGGATGCCGACGCGGAAGTCGTACACCGGCGCCTGCGGGACGGCCGCGACCGCCGATGGCAAGGACCGCCAGACCGCCTTCGGCTGCGGCCCCCGCACCGAGAGCGCCTTGCGCGGCCGGGGTGTCGGCAGCGAAGCGCTGACGTAGGTCCCGGCGCCGACGCGGCCGGTGAGGAAGCCGTCCGCGGTGAGGCGGTCGTAGGCGACCGCGACGGTGTTGCGCGAGACGGCCAGACGCCGCGCCAGCTCCCGGGTCGGCGGCAGCCGCTCCCCCGCGCGCAGCCTGCCGTCCAGGACGGCGTCACGCAGCTGCCGGTAGATCCGGGCGCTGAGATCACCCCGGCCGGCCAGGCTGACGTGGAAGTCCATCCGGCGAGGCTACATTGGCCCAGTCGACGAAGCCATAATTGGATCTGGGATCGGGCCAAGTTCCGCTCTAACGTCCTCCGCATGACGGTGACCTTGGAACGCCCCGCCCCGCCGGACCGGCACCGGCGCCCCGGCCGGCTGCTCGCCGCCGCCCAGCTGACCGGCTCGCTCGGCGACGGTGCGTTCCTGACGTGCTCGGTGCTGTTCTTCACGCGCATCGCCGGGCTGACTCCCGCACAGGTCGGGCTCGGCCTCACGCTCGGCTGGGCGGTCGGCTCGGTCGCGGGGGTGCCGCTCGGCCACCTCGCCGACCGCCACGGCGCGCGCGGCTCGGCCGTGCTGCTGTCGCTGGCGACGGCGGTGTCGATCCTGGCGTTCCTCGTCGTCCGCTCGCCGCTGTTGTTCGTCCTCGCCGCGTGCCTCTACGGCAGCTGCCAGACCGGGCTGGCCGCCGTGCGGCAGGCGCTGCTGGCCGCGCTCGCCGACCCGGAACGGCGGACGCGCGTCCGGGCGCACCTGCAGTCGGCGGGCAACGCCGGGCTCGCCGTCGGCGCCGGCCTGGGCGGGCTCGCGCTTTCGGCCGACACGGCTTCGGCGTACCTGACGGTGTTCGTGCTCGACGCGGCGAGTTTCGTCTTCACGGCGGCGCTCATGCTCGCGCTGCCGGCCGTGAAGACGTCGGTCCCGCGCTCCGGCGAGCCCAAGCTGGCCGTGCTGCGCGACCGGCCGTACGCGCTGGTGACGCTGCTGAACGCGATCCTGCTGCTGCGCATGCCGCTGCTGAGCGTCGCGATCCCGCTGTGGATCGTCGAACGGACGGCCGCGCCGGGCTGGGCGGTGTCCGCGCTGTTCGTGCTGAACACGGTCGTGGTGGTGCTGCTGCAGGTCCGCGTGGCCGGGCGGCTGGCGAGCATCGGCGCCGCGGCCCGGATGGTGCGCCGGTCCGGCCTGCTGCTGTTCGCCTCCTGCGTGGCGTTCGCGCTGTCGGCGTCCGGCACCTCGCCGTGGGTCGCGTTCGCGGTGCTCGTGGCCGGCGCGCTGGTGCAGGTGTTCGGCGAGATGCTGCAGTCGGCGGGCTCGTGGGAGATCGGCTTCGCCCTCGCCCCGGCCGACCGCCAGGGCCAGTACCAGGGGTTCTTCGGCACCGGGACGTCGGTGGCGCGCGCGATCGGCCCGGTGCTGCTGAGCACCGTCGTCATCGGCTGGGGCCTGCCCGGCTGGCTGCTCATGGGCGGGGTCTTCCTCGCCGCCGGCTGGGCGATGGGGCCGGCGGTGCGGTGGGCTACGACTTCAGCTGCCGCGCGTTGAGCCCGTACTGCGCCATCTTCCGGTAGAGCGTCGCGCGGCCCATGCCGAGCCGGGTCGCCGCGTGGACCACCGTCGCGCCCGGCTCGGACAGGCACCGCACGATCTCGTCGCGTTCCAGGGCCTGCAGGCGGCTCAGCCGGTGCCCGACGCCGGTGAACACCTCGGCCGGCAGGTGCTGGGTGTCGATGACGTCCGATCGCGCGGCGGCCTCACGCATCACGCGGCGAAGCTGCTTCGCGTTCTCCGGCCAGTCGTAAGCCGTCAGCGCGCGCGACGCCGCGGACGTGAACGCGACGTCGCGGCCGCGGTCCCGGCGGGCGAAGTGGTGGGCCAGCGGGAGGACGTCGTCGGGGCGGAACCGCAGCGCCGGCACCTCGACGACCCGGTCGACCAGCGGGCTCAGCGCCGCGCACAGCGAGCCGTCCTCCGCGGTGAGCACGAACGGGACCGGCCCACCCGGGTGCCGCGCCTCGGTGAACAGCCGCGCCAGCTCCCACGCCGCCCACGCGGGCAGCGTGTCCACCCCCGACACGATCACGCAAGTGTCGTCCTTGGCCAGTTCGGGCGTCCAGAGCGTCAGCCAGGTGTCGGCGTCGTCGGGCGCGGGCGGGCGGGCGTTGAGGACCCGGTCGCGGGGCCGCAGCGCCCGGTGCGCGAGAGAGGCCAGCGCCGTTTTGCCCGCGCCCGGTTCGCCGACGACGGCCACCACCCGGCCGGCCGCCAGCGCCGCCTGCGTCTCGGCGACCGCGGTGGTCCACGCCGACGAGAGCCGCGGCACGTCACCGGGGTCGACCCGGTCGGCGTAGACGCGGAAGACCTCACCCCGCGGGGTCGGCCGGGCGGTCCGGCCGGACGCCCGGGCCAGCATCAGCGCCGCGGTGTTCCCGGCCGCGGCCTGGGCCAGCGCGAGCAGCAGCTCCGACGACTGCTCCGACCACGTCGTCAGGTTGACGCTCCCGGCGAGCACGCCGGTCAGCGGGTCCAGTACCGGCACCGCCGCGCAGGTGTAGCCCCGCAGGTCGGTGCAGTAGTGCTCGCCGGCCCGCACGATCGACGGCACGCGGTCCGCGAGCGCGAGGCCGAGGCCGTTGGTGCCCGCGTTGCTCTCGGCGAAGTAGAACCCGGGCGCCAGGTGCACCTTGTCGAGCGAGCGGCTGATGGAGGCGTCCGTGCACAGCCGGCTCAGCACCAGGCCTTCGCTGTCGGTGATCATCAGGCTGATCGGCTCGTTGGCCAGTGTCGCCTGCAGGCCGCGCAGCACCTCGGTGCCGCATTCGTAGAGCAGCGAACCGGTGTCGACCGCGCCCGAGAACACCGGCAGGACCTCGTCCTCGGGCACGCCGTACCGCTCGCTGCGCTGCCACGACGCCCGCAGCCTGGGCGCGATCGCGGCGCGCGCGTCGAACGACCGCGTGACGTGCACCTGCGGGTTCTCCACCTCGGCCTCCCGGGACGCGGCTCTGCGTCGGACTCCCCCAGGCTACGTCGGCCGATCGGGTGGCGGCAGCGCGCGCTGTCTCATATCGAGACACCGGACGGGTCCCTGACCAGCGCCGACGTCCCTACCGTCGCCTCCAACGTGCCAACCGCGGAGGAACCCCATGTACAGCAAGGACGGCGAGACGTACTTCATCGTGGACGCCCACGTGGCGCTCTGGGACGCCCGCCCGGAGAACCAGCGGAACATCCACGGCAAGCAGTTCATCGACTGCTTCTACGACTACCACCGCAACCTCAGCCCGGAGTCCGAGGTCTGGCCGTACGAGGACTACCTCTACCAGGGCGGCGAACGGCTGGTGAAGGACCTGTTCGAAGACGGGTACGTCGACCACGCGATCTTCCAGCCCGCGCACCTCGGCGCGTTCTACCACAACGGCTTCGGCCAGACCGAAGAAGCTTTCGCACTGACGCAGCGGCATCCGGGCAAACTGACCTACAACCACAACTTCGACCCGCGGCTCGAACAGGCCGGGCTGGACCAGCTCAGGCGCGACGCCGAGCGCTTCGGCCTCAAGGGCGTCAAGCTCTACACCGCCGAGTGGCAGGGTGACTCCCGCGGTTACAAGCTCGACGACAAGTGGACGTACAAGTACCTGGAAGCCTGCCAGGAGCTGGGGATCCGGAACATCCACGTCCACAAGGGACCGACGATCCGGCCGCTGGACCGCGACGCCTTCGACGTCGCCGACGTCGACCACGTGGCCACCGACTTCACCGAGCTGAACTTCGTCGTGGAGCACTGCGGGCTGCCGCGGCTGGAGGACTTCTGCTGGATCGCGACGCAGGAGCCGAACGTCCACGCGGGACTCGCTGTCGCGATGCCGTTCATCCACACCCGGCCGAAGTACTTCGCGCAGATCATCGGCGAACTGCTGTACTGGCTCGACGAGGACCGCATCCAGTTCTCCAGCGACTACGCGATCTGGACGCCGAAGTGGCTGGTCGAACGGTTCGTCGACTTCCGGATCCCCGAGGACCTGCCGGAGTACGCGCCGCTGACCGTGAACCAGAAGAAGAAGATCCTCGGGCTCAACGCGGCGAAGATGTACGACATCCCGGTGCCCGCCGAGCTGCAGCTCGCGCCGGTCGAGACCCAGGCCGTGTCGGTGGCGTGAGATGGACGCCCACACCGCGCTGGACGCGGTTCTCGACCCGGAGCTCGACGAGCCCATCACCGATCTCGGGTTCGTCCGTTCGGTGGAAGTCGACGACGACCGGGTGACCGTCCACTTGCGACTGCCGACGTCGTTCTGCGCGCCGAACTTCGCCTATCTCATGGCATCCGACGCGAAGGACGTGCTGACGGCGTTGCCGTGGACCGGCGAAGTCGTGGTGCTGCTCGACGACCACCACGACTCGGACCTGATCAACCGCGGCCTCGCCGCCGACGCCGGGTACCGCGGGACGTTCGGCCACGAAGCCGAGGAGGACCTCGAGGAGCTGCGGCAGACGTTCCGGCGCAAGGCACACCAGGCGGCGATGGAACGCGCGCTGACCGTCCTGATGCGCGCCCGGGAGGACGTCGACCTGCACGAGGTGACGCTCGCGGACCTGGAGGCCGGTCCGGCGACGGACGCGCTGCTGCGGCGTCGCGAAGCACTCGGGCTCTCGCCCGGCCCGGCGGCGCTCGTGCTGGTCGACGAGCACGGAACTCCGTTCCCCCGCGAGGAAATCCCGCTGCGGCTGCGGTTCGCGCGGTCGGTCCGGATCTCCATCGAGGGCAACGCGCACTTCTGCCGCGGCCTGCTCCGCACCCGTTACCCCGAATCCACAGTGGAGGCTTCATGAAGGCGGTCCAGGTTGTCGGTTACCACGAGCCGCTGCGGCTGACCGAGGTGCCCGCGCCCGAGGTCAGCGGCCCGTACGACGTCGTCGTGCGGATCGGCGGCGCCGGCGTCTGCCGGACCGACCTGCACATCCTGGAAGGGCAGTGGGCGGAGAAGTCCGGCGTCACGCTGCCCTACACGATCGGGCACGAGAACGCAGGCTGGGTGCACGCGGTCGGCGCCGCGGTGACCAACGTCGCGGAGGGCGACAAGGTGATCGTGCACCCGCTCATCACGTGCGGGCTGTGCCGGGCGTGCCGCTTCGGCGACGACGTCCACTGTGCACAGTCGCAGTTCCCCGGCATCGACACGGCGGGCGGCTACGCGGAGTACCTCAAGACGTCGGCGCGCAGTGTGGTGAAGATCGACGACGCACTGGAGCCGGCGGACGTCGCGGCGCTGGCCGACGCCGGGCTGACGGCGTACCACGCGGCGGCCAAGGCGGCGCGGCGCCTGCGTCCGGGCGACCGGTGCGTCGTCATCGGCGCGGGCGGGCTCGGGCACATCGGCGTCCAGGTGCTCAAGGCGATCTCGGCGGCCGAACTGGTCGTAGTCGATCGCAACCCGGACGCGGTGAAGCTGGCGCTGGCGATCGGCGCGGACCACGGCGTGGTGGCGAGCGGCGCTCAGGTGAGCGAGGTGCTCGACCTGACCGGCGGCCACGGCGCGGAAGCGGTGCTCGACTTCGTCGGCGAGGGCGGGGCGACGGCCGAGGGGATCGCGATGCTGCGGCGGGCCGGCGACTACCACGTCGTCGGGTACGGCGAAAACATCGACGTCCCGACGATCGACGTGATTTCGAGCGAGATCAACCTGATCGGAAACCTGGTGGGCTCGTACAACGACCTGTGCGAGCTGATGGTCCTGGCGGCGCAGGGCCGGGTGAAGCTGCACACGGCCCGCTACCCCCTGGAGAACTTCCAGGAGGCCCTCGACGACCTCGACGCCGGCCGCATCCGCGGCCGGGCGATCCTGGTCCCCTGACCCAGCCCGTCACCCGAAGGAGACCCCCGGAGCGGGAACTCCGGATCACTTTCTCAGTGAAAGTGACGTCCCAAGCCAGCCTCGGGATCACTTTCTCAGTGAAAGTGACGGTCACTGGCTGGGCTGGGCCGCCGGGGCCTGGTGCAGCGAGAGGTCCGGGCCGGCGGCGGAGTCCTGGGCCCAGGCGCCGGACTCCGCCGTCCACGTCTGACCGGCGAAGCTCACCTTGTCCAGGCCCAAGGCCTCCGCGCGGCCCACCAGCCAGCTCGCGTACGTCCACCCCTGCGCCGCCGGGTGGGCGCCGCTCAGCTTGACCGTGCCCAGCTCGGCCGTCGCCGCCGCGGCGACGTCGCCCGGGGCGGCCAAGGTCAGGTTGCGGCAGGTCAGCGCGGCCGGGAACTGGCCGTTGAACGCCGCCGCCATCGCGCGGGCCTGCGGCTCCCACTGCGCGTACGCGTCCGGGGCGCCCGAGCGCTGGATCGCCTGGGCCGCCTCGGTGATCGGCATCGTCTCCCAGCCGGGCAGCTTGTCCAGCTTCTCGTAGAACGCCGTCGCCGCGTAGACCGGGTCCTGCAGCTGCGCGACCGTGCCCCAGCCCTGGCTGGGCCGCTGCTGGAACAACCCGACCGAGTCCCGGTCACCACCGGCGAGGTTCCGCAGCTTCGACTCCTGCAGCGCCGTGGCCAGCGCGACCGTGGCCGCGTGCGGGACCAGCCCCAGCTTCGTCCCGACGGCCGAGATCGTCGCGGCGTTGTTCATCTGCTCCGGGCTGAACGTGTACGAGGCCGTGTTCTCCCCCGGCAGCGCCACGGTGCAGCCCGGCGTCCGGTCCGGGCCGCGGCTCAGCACCACCGCCACGACCACGCCCGCCGTCAGCACGATGACCGCTCCCAGGAAGATGGCCACCTTCAGGCCACATCCACGCACACTGCCTCCCCGTCACCCGTTCGCACCAGTCTGCCCAAAGACAGGACGCGGTGCAGCGGGCGAGGTTCAGCGGTCGGCGCCGAGGAAGATCGGGTTGGACATCGCGACCATGGCGTTCGGCTGGGTGGTGTTCGGGCCACCGGACGGGCGGCGGACCTCCACGCGCACCCACCGCGAGTACCGCGGGTAGGTGGTCCACATCACCGTCGCCGTGCCCGTGTCGCCGACCGTCTCGGTGTGCTCCGGGCCGAGCTGGTCGAGGAACGTCACCGTGGTGCCCGGAACCCCGCCGACCACCGCGCGCACTGTCACCGGGGTGCCGGTGCCCGCCGGGAGCCGCTCGCCGATGCCCGCCGTGCGCCCGCCGGCGGACACCGTGAAGTCCAGCTGGACCGCCGAGGACTCCGCCAGCCACGACCGCCCGGCCTTCAGCCCGGCCAGCAGCTCCTTGCGGCGCAGGCGGTCGGCGTAGACGACGGTGTGCGGCAGCGCGACCCGCTGGTCCGGGTTGTGCGCGTCGGAGTCGCCGATCGCCGGGATGAACCGGCCGCCGCGCAGGAGGCCGTCCCAGTGGATGACGCTCGCCTCGTCGTCCTGGGTCCACGGACCGTTCCACACCTCGACCAGGTCGGCGATCTCGTACGCGAACTCGTAGGTGCAGCCGAAGCAGTTGGCGAACGGGTGCGCCGCGGTGACCAGGCCGCCCGCGCGGTGCACCTGGTCGGTGAAGCGGCGGAAGTCCGCCGCGTCGGCCGCTCGGTAGCGCCAGTCGATCCAGGTGCCTGCGGGCAGGCCGATCGCGGGCCAGTGCCCGGACCGGGTCGTGACCTCTTCGCCGTTGAGGATCAGCAGGTCGTCGGTGGCGTAGTTCCCCCAGACCAGCTGGGAGCTCGACGTGTTGTGGTCGGTGGAGACCAGGAAGTCCAGCCCGGCCGCGCGGGCGTCGGCGACGAGCTGGTCGGGTGTGCGGCGGCCGTCGGAGTGGACGGTGTGCAGGTGGCCGTCACCGCGGTACCAGCCGCGGCCGCGCTCGCGGGCCGGCGCGCTCTCCGGCGCCGGGTTCGGCTTGAACGGCGCGGCGTCCGGCCCGAACGTCAGCGTGATGTCCACTTTGTAGGTCAGGCCCTGCGGCGCGACGGTGTACGGGCCGAGGATGACGTGCCACCGCCCGGGCCGGATCGGACCGGCGAGGTAGCCGGGAGTCGCCTCGGACGCGCTGATCGAGAACCGGTCGCGGAAGCCGCCGGACCAGCCGCGGAAGCCGCGGGCGTTGCCCAGTTCGTGGCCTTCCGGGCCGAACATCCCGATGTCGCAGGCGTTCCCGCGGGTGCCGGCGGGCACCTGGGGCCGGTCGTAGGAGTAGACGACGTCGATCTGCTTGACCCCGCGCGGGACGTCGACGGGCAGGTAGTACCAGTCCGGGACGTCCGGCTTCAGCGTGCCGGTGACGGTCCGGGTCTGGCTGCCGGTGCCGCCCGGCTGGTCGGCGAACGCCACCCCGGGCAGCATCCCCATCGCCGCGCCGGCCGCCGCGACCCCGCTCGCGCGCAGCAGCGCGCGCCGGCTCAAGTCCCCAGAACTCATGCGTACCTCCGCATCGAAAGACGCCCCGGACGCTAGGGGAGCAACGCGAACGCCGACAAGAACCGGTGGTGAACATTCACCGTCCGGCGCGCTTGGCCAGGATCTTCGCGAGGGCGACGACCGTGACGGCGGCGGCCAGCCCGAGCCGCGTGACGTCGAGGGCGGGCACCCACACGACGGTGCCGTCCCGCACGACGAACGCCCCGGCGGGCCGGGCGAGCACCCCGAACCCGGCGCCCTCCCGCAGCGGCGCCGCGCCGGTGTCCCCGCCGCCGCCCCCGCCCCCGCCGAACACCGCGGCGGCCGGGATCACGACGGCCCCGTCGCGCTCCACGGGTTCGCCGTAGACCAGTTTTGCGGTGAACAGGTCCCGCGCGTTCGACGCCAGCTGCCCGAGTTTCATGCCGCCATCATGGCGGCAAATCCGGTTGCGGCGCCGCGGAACGTCCGCGATCCTGCGGTGTTCCGCGCCGGCGGGACGTTCGGAGCGGACAATGACCCCGTCACTGCGCGGCCTGGCCGCCAACCCGGCGCTGCCCGCGCCCCTGCTGGACCGCCTGGTCACCACGGCGGACGACGACCTGGGCCCGATCCTCGCCCGGCGTAAAGACCTGACCGCGGCCCAGGTGTGGGTCCTGGCCGGGCGCTGCGGCGCGGGTGTCCTGTACCCGCTGCTGGACCGAGGCCTGCTCACCCCGGCCGACGTGCCTTCCGACGACCCCTGGGCCGGGCTCGCGGTGCTCACGCACCCGGACGCGGACCCGGGGTTGTTCGCCCGCCTCGCCCGCGACCCCGACCCGGTGATCCGCCGCGAGCTGAGCGCCCGGTTCCCGCTCCCCGAGCCGATCGTGGACCTGCTGGCCGCGGATCCGGACCTCGACGTCGTCACCTCGGCGGCGCGGTGCCGGCCGCCGCCCGCCCGCCTGGCCGCCGACGCCCGTCCCGAGGTCCGCCTGGCCCTCGCCGCGAACGAGCAGTCACCCCCCCCCCCCCCCCCCCGGAACTGCTGCTCAGCCTCCTGCGCGAGGCCGATTCTTGTCGGTGATCCCGGGTAGCATGGAAACCGGGGGCGGCGCCCGAGAACCTCCTACACACACTCGCGGGCAACCCGGCCACACCCCCGCACGGACTGCCCGCCGACGGCGACGACCTCACCCGCTGGAAGCCGGCATCCCGCAGCGACCTCACCGCCGAGGTCTACGCGAAGCTCGCCGAGGACGACTTGCCGGGCGCCCGGCAGGACCTCGCGAGCAACCCCGCCGCCGTGGCGTTCCTGCCGCGGCTGCTCACCCGGGACACCAGCCGCGAGATGAAGCGCGCCGCCGCCCTCAACCCCCGGATCCCGCTCTCCCTGCTCACCGAACTCGCGCCCGCGACGAAGATCGGGCTGCTGGTGCCCCGCGTCGCCGCCGCGAACGCGACGGAACTGCGCACGCTCGCCGAATCCCCGGCGGCTCAGGTCCGGCGCCTGGCCGCGGCGAGCCCGGACCTGCCGCCCGACCTCCTCGACCGCTTCACCGAAGACCCGGACGCCGGGGTCGCCCGGCTCGTCGCGCCCAACCCGGATCTGACCCCGGCCCAGCTGCGCGCCCTCGCCCGGCACGGGACGACGGTCTCCGCGCGGATCGCGGCGAACCCGCGGTGCCCGGCGGACCTCGCCCGCGTGCTGCTCGCCGGAGCGCCGGGGAAAGCCCTGCGGGTGCTCGCCGGGCACCCGGGCCTGCGCCCGGAGTCCATTGTGGATCTTCTGGGCCACCCCCGACGACCGGATAGGCCGGGAAAACGGAAAAGGTTCACGGAATCGGTGCAGCGCTGAAAAAATTGCGCTGAAGGTGTGGCAAAAAGATGTATCCGGCGGTTTTCCCGGTTTCGACGACTAGCGTCACAGCGCTCGAGAAAGCCGGATCCGGGGAGGAACCATGGCACTGCTCAAGAACGGCGCGGTCACCGCACCGCCGGGTGCGCCCGCCGCCGCACACCCACTGACCTCGGGAGATCCCTTCGGGGCCACCGGGGTGACCGCCGAGCGCGGCGCGAACCGGTACGGCGTCTGCTCCATCGAGGACTTCCCGGCCGGAATCAACGACCTCACCTACACCCACGACGACGCGGGTGGTTTCTACAATTACGTCAAGCAGTTCACCGCGCCGAACTTCTGGTACCAGGACGGCGGCGTGCTCTCGTGGATCTACGGCGAGCAGTACGACGACTGGCAGGGCACCTACGGCTTCGACGCGTGTGTCGCCGAGTACCACTCCGGCCACGGCACGATGGACGGCAACGGCGTGTTCTGGATGCCGATGGGCGGCACCTGGAGCGGCACCGCCTGGGCGGGCTCGAACGACATGCGCCTCGGCAACGAGGTCGCGCGCTACCTCTTCTTCTCCACCTGCCTCTCGCTGCGCATCAGCGACGGCAACAGCCCGATCCGCACGTGGGACGCGGCGAACCTCGGGCTGCGGATGATCTTCGGTTTCGAGACGACCAGCGTCGACAACCCGAACTACGGCGCGTTCTTCTTCACCAAGTGGAACGCCAACGGCCACAAGTTCAGCAAGGCGTGGCTGGACGCGTCGTGGGACATCGACCACCACCAGGCGCCGTCGGCCGTGGCGTGCGGGGCGACGCAGGCCGAAGCGCAGGACCGGCTCTGGAACGAAGGCACCTTCACCACCGCCGCCGCGGCCAAGAACTGGTGGTGGTGGACCTGGTACGACGCCGCCAAGAGCATCCGGGCGCCCAAGCTGGAGCTGCCGGCGTCGCCGCAGACGGCCCGGTTCGCGCCGCAGCGGATGTCAACGGCGAAGCTGACCGAGCTGGCCGGGCACTACGGCGTCCGGCTCGGCGGCGGCGAGGCCGAAGCCGCGCTCGGCTCGCACGGGGTCGTGCTGGGCGACGGCCAGGGCGGGCCGCGGCTGACCGTCGACCACCGCGGGGTCCGCGAGATCACCTTCGCCGAGGTGGACGGCACCGGCCGGGACGCGCCGAGCGCCGCCGAGGCGGTCCGGATCGCCCAGGACGCCGTCGAGACGTTCGGCCTGGCCGACCGGGTCGACCTGGTCGCGGACAAGGTGCGCCACCAGTACCACGCGGGCGGCACGGCCTCGGAGGTCGCCGACCCGCGGGTGCGGGAGACGCACGTCGTGTTCACGCAGCTGGTCGACGGTCACCCGGTCGTCACGCCCGGCCTCGGCGAGGTCCGGGTCGGCATCGACGGCGCGGGCACGGTGACCACGATCGTCGACGCCACGCGTGAGGTCGAGCGGCTCACCGAGAGCGCGCCCGCGGCCGCCCGCGGCGAGACCCACCGGCCGTCCACTGTGGACGAGGCGCTGGACGTCCCGCTGCAGCGGCTGCTGCGCCGGCTCTCCGCCGGGGGCCGGGTGCCCGCCGAGGTCCGCACGATCGAGGACTCGACGGCCGTCGGGTACTCGCTGCGCGGGGACGACGGCGCCCAGGTGGCCCGCCGGACCGTCGAGGTGGACTGCGGCGAGGGGCTCGCGAAGCGCTACGTCCTGGAGGCGCCGCTGCGCTGACGCGCCGCACGGGCCCGGGCGGGCCGGCACCTCGTCGGGGGGTGCCGCCCCGCCTCTCGTCCGGCGCGGACGGCGTCCGGCACGAATTTTTCGCCCTCCGCGTGTGAACACGGTGTATCCGGGGCATTAACCACGCACACCTGTGTGCCGAGGGCTGAACGCGCCCGAGGGGAGACCGCGATGACCTTCGACTTCGTCAGCCGCTGGCTGGGCCGTAACCACGAACGCCCCGGTGTCACCGTCGACCTCTCCTGCGGCGGGCGCGTCACGCTGCGGGAGGTCGACGGCAGGCCGGTGCTGGTCGTCACCACCGCGCCCGGTGCGGACGGCCGCTGCAGCGTCGCCGCCGTCCCCCTGTCGGAGGCCGAACGCCGCGAGCTCGGCCAGGTCCTCGAGTCCGACGTCCTGCTGGCCTCCTGACACTTCTCCCGACTGGCTGTTTCCCTAGCCGCCGTCACCGTAGGCTGCGCGTGTGCTTTGTGGCATGCCTCGCGAGAAACAGCGCCCCGCCAGTGTGGCGCGGGTCGCTTTTTGTGGGGTTCCCACAACACAACCGCCCCGGCATGCGCCATGCCGGACATTGGTCTACCCGGCGGTAATCCAGCAGGGTGTAGGCAGGTGCAGGCGACGCCCCAGGACAGGTGCGTCGCCTTCTGCGCGTGGGTACTTGGGAGGCTCAGCCGGTGTTCAGTCGTGTCGCCATCGTCAACCGCGGAGAGGCCGCGATGCGGCTCATCCACGCCGTCCGGGATCTGTCGGCGGAAACCGGGACGCGGATCGAGACGGTCGCCCTCTACACCGACGCCGACCGCACGGCCACGTTCGTCCGTGAGGCGGACCTGGCCTACGACCTCGGCCCGGCGTCCGCCCGGCCGTACCTCGACCTCGCCAAGCTGGAGCGGGCGCTCGTCGAGACGAAGGCCGACGCCGCGTGGGTCGGCTGGGGCTTCGTCGCCGAAGACCCCGCCTTCGCCGAGCTGTGCGAGAAGGTCGGTGTCGCCTTCGTCGGGCCGAGCGCGGACGCGATGCGCAAGCTCGGCGACAAGATCGGCGCGAAGCTGATCGCCGAAGAGGTCGGCGTCCCGGTCGCGCCGTGGAGCCGCGGCGAGGTCGCCACCCTCGAAGACGCCCTGCGCGCCGGCGACGAGATCGGCTACCCGCTGATGCTCAAGGCCACCGCGGGCGGCGGCGGGCGCGGCATCCGCATGGTGGCCTCCGGCGAGGACCTCGCCGACGCCTACGAGCGCACCAGCCAGGAGGCGCTGCGCGCGTTCGGCTCCGGTGTCGTGTTCCTGGAGCGCCTGGTCACCGGCGCGCGGCACGTCGAGGTCCAGGTGATCTCCGACGGCGCGACGGCGTGGGCGCTCGGCGTCCGCGACTGCTCGGTGCAGCGGCGCAACCAGAAGATCATCGAAGAGTCCGCGTCCCCGGTCCTCGGCCCGGCGCAGACGGCCGAGCTGAAGGCCTCGGCCGAGCGGCTCGCCGTCAAGGTCGGCTACCGCGGCGCCTGCACCGTCGAGTTCCTCTACCACCCGGGCGAGAAGCTGTTCGCCTTCCTCGAGGTCAACACCCGCCTGCAGGTCGAGCACCCGATCACCGAGATCACCACCGGCACCGACCTGGTCAAGCTGCAGCTGCACGTCGCCGGTGGCGGCAAGCTCGAAGGCGACCAGCCGGGCGAGAGCGGCCACGCCGTCGAGGCGCGCCTGAACGCCGAGGACCCCGACCGCGACTTCGCCCCCTCCCCCGGCCGCATCGCGCGGCTGGCGCTGCCCGCCGGCCCCGGCATCCGGGTCGACACCGGAGTCAGCGAAGGCGACACCATCCCCGCCGACTTCGACTCGATGATCGCCAAGATCATCGCCTACGGCCGCGACCGCGACGAGGCGCTCGCCCGCCTCCGTCGCGCGATGGCCGAGACGGTCGTGATCATCGAGGGCGGCGCGACCAACAAGAGCTTCGTGCTCGACCTGCTCGACCAGCCCGAGGTGATCGACGCCAGCGCCGACACCGGCTGGATCGACCGCGTCCGCGCCGAGGGCCGCCTGGTCACCCACCGGCACTCCGCGATCGCGCTCGCCGCGGCCGCCATCGAGGCCTACCAGGACGAGGAAGAGGTCTCCGTCCAGCGGCTGCTGGCCACCGCGCACGGCGGGCGCCCGCAGGTGCAGCACGAGACCGGCCGCCCGCTCGACCTCAAGCTGCGCGGGGTCGGCTACCGCGTGAGCGTGGCCAGGGCCGGACGCAGCCGGTTCCGCGTCGGCATCTCCGCCGGCGGCTCGGACGTGCACCACGCCGACGTCGAGATCAGCCGGTTCGACGCCCACAGCGGCCAGATCCACGTCAACGGCCGCCGCTTCCGGCTCGTGTCGGCCACCCACGGCCCGATCCACCTCGTCGAGGTCGACGGCGTCACCCACCGCGTCAGCCGAGACGAGGGCGGCGTCGTCCGCTCCCCCGCCCCCGCGCTGGTGGTCGCGACACCGCTGTCCGTCGGCGACGAGGTCGAGGCGAACGCGCCGATCCTCGTGCTGGAGAGCATGAAGATGGAGACGGTGCTGCGTGCGCCGTTCCGCGCCCGGGTCCGCGAGTGCCCGGTGTCGGTCGGCAGCCAGGTGGAAACCGGGGCGCCGCTGATGCGCCTGGAGCCGCTGGCCGACGGCGCCGAGGAAGAGGCCGCCGACAGCGGCGAGACCGTCGAGATCGACCTGCCGGCCGCGCCGCCGGAGGTCTCGGCCGCCGAGCGCGTCGACCGCGGCCAGCAGGACCTGCGGAGCCTGCTGCTCGGCTTCGACGTCGACCCGGCCGAGCGCAAGCGCCTCCTCGTCGCCTACGGGGAAGCCCGGGCCGAGCTGGGCAACCGGCCGGTCGAGGGCGAGCTGGAGCTGCTCACCGTCTTCGCCGACCTGTCCGAGCTGAGCCGCAACACCCCGGGCGGCGAGCTCGACACCGAGCCCGACAGCTCGGTGCACAGCGCCCGCGAGTTCTTCCACAGCTACCTGCAGAGCCTCGACGTCGAGCGCGCCGGGGTCACCGAGGGCTTCCAGGCGAAGCTGCGCCGCGTGCTCGGGCACTACGGCGTCACCGACCTCGACCGCACCCCGGAGCTGGAGGCCGCGGTCTTCCGGATCTTCCTGGCCCAGCAGCGGATGGCGGCCGACATCGCCGTCGTCTCCGAGCTGCTGCGGCAGTGGCTGACCGGGGCGCCGCCGGCGGAGTCGCTCAGCGAGCGCGCCGGGCTCACGCTGGAGCACCTGGTCGAGGCGACGCAGGTGCGGTTCCCCGCCGTGTCCGACCTGGCGCGCGGGGTGGTCTTCCGCTGGTTCGCCCAGCCGCTGCTGCGCCGCCACCGCGCCGAGGTCTACGCCGCCGTCCGCACCGAGCTGCGTTACCTCGACCGGAACCCGGACGCGCCGGACCGCGCCGAGCGGATCCAGGCCATGATCACCGGCTCGGAGCCGCTCGTCCGGCTGATCGGCCAGCGGATCGGGCGCCCGGGCTGCGACCACGCGCCGCTGCTCGAGGTGCTGACCCGCCGCTACTACGGCAACCGGCGGCTCTCCGACGTCGTGGTGCGCGACGTCGCGGGCCACCGCTGGCTGACCGCCCGGCTGAACCGCCCGGACGGCGTGCTGCCGCTGGTCACCACCGCCGTCGACATCGCCGACCTGCCCGCCGCGCTGGGCGCGCTCGGCGAGGTCGCCACCGACGGGGTCGTCGCCGACCTGTACCTGCGCTGGGAGGACCAGCCCGACGCGGACGCGACCGCGGCCCGGCTCGGGGCGCTGCTGGCCGAGCACCCGCTGCCGGCGGAGGTGCACCGGGTCGTCGTCACCGTGGCCGGCACCGGCGGCGCAGTGATGCACCACCACTTCACGTTCCTGCGTGAGGGCGCGGGCTTCGCGGAAGACCGGCTGATCCGCGGCCTGCACCCGCAGATCGCGCAGCGGCTGCAGCTGGAGCGGCTGCGCGAGTTCGACCTCACCCGGCTGCCGTCGGCGGACGAGGAGATCTACCTGTTCAAGGCGGCCGCCAAGAGCAACCCGGCCGACGAGCGGCTGATCGCGATGGGCCAGGTCCGCGACCTGACCCCGCTGCGCGAGGCCGACGGCCGGCTGGTCGCGCTGCCCGCGCTCGAGGACGCGGTCACCGCCTGCCTCGACGCGATCCGCAACATCCAGGCGCAGCGGCCGCAGAACAAGCGCTACGACACCAACCGGATCATGATGTACGTCTGGCCGCAGACGGAGCTGACCACCGACGAGCTGAACACGCTCGTCCAGCGCATCCGGCCGACGTCGGTCGGCGCGGGCCTGGAGGAGGTCCAGTTCCTGGGCCGGCGGCGCACCGAGGCGGGCAAGCTGACCGAGCTCGCCGTCCGGATCACCCTCGACCCCGGCAACGGCGCGCGGCTGCACGTCGGGCCGCCCTCGACCGAGCCGGTCCGGCCGCTGGACGAGTACCGCCTGAAGGTGCAGCGCGCCGCGCGGCGCGGCAACGTCTACCCGTACGAGCTGACCGAGCTGCTCGCCGGCCCGGAGGGCTCGTTCGTCGAGCACGACTTCGACGGCTCGACCGAGCTGGTCCCGGTCGACCGGCCGAAGGGCAAGAACACCGCGGCGATCGTCGCCGGCGTCGTCACGACGGTGACCGAGCGGCACCCCGAAGGCGTCACGCGGGTCGTGCTGCTCGGCGACCCGACGAAGTCGCTGGGTGCGCTGTCCGAGCCGGAGTGCTCGCGCGTCATCGCGGCGCTCGACCTGGCCGAGCGGATGCAGGTGCCGCTCGAGTGGTTCGCGCTCTCCTCGGGCGCGCGGATCTCGATGTCCTCGGGCACCGAGAACATGGACTGGGTCGGCGCGGCGCTCAAGCGGATCGTCACGTTCACCCAGGACGGCGGCGAGATCAACATCGTCGTCAACGGCATCAACGTCGGCGCCCAGCCGTACTGGAACGCCGAAGCCACGATGCTCATGCACACCAAGGGCATCCTGGTCATGACGCCGGACTCGGCGATGGTGCTGACCGGCAAGCAGGCACTGGACTTCTCCGGTGGCGTGTCGGCCGAGGACAACTTCGGCATCGGCGGTTACGACCGCGTGATGGGCCCGAACGGCCAGGCGCAGTACTGGGCGCCGAACCTGCCGGCCGCCCGCGACGTGCTGATGGCGCACTACGACCACACCTACGTCGTGCCGGGGGAGACCGGGCCGCGCAAGACGGCCACCAACGACCCCGCCACCCGCGACGTCTCGTCGTACCCGCACGCGATCGTCGGCAGCGACTTCACGACCGTCGGCGAGATCTTCTCGGCCGAGCACAACCCGGACCGCAAGAAGCCGTTCGACATCCGCACGGTGATGCGCGCGCTGTCCGACCAGGACCACCCGGTGCTGGAGCGCTGGGCGGGCATGGCCGACGCGGAGACGTCGGCGGTGCAGGACGTGCACATCGGCGGCCGCCCGGTCTGCCTGGTGGGCATCGAGTCGCGTTCGGTGCCGCGCCGCGGCTTCCCGCCCACCGACGGCCCGGACACCTACACCGCGGGCACGCTGTTCCCGCGGTCGTCGAAGAAGACGGCGCGGGCGATCAACGCGGCGTCGGGCAACCGGCCGCTGGTGGTGCTGGCGAACCTGTCCGGGTTCGACGGCTCGCCGGAGTCGCTGCGCAAGCTGCAGCTGGAGTACGGCGCGGAGATCGGCCGGGCGATCGTCAACTTCGAGGGCCCGATCGTGTTCACCGTGATTTCGCGGTACCACGGCGGCGCGTTCGTCGTGTTCTCCAAGACGCTCAACCCGAACATGACGGTGCTGGCGCTGGAAGGCTCGTTCGCCTCGGTGCTGGGCGGCGCGCCCGCGGCGGCGGTGGTGTTCGCCGGCGAGGTGAACAACCGCACGGCGAACGACCCGCGGGTGACCGAGCTGCAGGCGCAGGCCTCGACGGCCGCCGGCGCCGAGCGGGCCGCGCTCAACGCCCGCGTCGCCGAGGTCCAGTCGTCGGTCCGCGCGGAGAAGGTGAACGAAGTGGCCGCGGAGTTCGACCGGGTGCACAGCATCCAGCGCGCGGTCGAGGTCGGTTCGGTCGACGCGATCATCAGCGCGGCCGAGCTGCGGCCGCGGATCATCGAGGCCATCGAGCACGGCCTGAAGCGCTAGGGAGCTCCGGGGCCGGTCACCACGGTGGCCGGCCCCGGCTCATGCCCGAGAACGGCGGCTTCGAACCCGGCCGCCTTCGCCAGCCCGCCCAGCTCACCGGCCCGCGCGGCCGGCAGCAGGACCAGCGGGTAGCAGTCGGACTCGATGTCGAGGACGGCGAGCGCGGTGCCGTGGCCGGCCAGCCGGTCCCCCGCCGTCTCGAGGAACTCGTACGTCGGCAGGTCCGACTCCGCGAGCCCCGCCCAGGCCTCGTCCGACGGCGGCGCGGACCGCAGGGCCCGCAGGCGGCCGACGATCTCGTCCGCCGCCTCCTTCCAGTCCACCTCGGCCAGCAGGCCGTGGTCGTCGAGCGCGTCCACCAGCGCGATCCAGGCCAGGCCCGGGAACGGCTCGTCGATGCCGCGGTCTTCGAGCCGGTCGGCGTGCTCGGCGACGTAGGCGTCCGGGTCGTCGTGCGCGGCCGCGGCGCGCGCGCCGACCTGCGGGAGGTCCGGGGCCAGCAGGGCGGCCACGGCGACCAGGGCGGCACGAGCGCTCATCGGGGCACCAGGTATCGGGTCAGGAGGCTCGCGCCATCGGTCAAGACGGTGGCCAGGTCGAGCTCCACCGGGTCGAAAAGGCCGCCCATCGCGGCCCGGTCGGCCGTGCCGGCCACCAGGAACGGCGCGACGGTCAGCCGGAACTCGTCGACCAGGCCCGCTTCGGCCAGCGAGCCGAACAACCGCGGCCCGCCTTCGCAGTCGATCCGGTGTAGGCCCCGCTCGGTCAGTGCGGCCACGGCGACGTCGAGCGCCACCGCGTCGTCACCCGCGACGATGACGTCGGCACCCGCCGCCGCCCAGGCGTCGCGCAGGCCACCGGGGGCCCGTTCGCAGGTGATGACGATCGTCGGCACCGCGGCCCGCGTGAGCACCGGCGCGTCCGGCGGCAGGGCGCGGCCCGTGGTGACGACGGCGATCGGCGGGATCGGCTCGAGCCCGTGCCGGCGGCGCCGGTCCGCGGTCTCCGGGTCCGGGTGGACCCCGTCGAACTCCTCGATCACCGCGGTCCCGGCGCCGAGCAGGACCACGTCGGCGAGGTCGCTGCCCAGCTTGAAGACGACCCGGTCGGGCTCGGTGGACAGCGGGCGGGACCGGCCGGCGACCGTGATCGCGCCGTCCGTGCTCGACACGAAGTTGACGACCAGCCACTTCGCGACGTCGGGGAAGCGGTAGAGGGTTTCGAGGTCTTCCGTGCCGAGCTCGCGGCCGGCTTCCGGCGGCCAGATCTGGCGGATCGGCGGGGTCGGCGGGTTCACAGCCACCGCACGGCGTTCTTGGGCGGGCGGGTGCCGACGATGCTCGCGATCATCTCGGTCACGTGCCGCGTCTCGCGGACCTGGTGCGCCCGGAACATCGCGGCGCCCTGCGCGGCCGCGTGCGCGGTGGCGGCGAGGGTGCCGGTGACGCGGTCGTCCATGCCGACGTCGAGCGTCTCGCCGACCACCCCCTTGTTGGACAGCGCCATCAGCACCGGCCAGCCGGTGGCGACCAGCTTGTCGACGTTCCGCAGGATGGTCAGCGACTGGTGGGTGTTCTTCGAGAAGTCGATGCAGGGGTCGATCATCACGCCCCCGCGCGGCACGCCCTTCGCGACCGCCCGTTCGGCCAGCTCCGTGGTGTCCTGCACGACCGACGCGACGACGTCGTCGTACTGCGGCTTCACCGGGTCGGTGCGCGGGTCGAGGCCGTCGACGTGCGCGCAGATGTAACCCGCGCCGTGTTCGGCCGCGACGTCGAGGATCTCCGGCTCGTAGGCGGCCCAGTTGTCGTTGATCAGGTCGGCGCCGGCCCGGCACACCGCGTCGGCGACCTCGGCGCGGTAGGTGTCGACGCTGATCACGACGTCCGGGAAGTGCTCGCGGGCCCATTCGACGGTCGGGACCACCCGGGCGATCTCCTCGGCGACCGTGACCTCGGGGCCCGGGCTGGCCGGCACACCCCCGATGTCGATCACCGCGGCGCCGTCCTCGAGCGCCTTGCGGATGGCGGCGTGCGCGCGCTCCTCCAGGTACGTCACCCCGTTGTCGTAGAACGAGTCCGGGGTCCGGTTGACGATCGCCATCACCAGCGCGTGGTCGCTGGTGAGGCGTTTGCCCCGGAAGACGAGATCGTGGATCGGCAAGCGGCACCCCCGGACGAAGATCGGATCTGACCGCCTCCGAGCATAGTGAGGGCGGCGCCGCGGGGCCGGGCGCGACCGGTTTCGCGACTTTCGGGGGTATGGCGGTTTTGTCCGCGCCGACACACTGTGCGTGCCGGTCCGGTGACCGAGAGCCCCGGGCCGAACCTCCATCCGTGCGTCCGTGAGGAGCTCCCCGATGGCGTCAAGGTCCCTGTCCCGGCTCGCCCTGGCGGCCACCGGGGTCGTGCTGTCCGCCCTGCTCGGCGGCACCGCGGCCGCGCAGCCCGCCGACACCCCCGTGTTCTGGCGCGTCCCCGCCACCGCCGCCCAGGCGCAGGCGCTGACCGCGGCCGGGTTCGACGTCGAGGAGGGCGACGCGGGCGCCGCGCTCGTCGTCGGCGGCCAGGCCGTCGCGAACCGGCTGCGGGCGCTGGGCTACCGGCCGTCGTTCTTCGACACCGTCTACAAAGAACTGCCCGCGCAGGCGAACTCCCTGGCGGCCGATACCTTCTACGGCGGGTACCGCACCGTCACCGCGCACGAGAACCACCTGACGGCCGTCGCCGCCGCGCACCCCGACCTGGCCACGAAGTACACGATCGGCCAGTCGTGGAAGAAGACCAAGGGCCAGGGTGGGCACGACGTCCAGGCCATCTGCCTGACCAAGAAGCAGACCGGCGACTGCACGCTCTCGACGACGTCGAAGAAGCCGAAGTTCTTCCTGATGGCCCAGATCCACGCGCGTGAGCTGTCCACCGGCGAGCTCGCCTGGCGCTGGATCGACTACCTCGCCGACGGCTACGCCACCGACGCCACCGCGAAGTCCATCTTGGACACCACCGAGGTCTGGGTGGTGCCGATCTCGAACCCCGACGGCGTCGACATCGTCGCCTCCGGCGGGAACTCGCCGAAGCTGCAGCGCAAGAACGCCAACAACACCCGCGGCGGCTGCACCGGCACGAACATCGGCATCGACCTCAACCGGAACTCGACGTTCAAGTGGGGCGGCGACTCCAACTCCGCGTGCTCCGAGACCTACCAGGGCGTGAGCGCCGGCTCCGAGCCGGAGACGCAGGCGCTGGAGAAGCTGGCCCGCGCGATCTTCCCGGACCAGCGCGGCACCGGCAACAACGACCCGGCGCCGTCGACGGCCAAGGGCACGATGATCACGCTGCACAGCTACGGCAACGACATCATCATCCCGTGGGGCTTCACGCAGGCCACCTCGCCGAACGACGCGCAGTACCGCAAGCTCGGCGCGAAGTACGCCGCGTCCAACGGCTACCTCGTCGGCACCAACGAAGAGACCGTCGGGTACGACACGAGCGGCACCACCGACGACTTCACCTACGGCGAGCTCGGCGTCGCCAGCGTGACGTTCGAGGTCGGCGGCTCGAGCGGCACCTGCGGCGGCTTCCTGCCGCGCTACACCTGCGTGGACAGCACTTTCTGGCCGAAGAACAAGGGCGCGCTCGTCACGGCCGCGAAGGCCGCGGCGGCGCCGTACCAGCAGTGACTCACGGCCGGCACGCGTAGATGCAGTTCTGCGGACGCGGGGACGCCAGCACGTCGACGTGCCGGAACCCCGCGTCCGCCAGCATTTCCCTTGCTGTTTCGGTGCCCCACATCGCACCGAGCGCGGCGCCGCCCTCGGCCAGCGACGTCGTGGTGCAGTACATCAGGCTGATCGAGTAGCACAGCGCGGCGAGCGGGTTGCCGACGTTCTTCTCGACGTGGCTGGAGAAGTTTGTGTCCACCATGAAGAACAGGCCGTCGTCCTTCAGCGCACCACGGATCCGGCGCAGCACGACGTCGGGGCGGTCCTGGTCGTGGATGGCGTCGAAGGCGGTGATGACGTCGAAGTCGCCGGTCAGCTCCGCGGCGTCCCCGACGGCGAACTCGGCGTTCGGCAGCCCGGCGTTCGTCTCCCGCGCCTGCTCGACGACGCGGGGAACGATGTCCAGCCCGGTGAACCGCGACGCGGGAAAGGCGCGGGCGGCGACGGAGACGGCGTGCCCGGTGCCGCACCCGAGGTCGAGCACCCGAGCGCCGGCGGTGAGCCGCTCGGTGAGCTCGGGGACGGCGCCGAAGAAGCCGTCCACGAGGTGCTCGCGGTAGATGTGCCGCCAGCTGTCGCCGGTCCGGGCGCCGAGCGCTTCGAGGTGCGGCCCGTAGGCCGAGCGCGGGACGCCGCCGCCGTCGGCGAAGCAGCGTTCGAGGTCAGGCAGGATGCCGGTGAAGGCCGACAGCGTCAGCAGGGACGGCATCAGGTTGGCCGCGGTCTCGCCGAGCAGGAACTTCGCGTGCTCCGGCGGGAAGGTGTACTCCCCCGCGGCGTGGGTGAAGACGCCGCCGGTGACCATGGCGCCCAGCCACTCGCGGACATAACGCTCCTCGAGCCCGGCCCGCTCGGCCAGCCCGGCGCTGGTGGCGGGGCCGCGGGCCGCGGCGGCGAGCAGCCCGGTGCGGTGGCCGAGGCCGATGAGCATGGTGAGCGCGCTGCCGGTCATGGTGGCCGTGAGGTGCGCCGCGAAGTCCTTTTCTTCCATGCGGCCCGAGCGTACCCCTCGGGGCGGACCGTCCACTTCGGACGGTCCGCTCCCGGTGGTCAGGCTTCTTCGTCCTCGAGCCCGGCATCGGCCAGAACGGCGTAAACGCGGCGCCGCGCGTCGGCGAGGATCTTCTTCACCTCGGCGACCTGCGCCTCGTTGCCGCTGTACCCGACCTGCGCGGCCGCCCCGGAGAGCTCCCCGAGCGCGCGCCAGAGGGCGGCGAACCGGTCGGCCCCGGGCTCCTCCTCGGGCTCTTCCCAGAGGGCGGCGAACTCGGCTTCCCGCCCGGCGACGTGTTCCCGCCCGGCGTCGGTCAGCTCGGCAACCCGGCGGCCGCCGGTTTCGGCGGTGTGGACGAGGCCTTCGTCTTCCAGCTGCTGCAGGATCGGATAGACGGACCCGGGACTCGGCCGCCACCGATCGTGCGTGCGGCGCCGGATCTCTTGCATGAGCTGGTAGCCGTGCATCGGCTCCTCGGCAAGAAGAGCCAGCACGGCGGGACGCACGGGCCGCGCGGCGGGCCGTCCGCCGCGGAACTCCTTCACCCGCTGCCAGGGGCCACCGCCGCCCCAGCCGCCGGGGCCGCCGAAGGAGCCGGGGCCGCCGGGAAAGCCGGGGAAACCGGGTGCGCCCGGTGGCTGCGGCGGGTGGGGCGGGAAGCCGCCGCGGGCCAGGTCGGGGGCGCCGTCCCAGTCTTCGTGGCCGGGGAGGTGGTCGTGAGCGGGGTGGTCGTGGCCGGGGTGGTCGTGGCCGGGGTGGTCACCGGCCTCGTACCCCGGGTGCCCACGGCCGCTCAGCGGGTGGCCACCCGGCTCGGGGCCAGGGTGCCCGCGGCCGCTCATCGGATGCTCACCCAGCTCGGGGCCGGGATGCCCGAGGCCACTCAGCGGGTGGCCGCCCGGCTCGTGGTCTCCGCCCGGGTGGCCGCGGCCGCCCAGCCTGAGGTCCGGACGCCCGCCCGGGTGGAACCCGCGACTTCCCGCGTGCCCCGGGTGATCGTGAGCGTGGCCGTGCCCGGGCCCGCCGAACGGCCCGGCGCCCCCGAACCCGCCGAACATCCGCCCTGCTCCAGCGCTCATTTCCATGCCTGCCTCCTCGGTAGTTCGTATCGCCGACACTTCGACGATATATCGCCGTTGGATCGCTCGCAAGGCAGGCCGGGCGACAGCCGCGCCAGATCGCGGCATCGGCCCCGATCGGAGTGCTCGGCACCTGCGCACACCTCAAGCCGCGCCGCAGCAGCAGCACCTCAGCCGACCGAACCGGCCACCACCCCGCGGCACACCCCAAGCAACCCCGGCTCCCCCATCAGTCCGGCCGCCCCAGCTCCACCGCGACCACCTCAACCCGTCCCGGCTGCCCATCAGCCCGGCCGCCGCGGCCCACCTCAAGCCACCCCCGACTTCACCGCCAACGCCAGCAACTCCGCCGCCGGGCCCGCCAACCTTCTCCCCGCCGGCCACACCGCCCGCAGCACCCGCCCCAGCTCGACCCCCTCCACCGCCACCGGCGCCAGCCGCCGGCCCGCGACCTCCCGCACCACATCAAGATCACTGATCACCGCCGGCCCCGCGCCCGAAATCACCGCGTTCCGCACCGCCGAAGCCGATCCCAGCTCCAGCAACGGCTTCACCGGCCCGGCCCCCGCTCGCCGCAGCGCCGCCTCCACCGTCTCCCGGGTTCCCGACCCCGGCTCCCGCACCACCAGCGGCGTCGCCGCCAGCTCGGCCGCCGTCAGCGGGCGGCGGCGGCGCGCCCACGGGTGGCCGGGCGGGACCACGACCACCAGGCGGTCCGTCGCCACCCGGCGGGTCGCCAGCCCCGGCCACGGGCCCGGCGACTCGACGAACCCCAGGTCCACGCGCCCGCCCAAGACGAGCTCCGCGACGTGCTCGGAGTTCACCACCTCGAGCCCGACGTAGGTGTCCGGCCCGGTGCGCTTCACCTCGCCGATCCACGCCGGGACGAAGTGCTCGGCGAGCGTCATGCTCGCCGCCACCCTCAGCTGGGCGCCGCGCTGGGTGCGGAGGGCCTCCGCGCCGGTGCGCAGTCCGTCCACTTCGGCCAGTACGCGGTGCGCCCAGCCCGCGATCACCCGGCCGTCCGGGGTCAGTGCCGAGCCGCGGCGGGTGCGGTCCACCAGGGACAGTCCCAGCTGTCTCTCCAAAGTGGACAACCGCTTGCTCGCCGACGGCTGGGCGATACCGAGTGCGCCGGCCGCCTGGCCGATGCTGCCGAGGTCGTCGACGAGCACCAGCAGGCGCAGGGAGTCCAGATCCGGTCCGGTCATAGCCTCACTCTATGACCTGAGCACCACTCGCCGGCTACCGGAAGCGGCCGCGGGCGGCGACGCTGGGCAGCATGGCACTCACGACGGCAAAGCCGGTTCTCCCCGGCCTCGCGATCACCGGGCTCGGCGTCGTCGCGGCCTACACCCTCAGCTCGGCCTGGCCGGTGCTGGGCGCGCTCACCGTCGCCGTTGTGCTGGGCATCGTCGTCGGCAGCACACCGGTGCTGACCGACGACCTCCGGAAAGCCGTCGCGCGCGTCACGAAACGCCTGCTGCGCGCCGGGGTCGTGCTGCTCGGGCTCCAGCTGGCGATCCCCACGGTCCTCGCGCTCGGCCCCGGCACGCTCGCCGCCGTGGTCCTGACGGTCGTGGTCACCTTCCTCGGCACCCTCGGGCTCGGCCGGCTGGTCCGCGTGCCGCGCGGGCTCGCCCTGCTGGTCGCCACCGGGTTCTCGATCTGCGGCGCGTCGGCGATCGCGGCGATGGAAGGCGTCGTCGAGCGGGACGACGAAGACGTCGCCACGGCCGTCGCGCTCGTCACCTGCTACGGCAGCCTGACCCTCGGCGTGCTCCCCCTGCTCGCCCGCTGGATCGGCCTGGACGCGGCCCGGACCGGCAGCTGGGCCGGGATCTCGGTGCACGAGGTCGCGCAGGTCGTCGCGGCAGCCGGGCCCGCGGGCGCCGCCGCGGTCACGATCGCCGTGGTCGTGAAGCTCAGCCGCGTGGTGCTGCTCGCCCCGGTGGTCGCGATCGTCGGCGCCACCGAACGCACACGCCGCGGCGGCTCGGCGCCGCTTGTGCCGCTGTTCGTGCTCGGGTTCCTCGCGCTCGTCGCGGTCCGCAGCACCGGGCTCGTCCCGGCGTTCGCGCTCGACGTCGCCAAGACCGCGTCGACACTCCTGCTCGCCGGGGCGTTGTTCGGGCTCGGCTGCGCGGTCCGGCTCGGCCCGCTGCTGCGCGGTGGCGGCCGGGCCCTGCTCCTGGGGCTCCTGTCCACGCTTCTGGTGCTGGCGACGGGGTTCGGGACGCTCGCCGCGTTCACCTGATGTTTCCCTTTCAGCTAGGTATAGGACGTTATACGCGCGTTTATACAGCTCTTGTACGGGCCCGGTCGACGCTACTGCCGAGACGTAGGACGTAGAACGAGCCACAGGGAGAACCCGTGAACTTCACCCGGATCGCCAGAGGCCTGCTGGCCGGGCTGCTGGGGTGCGCCGCCCTCGCCGTCCCGGCGGCCGTCGGTGCCGCCACCGCGCAGGCCGACGTGGCCAGCACGCTGGTGTTCACCAAGAACACCGAGGGCCACGACTGCTACCGCATTCCCACCATCGTCAAGGCCAACGACGGCGCGCTGCTCGCGTTCGCCGAAGGCCGCAACGCCGGCGCCAGCGTGTGCAACGACCTGGGCGCCATCGACCTCGTGCTGAAGCGCTCGACCGACGGCGGCAAGACCTGGAGCGCGCTGCAGACCGTCATCAAGGCCAACGGCGACACGAAGGGCAACCCGGCGCCGATCGTCATCCCGGGCAGCAACCGCGTGGTGCTGCTCTCGACCATGCAGTGTTACACCAACCCCGCCTGCGGCCGGATCCCGCGCGTGTCGATCAGCGAGGACAACGGGAAGACGTGGGGCGCGCCGAAGGTGCTGACCTCGGAGCTCGGCTTCGCGAGCGCACCCGGCTGGCTGGCCACCGGGCCGTCGCACGGGATCGTGCTCACGCGCGGCGAGCACCAGGGCCGGCTCGTGGCCGGGGTGAGCTGGACGACCGGCGGGAAGGACACCGGTGCGCTGGTCTACAGCGACGACAACGGCTCCACCTGGCACCGCGGGGCGACCGACACGCCGACGACGACCGCGATGAACCCGCAGGAGATCAGCGTCACCGAGCTGAAGGACGGCCGGGTCTACGCCGCCGCCCGCAACCAGGCCAACGACGGTGACAAGTGCCTCGCCGACGGCACCCGCAACCGCGCCTTCGCGATCAGCCCGGACGGCGGGGAGACCTTCAGCTCGAAGTTCGCCTTCGCCACCGACCTCGTCGCCCCGACCGTCGAGGGTTCGACGGCCCGGATGAGCGCCACCGACACCGGCGGCAAGTACAACCGGATCCTGTTCGCGGCACCGTCCACTTGCGACCGTCGCAAGCAGCTGCGGGTCCACTCGTCCTTCGACGAGGGCGCCAACTGGACCGGCACCGCGGACAGCCTGCTCGTCTGGGGCCAGGACGCGGCCTATTCGGACATGGTGCAGCTTTCCCAGTCTTCGGCCGGTGTGCTGTTCGAGGCCGGGCCCGAACTGCACGCCAACGACACGATCCGGTACGCCACGGTCAGCGAAGCCGCCCTCGGCGCCCCGGCCTGCGGTGCCGGCTTCGGCGTCATCGACTCGAAGCCGCTCGGCACCGCAGGCACGGTTTACCTGTCCTACAACGCGAGCAACGGCCAGAACTGTGTCACCACGATGAAAAGCACCTCCTCGGGTACGGCCACGGCGACCTCGGCCTACCTGGAGGTCAAGGGCGCGGCGCGGCAGACGGATTCCGGTTCGTTCTCCTGGTTCGCCGGCCCGCTCAAGGCGGCCGCGGCGGACAAGTGCGTCAAGTGGGGCGGCGCGACCGGCGGCGCCGCCTTCGACAGCGAGTTCGAGCACTGCGGCTGAGCCGCGGGTGGGACCCGCCCCCTGGCCGGGTCCCACCCCCGAATTTCCGTGCCGTCCGGCCCCCTCGTCCGGACGGCACGGGGCTTCAGAACCCGGCGCAGTCCGCCTTCGCCGACGGTCCCGACGCGGTCGCCGTCTTCGTCTGCTTGCCGTCGACGACGACCTTGCAGGTGACGGAGCCGCCGTCGGCGCCGGTGGTCACGGCGAACTGGGCGCCGTCGAGGAACCCCGTCGCCTCGACCGTCTTCGTCCACGGCACCGCGGCGCCGAGCTCGGTGTTGACCAGGATCGTGTGGTCGCCGAAGGTGCTGTAGTCGACGTCGGCGGTCTTGGCCGCGCCGCTCACCTCGTAGACGATGGTGTGGTGCTGGGTCGCCTGGTCCTGGACGTCGCCGATCGCCTTCCCGATGACGACCACCCACAGGACGCTCACCACCAGGCCGAGCACCGACACGACCACGCCGGCGATCGCGAGCCCCCGGTTGGTGGCCTTCCCGGCCCGCGCTCTGGCCACGCCCACGGCGGACAGGACCAGGCCGAGCACCACCAGGGGCCAGGCGGCCACGCCGACGAACGGGATCGGCGAGAGCACCAGTCCCAGCAGGCCGAGGACGAACCCCGCCGTGCCGAGGCCGTTGCGCGGGGGCGCCTGCTGGGGCTGGGGCGCCGGATACTGCTGAAGCGGGATCTGGTCGGTCATCGGGGTGTCCTTTCGCCTCTGCTTGACGACGAGCAGGAAACCAGCGGCGCGGCCGGCCCCGCGTCGTCCGGAGGCCTCGCCCGGGGTACGACAAAAGTCGTCACCCGCGGCCGGGTGAACCAGCGGAACGGCTGACGGACGCGCGGCGGCGGCCTCGTACTCTTGCCCCCATGGAACGGTCCGTGCTGCGCGTGGTGAGCACCGTGCTCGCGGTCATCGCGTGCGTCATCGTCGGCTTCGGCTACATGGCGCTGGACATCAGCCTGCCGGACTCCGACGAGCTGCGGCCGTCGGTGGGGGCGATCCTCGGCTGGTTCCTGGGGGTCGGCGCGACGGTCCTGCTCGTCTGGCGCCACCGCTGGCCACTGGTCGTCACCGGCGTCGCGATCGTGCCTCCGCTGCTGCTGCGGGCGGACTCCCTGCCCGCGCTGATCGCCCTCGCCGCGCTCACGACCCGGTTCACCGGCTGGCGGCGGTGGGGCGCGACGGCGCTCGTCTTCGCCGCGACCATCATGGCGGTGTGGCGCGACGTCGACCGCCCTGCCGACATGTCGCTGGCCGGGATGTGGGTTTCGGCCGCGCCGGCGGGCGCCAAGCTGGCGGGCATCCTGATCACCGCGGCGGTGTTCACCGCCGTCCCGCTGACCTTGGGGCTCGTGCGCCACAACATCGCCGAGACGCGCCGCCGGATCGTCGAGAACGACGTGATGCGCGACCAGGTGGCGCGGCGCGAGGAGCAGGCCCGGATCGCCCGCGAGATGCACGACGTCCTCGGGCACCGGCTGTCACTGCTGTCCCTGCAGGCGGGCGCGCTCGAGGTCACTTCCGGGACGTCGCCCGGCACGGCGGAGGCGGCCAAGACCGTGCGGACGACCGCCCGGCAGTCGCTCGACGACCTCCGGCACGTGATCGGTGCGCTGCGCGGCGCGGGCTTCGGCGACCGGCCGGCCGGCGGGCCCGCCGAGCCGCCCCAGCCGACTCTGGCCGCCATCCCCGACCTGGTCGACGGCGCCCGCAAGGCCGGGCTCACCGTCAACGTCACGATCCTGCTCGACCAGGCGTCGGCGGCCCCGGCGCCGCTCGGCACGGCCGCCTACCGGATCCTGCAGGAGGCGCTCACCAACGTCCTCCGGCACGCGCCGGGCGCGTCCGCCGAGGTCGCCGTCCGCGGCGGGCCGGGCACGGGCCTGCTGCTGGAGGTCGCCAACCCGCTGCCGCCGCACCCGGTGCCCTCACCCGGTTCGGGCACCGGTCTGACCGGGGTCAACGAGCGGGTCTCCCTGCTCGGCGGCACCCTCTCGGCGGGCCCGGTCGACGACCGGACGTTCGTCCTGCAGGCCTGGCTGCCCTGGGCGGCGACCGCGCCCTAGCATGGGCGGGTGAGCGTGCGCGTACTGCTCGTCGACGACGACCCGCTGGTCCGCACCGGGCTGTCCATGATCCTCGGCAGCACCCCCGACCTGGCGGTGGTCGGCGAAGCGGGTGACGGCGACGAGGCGGTCGAGCAGGTCGCCCGGCACGCGCCGGACGTGGTGATCATGGACATCCGGATGCGCCGCATGAACGGCCTCGCGGCGACGGCGGCGGTGCTGGCCCAGCCGCGGCCGCCGAAGGTCCTGATCCTCACGACGTTCGACCTCGACGAGTACGTGTTCGAGGCCCTGGCGGCGGGCGCGAGCGGGTTCCTCCTCAAGGAGGGTTCACCACAGGAGATCATCGAGGGCGTCCGGGTGGTGGCCGGCGGCGACGCGATGCTGTCCCCGCGCACGACGAAGCAGCTGATCGGCCAGTTCGTGGCGTCCCGCGCCAACCCGCGCCGCACGCGGGCCCTGGGCAAGCTGGAGCTGCTGAGCGACCGCGAACGCCAGATCGTCACGGCGGTCGCCCAGGGCAAGCCGAACGCCGACATCGCGGCGGAGCTGTTCCTCAGCGAGGCGACGGTGAAGACGCACATCACGCGGACGTTCGCGAAGCTCGACGTCAGCAACCGGGTCCAGTTGACGATCTTCGCCTACGAGGCCGGGCTCGTCTCGCCGTGAGGTGGGTCCGCCGCGGCGTCGCCATCCTGGTGCCGGTGCTCGTCCTGGTGGCGCTGCGGCTGGGGTGGCTGAGCTGGCTGGTGGCGGACGGCGGCCCGGTCCGCCGGACGGTCGAAGCGTTGAGCTGGCTCGCGGCACTGGCCGCACTCGGGCTCACCCTGCTGGAGCTGCGGAGGCAACGAGCCCCGCACGCGGAAGCCGAGCGCAGCGTCTACCAGGGCCGCGCACTCCACCTCGACGGCGGCGAGCGCCTGCCGAAGGTCGCGGACGTGTCCCTGCTGGCGTTGCGGGTCAAGCGGGCGATGGACACGTTCCGCAGCGAGGACCTCCCGGGGTACGTCCCGCGCGACCGCGACGAGGACCTGGAGTGGGCGATCGCCGGCGGCGGCCTGGTGCTGTTGCACGGCCGCGCCGCGGCGGGCAAGAGCCGGGCGGCGGCGGAGGCGTTGCGCCGCCTGCGTCCGGGTCACGCCCTGCTCGTGCCGCTCGACGGCCCGGCGTTGCGGAAGATCGTCGAGTCCTCGGAGCCGCTCACCGACACGGTGGTGTGGCTCGACGACCTGGAGCGTTTCCTCGTACCGGGCGGTCTCGATGTCGGGCTGCTGCAGCGAATGGGCCCCTCGGCGTGCGCGGTGGCCACGATCCGCGACAACGAGCTGGCCGCCCACCGAACCCTGGACGGCGCGATCAACCAGGCGGCGGCCGACGTGATCGCATCGATCCCGCCGAGCCATTTGGTGATGATCAAGCAGCATTTGACACCGGCGGAGTCGGCCCGGGCGGCCGAGGCCCACGACCCACGCATCGGCCGGGCGTTGACGGCTTCCGAGGGGTTCGCGGAGTATTTGGCGGCCGGGACGCCGATGATGCAGCGCTGGTCCGTGGGCGACAGCCCGGTGTTTTACGTGGGGCAGGCGCTGATCAGCGCGGCGGTCGACTGCCGGCGGGCGGGGTGTCCGGATTCCCTGCCCCGGGAGGTGCTGGCCGAGCTGTACCGCGGTTATCTGCCGGGGCCGTGGCGGGAGCGGGGTGACCTGCCTTCGGTGGAGGAGGGTCTGGAGTGGGCCGCGCGGCCGGTGCTGGGGGCGAGTTCGTGCCTGCAGCCGCGGCCGGACGGGACGTTCCTGGCTTCCGACTACCTGCTCGACCGGGCCCAGGAAGGCGACAGCCCACTCGGCGACGCACCGGTTCTTGATCGCGTCTGGGACGTGTTGTTCTCACTCGGTTCGGAGCAGAACCTGGTCGCGGTCGGCTCGGCCGCCTATCGGGCCGACCGGTTCGAGGTGGCGGAACGGTTCTTTCGGCGCGCCGGAAACGACGCGCTCACCCTGAGAGCCTTGACCATGGTCAAGATAGGACGCCTTGCCGAGGTCAATGACATGCTCCATGAAGCAGCACAGTACGAGGACAAGGAAACTCTGCTTCGGGTCGCCGTGGGGCTTGAACTCAACGAAGTCTTCGAGGAGATCATCGTTGTCGCCCGTCAAGCGATCGAGAACTCTCGAGGCAAGACTTTCCTCGCACTTGCCCCGACTCTCGCCACCCGATCGGAAGACCTTCACGCTCTGGCCATCTTTGCCATCGACCACGGACCGGAAGATACGATCATCGAGGTCATGGCCGGGGTCGAGAACAAGCTCGGCGTCGATCAGCTGAGTGATATCGCTCATTACGCGGTGGAGCACAACAGCGGCCCCATCGTCACCAGAGTGCTCTACGTACTGGAGCCGAACTCGATGCTCAGCGCCGCGCTCCTGAGGCACGCTGCGCGCGGCGGCAAGACCGAAAGCCTGGCGGCCATCGCCCAGTGGCTCGTCGATATCGATCGATTCCGCGAATTCACCGATGCCTCAACGAACGCTATCGATGCCGAGAACCTCGTCAGCCTCCAGTTCTTCGCCGCCTACCTCATTGCGGCGGAAAGACGCGAAGCGGTCAACGACCTACTCCGGTACGCCACCGAAACCGGTCGCACCCGGGCATCCGAGTTGCTGAAGACCTTCAAGCAGTAACTCACTTCGCTCCCGCCGGCGCTGTACTCACGGCCGACTCCCCGAACCGAATCCCCTTAGCCTCCTTCCCGATCGCCGTCAACACGGCCACCGCCACCAACCCCGGCGCCACCGTCCACACGAGAGCCGACGTGTACCCGTGTGACTCCGCGATCGCCTGCTGGATCGGCAGGTTCAACGCCGCCAGCAGGTTCCCCAGCTGATAAGTCACCCCCGGGTAGAACCCGCGGATCGCATCAGGAGACATCTCCGTCAAATGGGCCGGGATCACACCCCACGCGCCCTGGACCATGATCTGCATCAGGAACGAACCCAGTGCCAGCATGCCCGCGCCGTGGTCGATCGCGAAGATCGGGATCACCGGGAGGCCCAGCACTGCCGCCAGCACGATCGTGCGGCGGCGGCCGAAACGCTCCGACAGCGTGCCGAACGTCAGGCCGCCGATGATCGCGCCGACGTTGTACAGCACCGCTATCCACGTGCTCGTCGACGCGCTGAGGCCCGCGCCGCCGTTGTCGTGGGCCTTCAGGAAGCTCGGGTAGACGTCCTGCGTGCCGTGGCTCATCCAGTTGAACGCCGTCATCAGCAGGACCAGGTACCCGAACCGGCGGATCACCTTCCCGTTCAGCAGCACGTCCTTCACCGACGTGCGCGTCACGCGCAGCTTCTCGCGCGTGGTCTCCCAGACCTCCGACTCACGCACGCGCGCGCGGATCAGCAGGCTGATCAGCGCCGGGAAGATGCTCAGCACGAAGATCCAGCGCCATTCGAGGTTCAGCGCCGAGTGGAACAGCAGGTACGCGAGCGCGGCCAGCAGGTACCCGATCGAATACCCGACCTGCAGCAGGCCCGAGAAGAACCCGCGCCGCGCGACCGGGATCTTCTCCATCGCCAGCGCCGCGCCCAGCCCCCACTCGCCACCCATACCGATGCCGTAGACGAACCGCAGCACCAGCAGCACGGTGAAGTTCGGCGCGAACGCGCACAGCAGGCCGGCCACCGAGTACAGCAGGACGTCGGCCATCAGCGGGATCCGCCGGCCCACCCGGTCGGCCCACAGGCCGAACAGGAGCGCGCCCACCGGGCGCATCACCAGGGTGGCCGTCGTGATGAACGCCAGCTGCGTCGCCGTCGCGCCGAACGACTTGTCCTTGGCGATGTCGGCCAGGACGAACACCACGAGGAAGTAGTCGAACGAGTCCATGCTCCAGCCGAGCAGCGCCGCGAGGAACGCGTTGCGCTGATCCGATGTAAGCGCTTTCTTGGCTGGTTCCGCCGCCGCCTGCCGATCCGTCACGTTCGCCCCGTCCCGTCGGTTCCTCACCGGAAGACCTCAGGCACGGTGTAGCACTCACCACCCCGCGCGGGCAAGAGCCCTCAGAGCGTGACGCGGGTGCGGACCCGGCGCCCGACGTCGCGCGCCCAGGCCTTGATCCGGTCCCAGTCGCGGAAGTCGCCCGCGCGCCGCCCCGACGCCATCAGGCGCGGGACCAGCCCGCGCACGGTCGCCGGGTCGAGCTTGCCGCCGAACGTCGCGGTGCGCTCGGCGTCGATGCGCGCGGCCAGCAGCGCCACGTTCGCCGGCAGGCTGACCTGGTGGGTCGCCGCGCCCGGGCCGCACGGTCCGCTGTGGAACAGCCACACCGGCCGTTCGGCGAGCTCCCGTGCGTTGCGCTCCAGCAGCCGGACGGCTTCCGGCCGCCACCGGTGGTAGTACAGGGCGCTGCCGACGATGACCGCGGCGTAGTGGTCCACGGTGGCCACGTCGGCGGCGTCGCGCACGTCCACGGTCAGGCCGGTTTCGCCGAGCTCCGCGGCGATCACCTCGGCGATCTGCCGGGTTCCGCCGTGGCGCCCGGCGTAGGCGACGAGGACTGCCTGCATGGGTCCATTGTCGGCCTTCCCGCGCCGGGCTGCGCCGTGGGCCGGTCACGATCCGCCGAACGGGCGCTCCCATGCTGCTCTGCGTGCGTGCACGTCACCCGGCGGATCCCTCCGGGGGCAGGAACGCCGGCCGGGCCGCGGGGTCGGGCTCGTCGTAGTAGCGGTGGAACACCGCGGTCTGACCGCTGGACAGCGGTGGCACGATCCAGCTCCAGTCGGCCGGGCACCCGCGCCCGGCCCGCTCCTCACGCTCCAGGTGGGACAGGAACCGCCGCGACTCGGTGTGGTGGTCGGCCATCGTGACGCCGGCGGCGTCGAAGGAGTGCTGCACGGCCAGGGTCAGCTCGACGAGCGCCCGGTCGCGCCACAGCGTGCGCTCCGAGCCGGTCTCCAGGCCCATCAGCTCGGCGATGACCGGCAGCAGGTCGTAGCGCTGCTCGTCGGCGAGGTTGCGGGCGCCGATCTCGGTGCCGAGGTACCAGCCGTTGAACGGCGCGGCGGGGTAGGTGACACCGCCGATGTCCAGCGGCATGTCGCTGATCGCGGGCACGGCGTGCCAGCGCAGGCCCAGCCCGGCGAACCAGCGGTGGTCGGGGTGGGTCAGCGGGACCTCGAGCACGGCGTCCGCGGGGAGCGTGAACAGCCGTGGCTCGCCGGGGACCGCTTCGACCAGCAACGGGAGGACGTCGAAGGAGCCTCTTCGCTCCGGTGGCCGCCAGCCGAGTCTTCGCACGCGCTCGGTGAACTCGGTGTAGCGCGGGTCGCCGAGGACCGAGCCGTCTTCGAGGCGGTACCCGGCGTAGCGGATCAGCTGCTCGTTGTGGATGCGCGGGCCCGGCACGGCCGGGGTGTCCGGCGCGAAGACCGTGATGGTCGGGCGGATCCGCCCGCTGCGGGTGGCCTGGCGGAGGTGCGCGACGCATTCGCCGGCGATCGCGGCGGGGTCGGTGACCCGGCGCCGGTCGCGGATCCGCAGGCTGTTCCAGTACAGCCGGCCGATGCAGCGCGCCGAGTTGCGCCACGCGACGCGCGCGCCGTACGCCAGCTCGGCCGGGGTGTGGCGGTAGGTGCCGGTTTCGGCGATTTCCGCGCGGACCTCCGTCAGCCGCGTTTCGAAGCGGGCTCCCTCTTCGGCGGCGCCTTCGGCGAACATCCGGTCGAGGAATTCCTCCGCTTCCGCGGAATTGACGGACTGCTCCCCCGAGACACGCTGGGGACACAGCGACAGCGGGACCGTCACCCGCTCGGGTGTAACCGTCACCGTACTCCCCCACTCTCCGGAATCGTGATCTGCATCCCGACGGAAAGGTTCACCGTTCCTCCGATGGTCGCCGACAACGCCGACGGCCGGAAGTCACTGCACAGCAGCACCTCCGGCCAGGCCGCGGAGGATATCCCCCGCTCCGCCGAACGCAATCCACCGGACGTGAACAGCTTCCGGACGATCACGGAACTCCGTCTTCAGCAGCGGAAACACCGGGAAAATAACTGCTACCAAGCGTTATTCGGACATATCTCTGCGCATTTGCCGTCAATCAATCACGTGCTCGACGTAAATGCACGTGATCCTTTCCCGCTGGAATGCTTTCGTCTGTTCGTGGGTTTTCGCCGGACGGCCTTTCACCGGGGCGGCCACCCGTGTATCAGCGCGCGCGAGCACGACGTTAGAGTCGCCGGGTGAGCCGGATTCCCGTGGTCCTCGTCGCCGGGTTCCTCGGCGCGGGCAAGACGACACTGCTCAACCACCTGCTCGCGAACCGCGAAGGCGCGCGGGTCGGCGTGGTGGTCAACGACTTCGGCAGCGTGAACGTCGACGCGCTCGCGGTCGCCGGGCAGGTCGACACGATGGTTTCGCTCGGCAACGGATGCCTGTGCTGCGCCGTCGACGCCAGCGGGCTCGACGCGATGCTGGGCCGGTTGTCGTCGGCCGAGGCGGGCATCGACGTGATCGTGGTCGAGGCCAGCGGCATCGCCGAGCCCCGCGACCTGATCCGGCTGATGATCGCGAGCGAGAACCCGGACATCCGCTACGGCGGGCTGGCCGAGGTGGTCGACGCGGCCGAGTTCGAGGCCGCGCGCGAGCGTCACCCCGAGCTGGCCGACCACCTGCGGCTGGCCGACGTCGTGGTGCTGAACAAGGCCGACCGGGTCGGCGCCGAGGCGCTGGCGAAGCTGACCGCGACGGTCGAGGAGCTCGCGCCGGGCCGCCCGGTGCTGGTCACCGACCACGGCCGCGTCGACCCGCGGCTGTTCTTCGACCCCGAGCCCCGCGGCGACCGCATCGGCCAGCTGTCGTTCGACGACCTGCGCGAGGACGACCACGACCACTCGCAGCACCTGCACGCGGCTTATCAGTCGGTCACGTTCACCGCGGAGACGCCGCTCGCGCCGCGGGCGTTCGTCGAGTTCCTCGAGCGCCGCCCGGCCGGGTTGTACCGGATGAAGGGCCAGGCCGACTTCGGCCCGACCGGGCCCCGCGCACGCTTCCACCTGCACACCGTCGGCGGGTTCGTGCAGCTCGAGCGTTCGGCGTGGCCGCCGCGAGCCCCGCGGCGCACGGAGCTGGTCCTGATCGGCGCGGGGATCGACACCGATGCAGTGCTGGCCGAGCTGGGTGGGTGCCTGGCGCCGGACCCGGAAGTGGTGGACGAGCGCGGCTTGCTGCACATCCTCCGCTACCTGCCCGAAGAGGCCTGACAGCGTTGGTTCGGCGGCGCTCGCGGTCCTGCCCACGTGCCTGAGCCAGTGCACCGCATCGCCCGATCCGCGGCGGGGCAGCCTGCCGAAGCGGCCTGGCTCATCGCGGCGACTCAACCGACGGCCGCAGCACCCGCGGCAACGCAACCCGCCGAGGCCGGCTTGGCGCACCCGCGCCGCCACGCCGAAGATCGGGAAATGCTCCTCCCCCTCATCACCTCGACGGAGACTGGCCGCCATGACGACCACCGAGGTGAGCGCACCACGCTGGTACCTGGTCGGCGTGCTGCCCGAAGACGTTCCGCTGGCCCACCTGATGACCCGCTCGGGTGACCTCCGCTACCGGCGCTCGGCCTGCGGTGAGCGGGAGTCACGCAGCTGGAAGCCGGTCGACCTGACCACTTCCGAGCTCGCGCCGTGCCCCGCGTGTGTCGCCACCCTCGGTGGCACGACCGCCGGGGACGATCTCGGGCAGCTAGCGCTCAACCTCGAGCTTTAACACCTTCTCGTAACACACCGCCTCCGGATCGGCTTCGTACGGCGGGAAGTTCGGCACGCGCTGGTAGCCCGCGCGCTCGTAGAGACGCATCACCTCGGGCTGGCGCACCGCCGTCTCCAGCCGGATGCGGCGGGCGCCATGGCGGCGGGCCAGCCGCTCCGACTCCGCCACCAGCGCACCCGACAGGTCGGTGCCGCGCGCGTCCGGTGCGACGAACATCCGCTTCAGCTCGTACAGGCCCGGCTCGACCGGTTCGACCGCGCAGCAGCCGATCGCCCGCTCGCCGTCGCGGGCCAGCAGGTACCGGCTCTCGGGGTCCAGCGGCCGCGGCCGGGCATCCGGGGGCAGGTTGTGGACGACCACCAGCTCGGCCGTCATCGCGGTCATCAGTGCCAGCAGCAACCCGTCGTCGGCCGGGCATTCGGCGACCGTGGGCACGTCAGGCCTTCTTCGCCCGGCTCGGCGCGACCCGCGGCGGCTCGTTCGGCATCTTCGGGTACACCGGCGGCCACGGCGCGTCCATCAGCCCGTTCGCCAGGTCCGCTTCGGACATCTCCAGCAGTGGCGCGATCGACTGCGGCCGCTCCCCCGCACCGGCCCACGGGTCGCCCCGCTCGGCGACGCGGGCCGGCACCGTGCTCAGCGTGAACGCCCCGGGCTCGACGGTGTCCAGCTCGTCCCACCCGATCGGCGTCGACACCTGGCCGCCGACCCGCGGCCGCACGCACCAGGCGCCGAACACCGTTTTGTGCGGCGCGTTCTGGTTGAAGTCGACGAACACCCGCGAACCGCGTTCTTCCTTCCACCACTGCGCCGTGATCTTCGCAGGGTGCCGCCGCTCCAAGGCCCGCGCCAGCGCGACCGCGGCGGCCCGCACCTGGAAGCCGTCCCAGCACGGCTCGAGCATCACGTAAAGGTGCAGACCTCGCGAACCGGACGTCTTCAGGTGGCCTTCGATGCCGTGCTCGGCCAGGAACTCCCGGGTCAGCACCGCGGCCTCGCGCAGCTCGTCGAACCCGATCCCCGGTGACGGGTCGAGGTCGACCCGCAGCTCGTCGGTGACCTCGGGCGTGTCCGCGAGGTACGGCCAGACGTGGAACCCGAGGCAGCCCAGGTTCACCGCCCACAGGATGTGCGCGAGGTCCTTCGCGACGAGCGCGTCACTCGTCGTGCCGTTCGGAGTCGAGACCACTGTGGTGCTCAGCCACGACGGCGCGCCTTTCGGGACGCGTTTCTGGAACCAGTTCTTGCCGCCGGCGCCGTCCGGGTAGCGCTCCAGCAGCAGCGGGCGCCCGCCGAGGCGCGCCAGCAGCGGCCCGGCGACCGCCCGGTAGTACTCGACGAGGTCGAGCTTCGTCTCGCCGCGCTCGGGGAAGTAGACCTTGCCGGGGCTGCTGATCTTGACCTCGACACCGTCGACGTCGAGCAGCACCGCTTCGCTCATCGCGCCTCCCCGAACAGCTTGGCCAGCTCGGCCGGCGGCGCCTCGTCGAGCTGGGCGTACGTGCAGGACTCCGGCGTGCGGTCGGGCCGGAACCGCACCAGCCGCCCGCCGTGCCGGAACCGGCCGCCCTGCAGGTGCTCGTAGCGGACCTCCGCCACCCATTCGGGGCGCACGGGCTCCCACGAAAGGTCTTTCTGTGGCGCCCACCGGCTGTTAGCGCCCGGCTGCCGGCCGGGCTGTGGCTCGTACTCGGCCCACGACCGCCACGGGTGGTTCTCGAGCGCGTTCTCCCGCAGCGGCGCGAGCTCGTCGACCAGCTCGGCCCGCCGCGCCTTGGTGAAGCTGCTCGCGACGCCGACGTGGTGGAGCACGCCTTCGTCGTCGAACAGGCCGAGCAGCAGCGAGCCGACACCCACGCCGTCCTTGTGCCAGCGGAACCCGGTGACGACGCAGTCGGCCGTGCGCTCGTGCTTGATCTTCAGCATGACGCGCTTGTCCTGCTCGTACGGCAGGTCGGCGGGCTTGGCCATGACCCCGTCGAAACCCGCGCCCTCGAACCGGGTGAACCAGTCCTCGGCCTGCGCCGGATCCTCGCTCAGCGGCGTCAGGTGGACCCGCTGCAGGCCTTCGGCGTCGGTCGTCAGCACGCTCTCCAGCTGCCGGCGCCGCTCGCGGAAGGGCTCGTTCGTCAGGTCGGTGTCGCCGAGCGCGAGCAGGTCGAAGGCGACGAAGCTGGCCGGCGTCTCCTCGGCGAGCTTGCGCACGCGCGACGCGGCCGGGTGCAGCCGCAGCTGCAGCACCTCGAAGTCCAGGCCCGCCGGGGTGACGAGGACGATCTCGCCGTCGACCACACAGCGCGGCGGCAAAGCGGCGGCGAGCAGCTCCACCAGCTCCGGGAAGTAGCGGGTGAGCGGCCGGTCGTTGCGGGAGCCGAGCTCGATCTCGTCGCCGTCGCGGAACACGATGCAGCGGAAGCCGTCCCACTTGGGCTCGTAGAGCAGCCCCGGGTCACGAGGCACCTCGTGCACGGCTTTCGCGAGCATCGGCCGCACGGGCGGCATCACGGGCAAGTCCACCGCGCGAGCTTAAAACACCGGTACGACATTTCCAGGCGTGATACACACTCTCCCGTGACCACCGAACGCCCCGAACCGCCGCTGGTCGGGGGCGAGCGCGAAATGCTGCGCACGTTCCTCGACTTCCACCGCGCCACCCTCGCCATGAAGTGCGACGGACTGTCCGACGAGGACCTGCGCCGCGCGTCCAGCCCGCCCTCGACCCTCTCGCTGCTGGGTCTCGTGCGGCACATGGCCGAGGTCGAGCGCACCTGGTTCCGGCGGGTGATCAACGCCGAGGACGTCCCCCTGCGGTGGTCACCCGAAGGGGACTTCCAGGCCGCCTACGACGCGAGCTCGTCGACGCGCGCGGAGGCGTTCGAGGCGTGGCAGGCCGAGGTCGAGCAGTCGCGCAAGATCGAGGAGTCGGCCGAGTCCCTGGACGTCACCGGCTACCAGCCGCGCTGGGGCGAGGACGTTTCGCTGCGGCTGGTGATGCTGCACATGATCCACGAGTACGCGCGGCACAACGGCCACGCCGACTTCCTCCGCGAGGCCATCGACGGCGTGACGGGGGCCTGATGGACGTGCTCGCCTGGCTGCGCGACTCCGACCCGGCCCTGCGCTGGCAGGTCGAGCGCGACCTGCTGGGCGAGCCGCCGCCGGTCTGGGAGGCGACCCGCGCGCGAGTCGCCTCGGAAGGCTTCGGCGCCCGGCTGCTGGCGCACCAGGATCCCGACGGCCAGTGGGCGGGCGGCGCGTTCTTCCCGGCGGGCTTCCGCGGGGACGAGCCCCAGCCCTGGACAGCCACGACCTGGTCGCTCAACTGCCTGCGCGAATGGGGTCTCGACGCGTCGGTGCTCGGCGACACGGCTGCCCGGCTGGCCGAGCACAGCCGCTGGGAGTACGACGACCTGCCGTACTGGGGTGGCGAGGTCGACTGCTGCATCAACGCGTGGACCCTGATGAACGGGCTCTGGCTCGGCGCGGACGTCGAGGGCATCGCCGAGTGGTTCGTCGAGCACCGCCTGCCCGACGGCGGCTGGAACTGCGAGTGGGTCGAGGGCTCGACGCGGTCCTCGGTCCACTCGACCCTGAACTCGCTCAAAGGCCTCCTCGCCTGGGAATCGGCCACCGGCGGCTCGCCCGCCACCCGCGCCGCCCGGCGGGCAGGCGAGGAGTACCTGCTGGAGCGACGGCTCCTGCGGCGGCTCTCGACAGGCGAGCCGATCGTGGCGGATGTGGGCGAGTTCTCGTCCCCGATCCGCTGGCGGTTCACCGCGCTGAACGCGGCCGGCTACTTCCGCGCCGCGGACCGGCCCGACCCGCGGCTGGCGGAGGCGATCGAGCTGGTCCGCGCGGCCCGGCAACCGGACGGCACCTGGCTGCAGGCCGCCGCCGACCCCGGCCGTGTGTGGTTCGACGTCGACGTCCCCGCCGGCGAGCCGTCGAAGTGGCTGACGCTGTTCGCCACCCGGGTCCTGAACTGGTGGGACGCGGCCTAGCGGCTGCCCCTGCGCTCGAGCGCGCGCGGCGCGTGGCGGATCGACGAGGCGATCGACCACGGCACCGGCGGCGTCGCGGTGTGGGACTTCCTGCGCGAAACGCGCGTGACGTTCCTGGACGCTAAAGCGCCGCCAGCACCAAGCCGCTGCGCGGTTTGGGCGTGAAGTACGTGGCTTTCCGCGGCATCCGGCGGCCCGCCGCGTGCACCGCGAGGACGTCGGCGTAGCGCACCGGCGCCAGCTGGACCACCGCGTCCGCGTCCGGCGGCACCGGGCGGCCGGCGGGTAGCGGGCGGACGCACGGGCCGTCCGGATCCAGCCCGAGCGCCTCGGCGAACAGGACCCGTTCGACGACCTCGTGGTCGATCACCGGCTGCGGCCCCGCGAGCGACGGCAGCGGGATCCGCAGCACCGCCGGGCCCGCCCACACCACGACCTCGCCGGGGACCGGGACCGCGTGCTCGTCGTAGCGGACGTCCAGGCCGGCCTCGCACCAGCGCGACACCAGCTCTTCCGGGCCGAGGCCGGTGCCGGTGAGGACGCGGTGGATCGCGCCGATCCGCAGCCTCGGGCCGGCGGTGACCAGGGCGAGCAGCGCGCCGTGCCCGGCCGCCGCGGCGGCGGCCACGCGGTGGTTGCCGTCGGCCACCAGCAGGTCGGCGCCGGCGACCGCGGCCAGCAGCCGCTCCTGCAGCGGCCCGGCGGGCACCACCCACAGCTCGTGCCGCCGCCCGGCCGCGTCCGAAGTGGACAGATCGGGCAGGCCGAGCCCGGCGAACGCCCGGTCGACCTCGTCGGTCAGCCGCTCGCCGCCGGCCGCGGGGACCAGCAGCGCGGCGCTGGTCGCGCAGCCGAGCCCGGCCAGCACGGCGGCCCGCTCGGCGACGACGTCCGGGTAGACGTCCTCGGTGTGCCGGACCCGCGCGGCCCCGTCGTCGGTCACCGCGGCCGGGTCGACCAGGCAGAGCAGGCCGAGCGCGACGCCGTCGGGCCCGTCGATCCGGTAGGGCGCGACGAACTCGCGCACCGGCCGGTAGTACCGCTTGCGGAGCCGTTCGAGCACCGCGCGGGCGACCGGGACCGCCTCGGCCAGACCGAGCCCGCGCGCCAGCGCCGCGGGGGTGCGGGCCGGGTGCTGCACCGCCAGCAGGCTGTCCGCGGCGCCGGGCGCGGCGAGGGCGGCGACCACGCGGTCGGGCTCGGCGAACTCGTCGACGTCGGGGCCGGGCACGGTGTCGCGGACCACCCAGCCCTGGCCGATCGGCCGGATCCAGTTGCTCATCCGATCCATCTTCCGCGAAGACGACTGTGACCGAAATTCGCTGGGGTGCGGCGTCGGCCGATGGAATGCTTAGGACTGCAAAGTAGTTGACCCCGGTCATGACCGTCCCGAGGAGCGCACCGCCGATGACGACACCCGCCGCCACCAGCGTGAAGGGGGTCGGCTTCCGGTCCGAACGCGGCCCCGTGCTGATCGCGGTCATGCTCAGCACCGCGCTGGTCGCGCTGGACAGCACGATCATCGCGACCGCCGTGCCCTCGGTGGTCCGCGACCTCGGCGGGTTTTCGCAGTTCCCGTGGCTGTTCTCGATCTACCTGCTCACCCAGGCCGTGACGGTGCCGCTCTACGGCAAGTTCGCCGACGTGCTCGGCCGCCGTCCGGTGATGTTCTTCGGCATCGCGGCGTTCCTCGTCGGCTCGGTGCTGTGCGGCGCCGCGTGGAGCATGCCGGTGCTGATCGCGGCGCGCGCCGTGCAGGGCATCGGGGCGGGCGCGATCCAGCCGATGTCGATGACGGTGATCGGGGACCTCTACACGGTCGAGGAACGCGCCCGGGTGCAGGGATACGTCGCGAGTGTGTGGGGCATCGCGTCGGTGGTCGGCCCGACGCTCGGCGGGGTGTTCGCCGAGTACCTGGACTGGCGCTGGATCTTCTTCATCAACCTGCCACTGGGCGCGATCGCCGTGCTGATGCTGCTCCGGAACTTCGCCGAGCGGGTGGAGCGCAAGCCGCACAAGGTCGACTACCTGGGCGCGGGGCTGCTCACCGCCGGCTGCTCGCTGGTGATCCTGGGCCTGCTCGAAGGCGGCGTCGCGTGGGGCTGGGGGTCGCTGCCGAGCGTGGCGATCTTCGTCGCGGGCGCGGCGCTGCTCGTCGGGTTCGTCTTCGTGGAGAAGCGCGCGGTCGAGCCGGTGCTGCCGCTGTGGGTGTTCACCCGCCGGGTCCTGGTGGGCGGCAACCTGGTGGCGGTCGTGGTGGGCGCGGTCCTGATGGGGCTGACGTCGTACCTGCCGACGTACGCCCAGGGAGTCCTCGGCGCGGGCGCGCTGGTGGCGGGCTTCGCGGTGGCCGCGCTGACGGTCGGCTGGCCGCTGTCGGCGTCCCTGGCGGGCAAGATCTACCTGCGCATCGGCTTCCGCGACACGGCCCTGATCGGCAGCGCGTTCATCATCGCGGGCGGCGTCCTGGTGGCGATGCTGGACGCGCGTTCGTCGATCTGGTCGGCGGCGCTGGCGGCGTTCGTCCTCGGCGTGGGCCTCGGCCTGTCCTCGAGCCCGACGCTGGTGGCGGTCCAGTCCGTGGTCGGCTGGGACCGCCGCGGCGTGGTGACGGGCACGAACCTGTTCAGCCGGTCCTTGGGCAGCGCGGTGGGCGCGGCCGTCTTCGGGGCGATCGCGAACGCGACGTTGGCTTCGCGCTTCGCGTCACCGCCGGCGGAGGTGGCGGGCCACCTGCCGCCTTCGGTGGACGCGACGAGCCTGGTGTTGAGCGGGCACACGGACGATTCGCCGGTGGCGGTGTTCGTGCGCGGCGCGTTGGCGGATGCGACGCACTACGTGTTCGTCGGGTTGGCTGCTGTGGCCGTGCTTTCCGTGGTGGCTCTGCTGCTGATGCCGCGGAAGACGGAACAGCTGGAGTTCTGATTTCATTTTGCGTATCGAAAACGGATTCCACGACGCGGTCATCTGCACACCACTCGTGCACGTGCACCTGATCGAGCACAGTCAGAAGGCCTGACGCGCCAAGGGAATCCAGCCTCGGCTCATGTCCATGAAATGTCATGAAACAGCCCGGAAATCAGGGACGATCACGCAGCGGGACGCGCGTTATCCTACTGTCGGCGGTGTCGGCTATCGAACTCCGCGATTAACCTACACGGACGCCTACGCGACGTTCCGGCCCCGATGCCGCCCCGGCCGGCCGGCACGCGCCCATCGAGAGAACCGGGGGAACGCACGTGGCCGAGCAGGTCCGGCAGCCTTCCAGCGAGGCCGACAGGTTCACTATGACCTGGATGAAGAGTTCGGCCAGCAGCAGCGGCGGCGGCGAGTGCGTCGAGGTCGCCAAGACCGCCGATCTTGTGCTCATGCGGGATTCGAAGCACCCGGGTCCCCGGCTGTCGTTCACTCGCGAGACTTGGCAAGCATTCCTCCACAGTCACCTCTAGACGCATCCATCCGCTCTGCGCCCTGGTCAGGACTGACAACAGCCCTGACCAGGGCTTTCTTGTTCTCACAGGCAATGCGCCAGCGCCCAAAAAGCCAGCCTGCAGGTGTCTAGCGAGCGATACTGCAGTCCGCAGAGTGACGCGTGTCATACATGGTGCTATCGTTCTGCCATGTGGCACTCAGACAGGGAGCCACTTGAGCGACAAGGAGTGAAAAGATCATGACTAGGGCCCACTCGCCAGTAGCAAGTCAACGGCGAGTGCTGGCGGCGATAAGGGAGGCACGGGAGGCCCTGCAACTGACTCAGAAAGATGTCGCGGAGGCACTAGACTGGTCGGTCTCGAAGCTCATCCGGATCGAGAACGGAAGCGTGGGCTTGTCGATCACGGATTTGAAGGCCCTTCTGCTGCACTACGGCGTCACCGACCGAGACCGCGTCGAGAGCTACGTGAGGATGGCCAAGGCCGGCCGGGAGCCTGGCTGGTGGGACGCGTACAAGCGCAGCGACAATGCCGAGTTCGTGAAGTTCCTCGGCCTCGAGGCGGCGACGGTCATCCTCCGCCAGTACCAGCTGCACCTCGTGCCCGGGCTGTTGCAGGTCCCCGAGTACACCTACTCTCTCGTGTCGCAGAACACGGGCGATCCCACTGTCCAGGCACGGCGGGTCAAGCTTCGCGCCGACCGGCAGGAACGGCTGAAGGACACCGAGCTCGAACACTTCTTCATCCTCGACGAATCAGTGCTGCACCGGCGCGTCACCGACGGCGACAGCTGGCGCACTCAGCTGCGCCACCTCCGCGAGATCTCCCAGCAGACCAACGTGACGTTGCAGATCCTGCCGTTCAAAGCCGGCTGGGTCGACGGGATGCAGAGCTCCTTCGAGCTGCTCCAGCTGTCCGAACAAGCCGACGACCTCTTCCTCAACCTCGAACAACCCGACGGCGACGTGTTCTTCGACGACGTGATCGGCGCCGAAAAGGCCGCTCAGTTCATCGAGATCTTCTACCGCCTGGAAGCCGCCGCGCTCTCACCCGAGGACACACCCGAGTTCATCGACAGGACACTGGAAAGGCTGGACGACTGATGAGACACGCATAGAGAAGCGGCCCCTGGCTGGCACCAGGGACCGCTTCGAAAGGCAATATTCCCCACCCACTGAGACGCAAGCGCGGACCTACTGCCGAGGCGCCAGCATACGACCCCGCACCCTGAGGGCGGTGCCGCCGTCCCGGCTAATGCCCGAAAATGATCTCTCCGGGGACACGAAGTCACTCTCACAGGTGACACAGAGCCACCCGAGCCGAACGAGCGGACCACAAGCCCGCAGCCGGCCACCAGGTGTCTCTCCCATGGACAGGGTTGTCCGCGAAGCACGACCGGTACCGCACCCGCCGGTCGTGCCCGGTCGCGCCCAGACGCGACCTCCCAGCCCATGTCCGACGAGTCGGCGACACCGCCGCACCCGTTCCAGGAGGCACCTCGTGAAAGTGCTGGTTCGCGCTGACCGCAGATTCCCTTCCCCGACCGCCACCCCGCACCGCACTCGTGCCCTGCGCTACGAGTTGTGCCGTTCGGGGAGGCCACGATGAGCGTACGCAGCCCGATCGGCGGCCACGACGAGCACTGGTCGACCCGCATCGGAAAGTCCGTCCTCGTCCTCGCGCCGCACATCGTCGCGCTCGCCAGGCTCGACGACCTCATTCCGCTCATCGAAGCCGACCACCGGACACAGCGGGTCTGCACGATTCCGGAAAGGGACGGCTGGCGTGACGTCGAGAGGGAACTTCACAACCGCGAAGAAATTGTCCTTCCCCTGTCACAGGCCGCCGAGCACACGCACGGTCTCGTTCTGGCGGGCAGCACCCGTGGCATCGATGACGTGCGTGGGCCGAAGCTGCTCGTTCCTCACGGCGGTGGGTTCGGCCAGTTCCGGACCTGGCGTTCGCCGGCGGCGATGGACGGCGACCGCCCGACCACGGGGCTCCACCCCGACCAGCTGTTGCGGGACGGCGAGGTTCGCGAAGACACGACCTTCGTGGTGACCCACGAACGTGAGCTGGACCTCCTCACCCGGTTCTGCCCGGAAGCCGTTCCACACGCGCTCCTCGCCGGCGACATCGCCTTCGACCGCCTCGTCGCCAGCGCCGGCTTACGTGACGTCTACCGGCGCGCCCTCGGTGTCGCGGACGACCGCGAAGTCGTCGTGGTGACCTCGAGCTGGTCCCCGAAGTCCGGCTTCGGCAGCAACCCGGAGCTCTTCCGCGACGTCCTCGGCGCGCTCCCGCCGGATCGCTTCCAGGTCATCGCCACCCTGCATCCCCAGATCTGGTCGCACCACGGCACGGGCCAGGTGCTGGGCTGGCTCTCGGACAGCATCGAGGCCGGGCTCGGTGTGCTGGCGCCCCGGACCGACTGGCGCGGCGCCGTCGCAGCCGCCGACTACCTGATGGGTGACTTCACCTCGGTCACCGGGTTCGCGGCGGGCTTCGGCACCCCGATCCTGCGGATCCCCCACGGTCCTCAGCCGTTGCTGCCAGGGTCTCCGACCGCGGTCCTCGCCGAGCACAGTCCCTCGTGGGACCCTGCCCGGTCCCTCGTCCCCCAGTTGCACCGCGCGGCCGACGCACAGAACCGCGGGCTGGGCGCTCGCATCGCCGGACTGCTGACCTCACGTCCCGGACGAGCCGGCGAAATCCTCCGCTCGGCCATGTACCGCATGCTCGGGCTACCCGAACCAGCACGAAGACGGCCCTGGTCACCGGCGCCGTCGCCCCGTCTCGTGTCCCCGCCCCACCGGCGGTCGGCTCCGTGACAGCCGCGCCGAGCCTGTGGCATTACACGCTGGCCTTCGGCGTGCAGGGCGACTTCGTCACCGCCGACGCCGGACGCTGCGCACGTCCGGCGCTGGCGGACGTCCTCGTTCACCTCGAGGTCGTGGTGCTCGCCGACGCACGAGCGCTCATCGCCGGTTCGTTCGCCGCCCTGCCCGGTCTGTCGATCTGCTCCGCACCCATCGGGCCCACGACGAGTGTGATCGGCGACCGCTCAGGAGGAATCACCGTCGTCCACGCAGCTCACCCCCGGCTCACCAGTGCTGCCGCCCACGCGTGGCGGCTCAGCGGGCGGCGCCTCCTCGACCTCGACTTCGTGGGCGTCCGAATGGCCGAGCCGGGCCTGGATCCGCTCGACCTGCGGCCCGCCGGCCTGCTGGTACAGCTTCAACGCCTCGACGAGGTACCGTCGCGCCGCCGTCCTGTCATCGTCGCACTCGGCCACGTCGGCGAAAGCGACCAGCACATCCGCCTCGTAGACCGCTGACCCCGAATGGGCCAGCACCGCCCGTGCCCGGTCCAGACGGCGCAAAGCCGACCGGACCTCACCGGCGCGCGCTTCCAGCCGGGCCAGCCCCACCATCACCTTGGCCTCGTCCTTTTCATCGTTCATGGCACCGAACATCGCCCGCGCCCGCTCTAGGTGTCGTGTCGCTTCGTGGTCACGGCCGATCGCGAGCAAGACTTCGCCGATCCTGCGGTGGCGTTGGGCGACACCGCGATCGATCCCCAGCTCCTGCTCCACGGCCAGGCTGCCGGAGTAGAACGACACTGCCGCGTCCCAGTCTCCCCGTCCCTGAGCTGCCGCGCCCAGCTGGTCCAGCGCCACCGACTCGTTGTGTCTGCTCCCCGCATCGCGCGCCAGATCAAGCGCTTGCCGGCACTCTTGCTCGGCAGCCTCGAACCGGCCCAAATCGAGATAAGCGCGACCCAGCTGACACCGCAGTCGTGCCTCCGCCACATCGTTGCCGCAGCGCCGTGCCGCGAGGATCCCGATCTCGTGCGAACGCAGCCATTGCGAGAAGTGCTTACGATGGAGGAAAAGCTCCCACAACGCCTCACACAGCTGCCACGCCAGATCGTCGTGGCGTTGGGCACCCGCCTCCTCGAGCACGGCCAGCACGTTCGACAGCTGCCCGTCGAGCCACTCGATCGCCTGACGCCCCGACGCGAACGCTGCCGGCACATCCCGGTACTGGTCGCACACGGGGCTGACGCGCCAGCGAATCGGAATGGCCACCATGTTCGCCCGCGTCATCGAATGCAGGAACCAGGTGGCCACGCGCGGCACCACCTCGACTCGGTCGTCGTCGGGTTGTGCGCGTCCGTGCAGTCGTACGAGGTCGTGGAACCGGTACTGCCGGTCGTCGATCTCTTCCAGCAGACTCGCATCCGCCAGCACCTGCAGTCCGTCTGCGGTCTCCTGCTCGGCCTGCTCGGTCGCCGCCACAGCCACATCGACACCGAAAGCCGGGCCCGGGAACTCGCTCAGCAGCCGGTAGAGGCTCGCCGCGGCTCCCGGCAGCGCCCGGTAGGACCAGTCGAACATCGCCGTCACCGGCGCGCCGCCGTCTGCCGACAGCCTGCTCAGCCGCTTTCGTTCGTCGCTGAGCTCGGCCACCACCCGCGCCACCGGCCACCGTGGCCGGGATGCCAACCGCGACGCCGCGACGCGCAAGGCAATCGGCAGCCGACCGCACAGCGAGGCGAGCTCGGCGACCGCGTCGTGCTCATCCGCAACCCGAGACCGGCCCACGGCCCGCGCGACCAGCTCCACGGCGTGGTCTTGGGAAAGCGGCGCCACATCCACAAAACGCGCGCCTTCGGAAACCAGACCGTCGAGGCGCAGTCTGCTGGTCACCAGCACCATGCAGCCGACGAACGCGGGGAGCAGCGGGCGGACTTGTGCGGCGGACAGTGCGTTGTCCACCACCACCAGCAGCCGTTTACCGGCGGTCATCGTCCGGAACAGCGAAGCCTGTTCGGCCAGCTCGACCGGTACGCGTTGCGGCTCGACCCCCAGCCCGCGCAGGAATGCGCCGAGGGCATTACCCGGGTCCACCGCCGCTTCCGGTGAGAACCCTCGCATGTCGGCGTACAGCTGGCCGTCGGGATAGTCGCCACCGTGCCGGCCGCCCCACGTGACGGCAAGTGCGGTCTTCCCCACTCCCCCGGGTCCGACCAGCACCGCGACGGCCGGCTGTCCGTCGCTCTCCGCGCCGGCAACTTCGTCCAGCAGGCAGAGCTCTTCGGTACGGCTCGTGAAGTGCGACGGACCAGGCGGGAGCTGACGAGGGATCCGCGCTGGTTCCGATGTCCGCGGACCGCCGATCCACACGTCACCCGCGATCACACCCGCCTGCACCACGACGCCGACCGTGCCGTCCCCGACGCTGTTGTGCGTTGTGGTCTGTTCGATGCCCGTGCGGCTCATGGCCAACCTCCGGAGTCGTGGCCAGATCCTCGGAGTTCTCTGTCTACCGGGCACCGCTCACACGGGGCACACGAGAAGCACAGGAACACCCGAAAGTACGAAAACCCCGGTGCGGCTGTCCGTCAAGTCAGAGACACACAGCAAACCGATGGCCGAGCATGACTGCCGACCGACGACCCAGGAGGCAACACCCGTGTCCGCCGATGAAGTGCTCGCCGAACTGCCGCCGTACCGGGCATTGCTGGTGGTGGACACCAAGGAGTTCGGGAGCAATCCCGACGCCACCCAAGCAGTGCTGTCGGCCGCGATTCCGGACGTGCTTTCCCAGGCGTTCGAACGCGCCGGGCTGCGCACGGTCTGGGACTCCGCGCTGTTCCCGCACGGAACGGGCGACGGCTTCGGCATCGGATTCGACCCGAGGTTCTTGCCTGCCGTCGTGACGAGGCTTTTCGACGAGCTCCAGGTGGTCCTCGCCGAGCGGGACACGCGTCTACGGGCGACCGGCCGCCCGGTCCGGATGCGGATGCGGGCCAGTCTCAACGTCGGCCCGATCCTCGCCCCGGCTCCCGGAGCGAACTCGGCGGTCGCGATCGGCAGCGCGGTGATCACCACGCACCGGCTGCTCGACGCCACCCCCGTGCGGGAGCTGCTGGACCGGTCCGATCCCGAGCAGACGTTTCTCGCGGTAGCACTCTCCCAGCGCGTCTTCGAGGACGTACTGGCGAGCCAGTACGCGGACCTGCCGGCGACGCGGGTCGTTCCCGCCGACGTCCAGGTCAAGGAGTACCGCGGGACCGTCTACCTGTACGTGCCGAAACCCAGTGGCGACTTGTTGCGACGCGGAACCGACGGCGACTACGAAAAGGAACTGAAGGACGCCAAGACCACAATCGAAAACTCACGGCCGGGCACGACGACGAACTTCATTTCCGGGATGCACGACGGAACCGCGATCCAGATCGGGCAGCTGCACGGCGACCTGCGCAACCGGTGAGGGGCCTGTCAATGGTTGGCGCCCGTGCAGGCGGCGGCGTCGCGGTCGCAGACCGCCCAGCCGTGGACGCCGTGGTCGTAGTCGACGATGTCAAACCTGACCTGGCCGATGCCGCCGCGGGCGTCCGCCGTCAGGCTGATCGTGGTGAACGAGTAGGTGTAGTCGGAGCCCGGGCAGTAACTGCCGCCGCTCGGGGAAGCCGGGTACCGCTTGATCTCGGTGACGATCGTCGAGCCCTGGTCGCCGTGGAGCTGGAAGTTGACGCACTCGCCGCCCTTGACGAAGAGCTTGACGTTGCTCAAGGTCACCGTCTTCAGGGACGACGACCAGCTCATCCCGCCGCTGAGCAGCCCCGCCGTGGCTCCCGTCCCCGCGCTGTGCACCGCGGCGACGCTGAACCGGTTCGGCCGGGCGTTCGCCGTGCCGATCGTTGCGGCCGCCAGTGTCGCCGAGAGTCCGAGGATCGTTGCGAGTCGGGCGAAGCGGCGCATGCGGGGTCCTTCCTTCCGGGTTCCGGGTGGGGGTCGCGGGGGAAACGCCCCGGTCCGCCTTCCGGTTGAGCCACGTCACCCGATCAGCGCAACCCTAGTTCTGCAGCGGCACCAGCTCCGCCTGGAAGTTCTCCAGGAACCCCTCGAAGTCCCCGTGCCCCGGCCGGATCACGAACTTCGACAACCCCGCCTCGATGTGCTGCTCCACCAGCCGCCGGGCCTCGGGCCAGCTGGTCGCCACCAGGTCCTCCACCGGCACGCCCGGACTCCGGCGGGCCGCGACCGCCGCCAGCTCGGCCGGGATTCCCTTGTCCATCACCGCCAGGCTGAGCCCGAAGTGGTCCTCCTCGATCTCGCGGCCCGCCTCCGCCGCGGCCGTCTGGATCGCGATCCGCGCGTCGCGGGCCTGGGACGGTGTGTGGAAGCTGCCCAGCCAGCCGTCCGCGAGACGGCCGGCGCGGCGCAGGGCCGCCGGGGCTGTTCCACCCAGCCAGACGTCCAGGCGCTTCTGCGGGCGCGGGCCGAGGCGGACACCGGACACCTGGAAGAACTCGCCGTCGAACGAGACCTCTTCCTTCTCCAGCAGCAGCCGCAGGAGGGTCAGGGACTCGTCGAACACCTCGGCGCGCCGGCCGTCCGGCACCGGGAACAGGGCGTTCTCGGCCGGGCGGGCCGGGCGGAGCCCGAACACCGGCAGCACCCGCTTCGGCGCGAGCCCGGCCAGCGTCAGGAGCTGCTTGGCGACCAGCACCGGGTGCCGGCCGGGCAGGATCGCGACGCCGGTGCCGACCTTGAGGTTCTCCGTCGTCGCCAGCGCGTGGGCCATCCCGATCATCGGGTCGACCTCCGGCGAGTAGACCAGCTCGGACAGCCACAGCGAGTCGACGCCGGCCTCCTCCAGCCGCCGCGCCAGCCCGGCGAACTCCGCGGGCCCGGTCCCCGTCGCGGGTGCGACGCCCAGCCTGATCTTCAGCACACTGCCCCCTGGAAGTCGATGTTCATCTCCAACGCTCGGCGAGCCCAGGCATTCCGCCGCTCAGGCCGTCGCCGCGATGACGCGCCCCAGCGCCGCGTGCAGGTCCTCCAGCTCACTGAGCTCCATCCCGAGCTTCTCGACGACTTTGTACGGGATCTTCTCCGCTTCGGCTCGCAGCGCGCGTCCCTTCGCGGTCAGCTCGACGGTCAGCTGACGCTCGTCTTCACGGCTCCGGGCGCGCGTGACGTAGCCCAGCGCCTCCAGCCGCTTGAGCAGCGGCGACAGCGTCGCCGGCTCGTGTCTCAGCGACGCCCCGAGGTCCTTCACCGACCGCGGCGACCGCTCCCACAACGCGAGCATCACCAGGTACTGCGGATGGGTGAGCCCGTGCGGCTCCAGCAGCGGCCGGTAGATCGCGATCACGCTGCGCGAAGCGACGGACAGGGCAAAACACACCTGACGGTCGAGCTTCAGCGGGTCCTCACCCAGGTCGATCATGCCGTGATCCTACCGTGTCACTCGTCGCACTAATGATTAGCGCACTAAGTATTAGTGTACTGTCGCTCTCATGGAACGACCTGGTGTGCTTCGCTGGTTCGGCTACGCGGTCGGCGTACGGCTGCCTGAGCGCTACGCGGAGTGGGTCCTGCACGACGCGACGTCGAAACACTGGCGCGCTCGCCACGTCCTGCGCAGCTCGGTCGGCATCGCGCCGCTGTGCCTGGCGTGGCTGCTGGTACCCGGCTCGCTGTGGCTGCGCCTGGGCCTGGTGCTCATGGCGTCCCTCGTCGCGTACTTCTACTCGTGCGCGTACATGGAGGAGAGCATCGAGCACCGGCTCGGCCGGCACGGCTTCCCGCACCACACGGGCCGCCGCGTCCGCGCCGAGGCCGCCGCGGTGGCCAACGCCGAGGTGAACGCCCGGTACATCGCGCGCTACCGGACGTCGCCGGAGGGTTAGCTACAGTCGGCGGACGATGAGACGCAAGCTCCGGCCGCCGATCCCGCCCCGCCACGGGCTCGAGCCCGCCCGGCTGAAGATGCCCGCCGAGGGCGAGTGGCCGACCCTGCTCGCGCACCTCGTCGAGCGGCTGCCGCGCGTCGCACCCGAGCGCATCGAAGAGATGCTGCGCGAGGAGCGCATCCACGGCGCCGACGGCCCGCTCGGCGTCGACACGCCCTTCGAGCCGGACTCCTTCATCTGGTTCCACCGCGACCTGCCCGACGAGGTCCCGGTGCCGTTCGCCCTCGACGTCGTGCACCGCGACGAGCACCTGCTGGTCGTCGACAAGCCGCACTTCCTGGCGACGATCCCGCGCGGGCGGCACATCCTCGAGACGGCGCTCGTGCGGCTGCGGCGCGAGCTCGACCTCCCGCAGCTGTCCCCCGCGCACCGGCTCGACCGGGTCACCGCCGGCGTGGTGATGTTCGTGATCACGCCGGAGCTGCGCGGCAAGTACCAGACGCTGTTCCGGGACCGGAAGGTGCACAAGGAGTACGAGGCGATCGCGCCGTACGACCCGGCGCTGGTGCTGCCCACGACCGTGCGCAGCCGGATCGTCAAGGAGCGCGGGGTGCTCGCGGCGCAGGAGGTGCCGGGCCCGCCGAACGCCGAGACGCACGTCGAGCTCGCCGAGCACCGCGACGGGCTGGGCCGCTACCGGCTGCGGCCCGCGACCGGCCGCACGCACCAGCTGCGGGTGCACCTCAGCGGCCTCGGCGTCCCGATCCTCGGCGACGACTTCTACCCGGAAGTGCGCGAGAAGCCTCTCGATGACTTCACGAAACCCCTGCAGCTGCTGGCGAAGGTCCTCGCGTTCGACGACCCGCTGACGGGGCTCCCCCGCCGCTTCACCAGCGGGCTGCGCCTGTCCGCCTGGGACGACCTCGACGCCTGGACGGCAGGCCGGAGTTCGTGAACCCGGCCGTCCTCGGCCAGGCCGTCGGGCTCTTCGCCGTCACCAACATCGACGACGTCCTCGTGCTGGCGCTGTTCTTCGCCCGAGGAGCCGGGGCGACCCGCGCCATCGCGCTCGGCCAGTACCTCGGGTTCACGGCCATCCTCGTCGTCGCGGTCGCCGCGGCGTTCGGGGCCACCTTCCTGCCCGAGAGCGCTGTCCCCTATCTCGGGCTGCTGCCCCTCGCGCTCGGGATCAAAGCCGCCGTCCAGGCGCGGCGCCGTCGCGGCGACTCCGGCGATGAGCGGACGGCCGGGCGCGGGGGCCCGAAGTGCTTCGAGGTCGCGGCCGTCACCTTCGCCAACGGAGGGGACAACATCGGGGTCTACGTGCCGGTCTTCGCCACCGCCGGCCTCGGTGGCATGGCCGTCTACGTGGTCGTGTTCCTGGTTCTGCTCGCGGTGTGGATCGCGGCGGGCCGCTACTTCGCCACCCGGCCGGTGATCGCGGCGGCCCTGTCCCGCTGGGGACACGTCCTGCTCCCGCTCGTCCTGGTCGGCATCGGCGTGCTCATCCTGGCCGAGGGCGGTGCTTTCGGCCTGTAGCCACCCTCGGCCAGGGCGAGCTCCTACTTGTGCCAGAACTTCACGCCGCTCCACGTCACCGTGATGGGCCCGGCGCCGCTCGCCGTGCGGTAGCTGCCGAACTTGTCGTAATAACTGCCGCTCGGGCTCGAGATCGTCTGCTTCAGCGAGCCGTTGATGTACACCTTGTGCGAGCTGCCGACCTGGTTGATCGTGTTCACCCGCACCGAGGTGCCGACGGTCGCGCCGCTGCCGAGCGTCGCTCCGCCTTCCACCGCGTACATCCGGCCGCCGTTCTCGACCGCCAGCAGGAAGTACGGGCCGGCGCCCGAGCCGTCCCGGAAAGTCTGCTTGAGACTGATCCGGGAGCCGGACATGCTGGTGATCTTGAACGAGCCCTCGAACTGGTGGGTCCCGCCGGTGTAGGTGGTGTACCGGCGTTCCGCGCGTTGCTCACCGCTCGCAGTGGAGCACGTGAGCTTGAAGGTGAGGCCGGAGACCTGGCCGCACCCTTTCTGCTGCGTCGAGAACCCCGGCGAGTCCGAAACCCACGGGCCCGTCCCGACCTGGGCGCCCGCCGTCGGGGCGAGCACCACCAGTGCCGCCGCGACCGCCGTGAGCACGCCCGCTCCGCGAAGTCTGCGCACCGTCGACCTCCTGTGTCACTCGAGGCGGCGGTGCCCGGACACAGGTTCAGACCTTTGTCCGGCGTGCGCCTGACTGTACGAGTCCGCGCAGCCGCGGACAAGACCCACTTCCGGCGGCCGTACCCCGTCCGAAGTTTTCCGCGCGGCGTTGTCGAATCCGCGGGCCACCGTTCGACACACTGGTGAAAGCACGCAAGATCACCCGAGGAGCACCGCATGCGCACCCTGATCTCCACCTCGTTCGTCTCGCTCGACGGCGTTGTCGAAGGCCCCGGCGGCGAGCCCGGCTACCGCAACTCCGGCTGGACCTTCAAGGACATCGAGTTCGACCCGGCCGCCTACGCGATGAAGGGCACCGAGCAGGAGGAGGCCACCGCGCTGCTGCTGGGCCGGGTCAGCTACCAGGCGTTCGCGCCGGTGTGGCCGGGCATGACGGTGGAGTTCGCGGGCTACAACGCGATGCCGAAGTACGTCGTGTCCACCACGCTGCAGGACTCCGACCTGGTGACGAACTGGGGCGAGACCACCATCCTCCGCTCGCTGGACGACGTCGCCGCGCTCAAGGAGACCGAGGGCGGGCCGATCATCGTCAACGGCAGCGCGACCCTGAACCGCGCCCTCGCCGACGCCGGCCTGGTCGACCGGTACCACCTGCTGGTCTTCCCCGTCCTGCTCGGCGCGGGCAAGCGGCTGTTCAGCGACGCCGACAAGGACAAGCAGAACCTGAAGGTCGTCGACAGCGAGTCCTACGGCAACGGGATCCAGAAGCTCGTCTACGACGTCGTCCACTGAGTAGAACAAGTGTTCGATCTTGGTGTAGGGTGAGCGCATGAACCCGGGTCTCCAGTCCTCGCTGTTCGACGCTCAGGGCTCGATCTCGCTGCGCCCGCTCACGCCCGAGCGGACCGACCTCGGCTCGGGCGCGTGGGTCGACATCCAGCCCGGCTGGCTCGAGGGCGCCGACGAGCTGTTCGCGGCGCTGGTCGAGGGTGTGCCGTGGCAGGCGGAGAAGCGCAAGATGTACGACCGCCTCGTGGCCGTGCCGCGGCTGCTCAGCTACTACCGCGAGAGCGTGCCGCTCCCCCACCCCGCCTTGATGGCGGCGCGGGACGCGTTGAGCAAGCACTACCTGCGGGAGCTGCGCGAGCCGTTCCGCACGGCCGGGCTGTGCTACTACCGCGACGGCCGCGACAGCGTGGCCTGGCACGGCGACCGCATCGGCCGCGGCGCCCGCGAGGACACGATGATCGCGATCCTCTCCGTGGGCGCGGCGCGCACGCTCGCGCTGCGCCCCCGGGGCGGCGGCGGCAAGACACTGGCCCGCCCCCTGGGCCACGGCGACCTGCTCGTGATGGGCGGCAGCTGCCAGCGCACGTGGGAGCACTCGATCCCCAAGACGGCCAAGCCGGTCGGGCCGCGGATCAGCGTCCAGTTCCGGCCGCGCGGGGTGAACTGAACCCGGATCTCGCGTGATTGCGGGCGGATCTCGCGTGATTGAACCCGGAACTCGCGTGACCGCAGGCGGAACTCGCGTGACCGGCTCCGGAACTCCGTGACTGAACCCGGAACTCGCGTGATCGCAGGCGGAACTCGCGTGACCGGCTCCGGAACTCCGTGACCGAGTCCCGAACTCGCGTGACCGCGGGCGGAACTCGCATGACTGCGGGCTGAACTCGCGTGACCGGCTCCGGAACTCCGTGACCGAGTCCGGAACTCGCGTGACCGCAGGCGGAACTCGCGTGACTGAACCCGGAACTCGCGTGACCGCAGGCGGAACTCGCGTCGCAAAAGGACTGGCGCCGCCTCCCCTACGATGGCGACGTGCACACTCTCGCCGAACCTCCGCTCTTCGCCCGCCTGCGGCCCGCGCGGCGGGTGCTGATCGCCGGGGCGGGGGGCGGTTTCGACGTCTACGCCGGGCTGCCGCTCGCGAGCGCGTTGCGCGCGCAGGGCAAAGAGGTGCACCTGGCCAACCTCGCCTTCAGCGACCTGAACCGGCTCGATCTCGACGACTGGCTCTCCCCCGGCCTCGCGCGGGTGCGGCCCGGCAGCGCGGGTGACGACGCGTACTTCCCGGAGCGCACGCTCGCCCGGTGGCTCGAAACCCAGGGCTGGGAGCCGGTCGTCCACGCCTTCCCGCGCGTCGGCGTCCGGCCGGTGCGCGAGGCCTACCGGGAGCTGGCGAGCCACCTCGGGCTGGACGCCGTCGTGCTCGTCGACGGCGGCACCGACATCCTCCTGCGCGGGGACGAAGCCGGGCTCGGCACCCCCGAAGAGGACATGACCAGCCTCGCCGCGGTGGCGGCGCTCGACGGCGTCGACCGCCTGGTCGTCAGCCTCGGCTTCGGCATCGACGCCTTCCACGGCGTCTGCCACGCCCACGTGCTCGAGAACCTCGCCGCGCTCGACCGCGAAGGCGGGTACCTGGGCGCGCTGTCGATCCCGTCCGCTTCCCCGGAAGCCCACGCCTACCTGGACGCCGTCGCCCACGCGCAGCGCACGACCCCGGACCGGCCGAGCATCGTGCAGGGCCAGATCGCGGCCGCGCTGCGTGGCGAGTTCGGGAACGTGCAGTTCACCAGCCGCACCGCGGGCAGTGAGCTGTTCGTGAACCCGCTGATGGGTGTCTACTTCACGGCCGACCTGGCGCTCCTGGCCGCCGGCGTCGGCTACCTCGGCGAGCTCGCGGAGACGACCACCGCCACCGAAGTCGCGCTCGTCATCGAGGCGCACCATGAACGCGCCAAACGGCGGCCGCGGCAGGCCATCCCGCACTGAAGCTCAGTCGACGAGGACCGGCAGCTCGTCCAGACCGTACACAATGGACACCTTGCGGAACGCGAGCTCTTCGGCCGGCACGGCGAGCCGCATGTTCGGGAACCGGCGCACCAGCGCCGGGTACGCCGTGCGCAGCTCCATCCGGGCCAGCTCGGCGCCGATGCAGCGGTGGATGCCGTAGCTGAACGCGAGGTGTGACGTCGGTTCGCGCGCGGCGTCGAAACTCTCCATGTCCTTGCCCAGCTTGGGATCGCGGTCCGCGGCCGACAGCGACACCAGCACGATGTCCCCTTCGGAGATCTTCACCCCCGCGATCTCCATGTCCTCCTTGGCGAACCGCGGGAACGCCATCTGGACGACGGTCAGGTACCGCAGCAGCTCCTCGACGAACCGGTGCACGGACTGCTCGTCCCCGCGGACGGCGTCGAACGCCTTTTCGTCGCGCAGCAGCACGAGCGCGCCGAGGGCGAGCATGCTCGCGGTGGTCTCGAGGCCGCCGGTGAGCACGCCGTCGGCGAGCCCGGCCAGCTCGCGGTCGGAAATCTCGTCGCCGTGCTCCTTGATCAGCATGCCGAGCAGGCCGTCACCGGGCTCTTCGCGTTGCTTCTTCACGATCTCGAGCAAGTACGTGAGCGACTCCGACATCGCGCCGAACGACGCGGTCGCGCCGCCGAAGAGGTCGAAGCGGGCGGTGCTCAGCCGCTGGAAGTCTTCGCGGTCTTCGTAGGACACGCCGAGCAGTTCGCAGATGGTCAGCGACGGGATCGGCAGCGCGAAGGCCTGCCACAGGTCGACCGGGCCGTCGGCCTTGGCCATGGCGTCGAGCTGCTCGGCGACGATCTCGTCGATCCGCGGGGTCAGCCGGCCGAGCCGGCGCATGGTGAACTCCGGCGTGAGCAGCTTCCGCAGCCGGGTGTGCACCGGCGGGTCCGCGAAGCCGAGGCCGCCCGGGTTCTGGTCCTCGGTCACCCCGGCGTTGCCCACCAGGTTGGTGAAGTCGCTGGAGAACCCGTTCGCCTTGCCGAGCACGGCTTTCGCTTCGTCGTAACCCGTGACCAGCCAGGCGTTCATCCCGAACGGCAGGTCGAGCTTGCTGATCGGCGCCTCGGCCCGGGTCGTGCCCATCTCCGCGACCGGGTCCAGGCCGTCCCGCTTCAGCGGCAGCAGCGCCGAGTCGGGCAGGAGGGACGACATCTTTTCGAGGTCGAAGCCCTTTTTGGACTGCCGCGCGAGGTACCGGCGACCGACCCAGCCCAGGATCCGTGAGCGGAGACTCCCCATGCCTCCGACAGTACCGCACTAGCCCGATCGGGTGAGGCGAGCGAGACTGGGCTCACCCGCGCGGCGGCAGCTCCCGGTTCTCGGTGACCAGCCCGTGCTCGCTCGCGACGTAGTGGAAGTACGGCCGCCCGAGATCGTCCGCGCCGGTGTACAGCGTCTTCGACCGGCCGTCCGCCTCCGTGTTGACGCCGCTGGTGCGGGCCAGCACGCCGGACGCGCTCAGCCACTCCCGCGACGCCCGCGCCGGGCGCCAGCGGCGGCCGTCGCCGGTGAAGTCGGCCAGGATCTTCGTCATCTCGGCCGAGCCGGAGATGCGCAGGTTCTGGTCGTCGGTGACGTTCGCGGTCGCGTCCGTGGTGAGCGGGTAGGACCACGTGTGCCGGGCGGCGGAGCGCACCCGGCCGTCCACTGTGGACGTCGACGTCTGCTGCCCGGCGTCGGCCTGCACGACGTGCTGGGTGAAGCCGCCGTCGGTGACGTCGTCGCTGTTGCGGTAGTCGCGGGTGCGCTCGACCCGCGTGTAGACGCGCCCGGCGGAGGTGTCGACGTAGCCCGCCGTGACGTCGTCGCGCTTCGCCGTGACCGTCACGTTCACGCCGCCTTCGATGTCCTTCACGGCGGTCTTGCGCGCGGGCGCGGCGGCGACGTCGTGCTGGGTCAGCGCGCCGGACGTCCGAGCCGCGTGGTCGTCGGTGTAGAGCAGCAGTGTCGGCACGACCGTCCACTCGCCGCCGATGTTCGGCACGGTGAACGACAGGTCGTGGGTCCCGCCGTCGACCAGGCGCCCGGCGAACGGCGTCACGTCGTAGGTCTCGGCGTGCAGGCTGAAGGTGTCGATCGCGACGATCGGGCGCCACAGCTGCGGCACGATCCCGCCGGAGTAGATGTGCGGGAAGGTGAACGCGCTCCCGGCGGATGTCCCGTCGATCGCGAAGTTCGCTTCGCGGTACGGCCCCTTGCCGCACAGCCCGGCGGCCGGGTACTCGGCCGAGACGTCGTCGGGGACGTCGTCGAACCACTGCTCGTCACAGGCGTGGCCTTCGAGCGTGACCTCGAGGTAGGCGCGGGTGATGTTGCGCGGCAGGTCCTTCGCGGTGAAGTGCACGGTGGGCGCGGCGGGCGTCGCGGCGGCGTGGCCGAACCCGGCGACGTGGTCGGCGGTGTCGGGCGCCGGGTGCTTCCGGTCCGCCTGGTAGTAGGTGAGCGTCACGGTCTGGGCGTAGACGCCGGTGTAGATCGGCGAGGTGAAGTTCTCGATGCCGCCGTGGAAGGCCTGCGGTGTGCGCAGCAGCGCCGCGTACGGCGTGAGGTCCTTGTCGAAGTGGTAGGTGATCGGGCGGGTGCCTTCGCCGCTCGGCTCCTCGGTGGTCCCCCACCAGACCTCGGTGGCGCCGATCTTCAGGTCGCCGATCCGGTCGTACTGGCGGCCGCTCACGGTCACCGTCTGGTCCATGACGACCTTCGCCCACGGGCCCGGGCAGGCCTTCGGCGGGGTGAGGGTGCCTTCGTAGAACTGCGGGGTGCCGTCGGCGGTGTTGGAGCGGAAGGCGTCCGCGAGCGTGACGGTGCAGTGCGGGGTGGCCGGCCGGGTGACCGCGGGCGCCGGTGTCACGGGATTGTCGGTGCTGCCCTCCACAATGGGCGCGGCCGAGGCGACCGCCCCGGCGAGCACCCACGTCAGCACCACGGACAGGACGATCGTGAAGATCCGCACCCGGACTCCTCCCAGCGGCAGGCACACCGCTGCGCAGCCTAGTGCGGTGATCGTGCGACGAACGGCGGGAAAGCGTGAGAGGCTCAGCCCCGGAATCGGGAGGAACCGGACATGACAGCCGCGCTCATCGGGCGGGCCCACCCCGCCGCCGCGCTGCGGGCCGAGCTCGACCGGGCCGTCGGGAGCCACGGCGGCCTCGTCCTGGTGACCGGCGAGGCCGGGATCGGCAAGACGACCCTCGTCACCGGGCTGGCCGACGACGCGCGCCGGCGTGGCGCACTGGTGCTCGCCGGCGCCTGCTGGGACTCCGACAGCGCGCCCGGGTACTGGCCGTGGGTCCAGGTCGTGCGCGCGCTGCGGCGTGAGCTGCCGGAGGAGGAATGGGCGCGGGCCGACACCGCGACGCTGTCGGCGCTGCTCGGCGAGTCGGCGGGCGCGCCGGCCGAGGACGGCTTCCGGCTGCACGACGCCGTCACGACCGCGCTGGCCGCCGCCGCGCACGACCGCCCGGTCGTCGTGGTGCTCGACGACCTGCACTGGGCCGACGCGGCGTCGCTGCGGCTGCTGGAGTTCGCCGCGCGGCACACGTGGTTCGAGCGGCTGCTGCTCGTCGGCGCCTACCGCGACGTCGAGGTCGACGCGCCCGGGCACCCGCTGCGCGAGCTCGTCCTGCCGCTGGTGGCGAAGGCGACCACGGTGACGCTGACCGGGCTGGCGCCGGCCGAGGTGGCCGAGCTGATGAGCCGCACCGCGGGCGCCGAGCCGGACCCCGCGCTGGCCGCCGAGGTGCACCTGCGGACCGGCGGCAACCCGTTCTTCGTCGAGCAGACCGCGCGGCTGTGGCACAGCGGCAGCCCGGTGTCGGCCGTCGCCCCCGGGGTACGGGATGCCTTGCAGCGGCGGCTTTCCCTGCTGCCGGCGCCGGTCACCCGGCTGCTGACCGACGCCGCGGTGCTCGGCCGGGAGTTCCACCGGCGGATCCTCGCCGCGCTGACCGCGACGCCGGCGCCGGAGATCGACCAGCTGCTGGCCCGCGCGGCCGCGGCGCGGCTGGTGACCACGCTCGGCGACGGCCGGTTCGCCTTCGCCCACGACCTGGTGCGGGAGTCGCGGTACGCCGAGCTGGAGCCGGCCGAGGTCCGGCGAAGACACGCCGCGGTGGTCCGCGCGCTCGACGCGTCCACCGAGCTGGTGCCGCTGGTGTTCGCGGCCGACCGCGCCCGCCACGCCTACCTCGCCGGTGACGAGGTCGCCCCGGAGCGCGCGGCCGAGCTGCTGGTCGCCGCGGCGCGCGACGCGAGCGCGCGGCTGGCGAGCGACGAGTCGATCGGCCACTACCGGCGGGCGCTGGAGCGCGCGGTGGCGCCGCGGCAGCGGATCGTGATCGCGCTCGACCTCGGCACGATGCTCAGCCGCTGGGGCGAGGAAGAGCAAGCGTGGCAGTCGTTCGACGAGGCGGTCGCGCTGGTGCGCGAGCTCGACGACGACGCGCTGCTCGCCCGGGCCGCGCTCACGCTGTCGCGCACCGGCCCGAGCGGGCCACGGCTCGCGCTGACGTCGGAGCTGCTGCTGACGGCGCACGAGCGGCTCGCGGGGAAGCCCGCCGAGCCGCTGTCGCTCGACCGCGTCACGCTGGAGCTCACCGCGCGGGCCGCGGTGCTGGCGCGGGACGGGCACGACGACCAGGAGCTGTCGTTCACGCTGTGGGCGCGTCACGACCTGATCTGGGGACCGGGCACCGCGCGGGAGCGGGAGCGGCTGACCGACGAGCTGGCCGTGCTGGCGCGGCGGACCGGCGACCGCGAGAACGAGTACTTCGCGTCGTCGCTGAAGTGGGTCGCGCTGCTGGAGCAGGGTGATCCGCGGTACCTCGAGCAGTACCGGGCGTTCCAGGCGCTGACCGCCGGGAGCGGCCTGCGCGGGGCCGAGTTCGCGGGCCTGCTCGACCGCAGCATCATCCGCGCGCTGCGTGGCCGCTTCGCCGAGGCGCACGCGGACCTGGCGCAGGTGGAGACGGCGTTCGGCCACGAGTTCGGGTACATGGTCGACCAGGTGCGCTGGAGCTTCCTGCTGCTGCAGGGCCGGTTCGACGACGTGGCCGCCCACATCGCGCGGCTGGCCACCGGCGACCACCCGCACCCGGAGCTACTGGCGGCGCTGGCCGCGGCCCAGCGGGGTGACACGGCCGCGGCGCGTGAGGTGACGGGGCCGTTCTCGCGCGAGTTCGCGCCGATGTGGCTGCGGTGCCAGGCACAGGTGGCCGCGCTGACGGGCGAGCGCGAGGCGTGCGAACGGCTCCTCGGCGAGCTGACGCCGTACTCCGGCGAGTGGCTGGTGGCGTTGTACGGCTGCGAGATCAGCGGCCCGGTCGACCTGTGGGCGGGACTCTTGGAGGCGGCGCTCGGCCGCCGGGACACGGCGGTCGAGCACCTGACCGCGGCGGCCGCGTCGGCGGACCGGATGCGCATGCGTCCCTGGGCGGCCGAGATCCGCAGCAGGCTCGCCTCGGTGCTCGCCGAGCGCGGTGCCCCGGGCGACGCGGAACGGGCTTCGGCGCTGACGGCGGCGGTCCGGGCCGAGGCGGCGGAGCTGGAGATGCCGCACCTGGCGGCCGCGGCGCCGGCGCGGGTTCCCCCGCCGGACAACGAGTTCCGCCGGACCGACGAGGTGTGGACGCTGCGGTTCGCCGGTCGTGAGGTGCGGGTGCCGGATACGAAGGGCTTGCGGGACCTGCAGATTCTCTTGAGCCGTCCCGGTTCGGAGGTGCCGGCGGTCCGTTTGTCGTCCCCGGAAGGTGGCGAAGCGGCGGTGGCGTCCCGCAGCCTCGGCGGCGACCCGGTCCTGGACGAGACGGCGAAAGCGGCTTACCGCCGCAGACTCGATGACCTGGACTCACAGATCGACCAGGCCACCGACCGCGGCGACGACACCCGAGCGGCAGCCCTGGACCGCGAGCGCGAGGCCCTGTTGCAGGAGCTACGCACGGCAGCAGGCCTCGGCGGCCGGACCCGCCGCCTGGGCGACGAGGCCGAGCGGGCCCGGAAGGCGGTGACAGCCCGCATCCGTGACACGCTCCGCAAGCTGACGGAACTGCATCCGGAGCTGGCGGAGCATCTCAAGGCGGCGGTGACGACCGGGGCGTCGTGCAGGTATGCGCCGGAGCCGGAGACCCGCTGGCGGCTGTAACGGTTCGGTGCGGCGGGCGACCCAGTCGCCATGACGATGACCGACCTGAGTCCCCTGCCGCTGCCGGCGTGGGCGGTTCCCACGGCTCCGCGCACGGAGACTGTCGAGCAGCAGCCGATCCGCATCCCGGCGGAGTGGTGGCGTGACGAGCTCAGCAGCCGAGACCTGCCGGGCGATCCGCCGAGCGGCCCGGCACTGACACGCGCCGACGTGTGGGCGCCGGCCGACGACGTGTTCACGGTGCTGTGGCGCACTTTGGCCTGGGGCTCCGGCTCGCGCCTGCGGCAGAACATCCGCAGGCTGAACAGCATCGCCGCCGAGGTTGATGCCGCCCGGGCAGTTCTGACCGAAGCGGCGGAAGCGTCACGCGTGGACCCGGCGCGCGCCTTCGCACTCCTCCGCCCGGGACGGCACAACCGTTTCCGGTCCTTCGGGCCGTCCTTCTTCACGAAGTTCCTGTACTTCGCCGGAGGCGGCGCTCCGGACCACCCGTGCCTCATCCTCGACCGGGTGGTCGCGACCGCGTTGCACGAGCACTGCGAGTGGAAGTCACTGCACCGCTTCGGCCCGTGGCCGGCCGTGACCTACGAGCGGTACTGCGCCCTGCTCGCCCGCTGGGCCAAGACCGGCGGCCACGCCCCCGACGAACTGGAGTTGGCCCTCTTCACCACAGTCACTTGCGGTTGTAGAGCCGCATGGTCAACGTGCCGAACACCGCGACCAGCAGCACCGACGCCCCCAGCGTGATCAGCACCGCCGGCACGTCCCACGCTCCCGCCATCATCGACCGCACCCCCGTCACCAGGTGCGAGATCGGGTTCACCTCCACGAACACCCGCAGCCAGCCGGGCATCGTCGTCGGGCTCACGTAGATGTTGGACAGGAACGTCAGCGGGAAGATCACCATCATGCTGACGCCCATCACCGACTTCTCCGAGCGCAGCAGCAACCCGAACATCGTCCACACCCACGAGAACGCGAACGAGAACACCATCAGCAGCGCCACGCCCGCGGCCACGCCGAGGAACCCGCCGCCCGGGCGGAAGCCCAGGACCAGCCCGACCAGCATGATCACCACCGAGGCGATCAGGTACCGCAGCACGTCGCCCAGCAGGTAGCCGACCATCGCCGACGGGCGCCAGATCGGGAGGGTGCGGAAGCGGTCGAACACGCCCTTCTCGATGTCGGTGTTGACCGCTATCCCCGTGTACATCGTGATCATCACGACGCTGCTCGCGAGGATGCCGGGCAGGAAGAACTGCAGGTACTCCCCCGGCGAACCGGCCAGCGCGCCGCCGAAGAGGTAGGTGAACATCAGCGTCATCATGATCGGGAACGCCGTCACGTCGAACAGCTGCTCGGGCACGTGCTTGATCTTCAGCACCGCCCGCCAGCCGAAGGTGAACGACGTCGAGAGCGGGCCCGGCCGGGTTGGGCGGTGCGTCGCGACGAGCACCGCGGCCAGGTCTTCGGCCTTCGGCGCGGCGAGTTCGGTCTCCTTGACTGCGGTGGCGCTCACGCTGCTTCCTCTCCGCTCGCGGTGTGGTCGGTCAGGGCCAGGAACACCTCGTCGAGGCTGGGCTGGCCGAGTGAGAACGTGTCGACGGTGATCCCGGCGGCGGCCAGCTCGGCCAGCGCGCGGGCGGACTGCTCGGCGGCGGCCGCCTCGCCCGCCGCCGCGGTGAGGCGGGCGGTCAGCGCGACCGGGTCGGGTTCGTGCTGGATCGCGGCGTCGACCACCCGGCCCAGCACGTCCGAAGCGGCCTCGCGCTGGGCCGCGTCCCGCAGTCGCAGGTGGATCGCGCCCGCACCGACCGACGCCTTCAGCTCGCCCTTGGTGCCTTCGGCGATCACGCGGCCGTGGTCGATCACCGCGATCCGCGACGCCAGCCGGTCGGCCTCGTCGAGGTACTGCGTGGTGAGCAGGACGGTGGTGCCCTGCGCGACGATCGCCCGGACGATGTCCCAGACCTGGTTGCGGCTGCGGGGATCCAGCCCCGTCGTGGGCTCGTCGAGGAACAGCAGGTCCGGGGTGTGCAGGATGCTCGCGGCGATGTCGATGCGCCGCCGCATCCCGCCCGAGTACTGCTTCACCTGCTTGGCCGCGGCCTCCGTGAGGCCGAACGCGGCGAGCAGCTGCGCCGCCCGGTCGCGCGCCGCGGCCCGGGGGTGGCCGAGCAGGCGGCCCAGCAGCACCAGGTTTTCGCTGCCGGTCAGGTCTTCGTCCACCGACGCGTACTGCCCGGTGAGGCTGACCCGGCTGCGGACCGTGTCGGCGTCGCGGACGACGTCGTGGCCGAAGACCCTGGCCTCACCGCCGTCCGGGCGGAGCAGGGTGGCGAGCATCCGGACGGTCGTCGTCTTGCCGGCGCCGTTGGGCCCGAGGACGCCGTAGACGGTGCCGGCGGGCACCACGAGGTCGACACCGTCGACCGCCCGGGTGTCGCCGAAAACCTTGACCAGTCCGGAGGTTTCGATCGCGGGTGCGTTCATCTGCGGTCCTTTCACGCGCAGTAGGGGCGGGTCCGGCGGGCGTCGCGCAGCGCGAGCCCCCACCAGGTGAGCTCGTCGAGCAGCGCGGTCACGCACTCGTCGTCGAACGCCGGGGCGAGCAGGTCGAGGGCGACCGCGTCGCGCATCGTCACCGTGTGCAGCTCCAGGAAGACCTCCCGCAGCTGCTCGACGGCGTGGCGGCCGCGGGCGCGGTAGCCGTAGGAGACAAAACCGACCGGCTTCGCGTGCCATTCGTCGTAGGCGAAGTCGATCGCCTGCTTGAGCGGCCCGGGGAAGCTGCGGTTGTACTCGGGGGTGACGACGACGTACGCCTCCGCCCGGGCGATGCGCTCCCGGAACCGGCTCAGCGCCGGGGTCGGCGCCGCCGGGTAGCCCGCCGGGAGGCCGGCGTCGGCGAGGTCGAGGGGGTCGAGCGCGAGCCCCGGCCGGGCGGCGGCCGCGGCCGTGAACCACCGGCCGACGCGCCCGCCGGCCCGGCCTTCGCGGGTGCTGCCGACGAGCACCGTCACCCGCAGCGCGTCGTCCATGCCGTCCTCCCCTCGTCTCATGGGGAGGGCGCGAGACGCGCCGCCAGATCGAATCTGGCTGAAACGTTTCATCGTGCGTGATAGGCTCACGCCTTCTCTGCGAGGGGGTGCTTTGGTCGGCATCAAGGACGTCGCCAAGCGGGCCGGCGTCTCGATCGGCACGGTGTCCAATGTGGTCAACCGGCCGCACGTGGTCGCCGCGGCCACCCGCAACCGCGTGCTCTCGGTCATCGAGGAGCTGGGCTATGTCCGCGACGAGTCCGCCCGCCAGCTGCGCGCGGGCCGCAGCCGGATCATGGGCCTGCTCGTCCTCGATCTCGGCAACCCGTTCTTCGTCGACGTCGCGCGCGGCGCCGAGCAGGCCGCGCACGCCGAGGGCCTCAACGTCATCACGGCGAACAGCAGCCAGCGCTCCGACCTCGAAGCGTCCTACCTCGCGATGTTCGCCGAGCAGCGGGTCCGCGGGGTGCTGCTGAGCCCGGTCGCGACCACCGGCGAGGCTCTGCACGCGTTCCGCCGCAGCGGCACGCCGTACGTCCTGGTCGACCGCAAGGCGCCGGCTTCGGAGGCCAGCTCGGTGTCGGTCGACGACGTCGCGGGCGGCTCGCTGGCGGCCCGGCACCTGCTGGAGACCGGCCACCACCGGATCGCGTTCGTCAACGGGCCCGCGATCCTCGCCCAGTGCCGCGACCGCGAACAAGGCGTCCGCACCGCGCTTTCCGGCTCGACGGCCGAGCTGACGGTGCTGGAGGCGATCGGCCTCGACGTCTCGTCGGGGCGCGACGCGGGAGCCCGCCTCCTGGACACGAGCCCCCGGCCGACGGCGGTGTTCTGCGCGAACGACCTGCTGGCGCTCGGCGTGCTGCAGGCGATGGTCGGCGCGGATGTCCGGGTCCCGGACGAGATGGCGATCGTCGGGTACGACGACATCGAGTTCGCGGGCGCGGCGGCGGTTCCCCTGACGTCGGTCCGCCAGCCCGCGAAGCGCCTCGGCCGCACGGCGGCGGAGCTGCTGCTGGCCGAGACGGCGGACACGAAGGCCGAGCACCAGGCCGTGGTGTTCACCCCCGAGCTGGTCGTCCGCGAGTCGACCCGGGTGCGCCGCTAGTCCTTTGTGGACGGTCTTTGTGCGTCGTGTGTACGGCGCGCGTCCAGACTCGTCGCCGGCAACCCGGCCGAGCGACAAGGACTTGGTGATGACCGCACACGACCTCCCCTCGATCCGCCGACGCACCTTCGTGCTCGGCCTGACCGGCGCGGTCCTCGGCGCCGCCGTCGCGGGCGCCCTCCCGGGACGGGCCGCGGCCGCGGGGTCCTTCACCGAGACGACCCTGTGGGACGCCGAAGCGGGCCCGGCTTGGCCGTGCTGCCCGACGACACGATCCTGGTGGCCACTACGGTGTCGCAGAGCGACGACGCCGACGGCTTTGTCGTCGCGGACGCCATCCGGCTGATCCGCCAATGACCGGCTAAATCGGTTGGCGGTCTGTGAGATCCTGCCGATCATGGGGATACGGGCGTGACAAGCAGATGGGTGCGGCTGCAGGCCGTCGCGGTGTCCGGTTCCTCCGCCGAAGGCCTGATGCTGGCCGCGATCCCGCTGCTCGCGGTGTCGGTCACCACCGACCCGCGGGAGATCTCGCTGGTCAACGTCGCCGGGCAGGCGCCGTGGCTGCTGTTGTCGCTGTTCGCCGGGGTGCTCATCGACCGCGTGCGGCGGACGGCGGTGCTCGCCTGGGCCTACGCCGTGCAGGTCGGGGCGGCGCTGGTGCTCGGCGCCGTCGCCTCGGCCAGGGTGCTCAGCCTGCCCGTGCTGCTGGTCGTCGCCTTCGTGGTCACCTCGGCGCAGGTGCTCGGGGACGGCGCCAGCGGCGCGCTCGTGCCCGAGCTCGTCGAGCCGGACCGCCTCGCCCACGCCAACGCGCGCCTCACGGTGATCGACCGGGGTGTCGTGCAGTTCGTCGTGCCGCCGCTGACCGGCTTCCTGGTCGCCGTCACCGCGGGCGCTCCCGCGTGGCTCGCGGCGGCCTGCGCGCTGCTCGCCCTGCTCCTGACGCGGCGCATCCCGTCGGCGTCCGTCGTCGCCGCGCGCACCCATCCGCTGAAGGACCTCTCGGCCGGGCTGAGGCACCTCGTCCGGACGCCGCTGCTCCGGTCGATCACGATGAACGTCGCGCTGGGGTCGTTCGCCGCCAGCGCCGGGAACTCGATGTTCGTGCTGTACGCGACGCAGATCCTGCACGTCGGCTCAGTGGGTTACGGGCTGCTGCTGGCCTGCCTGGCGGTCGGCTGGGTGGCGTCGTCGTTCGTGGTGCAGCGGATCGTCGACCGGCTCGGGTACTCGTGGTCGATGCGGTGGGCGCAGAGCCTCGGGGTGGTGGCGCCGCTGCTGCTGGCCGTGCTGCCGCCGTGGCCGCCGCTGATCGGGGTGGTGCTGGTGTTCCTGACCTCGACGGTGCTGGTCTGGAACGTCTGCTCGCAGTCGAGCCGCCAGCGCTTCACGCCGACGCCGTTGCTGGGCCGGGTGCTGACCAGCCACCGCGCGCTGGCCTGGGGGTTGACGCCGCTGGGCGCGTTGACCGGCGGCCTGGTCGCGGCGCACTGGAGCCTGCGCGGCGTCTGGCTGGTGGTGGCGGCGATCCAGGCGGTGAGCGCGGTGCTGGTGTGGATCCAGCTGTCGCCGGAAGCGTTCCGCCGCACGGAGCTCGCCACGGCCGAGATCGCGAGCTGACACACGGGAGGGGCCCTCCCCTGTCTCGGGAAAGGCCCCTTTGATGCCGGGGGGGGGGGGGGGGGGGGGGGGGGGGGGGGGGGGGAGGAGGGGGGGGGGGGCCCACACACGGGAGATAGTCCCAGAGGCAGAA
>NZ_JBVJNO010000013.1:202835-284267 GCF_055583645.1 Amycolatopsis sp. NPDC104587
GAGAAGTTCTTCAACACCGTCACCACCGACCCCCGCACGGCGTCTTCGTTGACCACCGCCACCCCCCCCCCCCCTCCCCCCCACCCCCCCCCCCCCCCCTCCCCCCCCCCCCCCGTCCCCCCCCCCCCCCCCCCCCCCCGGACGGCTAGCCTCCCAGCGCCAGCGCCACGGCTCCCAGCAGCGCCGCGTCCTGGTCGAAGCGGGCCGACACCAGCTCCGGCGGGAACGGGACCGCGTGCGCGAGCCGGTCCGCCAGCGCCGGCAGCAGGACCTCCGCCGAGCGGACCAGCCCGCCGCCGACCGCGATGCGCTGGGGGTCCAGGGCGATCGCCAGGTTGGCCACGTGCATCGACAGCTCGTCCAGCGCCGCGGTCACCAGCTCCTTGGCCTCGGTGTTCTCCTTGGCCAGCGCGAACAGCTCGCCCGCGGTGACCGGGCGGCCGAGCAGACTGCTCGCCCGGCCGCCCAGCCCACGCCCACCGACGGCTTCCTCAAGCGGCGCCGCTCCGCTCGCGAAGCCCTCGGTGTCCTGCGGTGAGAGCAGGTTGTACCCGATCTCGCCCGCAGCTCCGTTGGCGCCGGTCAGCAACCGGCCGCCGACCAGCACCGCCGCCGCGATGCCGGTGCCCAGCGAGAGGAACACCGCCGGGTCGGCCCCGGTCAGCGCGCCCCAGCGCCATTCCGCGAGTGCTGCTGCCTTGGCGTCGGTCCCGACCGAGATCGGCACGGCCGGGAACGCCGCCGCCACCAGCTCCGCCAGGTGCAGCTGCTCCCAGCCCGGCACGTTCGGCGCGAGCAGGATCCGATCCGGCAGCACGATCCCCGGGCTGACGACGCCGATCGCGGTGGGCACGGCGCCCGCATCGGCCAGGAGCCCCTTGGCCCCGGCGAGCGCCCGCACGACCACCTGTTCGGCTCCCGCCTGCGCGTCGGTGTCCAGCCGGCAGGTGGCCAGCAGGTTCCCGTCGTGGTCGGCGAGCCCCAGCGCCACCTTCGTGCCGCCGAAGTCGATCCCGAGAATCACTTCGCTACTCACTCCGCAGCCCCTCCTGTCCCCCGGACCACGATCCGGCCGGTGTTCACCCCGTCGACGCTGATCACCGGCGCGGCGCCGCGCAGGTCGGCCGCCTTGTAGGTGACGGTCAGCGTCTGGGACTGGCCCGGCCACAGGGTGATGTCGTTGTCGTCCCAGGTCGCGTTCACGAGCTGGTTGTCCCCCGGCGCCTCGCGGCCGTCCGGCGTGCCGCGACGAGCGTCGGCCCGCAGGAAGAAGGCCGCCCCCGGAGTCTTCGCCGTGTTGGTCACGGTCACCGTCGTGACGAGGTCACCGCCGTGCGCCCGAGTCGAGGCGACGGCGCTGACCTGCGACTTCGGCAGGTTCTGCAGGGCCTGCAGGTTGCTGTACTGCGACAGCGTGGCCTGCGGGTTGCCCAGCGTCTTGCCCCAGTCGACGACGTCCTTCTGCGTGGAAAGCCAGTAGACGTTGCGGTCGACGACCTTCCCGCCCTGCTTCACCTGCAGCTCGACGAAGTAGACCTGCGCGGGCGCCGGCGCCTTCGTCTCGGCGGGCACCTTCGGCTTGAGGACACCGGTCTTCACGCCCTGCGAGCCCAGCGAGAGGCCGGACGCCGTCTGGTCGTCGAGGACCTTGCCCGCGGTGTCGAGCACCCGGGCCTGCACCGAAAGCCCGTTCTGCGTGCCCGCGCCGAGGTTGTCCAGGGTCACGGAACCGTTGTCGTAGCCGTAGATCGCGTGCAGCGGCTTGTTCGCCTTCTTGGCGCCGAAGAACGCGCCGGCCTGGTCGCCGTCGTCGTTGTAGAGCGACCACAGCAGCGTCGGCCAGCCCTTGTTGAGCTGCCAGTAGACGACGCCTGTCGCGGGGTTGTCCTTGTCGGTCGAGTGGTGCAGGAAGCTTTCGAACTGCGAGCGGGTGTTCTCGTAGTTCGCGATGTTCGCCAGGTCCACATAGGACTTCAGCGAGCTCCACTTCCCGTACCGCTGCCGGATCGACTGGTCCAGCGTGTAGAGCGTGCCGAACGCGTAGCCGCCGTGGTCGGGCTCGAAGTTGGCGTGGTACTGGTTGTACGCCGGGTCCTGCCACAGCTTCGCCTGCTCGGCGGGCGAGAGGAACCGCTTGATCGAGTCGAGCGTCGGCACGGTGTGCCCGGCGCTCTGCTCGCTCGCGAAGCCCCACGAGCCGCCCGCGTTGGTGCGCGAGGAGTCCTCGGCGTCGAAGTGCGAGGTGTCGTACCAGTAGGACGGCGGGACCCAGTCGTACGGGCCCTCCTTCTCCCCGGACTGGCCGAGCGTCGGCGTGCTCTTGTACTCCGCCGAGGCGATCACCGGCACCTGGAAGTCGGCTTCCTTGAACGCCTTGAGCGTCTCGGACTCCTGGCGCGGCACCGGCTCGTTGTCGCTCCAGCCGTAGTTGAAGACGCTCGGGTGGTTCCGCTCCCTCTGCGCGATCGTGTACGCCGAGTCGTGCATGATCCGGTAGTCGCGCTCGGTCAGCGTCGAGGCGTCCTCGGGCTGCCAGGCGTCACAGCACAGGAACCCGCCGATCACGAGCAGGCCGGCGCGGTCGGCCTGGTCGTAGAAGTCCTGCGGCATGTCGTGGCCCTCGAGCCGGACGCCGGACAGGCCCATGTTCTTGATCAGCGCGATCTGGTGCGCGGTGTCGGCGGAGTCGTAGCGCAGGAACAGGTCCGGCGCGAAGCCGCCGCCGCGGAAGACGAAGTCCTTGCCGTTGATCGTGAACTGCCGCGCGCCCTCGGGCAGCGGCGCGGACTTGCCGACCAGACGGGAGGTGACCGTGCGGATGCCGAAGGTGCTCTTCGACGACGTCGACAGCGTGCCGTTCTGCGAGACCGCGGTGGTCAGCGTGTACAGCGGCTGGTCACCCATCGAGTAGGGCCACCAGACCTTCGGCTTGCTGATCTTGACCGGCGCGAACGTCACGGTCTTCTTCGTGTTCGCCGGGATCGTCACGCGCTGGTTGACGACGATCGCCGCGCCCGAAGGCGGGGTGATGGTCGCGGCGACGGCACCGGTCTGCGGGGTCGCCGCGTCGTTGGTGACGTCGACCTTCACGGTCAGCTTCGAGCTGGAGAGGTCGGGCGCATTGTCCTGCACGACGTGCGCGTTGTCGCCGGTCAGCGCGTCGCCCACCTGCAGCGTCGGCGCGAACTGGATGCCGGTGTTGTTGTCGGGCGGGATCTGGCCCCAGTCGACCTGGTCGAGGGTGTACATCTTCAGCGGGTCGTTCGGGTAGACCTTGATCGCCAGGGTGTTCTTGCCCGGCTTCACCAGCTTCGAGACGTCGAACGTGTGCCCGGCGAACGCGCCGCTGACGACGTCCTTCGTGGCGACGAGCTTGCCGTTGACCCAGACGTCGCCCTCGCCGACGATGCCCGGGATGGTGAGCTTCGCGTGCTGGCCGTTCCGGAAGTCCGGGGTGAAGTCGGCGCGGTACCACCACGGGTCGGAGAACGGCTTCGTGACGACCGGGCCGAGCTTGTCGACGTACCCGAAGCACTTGCGCATGTTGTCGGAGTAGAAGACGTCCGGGCACTTGCCGTTCTGCACCAGCGCGTTGATCTCGGTGCCGGGCGCGCCCGCGTCGTCCGGCTTCACCGGCAGCCAGCCGCGCGTGCCATAGCCGGGCGTCGAGACCTTGTCGCCGCCGTCCTTGACGTTCGCGGTGGTGAGCACCTGCCAGCCCTGGAGGCCGATCGTGCTGAGGCCTTGCGGCCGGGCGGTGTCCGGTTGCGCCGCGGCCGGAGCCACGCTCAGCACCCCCGGCACCAGGAGCAGCGCGGCCAGCGCCGCGAGCTTCTTGGTCATGCCTGAGCCCCTTCGGTCTCGGCGGAGGCGAAGGCCTCCTTGATCTCCTTGGGTCCGAACGGCCAGGTGTGCTCGGCCTTGGCGTAGATCAGGTACGCGATCGCGCCGACGGCGATCCAGCCCAGCGACAGCCCGATCGAGAGCGGCGTCGCGGAGACGTAGATGTAGACCCAGCCGACCAGCGCGAGCAGCGTCGGCACCGGGTAGAGCCACTGCCGGTAGGGCCGCTTCAGGTTCGGCTGACGGCGGCGCAGCGTCCAGATCGCCAGGACCTGGGCCAGCGACTGGATGATGACCAGGGTGGCGACGGCCGCGTTGATGACGTCGGTCAGCGTGAACAGCGAGCCGATGATCGTGATGGCGCCCATGGTGAGCACGCCGGCGGTCGGCAGGTTCAGCTTCGGGTGCAGCTTGCCGAACATCGACAGGAACACCTTGTCTCGCGCGGCTTCGAACGGCACGCGCGAGCCGCCGAGCAGGCCGGCGAACACCGAGCCGATGGCCGCGACGACGATGAAGACGGTGACGATCTTCGCCGTCGTGGTGCCCCACGCCTGTTCGAGCACGCTGGAGGCGACCGAGGTGGCGGACTTCAGCTCGTCCAGCGGGATCGAGCCGAGCACCCCGACCTGCAGCAGGAAGTAGAGGCTCATGATGCCGACGATCGAGAAGAGGATCGACCGCGGGAGCGTCCGGCCCGGCGAGCGGACCTCGCCGCCGAGGTAGGCGGTGGTGTTGTAGCCGAGGTAGTCGTAGATCGCGATGATCAGGCCGGCGCCGAGGCCGCCCCAGAACGTGCCCTCGCCGGCCGAGCTGAACGCGCCCGGGGTGAAGGCGAACGCCTGCGCGCCGCTGAAGTGCGTGAACGCGGCGACGACCGTGGTGAGCACCGCGATCAGCATGACCACGAACAGCACCGTCGTCAGCTTGCCGATCTGGCCGATCTTGCGGAACAGCGCGGCGACGATGACGAGCGTGATGCCGACGCCGATGATCTTGCCCAGCGGCGTCGTGCCGGCGTCGTCGGTGACGCCGGGGATCAGGTAGCCGAGGTACTGGACGAGGCCGATGATGCCGGTCGACATGATCAGCGGGATGAACAGCACCGCGCTCCAGACGAACAGGAACGGCATCAGCCGGCCGGTGCGGTACTGGAACGCCTCGCGCAGGTACAGGTAAGTGCCGCCGGCGCCGGGCATCGCGGCGCCGAGTTCGGCCCAGATGAGCCCGTCGGCCAGTGCGACGATCGCCCCGATGACCCAGCCGAACATCGCCTGCGGACCACCCATGGTGGCGACCATCGCGGGGATCGTGACGAACGGGCCGATACCGCACATCTGGGTCATGTTGATCGCGGTGGCCTGGAGCGGGCCGATCTTGCGTTCAAGGCTGGGCTGCGCGGGCCCGGGTTCCCCTGAACGAGTGGGTGAACTCACGACGTGCCTCCGTCCGATAGTTAGTAAAGTTTCTTAACATAAAACGAGGGCACTCGAAAGAGTTCCATGGATAAACTTGCGGCAACTCAGGAGGATTCGTGGGACAAAACGGGCCGCAGGTGGGAACCCCGGCGAGCATGCGGGCGCTGAACCAGCGCCTGGTGCTGGACCGGCTGCGCACCCAGGGCGAAGCGACACGACCGCAGATCGCGACCGACACGGGGTTGTCGAAACCCACGGTGGGACAGGCGCTCCTCGATCTCGAGCAGCACGGATTGGTCCGAACCACCGGGCGCAGCCTGTCCGGCCCGGGCCGGGCGGCGGTCGTCTACCAGGCGGCGCCGGACGCGGGGCACGTCGTGGGCGTCGACATCGGCCGCCGGGCGATCCGGATCGCCGTCGCCGACCTGGAGGGCAGCATCGTCACGCGGCTGGACGAGCCCAACCGGTGCCGTTCCGCGAGCGCGCTGGTGCGCACCGTGAGCGAATCCGTCGAACGCGCGGTGGCTTCGGCCGGGCTGAGCCCGCACGAGATCGTCGCGACGGTCGTCGGCACGCCCGGGGTCCCCGACCCGGCGACCGGGACGGTGCACCGCGCGCCCAACCTGCCGGGCTGGGAACGGCGCGGGCTGCTGCACGAGCTCGTCTCGGCGCTGGCCGTCGCGGGTTCGGACGTCGTGGTCGAGAACGACGCGAACCTGTGCGCGGTCGGCGAACACGCGCTGGGCGCGGCGCTCGGGGTCGACGTGCTGGTGTGCCTGACGGTCGGCACCGGGATCGGCATGGGCCTGCTGGTGCACGGCAAGCTCTTCCGCGGCGCGCACGGCGCGGCGGGCGAGATCGCCGACCTGCCCTACGGCCCGCTCGCCGGCAGCGCGACCACCCACCGCCCGGGCCCGGTGGAGACGGCGGCGTCGGGCCAGGCGATCGTCGAGACGGCCCACGAGCTGGGGCTCACGAAGGCGCGTTCGGCGAAGGACGTCTTCCGGCTGGCCCGCGCGGGTGACGAGCGGGCGATGCGCGTGGTCGAGGACGAGGCGGAGAAGCTGGCGTACGTGGTCGCGGCGGTGACGGCGGTGCTGGACCCCCGGCTGATCGTGCTGGGCGGCGGTGTCGGCGGCAACGCCGACCTCCTGGCCGACCCGATGCGGCGCGCCCTGGCCGTGACGATCCCGGTGGTCCCGGAGATCGTGGCCGGCCAGCTGGGCGAGGACGCCGTCCTGGCGGGCGCGATCGCGACAGCCTTGGGCACGGCGCGGGAGCTGGTCTTCGACCGGCGGGGCCTCAGCCGGGCGGCCGGCGAGGCCTAGCGGTGCCGTTCGGCGGCGCCGGTCAGTCCGACGGCCCCCGCAGAGTCAGCACCACGCGCAGCACGTACTCGACGGCCGTCGGGAAGGCCGCGCCGCGCAGTTCGCCGCGGTCGGCCAGGTTGCGGGCCGCGAACTCCAGCTCGCGCTCCGGCCCGCCTCGCCGGACGACGAGCGCGGCCAGGTCCTCGAGGTCGAGATCCGGGTGATCGAGGCGCGTCAAGGCGAACTCGATCATCAGCTCTTCCGCCGTCATACCTCCAGTCTAGGCGCGCCGAGACAGTGGTGGCGTGGCTCTGATCACCGGTCGCTAGCACCCTCCAGCACCGCGCGACCATGCCCCGAAGCGGTGATACGAGGCCACCCACAGCGCATCGGACACGGCGTGGGTTAGGCCGTTCGGCGGTGCATTCCGGGGCGATCGTGTACGTAACGCGAATACCCGGTCACCCGGACGATCCGGTCGGTCATGCTGCAAGGCCACCCCGGCGCACAGTGGAGCGGAGGCGGCCATGAGCATCCATCGGGCCCACGCCAGGATCCGGCGGCCGCGGCACGCGCTGCCCGCGCCCTGGTGGCCGCCGGTCGTGCTGGCCGCTTCGGTCGCCGCGGTGATCCCCGGCGACACCGTCGGTGGCCTGCTCCTCAGCGTGACCGTGCTTGTGCTGTTCACGGCGGTCGGCGTGGCTCGGCGGACGCTGGGGCAGGCATCCGTGCACGTCAGCCTGATCCTGGCCGAAGAGCTGACCCGCCGGGGCCCGGCCTCGGGAGCCCATCGAAGCCTCTGACCTAGGCGAAAGCCGCGGTGTGACCAGCTCCACTCGCGTTACTGTACCGTCTGGACGGTATAGTAAGACGCATGACCACCAGCCTGACCGTCTCCCCGCCCGCGACCCGCCGCTGGGCCGCGCTCGCCGTGCTGGTCGGCGCCGTGCTGCTGCTCGCCGTCGACGGCACCGTCCTGTACCTCGCCGTGCCGTCCCTGACCCGCGAGCTCGCGCCCACCGCCACCGAAATCCTCTGGATCGGCGACGTCTACTCGCTCGCCCTGGCGGGCCTGCTGGTCACGGCCGGGAACCTCGCCGACCGCTTCGGCCGCAAGCGGGTGCTGCTCATCGGCACCGCGGCCTTCGGGGTCGCCTCGGCGCTGGCCGCCTTCTCCCCCACCGCCGGGGTGCTCGTCCTTGCGCGGCTGCTGCTCGGGGTCGCGGGCGCGACGATCATGCCGTCGACGCTCTCGATCATCCGCACCCTCTTCACCGACCCGCGCGAGCGCACCCGCGCCATCGCGATCTGGTCGGCCGGGTCCGGCGGTGGTATCGCGCTGGGCCCGCTCGTCGGCGGCGTGCTGCTGGAGCACTACTGGTGGGGCTCGGTGTTCCTGATCAACGTCCCGATCGTCGTGGTCTTCCTGATCGCGGGCGCCGTCCTGCTGCCGGAGTCGCGCGACCCGGCCCCGGGCCGCTTCGACCTGCTCTCCGCCGGCCTCTCGCTGGCCGCGATCGTCCCGCTGGTCTACGCGGTCAAGCACGCCGTCAGCTCCGGCCTCGACGCGCAGGTCGCCGTGGCGGCCGTCGTGGGCGTCGTCTCCGGTGTGGTGTTCGTGCGCCGTCAGCGACGGTCGGCGAGCCCGCTGATCGACGTCACGCTCTTCCGCAACGGGGCGTTCAGCGGCGCCGTCCTCGCCAGCTTCATCGCGGTGTTCGCCTTGATGGGCCTGCTGTTCTTCTTCTCCCAGTACCTGCAGCTCGTGCGCGGCTTCTCGCCACTGCAGGCCGGGTTCGCGGAGATGCCGGCGACGCTCGCCTCGATCGTCGTCGTGGCCGCCGTCGGGGTGGTCGTCGGCCGGCTCGGCCGGGGTCGGGCCGTCGCGGCCGCCCTCGCGGTCGCCGCGCTCGGGCTCGCGCTGGTCGCCGTGGCCGAACGGGCGCCGCAGTACTGGTGGCTGGGCCTGAGCCTGGTGCCGGTCGGCCTCGGGGTCGGGCTCGCGCTGACGCTCACCGTGGACTCGGTGCTGTCCGCCGTCCCGCGGGACAAGGCCGGCTCGGCGTCGGCGATCTCCGAGACCGCGTACGAACTCGGTGCGGCGCTGGGCATCGCGATCCTCGGCTCGCTGGTGACGATCGGCTACCGCGCGTTCCTGCCGGCCGACGGGGTTCCCGCCGAGGCGCGCGACTCCCTCGCCGCGGCGGTGACCGTGCTCGACCCGGCGTCCGGACTCGCCCACACGGCAAGGGAAGCGTTCACCGGCGCGATGCAGGTGACCTCGCTCGCGGCGGCGGCCGTCACCGCCGTCGCCGCGGTGATCGCCTGGCGTACGATTCCGTCCGGAAAGGACTGACCATGCCTCGCAAAGCCGGGCGCGGCCCGGAGGAAACGCGCCGGGCGCTGCTCGACGCGGCCGGGACCGTCATCCGCACGCGCGGGATCTCCGCGTCCCTCGACGACATCGCGAAGGCGGCCGGGGTGTCGAAAGGCGGGCTGCTGTACCACTTCCCCGCCAAGGACGCGCTGGTCCGCGCGCTCGCCCAGGACATCCTGGACGGCTACCGGGCCGAGGTGCGCGCGGCCCTGGACCCGGCCGACACGCGCCCGGGCCGGCTGGTCCGCGCGTACGTCCGAGCGTCGCTCGACACGTCCCAGGACGAGGTCGCGATCCGCGAGAACATCGCGTTGATCGCGCAGCTGATCTCGATCCCGGAGATCGCCGAGCTCGCCCGCGCGGACGCCGAGCGCTGGGACCGCGAGCTCCACGACGACGGCCTGCCCGGCCACGTCGTGACGCTGGTGGTCGCGGCGGCCGACGGCGCCAGCACCGCGCCGCTGTGGGGGGTCGGCCTCGAGGTGGCGGCGGCGCGGCAGCTGGAGCAGCAGCTCATCAGCCTGACCCTGGACACGTGAACCCCGGCGGCGGCCCGTTGTCAACCCGGAGAAAGTGTTGGTAAATCACCACTTCCATCGCCCTACCTAAGTCGGCTCCGGCCGGGCCGGGCAGCGAGTAACTTTTTCGACAGCGCGCGCAAATCCGGCAAATCCCCGTCCCCAACGAGGAGTCTTCCGATGTCGAGGAAGTTCGCCCTGGCCGGCGCTGTCGCGCTCGCCCTGGCCGTCACCCCGGTCGCCGCGGGCACCGCTGCCGCCGCCACCCAGCAGGAAGCCGCCGTCACGACGGTGTACTACAGCACGGCCAGCGCGCCGTCGTTCCGCTCGGTGATCAACGCCGGTGCCGCCAACTGGAACAACAGTGTGACCAACGTCAGACTGGTCGAGCGCAACTCCGGCGCGAGCCTGCGCTACACCGAGGGCAACGACCCCCGCGGGTCCTACGCCTCGACCAACGGGCACGGCAGCGGCACCATCTTCATCGACTACACCCAGGCCCGCCAGTACAACCCGACCCGCATCGCGGCGCACGAGACCGGGCACGCCCTCGGCCTGCCCGACCACTACTCGGGCCCGTGCTCGGAGCTGATGTCCGGTGGCGGCCCCGGCCCGTCCTGCACCAACGCCGTCCCCAACGCGGCGGAGCGCAGCCGGGTGAACTCGCTGTGGGCCAACGGCCTCGCGGCGACGAACACGCCGGAGCAGCGCGTCTACGAGACCGTCTACGGTTTCTGAGTTTCGCCGAGTGTGGCCCGGGCGGGTTCGCCCGGGCCACGCTCATGCGCGCTGCGTGGCCGGTTCCGGGACGCCGAGCTCGGCCTCGAAGCCCGCGGGCACGACGACGTCGTCGCGGCTCAGGTCGTGGACACTGCGCTTGCCCAGCGCGAGCAACGTCGAGTCGATCCCGTTGCGCAGGACGTCGAGCACGTTCTCCACCCCCGCCTGCCCGCCGGCCGCCAGGCCCCACAGGTAGGCGCGGCCGACCAGCACCGCCCGCGCGCCGAGGGCCAGCGCCTTCACCACGTCGCTGCCGCGGCGGATGCCGCCGTCCAGCAGCACCTCCACCTGGTCGCCGACGGCGGCCGCGATCGACGGCAGGGCGCGGATCGTCGCCGGCGTGCCGTCGAGGTTGTTGCCACCGTGGTTGGACACCGAGATCGCGCTGACCCCCGCGTCGACCGCCCGGCGGGCTTCGTCGGCCCGGATCACACCCTTGAGCAGGAACGGCCCGTCCCACTGCGCGCGCAGCCACGCGACGTCGTCCCACGACGGCGGCGGCGTCTGCATCCACTGGCCGTACGCGCCGAAGAACGTCGGCGCCTCCTCGCCCGGCGCGACCATGTTCGGCACGCTCAGGTCGGGCAGCCGCCGCGTCTTCGCGTAGTCCAGCAGCCAGCCCGGCCGGGTCAGCCCCTCCGGCGCGAACCGCAGCAGCTCGCGGAAGGTGAGCCGTTCGGGGATGTGCGGGCTGCCCCAGTCGCGGCTGTGCGAGAACGACCAGTCGAGCGTGAGGATGATGCCCACCGCGCCGGCGGCCCACGCGCGCTCGAGGCGGCGCAGGATGTCGTCGCGCGTGCCGGTCCAGTAGATCTGGAAGTAGGTGTTCGGGTTGGCGGCGACGACCTCCTCGATCGGCTTGCTGCCGAAGGAGCTCAGGCCGATCGACGTCCCGCGCGCGGCGGCGGCCCGGGCCACCGCGACCTCGCCGTCGGGGTGCACCGCCTGCACGCCGGTCGGCGAGATCAGCACCGGCAGCGCGACGTCCCGGCCGAGCACGTGCGTGCCGAGCTCGCGTTCGCCGGAGAGCCCGGCGGTGCGCGGGGCGAACCGGAGCTCGTCGAACGCGCCGAGGTTGTCGGCCAGGGTGAGGCCCTTCTCGGAGCCGGCGATCAGGGCCGAGTAGACCGACCCGGGGAGCCGTTTCTTCGCGCGCCGCTGCGCCTCCGCGACGGATTCGAACCAGGTGCTCATCGTTTTCCCTTCGGGTCGAAGCGCAGCAGGCGCCGGGCGAGGGCCGGGCGGACCGGCTCGAACGTGTGGTTCTCCAGGCAGCCGGACCAGACGCCGACGCCGTAGGCGACGTCGTCGGCGATCGCCGCGGCGGTGTAACGGACGGGATCGAGGCCGGGGCGGCGCTGCGCCCAGGCGGTCAGCGGCGGGCCGAGCAGCAGCGACGCGGCAGCGGCACGGCGGCCCCACCCGCGCGGGACGAGCAGGGCCACGAGCAGCGGCGACGCGAACTGCGTGCCGTAGCGGCCGAAGCCGAGCCAGGTCTGCTGGACGGCGATGGCCAGGGCACGCACCACACCGTCGGTGGGGACGTCGTGCTCGCGCAGGGTCCGGACCATGCTGCCGACCGAGCCGCCGAACGCCAGCGCGGCGAGTACCGGACGGCGGGCCAGCAGCGCGGCAACGGTCAGCGTGGGCCACGGGTGCAGCGCCAGCGGCGCGAGCGCGCCCGGATGGCGCCGGGCGAGCGGGGCGGCGGACGTGCCGTAGCGCGCCCGGCGCCGGAGGAGCTCCGGCCAGGACGCGGGTTCGTGGTGGTCGACGACGACCTCCGGGGCGTACCGGACGCGCAAACCCGCGGCGTGCAGCCGCCAGACGAGGTCGACGTCTTCGCCGAACCGCAGCCCCGGGTCGAACGCGCCGAGCTCGCGGACCACGGCCGCCCGGGCCACCAGCGCGGCCGTCGGCACGTAGGAAATCCGGGTCCCGGGCGCGACCCGCGCGGGCCGGTCGCCGAGGTCGAGGCTGGACGCGGCCCGCGTGTAGCGCCCGGCCACCGTGTCCGGGGCCAGGGCCCGCACGCGGGGCGCGACGGCGGCGACGAGCGGGTCGGCGAAGTGCGCGACGAGCCGGTCGGCCCAGTCCGCGGCGGGCGCACAGTCACTGTCCACAAAGGCCACCAGGTCGGTGGAGACGTGGTGCAGCGCGGTGTTCCGGGCCGCGCCGGGCCCGCCGTTGACGTCCCGGCGGACGAGCTTCGCCCCCTGTGCGGCGGCGACGGCCGCGACACCGGCGGCGTCCTCGGAACCGTCGTCGACCACGAGGACGGGGTGCCGGCCGTCGAGCCCGGCGAGACAGCGGGCGAGCAGCTCGGCACGGTCGCGGACCGGCACGACGATCGTCACGTCCGGCGGCGCGGCCGGTTCGGGCGGCACGGGGTGGGCGAGGCCGGCGTCGGTGAGCCGACGCGCGAGCACGCCCGCGGCGGTGGTCGTGATCGGGCCGTCGACGAGCTCTTGCCACGCCTTCTGCCCGGCCGGGGTCAGCCGCACGACGCGGGCGGGGGAACCACCGAAGACGAGTTCGCCGGTCAGGCGGCGGGTGTCGCGGTCGAGGGTGACGCGGAAGCCGGGCGGCAAGGGGGTCACAGGGCCAAACCTCCGTCCACCGGCACCACCGCGCCGGTCATCGCGCCGCTCTCGGGGCCGGCCAAGAACGTCAGCACCGCGGCCACCTCGTCCGGGTCGAGCAGCCGGTGGACCGGTTGCTGCCCGGCGAACGCCGCCGCATCGGGCAGGTCGTACAGCCGGGCGCTCTCGGCCAGGATCGGCGTGTCGGTCGACCCCGGGCTCACGGCGTTGGCCGTCACGCCGGTCTCCCCCAGCTCGGCGCCCAGCGCGCGGACCAGCCCGGCGACCCCGGCCTTGGCCGCGCAGTACGCGGCGAGCATCGGCAGCCCGCGGGTGGCCGCGGCCGACGCGACGGCCAGGAACCGGCCCGACCGCGGCGCCGGGCGCCGCAGCAGCGCGGGCACGGCGGCGCGGGCCAGGTTGACGACGCCGTTCAGGTTGACCTCCAGCACCGCGCGTTCCCGCTCCGGCGGCACCTCCCACAGCGGGGCCCCGCCGGCGATCACCCCCGCGGCCGCCACGACGACGTCGAGCCCGCCCCAGCGCCCTTCCGCTTCGGCGACCGCGGCTGCCATCGCCGAGGGGTCCCGCACGTCGGCGACGAAGACCTCGGCGCCCGCCTCCGAAGCGACGGCCGTCAGCTCGGCCTTGCTCCCCATCGGGTACGGCAGCGCGGGATCGTCGGCGGCGAGGTCCACCGCGAGCACGGCATATCCCTGACGCGCCAGGCGAAGCACGGTCGCGGCGCCGATCCCGCGGGCGGCCCCGGTGACGAGCGCGGTCCGCGTCGTCATCACTTCCCCCATCCGTCCACATGGGACACCAACGCCGTCGTCAGCCCGGCCAGCAGGGCCGCGCCTTCCGCCGTGGTCGCCGGCCTCGGGTCGCCGAGCACACCCGTGCCCGTCACCGCTCGCACGCCGCCCTGCAGCAGCGCCGGCATCAGCTCACCCAAGGGGCGCCGGTCCCCCGCCACCGCGCGGTCCATCCGGACGCTGCCGGGTCGCAGCACCAGCTGCAGCGCCGTTTCCGGCCGCCCGGCGTGCGGCTCCCCCGGCCACCGGGGCCGGAACACCTCGACGTCGCGCGACTCGGCCCGCAGCCGGGCCACCGCCCGGGTGACCGGCCCGGTGTTGCCGCCGTGGGCGGAGACGAACAGCAGCCGCCGGAACGTCTCCGCCGCCGACCGGCCGAGCTCCACCAGGAGCAGCTCGGTCGCCGCCTGCCCGATCGACAGCGTCCCGGCGAAGCCCGCGTGCTCACCACTGGAGCCGTACGCCACGGCCGGCGCCACCAGCACGTCCGGCCGCGCGGCGGCGAGGCCGTCGCACAGCGCGAGCGCGATGTCGGTGTCGGTCGTCAGCGGCAGGTGCGCGCCGTGCTGCTCGGTCGCGCCGACCGGCACGGCCAGGATCGCCCCGGCCGCCGCGCGCTCCGCGACGTCCGGGGAGGACAGCTCGGCGAGCCGCACGGTCAGCGCCTGAACCCGGCGAGGGGGTTCTCGTCGCAGGCGCGGTCGGGCGGGCGCCGCATGCCGATGGTCACCGGGACCGGGCGCCGCCGGTGGGAGTGGTCGAGCGACGGCTTCGGGACGCTGGTGACCCCCGCGAGCGCCGGCTCGCCGTGGCCGCGCACGCACTCCGGGTCCGGCCCGTCGAGCGGCAGGCCGGTGAAGAACTTCGCGGCCATGCAGCCGCCCCGGCAGGCGTCGAACGCCGAACACGACTCGCACGCCCCGCCGCTCTGCGGGCTCCGCAACGACGTGAACAGCTCGGATTCACGCCACACCGACGTGAACCCGCCGTCGCCGCGGACGTTGCCGGCGAGGAAGGTGTCGTGGATGGCGAACGGGCAGGCGTAGACGTCGCCGACCGGGTCGACCAGGCACACCACCCGCCCGGCGCCGCACAGGTTCAGCCCGGGCAGGTCACCCTCGCCGTAGCCCGCGAGGTGGAAGAACGAGTCCCCGGTGAGGACGCTTTCGCCGTGCGCCACCAGCCAGTCGTACAGCTCGCGCTGCTGGGCGGCGGTCGGGTGCAGCTCGTCCCAGGTGTCCGCGCCGCGCCCGGACGGGCGCAGCCGGGTGATCCGCAGCTGGGCCCGGTAGCGGTCGGCGATCGCCTTGAACTCGTCGAGCTGGGCCACGTTGTGCCGGGTCATCACGACGGAGATCTTGAAGTTCTCGAAGCCCGCGCCGGCGAGGTTCTCCATCGCGCGGAGGGCGGTGGCGTAGGAGCCGGGGCCGCGGACGTGGTCGTTGACCTCGGCGGTGGCGCCGTCGAGGGAGATCTGGACGTCGACGTAGTCGCTCGCGGCCAGCCGCCGCGCCACCTCGGGCGTGATCTTGACGCCGTTGGTGGAGAACTTGACCCCGACGTGGTGCGCGGTCGCGTAGTCGAGGAGCTCCCAGAAGTCCGGGCGCACGGTCGGCTCCCCGCCGCCGATGTTGACGTAGAAGACCTGCATGCGCTCGAACTCGTCGATCAGCGCCTTGCACCCGGCGGTGCCGAGCTCGCGCGGGTCCCGCCGTCCCGAGGAGGAAAGGCAGTGCACGCAGGAGAGGTTGCAGGCGTAGGTCAGCTCCCAGGTGAGGCAGATGGGGGCGTCGAGCCCGTACTGGAACTCGTCCACAAGGGACATCAGAGACTCCTCGGCTGGATCATCCGCGACGCCGCCAGCGCGGCCAGCGCGGCGCGGTAGCGCGGCAGCTCGGGCGGCCCGACCCCCGCGCCGGCACAGGCGGCGCGGGCGGTCGGGTGCGTTTCCAGGGACCGGACGACGGTCAGCAGCGCCGGGCTCTTGAGGAACGAGAGTCGGCGGGTGCCGAAGTGGTACAGCAGCGCGCCGAACCGCTCCGGCCGGATCGAGACCCGGTCGTCCAGGCGCCAGGCCGCGTCCAGGTCGAACGGCTCAGTAGACACCGCACATCCCGTCGATCGAGACCTCCTCCACCAGCAGGTCCTCGGCGACGACAGGCTCTTCCAGGGGCTCTTCCGCGGTCTTCTCGGTCATCGTGACTCCTTCGGCACGTCGACTTCTTTTCGGCACTCTGTGACGAATAGGGAGCAGAGTAATGTCACGCAGTGTCGGAAACAAGACCCGGAGGAGAACGGCACCCGGATGACCCACCACACACCCGCGGCCCGCCGCGGCAGGCCACCCGGCACGAGCGCCCGCGAGCTGGAGGTCATCGCGCTGCGCCTGTTCACCGAGCGCGGCTTCCACGAGACGACGGTCGACGAGATCGCCGCGGCCGCCGGCGTCAGCCGCCGCACGTTCTTCCGCTACTACGACGCCAAGTCCGACGTCCTGTGGAACGAGTTCGACCACGAGGTCGAGACGATCACCAAGCTGCTCGCGGCGGCGCCGGGCGACCTGCCGATGATGGCCGCGGTCCGCGCGGCGGTGCTCGAAGCGAACCACTACCGCGCCGACGACGTCCCCGAGCTGCGGATGCGGATGCACCTGGTCAGCTCGGTCCCCGAGCTGGCCGCGAGCGCGGCCCGCCACTACGACGCGTGGGAGCGCGCGGTCAGCGCCTACGTGGCCGAGCGGACCGGCCAGCCGGCGGACTCGCTGTACCCGCTGGCGGTCGGACGCGCGGTGCTGGCCACCTGCCGCGCGGCGTACGAGCGCTGGTCGGCCCGGGCGGACGCGGACCTGACGGTGTACCTGGACGCGGCGTTGCGAGCACTGGCCGGGGGTTTCGCCGACCCGGCCGTCGAGCCCGGGGACTGACGCCGCTCAGTCGCGGGCGGGCTCCTCGTCGCTCACCGGCTCGGCGAGCTGCCAGCCGCCGCGGCGGTGCAGCGCCAGCAGGTAGTAGCCCGCCGCCAGCACGGCGATCCCCGCCGTGACGATCAGGCTCGGCCGGCCGACCACCGGGTCCAGGACGTTCTGGTACACCACGAACACCAGCACGGCCAGGGCGAGCACCGGCGCGACCGGGAACCACGGCATCCGGTACTGCGCGTGCGCCGTCGCGCCGGTGCGGCGGCCGATGATCGCGCCGAGGCACAGGGCCGCGTACACCGCCACGATCGACGTGCTCGTCACCACCAGCAGCAGCTGCGGGTCCACGAAGCACAGCGCGGCGGCCACCACGCCGGTGCCGGCCGTCGCCACCCACGGCGTCCCGAAGCGCGGGTGCACCGCGGCGAGCGCCCGGTTGACCACGCCCGGCCAGGCGCGGTCGCGGCCGCTGCTGAACACCAGCCGCGAGCTGATCAGGACGATCGCCAGCACCGCGTTCATGATCGCGAGCGCGACGGCGAGGCTGATCACCGTGTCGAGCGTGCTGCCGCCGCGCGCGGAGATGAAGGCGGACAACATGTTCTCGGCGCCGAACAGTCCGTTGAGGTCGGGCGCGCCCAGGAGCACCGCCGTCACCGGGACGAGCTCGGCGACCACCGTGATGCCGAGGGCGAGCAGGATCGCCTTGGCGATGCCGCGGGGCGCGTCCTGGGTCTCCTCGCCGAAGTACACCGCCGAGCCGTAACCGTTGTAGGCGAACATCGCGACGGCCATCGCGATCACGATGGCGCCGACGGTCGCCGGGCCGCCGCCGGGCGCCACCGGGTGGGCCAGCAGGTCGGTGAACGGCCGCGCTGGGTGCACCAGGCCGAGCGCGCTCACCACGACCAGCGCGAGGATCTCGATCGCCAGGAAGACGCCGGTGACCCAGGCGTTCAGCTTGATGTCGAAGATCCCGACGACGGCGGCCAGCACGCACGTCACCGCCGCGACGGCCGGCCCCGGCAGGCCGGGCAGCAGCACGCCCAGGTAGGTGCCGACGCCGAGCGCGATCACCGCGACGATGAGCACCTGGGTGATGAGCATCAGCCCCAGCACGGCGAACCCGGGCAGCCGGCCCAGCGTGCGCGCGACGATCGCGTACTCGCCGCCGGCCAAGGGGAACGCCGACGCGAGCTCGGCGTAGACGAACGCCATGAACACCCCGACGACCGCCGCGGCCGCGAAGCTCAGGAACGCGCCGGTGCCGGCGCCGGTGAGCACCCCCGGCGCGATGATGAACACCGAGGAGGCGGGGCTGATCGCCGAGAGCGTGATGAGCAGGGTGCCGAGGGTGCGCAGACCGCGGCGCAGGGCTGGGGTGGTCACGACCAGGCCTCCAGTTCTCTGAAGCTCGTTCGAAAAACCAGGTGACCACGGATCAAAGGCCTTTGACGGCGATGAGTCAAGACCTTGCTTTTTTCGAAGCTCGTTCGAACAATGGGGGCATGGCACGACCGAGCAGGGCACCCGAGCGGCGGGCCGAGCTGATCGCGGTGGCGCGGCGCGCCCTCGTCGAACGCGGGGTCCTCAACCTGCGGCTGCGCGACATCGCCGACGGCGCGGGCCTGTCGTCCGGCTCGGTGCTCTACTACTTCCCCACCCTGGCCGACCTGCTGCAGGAGGTGCAGCACGAGGCCGTCGAACGGTTCTGCACCCAGCGCGAACAGGCCGCGGCCCACGGGACCCCGGGCGAACGGCTGCTCGCGACGCTCCGCGGCGGCCTGCCGACCGGCCCGGACGACGAACTGTGCGTGCTGCTCTACGAACTCGGCACGATCGCCCGCCGCGACCCGGTGTACGCCGCCCGGCACATCACGCTGTACGAGCGTCAGGTCGGGATCTACACCGGCATCCTCGAAGCCGGCGCGGCGACCGGCGAGTTCACCCTGACCGCCGACCCGGTCACGATCGCGCGCAACCTCGTCGCCCTCGAAGACGGCTACGGCCTGCACCTCACCCAGGCCGTGCCGACGCTGGAACGGGCCACCGCCGAAGCGATGCTGCTGGCGTTCGCCCGCACCGCCACCACCTGCGCCCTGGAGGAGCCTTCATGACCCGCGCCCGCGACCTGGGACTCTCGCTGCCCGGGCGGCCCGGCCCGCACAACGCGCTCACCGACGTCCCCGGGGTCGAAGTCGGCTACACGACGCTGGTCGAGGGCGAGTCGGTGCGCACCGGTGTCACCGCCGTGCTGCCCCGCGGCCGCGCGGACTTCGCCGTGCCGTGCGCCGCGGGCACGTTCTCCCTCAACGGGAACGGAGAAATGACCGGCTCGGCATGGCTCGCCGAAACCGGTTCGCTCACCCTGCCGGTGCTGATCACCAACACCCACGCCGTCGGCACGTGCCACCGCGGGGTGATCGACTGGGTGGTGCGCGAGCGCCCCGATGTCGCGGCGGAGTGGCTGCTGCCGGTGGTCGGCGAGACCTGGGACGGCTACCTCAACAACATCAACGCCCCGACGATCCACAGTGGACACGTCGCCGCGGCGATCGACGCCGCCCGCGGCGGCGCGGTCGAGGAAGGTTCCGTCGGCGGCGGCACCGGGATGACCTGCTACGGCTTCAAGGGCGGCACCGGCACGGCGTCACGGGTGGTGGCCCACGGAGCGGACGAGTACACGGTGGGTGTGCTGGCGCAGGCGAACTTCGGCAGCCGCCACGAGCTGACCGTCGCCGGTGAGGCCGTCGGAGCACTGCTGGCGGCGGACGACCCGATGGCGGAGTGGGCGGCGGCGCCCGCCGGGGCGGGGTCGGTGATCGTGGTCGTCGGCACGGACGCGCCCCTGCTGCCGGGACAGTGCACGGCGCTCGCCCGGCGTGTCCCACTCGGGCTGGCCCGCACCGGCACGACGGGCTCGCACTTCTCCGGGGACCTGTTCCTCGCCTTCAGCACCGCGAACCCGGGCGCGCTCACCAGCTCCTTCCCGCGCACCTCGGAAGCCGAGTACGAGAACCTCCGCTTCGTGCCGTGGGGCCGGATCGACCCGTTCTTCGACGCCGTCGTGCAGGCGGTCGAGGAGGCGGTGCTCAACGCGCTGGTGGCCAACCGGGAGATGACCGGTCACCAGGGACGCCGGGTGCCCGCCCTGCCCACCGGGCACTGGCGCGGCTGACCCCGTCGGGAATGATCCCGGTGATCGCCCTGATGTCGTGCGGCCGTTCCCGCTGATGAGCGCGGGTGACCACAGTGCGGACCGAGCATCGCCGGCCTCGCGCGTTAGCTTGCTAGCATGCTAGTCTCGGCTAGTGGGCGATGAGGACGTCAAGCAGTTCAACGTGTACCTGCCGGTCGGCTTGATCCGGCAGGTCAAGCACCGGGCCGTCGAAGCGGAGCTGTCGCTGTCGGCGCTGGTCGCCGACGCCCTGCGCGCTTATCTGGCCGAACCCGTTCCCGACAAGGAGACCTGACGTGACCACCGAAGGCATCGAGGCGCTGTACCTGGAGACGCACAACTGGGGCAAGGCGGCCAAGTTCTTCCAGGCGCTCGGTTACGAGCTCGAGTTCTCGACCGACCACAACTCCGGGCAGCTCCGCGCCGGCGACGGCCCGTGCGTCTTCATCGCCGAGGTCCCCGAGGGCCGGGAGCTGCGGACGCAGACCGTGTTCAAGGTCCCTGACACCTTCGAAGCCGGCGGCATCGTCGAAGCGGTCACGCCGTTCGAGGAAACCCATTACGGGACAAAAGAAATGACGGTCCGCGACCCCGACGGCCGCACGTGGACACTCCAGGCGCGCTGACGTGGCCGCCCCCGACAGCACCGCGGTGCGGACCGCCCTGTGGCGGGCCCTGCACGTCCGGCTCGACCCGCCACCGCACGTCTTCGACGACGAGCTCGGCCTGCGTCTGGCCGACGCCGGGCCCGGCTGGGCCGACCGGCCGGACATGGACCCCGCCACCGCCGGGCGGTACCGCGCCGGCATGGTCGCGCGGGCCCGGTTCGTCGAAGACGTGGTCGTCGAGCAGGCCGGCCGGGGTGTCGCCCAGTACGTCATCCTCGGGGCCGGCCTGGACACCTTCGCCCAGCGCCGCCCCGAGGTCGCGGCCCGGCTCCGCGTGTTCGAGGTCGACCAGCCCGGCCCGCAGGCCTGGAAGCGGCAGCGGCTCGACGAGCTCGGCCTCGGGGTGCCGGCCTGGCTGCGGCTGGTGCCGGTCGACTTCGAAGCCGGCGCGGCCTGGCCCGACCGGCTGGTGGACGCGGGGTTCGTGGCGGACGAGCCCGCGGTCGTCGCCTCGACCGGGGTCAGCATGTACCTCACGAAAGAGGCGAACGCGGCCACGCTGCGCCGGATCGCCGGGTTCGCGCCCGGGTCGAGGCTGGTGCTGACGTTCATGCTGCCGGCGGACCTGCTCGACGAAGGCGACCGTGCCGGCCACCGCGCGACGGCGAGCAGGGCGAAGGCCGCGGGCACGCCGTTCCTCAGCTCCTTCTCCCCCGCGGAAATGCTGGCGCTGGCCCGGGAAGCCGGTTTCCGCGACGCCAAGCACGTCTCCGGGGCCGAGCTGGACGAGCGCTACTTCGCGGGCCGGTCCGACGGGCTCCGCATCATCAAGGGTGAGGAGTTCCTCGTCGCCACCACGTGACCCAGGTACGCCCGCAGCATCGCCTTGAGCTGGTCGAGCAGCCCGGCCGCGCCCGCCGGCTCGCCGCGGAACGCCTCCTGGATCACGGCGTCCGCGGCGAGGAACGCGGTGCGGCACACGGCCGTGGCTTCGTCGTCGTCGCCGCTGAGAAGGTGTTGTGCCACCAGGATGCGCCGCACACCGTCGGCCATCACGCGTTTGTGCGCGAGGTCGGCTTCCCGCGTTCCCTCGGTCAGCCCGCGGCCGAACCACAGCGCGCGGAACCCCGGTTCGGCGCGGTAGAGGCCGGCGAACGCGTCGACGAGCAGGCCGACGGGGTCGTCCCAGGTCTCGACGGCCGCCTGCGTGGCGAAGGCGTCCATGAGGTCTTCGAGCCGGGTCAGGTAGACGTCGCCGAGGGCTTCGGTGATGGCGTCGCGGTCCGGCAGGTACTGGTACAGCGTCCCGACGGAGACGCCGGCCTCGGCGGCGACCCGGGTCGTGGTCAGCGCTTCGACGCCGTCCTCGGCGAGCAGCCGGTCGGCGGCCGCCAGGATCCGGGCGAGCTTCTGGCGCGCCCGCGCCTGACGCGGCACCCGCCGCAGCCGCGCGGGGAGCGGGTCGGTCATCCCGCCTCCCAACCTGAACGTGACTTTGTTTCGGATTTATTCTAGCCTCGGGCGCATGACGGAGGCGAGCTCAGTCCTCGACGAAGCGCGGCGGGCCGTGGCCAGGGCGTGTCACGGCCTGGCGGGCGAAGGCCTGCTGATCGGCACCGCGGGCAACGTCAGCGTCCGCGCGGGTGAGCACGTGGCGGTGACCGCGACCGGGATCGAGCTGGGCCGCGCCGAGCCGGCGGACGTGACGGTGGTCGACCTCGACGGCCGTGTGGTCGCCGGTGACTTCGCGCCGACGTCGGAGCTGGAGCTGCACCTCGGGATCTACCGCCACTACGGCGCGGGTGCGGTGGTGCACACCCATTCCCCGCAGGCCACGGCGGTGTCCCTGGTGCTCGACGAGCTGCCGTGCGTGCACTACCAGCAGCTCGCGCTGGGCGGGTCGGTCCGGGTCGCGCCGTTCGCGGTCTTCGGCTCCCCGGAGCTGGCCACCGGGACCCTGGCGGCCCTCGACGGCAAGACGGCGGCCCTGCTGGCCAACCACGGCGCGATCGCCCACGGCCCGACGCTGGAAGCGGCGATGGACAACGCGCTGCTGCTGGAGTGGGCCTGCGGTCTGTACGTCCGCGCCGCGAGCCTCGGTGAGCCGCGGGTGCTGGGGCCGGAGCAGCAGGAGGCCGTCGTGACCGCGGCGGTCCAGCGGGGTTACGGGCAGCCGCAGCGGATCGCGGACATCTGGTGAGCCGACCCGGAGGCCAGACCGTCATCACCCTCGGCGCGCACGTGGTGGACGTGCAGGTCCGCCCGGTCACGGCCATTCCCGACGGCCAGGGCGCGGCACTCGTCGAGCAGATCCGCTTCGGCCCCGCCGGCACCGCCGCGGGCACGGCGGTCACCCTGGCCAAGCTCGGCGCCACCGTCCGGACCGCCGGCGCGGTCGGCACCGACCCCATCGGCGACCTGCTGCTGACCATGCTCGCCCGTCACGGCGTCGACACCTCGCTCGTGCGCCGCCGCGACGGCGTGCAGACCTCGGCCTCCGTGCTGCCGATCCGGCCCGACGGCAGCCGTCCCGCCTTCCACGTGCCTGGCGCGAACCTCGGCTACGGGCCCGGCGACCTCCCGCGCGCCGCGCTCACCGGGGCCACCCACCTCCACCTCGGCGGTCCTGAGCTGATGGGCGGCGAGCAGGCCGCGAAGATCCTCGGGCCGGCCCGCGCGGCCGGCGTGGTGACGTCGGCCGACCTGCTCGCGCCCGGGGATCCCGGGGTGCTCGCCTGGCTCGAAGACGCCCTGCCGCTGCTGGACTTCCTGCTGCCCAACGAAGAACAGCTCCTCGGCCTGACCGGCGCCGCCACTCTCGAAGACGGCGCTCGCGCGGTGCTCGGCAAGGGCGTCGGCTGTGTCGCGGTCACGCGGGGCGCGGAGGGCGCGCTGGTCGTGACGGCGGAAGAGACGTTCGCGGTGCCCGCGTTCGCCGTGCCGGTCGTCGACACCACCGGCTGCGGGGACGCGTTCTCGGCCGGGTTCCTCCGGGGGCTGGGCCTCGGCCGCGACCTCGACGCGGCCGCGGTCCTCGGCTGCGCGGCCGCTGCCCTGGTCGCGCAGGGGCTCGGGAGCGACCACGGCGAGTTCGACCTCGCCGTGGCGGACCTCTTCGCGGAGATGAGCCCGCGCCTCTGATGCGGCGGATCGCCGCTACCCTGCGGGTTTCGACGCTCGAGCGCGCGTGGGCCCCGACGCCCGCCGCCGGCTTGGAGGACGCATGACCGAACAGCCGTGGCAGTGGGACGAAAAGACGTGGCGCGGGCACGTCGAGCACGTCCGGGCCGGGCGCCCGCTGCGCCCGAAGGCGTGGCCCGGCGGGGCGAAGGTGGCGGTGGCGCTGTCCTTCGACTCCGACCACGAGACGCCCGCCCTGCGCGACGGCGACGTCCTGCCGGGCAAGCTGGCGCAGGGCGAGTACGGCGCGCGGGTCGGCGTGCCGCGCATCCTGAACCTCTTGCGGCGGCACGACGCGCCCGCGTCCTTCTTCGTGCCCGCCGTGTCGGCGCTGCTGCACGACGGCGAAGTCCAGTCCTATGTGGACGCCGGGCACGAGGTCGCGTTGCACGGCTGGATCCACGAGCGCAACACCGCGCTGACCGCCACCGAGGAACGCGACCTCGCCTTTCGCGCGGCCGACGTCCTGGAACGCCTCGCGGGCACCCGGCCGGTCGGCATCCGGACGCCGTCGTGGGACTTCTCCGCGCACACGCTCGCCATCACGCGCGAGCTCGGCCTCACCTACGACTCGTCGCTGATGGCCGACGACGACTGCTACGAGCTCCTCGAGCACGGCGAGCCCACCGGCGTCGTCGAGCTGCCGGTCGAGTGGATCCGCGACGACGCGCCGTACTTCATGATGGACCGGTTCGCGTCCCTGCGGCCCTACACCCCGCCGCGCGGCGTGCTGACGATCTGGCGCGACGAGTTCGACGCCGCCTACGCCGAGCGCGGCCTCTTCCAGCTGACCATGCACCCGCACATCATCGGGCACCGCTCGCGGATCACGGTCCTGGCCGAGCTGCTCGACCACATCGGCGGCCACGACGGCGTCTGGTTCGCCACGCACGCGCAGGTCGTCGACCACGTCTTGGCGGAGCAGTCCTGACCGCTGAAAACTGCTGGCGACCACCCGCGCGGTGGTTTACCTTTTCCCCGCGGGGAAACCATGGAGTAGATCAGCGGCAGATCACCCGGCTCGTAACCGGGAGGGCGCAGGTTCGAGTCCTGCCTCCATGTCCCCTCCACTCGGAGTAGTTCAGCAGGCAGAACACCCGGCTCCTTCCGGGAGGGCGCAGGTTCGACCCCTGCCTCCGAGTCTCGTACGGCAGGGGGAGTCCACATGGAACACACGGCGTCGCCGGGCTACGCCCACGGGCAGCTCGAACGCGCACTGCGCACCGCGGGGTCCGCGAAGGACAGTGCCGCGCGCCACCGTGCGCGGGCGAAGGCCGGCCGGTGGCGGGAGGTCCTGGCCGGAATGGCCGACGGCACACTGCGGATCGGCTCGCGGACACCGGTCGCGGACACCCCGGCGTGGGTGACCCTCGAAGTCGCGCACGGCGGGTTCGCGACCGGCCGGTTCCTCGCCGAAGTCCCGCTGCACCCCGACGAAGCCGCCCTGCCCGCCGACGGCCCGGGCACGACCGACCGCGAGCGGCTCAACCTCTGGTACCTCACCGACGCGGGGCTGGCCACGCTGCGCGCCGCGCTCGCCACCGAGGCCTACCGGGTCGAGGTCCCCGAGGACGCCGCGCTGCCGGTGGTCGTGTGGCTGCTGGACCACGGCCACGCCGAAGCCGCGCTCGACCTGGTCGCCGAGCTCCGGCCGCTGATGCACCGCCTGCGCCTGGCCCCGCTGCCCGGCGCCGCGCCGCGGCCCCCGGGCGCGCTCGTGCGGCTGACCACGGTCGGCGAAGTCCGGTCGTCCCTGCACGCGGCGGCCACCAAGCCCACGATCACGGCGATGCGCGAAACCCTGCGCGTCTGGCACCCGCTCTTCGACCGGCTGGTGGCGTTGTGGTGCGACACGGTCGACGGCGAGCTGCCCCGGCTGACCGAGGCCGGCGCGGTCACCGGCGGCTGGCCGTGCCGTGCGTGGCCGGCGGACTGGGCCCAGCGCCGCGCGCAGTGGCTGGCGGACTACGCCACGGCGAGTGCGCGGCACACGGCGTCGTCGGCGCACACCCATCCGAAGAGCAACTTCGCCCGGCTGCACCGGGCTCTGCTGGCGTGCGAACACGACAGCGCGGCCCTGACCGGCCGGGACGTCGGCTGGATCCGGCGGGCCCTGGCGAACACCGTCACCAAGCACGGCGAGCCGGGGTCCGAGCCGCGCGCCGCGCTGCGGGCGATCCAGGCGGCGGTCGCCGCGCGGCCGACGTACGCCGAGCTCGCGACCGCGCTGGCCGAACGCCTGGACCGCTACCCGGCCGACGGCGGGCTCCCGGACCTCGGCAGTGTCGTCGAAGACGCGCCGCCGCACCTGGTCGCGAAGGTCAGCCGCGCGCTCGAGGCGCCGATCGAGGAGCTGATCGCCTCGGGCGTGATCACCTCGGGCGACGTGCTCGCCACGGTCCTGCCGCAGATCACCGCGCAGCTGCTGGCCGCGAACTTCGCGGACGGCCGGCTCGCCGGGTTGTACGCGCAGACGTACGCGGCTTTCCGGCGTCGTCGGGGGCTGTTGCTGCTCGACCTCGAGCACCAGGTCGGCATCGAGGAGCTGCCGTGGGTGCGCGCGCTCGAACCGGTGCGGGTCCGCCGTCCGGACGCCGCCCGGGCGGCGCGGCACACGCTGGACCAGACGGTGCTGCTCGCGCTCGGGGCGTTTCCGCAGGCGATCCTGCCGAACACCCTGGTGCGTGAGCTGGGGGCGCTGGCCAAGCAGGCCGGGTCGCCGATGCCGCTGGTGGAGGAGGTCGCGGCCGACATCTTCATGGGCACGTTCACCGCGAAGTGGCGCACGGCGGCGGAAGCCACGAGCCGGGCGCTGGCCGGCACGCTGTACGCGCGGTACTACGCCCTGCCCGAAACGTGGGCGACGACGCCGAGCCCGCGCCGGTTCCGCGCGTTCGCCCGGCGGACGGCCGACGACTTCGCCGACGTCTGCGTGGCCCGGGCGGCCGAGGCGCGCCCGAGGCCGGGGTTCGGTTCGGTCGCCGCCAACGGCACGGTGCTGGAGCAGAGCCAGATCCTCACGACGCAGAACCTCGCCGTCCTGGTGGAGACGCTGGGCCTGCGGGAGCGGGTCCGGGACTCGGCGCCGGAGCTGGCCGGCGAGGTGTTCACGTGGGTGGTGCGCCGCCTGGCGATGCGGGTCGACCACCGGCACGCGGCCCTGCAGGCGGTGAAGAACGCCGCCTACGCGTGGCGGCAGGCGCTCTTCTTCCTGAGCTTCTGCGCCGAGCCGGCCCAGCGGGCGGCGGTGGAGCGGCTGGCCGAGTCGGTGGACCGCGCGGGCCTGGCCGCCCGGTTCGGCCCGGCGGTGACCGGTCTGGCGCACGTCGTGGCGGGCGGTGAGTTCACCGCGGACGGAGAGGTCGAAGGCGGCCCCGGCCGGCGGTTCCTCGGCTGGACGACGGGAACGCACTGGTTCCTGCCGGACCTCCGCGGCCGGTGAGGGTTAGCGGCGAAGCAGCTTCGCCGCTAACCCCGCGCCCTTCCGCCGCACCGGCAAACGCCCCGCGACGGCGTCTTCGAGCAACGCCCCCACCGTCTCGCGGGCACACGACTTGTTCGCGCCGATGCCGCCCGACGGCCCGCGCTTGATCCAGCCCGCCACATACGTTCCCGGCATGCCGTCCACGCGGCCCGCCTGGTTCGGCACGGTTCCGGCGGTCTCGTCGAACGGCAGGCCCGGCACCGGCGCGCCGCGGAACCCCGCCGCCCGGACCACGCGGCCCGCCGTGATCTCGACCGTGCCCCCGGGTCCCGTCGCGCGGACACCGCGGACCTCGGTGTCGCCGGTGAACTCCACCGGCGCGGAGTGGAAGCGCAGCACGACCCGGCGACGGCCGTCCGGGGGCGACGCCGACCAGTCCACCGCCTCCCGGGGCAAACCGCGCACCAGCGCCGCCTTGTCCTCCGGCGAGGCGGTGTCGATCGCCTGCCCGATCCGCGGGTCGTGGTTGTCCACCACCAGGTCGACGTCCGGCCGCGCGGCCAGCGCCAGCAGTTCCGACCGCGTGTACGCCGCCGTCTCCGGGCCGCGCCGGGCCAGCAGGACGACCTCGCGGACCTTGCCCGAGCGCAGCCGGGTCAGCGCGGCCGGCGCGATCGCCGTGCCCGCCAGCTCGCCCGGGTCCGCGGTGAGCACCCGCGCGACGTCGAGGGCGACGTTCCCGGTGCCGACCACCACGATCCGCTCGGCCGAGAGGTCGACGGCGTCCGGGTCGACGTCCGGGTGGCCGTTGTACCAGCCGACGACGTCTGCCGCCGGGAGGCTGCCGGGCAGGTCCTCCCCCGGCAGGCCGAGGCGCCGGGCGCCGGTGGCGCCGACCGCGTAGACCACCGCGTCGTGCCGGGCGGCCAGCTCGGCGGCCGTGACGTCGCGGCCGACCTCGGTGCCGAGCCGCAGCCGCAGGCGCGGGTGGTCGTGGAAGCGGGCGAAGGTCTCGCCGATCTTCTTCGTCGACGGGTGGTCGGGCGCGACGCCGTAGCGGATCAGGCCGCCGGCCACCGGCAGGCGGTCGACGAGGGTGACCCGGGCGTTGGTGTGCAGCAACAGGTCTTCGACGGTGTACATGCCCGCCGGCCCGGTGCCGACGACCGCGACGTCAAGGGGCGCGAAGTCGCTCGGGAGGACACGGGTGAACGCCGGCGGCGCCCACCGGTGGAAGTTCGGGGCGACGGTGGCTTCGGCGAGGACGTCACGCCCCGCGTAGTACTCCGCGTTGATCTCCTCGTACGCCTGCAGCGGCCCGGTCAGGTCACCGGCCGGGAAGACCGCGTCGACCGGGCAGGCGTCCGCGCAGGCGCCGCAGTCGATGCAGGTGTCCGGGTCGATGTAGAGCATTTCGGTCCGCCCGAAGTCCGGCTCGTCCGGGGTCGGGTGGATGCAGTTGACCGGGCAGACCGAAACGCAGGTCGCGTCGGCGCAGCAGGTCTGGGTGATCGCGAAGGCCATGGCGTCAGATGAGGTTGGCGCGCTTGTAGAACCACAGCGACGGCTTGGTCAGCAGGCCGGCGGAGTGCAGGAACTCCATCAGCCCGGAGCAGCTCGAGCGCAGCATCGACTTGTGGTGCTCGTTCGCCTTCGCCTCGCGCCGCGCGCGCTTGCCGTCGAGCCCCGCGTTCTCGTACACCTTGTGGTTCACCATGCTGGTGACGATGAAGTACGACGCGACCGCGACGACGAAGCCGTTGATCTGGCGGCGCAGCCGGCCGGCGCCTTCGAGCCGCTCGCGAGTTTCCTCCCGGGCGAACTTCATGTGCCGGGACTCTTCGACGACGTGGATGTTGTTGATGGTGCGCACGAACGGCGCCACTCGCTCGTCTCGCATCCAGTCGCGCTGCATGACGTCGAGGACCTCCTCGGCGACGAGGATCGCGGCGTAGGCGGCCTCGCCGGTCGCGGTGGCCTTGAAGACGCGGCCGAGCTCGACGACGAACCGGCGCGGCCGGTAGGCGGGCGCGCGCAGCTTCGCCGCGCCGCGGGCGAACATGATCGAGTGCCGGCATTCGTCGGCGATCTCGGTGAGCGCCCACTGGAAGGCCGGGTCGGTCGGGTCCTTGGCGTAGAAGTCGCGCAGCACCATCTGCTGCAGGATCATTTCGAACCAGATCCCGGTGCTGGCCACCGACGCCGCCTCCTGGCGCGTCAGCTCGCGCTGCTGGCCGGGCGTCATGTCCGCCCAGTAGGAGGTGCCGTAGAGCGTGCTCCACTCCGGACTCGCGCCGTGGTGGTCGGTGTCGAGCGGCGTCTCCCAGTCGACCTCCTTGACGGGGTCGTACGAGAGCTGCTCCGACGAGTCGAGCAGGCGCCGGGCCATGGTCTCCCGGTCCGACACGGCGGTTTCGCGCTCGCTGGTGCTCGTCATGGCCGACCTCCTCGTCGAGTGTTACCGCAGTTCACTGTTACCAACCGTAACACATACTTCAACGGGTGCACACCCCGGCGCCGAGCGCCCCTGCTTTTCGCCGTCGACGCGGGCGTGTCGCTCGCCAGGCCCGAAAAGTTCGGTGTACATTCGTTCACTCACTTCGTCGATCGGCAGGATCCGGTGCCTCCACAAAGCGACTCCGCGCTGCGCAAAAGCGTTCAGCGGCTGCTCACCGCCGCCCTGATCACCACCAACGTCATCGGCGCGCTGGTCGTCGTTGGGCTCGCGGCGCTGCTCATGCCGGCGCCGGGCATGTCCGGCGACCTGGTGCGCGTGACGACGGTCGCGGTGCCGGTCTACGTCGTGTCCGCCGTGGTCGTCGGCACGCTCTGGGGCACCCGCGGCGCGCTGCGGACCCTGCGCTGGGCGGCCGAGGGCCGCCGCCCGGACGACGCCGAGCGCGCCGCCAGCCTCCGGGTGCCGCTGCGGCTCACCGTCGTGCAGGCCGTGCTGTGGGGCGTCGCGACACTGGTGTTCGGCGGCCTGGCCGCGCTCGTCCAGCCCGCCGTGGTGCTCACCGAGTTCCTCGTGGTCGCCTTCGCCGCCGTCGTCGTCTGCGCGATCGCCTACCTCTTCGGCGAGCTCGCGCTGCGGCCGTACGCGGCGCTGGCCCTCGCGGACACGACCCCGCCGCGGCCGGTGCACGGCGGAGTGAACCTGCGGATGCTGCTGTTCTGGTGCCTCGGCACCGGCGTGCCGGTCGCGGGCCTGGTCGTCACCGCGGTGCTGGCCTGGGTGCGCGGGGACGTCTCCACGACGAAGCTCGCCGTGTCGGTCATCGTGCTCGGCCTGGTCGTGCTCTGCTTCGGCCTGCTCGTCACGGTGTTCACCGCCCGCGCGATCGTCAGCCCGATCTCTTCGGTGCGCGACGCGCTGGGCCGCGTCCGGGCCGGAGACTTCGGCGTCGAGATCCCCGTCTACGACAGCACCGAGCTCGGCCTGCTGCAGGCCGGCTTCAACAACATGGTGGCCGGGCTCGCCGAACGGGAACGGATGCGCGACCTGTTCGGCCGGCACGTCGGGCACGAGGTCGCCGTCGAGGCCATGCGCTCGTCGGCGGAGCTCGGCGGCACCGTGCGCACGGTGTCGGTGCTGTTCGTCGACCTGGTCGGGTCGACGGCGCTGGCCGCGAGCCGCCCGCCCGAGGAGGTCGTCGGGCTGCTCAACCGGTTCTTCGCGGTGGTCGTCGACGAGGTCGACCGCCACCACGGGCTGGTCAACAAGTTCGTCGGCGACGCCGCGCTGGCCGTCTTCGGGGCACCGGCCCCGCTCGGCGACCACGCGACCTGCGCGCTGGCCGCCGCCCGCGCGATCGCCCGCCGGCTGGCCGCCGAGGTGCCCGACGGCCCGGCCGGCATCGGCGTCGCGACCGGCGACGCGGTCGCGGGCAACGTCGGCGACCCGCGCCGCTTCGAGTACACGGTGATCGGCGACCCGGTCAACGAAGCCGCCCGGCTCACCGAGCTGGCGAAGAACGCGCCGGGCCGGCTGCTGGCCTCGTGGACGGCGGTTTCCTCGGCGGCGGAAGAAGAAACGGCCCGGTGGGTCGCGACCGAAGACGTCACGCTGCGCGGCCGCAGCCGCCCCACGACCCTGGCCGCACCCCGCTAGCGCAACGGATCGACGTGCACTTTGGGCGCGGCGAACCGCTCGCCGCCGAGCACCGCGGCCACGCCGTCCAGCCCGACGGTCGCCCCGACGAGTGGCCGCGGGTCGATCGTGCCGGCGGCGTAGGCGGTGATCGTGTCCGCCAGCCCGGGTGACGCGGACAGCACGCCGACCGCCGTGACGTCCTTCATCACCAAGGCACGGGTGTCGATCGTGCTCGGCCGCGCGGACAGTCCGATGTAGACGATCCGGCCGGCCGGCTCGACCACCTCGACCGCGAGCGCGGGCAGCTCGGCCGCGCCCGAGGCGTCGACCACCGCGTCGAAGGGCAGGTCCGGGAGGGTCTCGCGGGTCCAGGTCTCCGTGAACCCGAGGCCGCGGGCGAACGCGAGCGGCTCCTGGCCCAGCAGGTGCACCTCGGCGCCGGCCGCCCGCAGGAACAGCGCGGTCAGCAGCCCGATCGTGCCGGGACCGAGCACCAGCACGCGGTCACCCTCGCCGGCGTTCGTCGCCCGCGCGGCCCGCAGCGCGTTGCCACCCGGCTCGACGAGCGCGCCGAGCACGGCGTCGACCTCGTCGGGCAGCGCGTGGAGGGACCACGCGGGCACGGCAAGCCGTTCGGCCAGCGCCCCGGCCCGGCCGCCCCGGATCCCGACCTCCTGGCGGTTTTCGCAGGTGTGCTGGTGCCCGCGCCGGCAGCGGCGGCAGGTCCGGTCGCCGAGCATGGTGTCGCCCATGACGCGGCGGCCGAGCCACGCGGGGTCCACCCCGGCGCCGGCCGCGGACACCCGGCCCGCCCACTCGTGCCCCAGCCGCATCGGGAAGGTGGCGTGCCCCTCGCGCAGGTAGGCCATCTCGCCGGTGAAGAACTCGACGTCGGTGCCGCAGACGCCGGCGCGTTCGACGTCGACGACGACCTCGCCCGGCGCGGGCTCGGGCGAGGGCACCTCGAGGACCTCGCCCCGCCGGGGCCCGGTGAGCACGAAGGCACGCATGGAAGACATACCCGCATGCTCGCACCCCGGTGGTGCGGCCCGCACATCGTGGCGGCGGACGGTTATTTTCCCCATTCTTCGAAATGGCGCAAGAACAACGCCGGGTGCACTGAAAAGAAACTCCTTCCGACACGCGGGAAATCGTGTAACGCGGTCCGGGCGAAACCGACTACCGAGCCGATGGTTGCTCATCGGCCTGCTTCAGGCCGGATGAGCAACGCGATGTTTCCGCACCGCCGGAAAAGCCACCCGGGGAGGCACCGTGGACGTGCAGACCGAACGACCGTCCGAACAGCAGGAGGCCGTCGCCGGCCGCGCCGCGCGCCGCACCGGGCAGCGGCAGGCGAAGATCGCGCTGCTGCGGGAAAAGGGCGGGATCGCCCTCGCCGACGAGCCGAGCCGCGTGGCCACCCGGATCGACCGGCTCGGCCGGTACTACCCCGACGTGCGGCCGGTCAGCCCCGCGGCGATCGCCGCCGGCGACCCGGCCGCGATGACCGCCGCGGGCGCGATCCTCGAACGGATCATCCTCACCAACGACCTGCTCGGCGTCGGGTACCTCGAAGGCGGCGTCACGGCCTCGGCCGCCGTCGGCCGGGTGAACATCCGCGACGGACGTGGCCGGCTCGTCGGCTACGGCACGGGCTCGCTCGTCTCGCCGGACCTGCTGCTCACCAACCACCACGTGCTCCCCGACGCCGCGACCGCCGGGTTCAGCCTCATCGAGTTCGACTACCAGGACGGCGTCGACGGCCTGCCCCGGCCGGTGCGGGCGTTCGGCTTCGACCCGGACCGCTTCTTCGTCGCCGACGAAGACCTCGATTTTGCGCTCGTGGCGGTGAAGGCGACCGCCGACGAGCTGGGCCCCTTCGGGTTCAACCGGCTGATCGGGACCGAGGGCAAGGCGATCGTCGGCGACTTCGTCACGATCATCCAGCACCCGCAGGGCCTGAAGAAGCAGGTCGCCCTGCGGGAGAACCGGATCGTCGACGTCCTCGAGCAGTTCCTGCACTACGAAACCGACACCGAGCCGGGATCGTCGGGCTCGCCGGTGTTCAACGACCAGTGGGAGATCGTCGCGCTGCACCACGCCAGCGTCCGCGCCGACGGCCACGCCGAGTTCGGCAACTTCCTCAACGAGGGGATCCGGGTCAGCAGGCTGCTGGGATTCTTGCAGGGCAAGCAGTTCCCGCCCGCGCAGCAGGCGCTCGTCGACCGGCTCTCCACCCGCCCCGAACGCGCGAAGCCGGCCCGGCCGGTGGTGGAGGCGGGCCCGCAGGTGCTCACCCTCACGATGCCGGTCGACATCCGGCTGCGCGCCGAGGCGCCCGCCGTCGCCGCGACCCCAGCGACCGGCCGGATCGACCCGGACTACTCGAACCGCGAGGGGTACGACCCGGACTTCCTGCCCGGGCACACGGTTCCGCTGCCCGAGCTGTCCGACTCGATGGTGCCGCTGGCGGCCACCAACCGGCAGGCCACGAGCGAGCCGCGGTACGTCCTGCCCTACCGCCACTTCAGCCTCGTCATGAACAAGGAGCGGGGGCTGGCGTTCTTCACCGCAGTCAACATCGACGGGCGCCACAGCCGGGCGCTGCACCGCGAAGCCGACCACTGGTCGCTCGACCCGCGCGTGGCCGTCACCGAGCAGATCGGCGAGGAGATCTACCGGGACAACCCGCTCGACCGCGGGCACCTGGTCCGCCGCCTCGACCCGGCGTGGGGCACGACCGAGGCGATCGCCCAGCTCGGCAACGACGACACGTTCCACTTCACGAACTGCTCACCGCAGCACAAGGACTTCAACCAGAACAAGACGACGTGGGCCGGGCTCGAGGACTACGTGCTGAAGAACGCCGACAACGCCGACCTCAAGGTCACGGTGGTCACCGGCCCGGTGCTGGCCGCGGACGACGACGCCTACCGAGGAGTGCGGCTCCCCCGGCAGTTCTGGAAGGTCGTCGTGATGGTGAAGTCCGACGGCACCCTGTCGGCGACGGCGTACCTGCTGAGCCAGGAGGAGCTGATCAAGGGCCTGGAGGCCGCGACCGAGTTCAGCTACGGCGCCTACCGCACCTACCAGGTGCCGGTCCGGCGGATCGCCGAGCTGACCGGGCTGTCGTTCGGGGAGCTGCCCGCCGCCGACCCGCTGACCGGCCTGGAGTCGACGAGCGAGGCCAAGGAGATCCGGGACCTGGCCGACCTGGTGCTCTGACCGGGTCGGCCCGGCGCGGCCCCGGCGGCCCTGCCCGAACACGGCGAACGTACCCGGCCGAGCGTCGCCGGGTCAGCCCGGCGCGCGGCCGGCGAGGATGTCGAAGGCGTGGCGGCGGTGCTCGGCGAACAGCTCGAGCGCCGCCTCCTTCTCCCGCGCCCGCAGCGCGTCGGCGAGCTGCCGGTGTTCGGCGGGGATGCCCGCCAGGTATCCCTCGGTGTCCACGCCGATCCGGGTCAGCAGGAACAGGTGCACCTGCGAGCGGATCGCCTCCCAGGCCTCGCGCAGACGCCGGTGCCCGGAGGCGGCGTAGACCGCGTCGTGGAAACCCAGGTCGCAGCGGACCATCTCGTGCTCGTCGGCCGCGCGCTCCATGCGCCGCACGGCGTCGTCGATCGTGGCCAGCTCGGCGTCGGACGCGCGCTCGGCCACCAGCGCGACGGCGAGCTGTTCGAGCGCCGCCCGCAGGCTGTCCAGCTCGGCGACGTCCTCATCGGACAGTGCGGTCACCGTGGTGCCCCGGTGCCATTCGCCGCGCACCAGGCCTTCGCGCTCCAGCCGCAGCAGTGCCTCCCGCACCGGCCCGCGGCTGACCCCGAGCGCCGCCGCCAGCTCCACCTCGCGCAGCTGGCTGCCGGGCGGGTAGACCCCGTCGAAGACGGCGTCGCGGATGCGGTCGGCGACCTCGTCGGCGAGCCCCCGCCGGCGGGCGGGCGTGACCTGGGCCGTTCTGCTCATGTCGGAATGTTAACATCAGGACATGAGCATCCCCCGCTTCCACCTGGCCGTGCCGGTCGACGACCTCGACGCCGCCCGCCGCTTCTACGGCGAAGTCCTCGGGCTCGAGCAGGGCCGCAGCGCGGAGCGCTGGGTCGACTGGAACCTACACGGCCACCAGTTCGTCACGCACCTGGCCGCGAGCGCGCCCGAGCGGGCCCACAACCCGGTCGACGGCCACGACGTGCCGGTGCCGCACTTCGGCCTGCTGCTCACCGTCGAGGAGTTCCACACCCTCGCCGAGCGCCTGCGCGCCGCCGGGACGCGGTTCGTGATCGAGCCCTACCTGCGGTTCGAGGGACAGCCCGGCGAGCAGTGGACGATGTTCCTGCTCGACCCCGCCGGGAACGCCCTGGAGTTCAAGGCCTTCGCGGACGACTCACAGGTCTTCGCCGTCTGAACGGCTCGACGTGTCGGACGCGCGCAGCGAGCCCGGGTGCGCCTTCGCGGCCGGGTCGTTGCGAGTCTTGATGAGACTGGCGATCGTCACGACGGCCAGGACACCGATGATCACCGCGAGGCTCACCGGCGTCGCGATCTCCGGGACGCGCTCGTCGATGTCGACGTGCGCCCAGTGGAGGATCAGCTTCACGCCGATGAACGCGAGGATCACCGCGAGCCCGGCGGAGAGGTACACGAGCCGGTCGAGCAGGCCCTTCACCAGGAAGTACAGCGCCCGCAGGCCCAGCAGCGCGAACGCGTTCGCGGCGAACACGATGTAGGGCTCTTCGGTCACGCCGAACACGGCCGGGATCGAGTCGAGCGCGAACAGCAGGTCCACCCCGCCGATCGCGACCAGGACGACCACCAGCGGCGTGACCGCCCGGCGGCCCGCCACCGTGGTGGTCAGCCGGCCGCCGTCGTAGGTGTCGGAGACCGGCAGCAGCCGCCGCGCGGTGCGGACCACCAGGTTGGTCTCGATGTCGGGGTCGGCGTCGCGGTGGCGGAACAGCTGCACGCCGGTGTAGATCAGCAGCAGGCCGAACAGCAGGAACATGAACGAGAACAACGCCAGCAGCGTCGCGCCGAGCGCGATGAAGATCGCCCGCATGACCAGCGCCAGCACGATGCCGAAGGTGAGCACCTTGTGCTGGTGCTCCTCGGGGACGGCGAACGTCGTCATGATGATCACGAACACGAACAGGTTGTCGACCGACAGGCTCTTCTCGACGATGTAGCCGGCGAAGTACTCGGCGCCGAACTCACCGCCGTGGGCCAGCGTCAGCCAGACCCCGAAGGCGACGGCGACGAGGATGTACCCCACCGACCACGCGACCGCCTCCCCGAACCCGACCCGGTGCGGCCGGAGCGCGGCGATCACGAGGTCGATCGCGAGCAGCGCCAGGATCACGCCGATGGTGAGAACCCAGGTGCCGACACCGATGCCCATCCGCTCCCCTACTTCGGTCGTTTGTCCCGATTGTACGGAAGGTCCGGATCGCTCGCCCGTGCCGTCCACTGTGGACCGCCACGGTGACGGTGGGTGCGGCCCGGTCACGGACCGTACAGTCGGTTGCCGCCGGCCGCCACTCCGGACGTTGCGCCGAGGTTGCCCCACCCCCGCACCTGCGGGTTACGAATCCGGCCAAAAGCAGGCCGACCCTTTCGCGGTGGTGACCATCGATGCAAAGTCATTCGGCCGTGGCTGTGGTCGGGTTCGTAACGGTCGGCGGAGTACCGTGGGAGGCGGCCCTGGAGGTGGCGGTGGACGAAGGAGTCTGCGCGGTCCGGCCCGGCACCGACGTCGCCGGGCACGCCCGGCTGCTGGCGGGCATCCACGACGCCGTCCTCGCCGGACGGCCGCCCGAGACCGCCCCGCGGCGGCTCGTCGCCCGCTCCTGGCGCCGCGTCGCCGCGCAGGGTGTGGACCCCGACCGGCCGCCCGCGTCCGACCCGGTCGACGCCGCCGAGGTCGAACGGCGGCGGACCCGCAGCCGGCTGCGCGAAGTCCTGCCGGAGCTGCGGGGCGCGCTGACGTCGGTCGCCGAGGACGCGCACCACCTGATGGTCGTCACCGACGCCGACGGTGTTGTGCTTTGGCGCGAAGGGGCGCGCCGGGTCCGGCACCGGGCCGACTCGCTCGGCTTCACCGAAGGCGCCACCTGGTCCGAGCCCGCGATCGGCAGCAACGCGATCGGCACCGCGCTCGCCGAAGCCGCGCCCGTGCAGATGTTCGCGGCCGAGCACTTCGTGCGCTCGCACCACACCTGGGCCTGCACCGCCTACCCCGTGCACGACCCGCGCACCGGCGAGCTGCTCGGGATCGTCGACGTCAGCGGGCCGGCCGAGACGGTCCACCCGATGACCGTCGCGCTGGTCGGGACGTCGGTGCGGCTCGCCGAGGCCGTCCTGCGGCAGCGTCACGAAATGCGGCTGGAAGGTCTCCGGCAGCTGTCCGGGCACGTGCTCGGGAGCGGGCCCGGGCTCGTCGTCGACGACCACGGCTGGGTCGCGGCGCAGAGCGGGGCCCCCGGGATCGACCGGGTCGCCGTTCCCCGCCAGGGGGTGCCGGTCGCGGTCCGCGGCGTCGGGGCGTGCGAGCCCGAGCCGGTGCCCGGCGGCTGGCTGCTGCGGCCGAGCCGCGGCGAAGCCCTGCGCCTGACGCTCGAGCTCGATCCGCCGCGGGCGATCGTCGAGGGCTCGGTGCGCTGGACGCACCCGCTCGGCCGCCGCCAGGCGGACCTGCTGCGCCTGATCGCGACCGCCGGCCCGGCCGGGGTGTCGGCCGCGCAGCTGTCGGAGACGCTCTACGGCGACCGCACGCACCTGGTGACCGTGCGTGCCGAGCTGTCCCGGCTGCGCAAGGTGGTCGGCGGCCTGCTGCTCGCGCGGCCGTACCGGATCGCCGACGGGGTCGACGTCGTCCTGATGCAACCCTAGGGCAACCCTTTCCCCGGGCCCGGCCGGCGGTGTTGGCTGCGCAGAGCGCGCCGCCGACGAAGACGGTGCCCGAGACGGGGAGGTCCGCTCATGACCCAGACCCTCGAACCGGCCGCCGCGGTCGGCGCCCGGCAGCGCGTCGAAGGCTGGCTCGCCGACTTCGAGGCCGCGCTCGCGGCCCGTGACGCCGACCGGGCCGCCGCCCTCTTCGCCACGACGTCGTTCTGGCGCGACCTCGTCGCGTTCACCTGGAACCTCAAGACCGTCGAGAACCGCGACGGCGTGAAGGACCTCCTCCTCGCCACGATGGACACCGCCGAGGCGACCGGCTTCCACCCCACCGAAGAGCCCACCGAGAACGACGGCGTGGTCGAATCCTGGATCGGCTTCGAGACCGCCGCCGGGCGCGGGCGCGGTCACCTGCGGCTCACCGACGAAGGCGCGTTCACCTTCCTCACGACGTTGCACGAGCTCAAGGGCCACGAGGAGCCGCTCGGCACGACCCGGCCGAAGGGCGCCGAGCACGGCATCCACCGCGACCGCGTCACCTGGGCCGAGGCGCGGCGGGCGGAGGCAGAGGAGCTGGGGACGACCACCCAGCCGTACGTCGTGGTCATCGGCGGCGGGCAGGGCGGGATCGCGCTGGGCGCCCGGCTGCGCCAGCTCGGCGTGCCGCACGTCGTCGTCGACCGGCACGCCCGCCCCGGCGACCAGTGGCGCGGGCGGTACAAGTCGCTGTGCCTGCACGACCCGGTCTGGTACGACCACCTGCCCTACCTCGACTTCCCGCGCACCTGGCCGGTGTTCGCGCCGAAGGACAAGATTGCCGACTGGCTGGAGATGTACACGAAGGTCATGGAGGTGAACTACTGGTCGTCGACGACCTGTAAGAGCGCCTCCTACGACGAAGAAGCGAAGGAATGGACGGTCGTCCTCGACCGCGACGGCGAAGAGGTCGTCCTCAAGCCGAAGCAGCTGGTCTTGGCGACCGGCATGTCGGGCAAGGCCAACGTTCCCGTGCTGCCCGGTCAGGATCGCTTCCGCGGCGACCAGCACCACAGCTCCCAGCACCCGGGGCCGGACGCCTACCGCGGCAAGAAAGCCGTCATCGTCGGGTCCAACAACTCCGCGTTCGACATCTGCGGCGCGCTGTGGGAGGCCGGCGCCGACGTCACCATGGTCCAGCGCAGCTCGACGCACATCGTGCGGTCGGACTCGCTGATGGACCTCGGGCTCGGCGACCTCTATTCGGAGCGCGCGCTCGCCGCGGGCATGACGACGCAGAAAGCCGACCTGACCTTCGCTTCGCTGCCCTACCGGATCATGCACACGTTCCAGCAGCCGGTGTACGCCGCGATCAAGGACCGCGACCAGGAGTTCTACGACCGCCTCGAAGCGGCGGGCTTCCGCCACGACTGGGGTGACGACGACTCCGGCCTGTTCATGAAGTACCTGCGCCGCGGCTCCGGCTACTACATCGACGTCGGCGCGGCCGACCTGGTGGCCAACGGCGACGTCAAGCTGGCGCACGGCCAGGTCACCTCGCTGACCGAGACGTCCGTGGTCCTCGAAGACGGCACCGAACTGGAGGCGGACCTGGTCGTCTACGCGACGGGCTACGGCTCGATGAACGGCTGGGCGGCGGACCTGATCAGCCAGGAGGTCGCCGACAAGGTCGGCAAGGTCTGGGGCCTGGGCTCGGACACGACGAAGGACCCGGGCCCGTGGGAAGGCGAGCAGCGCAACATGTGGAAGCCCACCCAGCAGGAAGGGCTCTGGTTCCACGGCGGGAACCTGCACCAGTCCCGGCATTATTCGCTGTACCTGGCGTTGCAGCTGAAGGCGCGGGCGGAAGGCCTGCCGACGCCGGTCTACGGGCTGCAGGAGGTGCACCACCTGGCCTAGGACGACAGCGCGCTCACGGGGCGCCGAAGAACAACGCGGTCCCGTGGGCGCGCTTGAAGTACAGGTGCGCGTCGTGCTCCCAGGTGATCGCGATGCCGCCGTGCAGCTGGATCATCTCCGCCGCCGCGTGGGAAAACGCTTCGCTGCACACGACTTTCGCGGTGGTCACGGCCTCGGCGTCGCCGTCCACCAACGCCGCGTACAGCGCCGAGCGGGCCGCCTCGATGTGGACGTGCACGTCCGCCATCCGGTGCTTCAGTGCCTGGAAAGACCCGATCGGACGGCCGAACTGGCGGCGTTGCTTCGTGTACTCCACCGTCAGTTCCAGCGCACGGGCGGCCGCACCGACCTGCTCGGCCGCGACGGCGATCGTCGCCGTGTCCCGCAGCTTCCGCAACGGGAAGCCGTTGGTGTCCAGGCGCCGGGCCGGTGTTTTCTCGAAGTCCACCACGGCCAGGCGCCGGGTCGGGTCCAGCGTGGTGACGCGCTCCCGGCGGACGTCCTCGAGCGGCACCTCGAACAGGCCGATCCCGTCCGGGGTGCGAGCCAGCGCAAAGAGAGCGTCCGCGATGTCGCCGTCCAGGACGTAGTGGGCGCGGCCGTCGAGTCCGGTGTCCGACGCGGTCAGACCCGGCGCCCAGTCATCGTCGGACCAGGCCAGCGCGGCGAGAGTCGTGCCCGCGGCGATGCCCGGCAGCAGGCGCTCGCAAGCTTCGTCGTTTCCCGTGCGCAGCAACGCTTCGCCGCACAGCACCGCGGAGCCGAGCATCGGGGCGGGGGCGAGTGTGCGGCCGAGTTCTTGCAGGACAACACACGCTTCGGCCAGGCCGGCGCCCGCGCCGCCGTAATGCTCGGGGATCGTGAGCGCGGCGACGCCGATCTGCTCGCACAGCGTCGACCAGAGCTTGTCGTCGTACCCGAGCGGCGACTCCATGGCGGCCCGGACCGCCTCCGGGCCCGACCGGCGGGTCAGCAACGACCGCACCGCGTCCCGCAGGGCCTGGGCTTCCTCGGTCTCCAGCGGATCGGTCATCGCAGCTCCGCCAGGACTCGCGCCCGGTGGAACGCCCCGGTTCCCCAGGCTCCGACCAAAGCACGGACCTTCGTCAGCCGGAGGCCCAGGTCGTGGTCGGCGGTGTAGCCGATGGCGCCGTGCACCTGCAACGCCGTGCGCGCGGCGAGGTACGCGGCGTCGCCCGCCATCACCTTCGCCGCCGAGACGTCGCGGGCGAACGTGTCGCCGGCGACGGCCGCGCCGTACAGCAGCGGCCGGGCGAGTTCGAGCTGCGTCACGACGTCGGCCAGCAGGTGTTTGACCGCCTGGTACTCGCCGATCGCGCGGCCGTACTGGCTGCGTTGCTTGGCGTAGGCGACCGACGCGTCGAGCAGCCACTGACCCGCCCCGAGCAGCTGCGCGGCCACGGCCAGGACACCCCGGTCGAACGCGACCGGGTCCGCCGCGGTGGGCCGGGTGGTCCCGGTGATCCGGAACAGCCGCCGGGCCGGGTCGACCGACCGGACGAGCTCGGTCCCGACACCGGACACCACACCTTCGTTGAGGTCGAGGACCACCCCGGCGACGTCGGCGTCCAGGGCGAGCGGCACCTCCGGCGGCGCGACGACCGTGGCCAGGAGGTCACCCTCGGCGAGTGCCGTGAGCCGGTCCCCGGTCAGCACGGAAGGGGCGACGGCCGCGGTTTCGACCACCGGGCCGGGCACGGCGTGGTACCCGAGCGCCTCGAACGCGACCACCAGGTCGACCGGGGTGCCGCCGAGCCCGCCGTGGTCTTCGCCGACGAGCAGCGCGGGCACCCCGAGGTCGGCCAGTCCGCGCAGGAGCTTCAGGCCGCGGTCGTGGTCCCCGGCCGCCCAGGCGCGGGTGGCGGCCGCGGTGTCGGCGTTGTCGAGGAAGTCGTGCAGGGAAGCGGAGAACTGGCGCTGCTCCGGCGACAGCTGGAACCTCATCGGCGCGCCTCCCTCGGCAGTTTCAGCACCCGTTCGGCGATCGTGGTGCGCTGGATCTGGTCGGTTCCGCCGTAGATCGGCCCGGCCAGGGAGAACAGGTAACCGTCGACCCAGTCCGCGTTCGTTTCCGCGGCCGGGCCGAGCACGTCCAACGCCGTCTCGTGCAGCTCGAGGTCCAGATGGGACCAGAACAGCTTGTTCACACTGGACTCCGGGCCCAGCTCACCACCGTCGGCGAGACGGCTCACCGTGCCGAACGTGTAGAGCCGGTACGCGCGGGCGCCGATCCAGGCGTCGGCGACGCGATCCTGTGTGGACGGTGGACAGTCCTTCGCCCGCCAGAGATCCACGAGCCGGTCGGCCGCGGCGAGGAACCGCCCCGGGCTGCGCAGCGACAGCCCACGCTCGTTGTTCGCCGTCGTCATCGCGACCCGCCAGCCCTGCCCCGGCTCGCCGATGACGTCCTCGTCCGGCACGAAGACGTCGTCGAGGAAGATCTCCGCGAACCCCGGCTCGCCGTCCAGCTGCGGGATCGGCCGGACGGTGACGCCGTCGGCACGCAGGTCGAGCATGAAGTACGTCAGCCCGTGGTGCCGCTGCGCTTCCGGATCGGTCCTGAACAGCCCGAACGCGCGATCGGCGAAGGAAGCCCGCGAGCTCCACGTCTTCGCGCCCGAGAGCCGCCAGCCGCCGTCGGTCCGCACCGCCGTGCTCCGCAGGGCCGCGATGTCGCTGCCCGCCTCGGGTTCCGACCACGCCTGCGCCCAGACCTCGTCGCCGCGGGCCATCGCGGGCAGGACGCGGTCACGCTGCTCCTGCGTCCCGTGCGCGAACAGCGTCGGGCCGAGCATGAAGATCCCGTTCTGGCTCACCCGCCCCGGCGCCCGCGCAGCGTAGTACTCCTCCTCGAACAGCAGCCACTGCAGCATCGACGCGTCCCGGCCGTGGTACTCCCGCGGCCACGACACGACCGACCACCGCGCGTCGGCCAGCTCGGCCTCCCACTCCCGGTGCGCCGCGAAGCCTTCGGCCGTGTCCATCGACGGCAACTGCCGGACGTGCTCGGAAAGCCACGAACGCGCTTCGGCCCGGAAGGCCGCGGAGGCCTCGTCGATGTCGAGGTCCATCAAGCCCCCTTGTTCGCGTGGCGCATCGACCGCGCCGACTGCCCGCCGAGGGAGTCTTCCGACGTCTCCGCGTTGTGGGCGTGCGCCAGGTGGTGCAGCCCGAACACGGAGTCCATTCCGGACCGCATGCCCATCAGGTCTTCGGCCTGGTTGACGGCTTTCTTCGCCAGCGCGAGACCGAACTGCGGCATCCCGCCGATCTTCTCCGCCAGCTCCAGCGTGTGCTGCTCCAGCTCGGCGCGCGGGACGATCCGGTTGATCATCCCCCATTCCTTGGCCTGCTGGACGGTGAAGCGCTCGCCCGTGAACAGCACCTCCTTCGCCGCCCGCGGGCCGAGCACCCACGGGTGCGCGAAGTACTCGACGCCGGGAATCCCCATGCGCACCACCGGATCGGCGAAGAACGCGTCGTCGGAGGCGACGATGAGGTCGCAGACCCAGGCGAGCATCAGCCCGCCCGCGATGCACGCGCCCTGCACACTCGCGATCATCGGCTTCGGGAGCTCCCGCCAGCGGCGGCACATGCCGAGGTAGACCTCGGACTCGCGGGCGAACCGCTGGTCACCGCCGGTCCGGTCGGTGTGGTCCCACCACAGCACCGCGCGCCGGTCGAACGGCTGGTCCACGTCGCGGCCCGGGGTGCCGATGTCGTGCCCGGCTGAGAAGTGCTTGCCCTCCCCCGCCAGCACGATCACCTTGACCTCGGCGTCGTTCACCGCACGGGTGAAGGCGTCGTCGAGGGCGTACGTCATCGCCGAGTTCTGGGCGTTGCGGTACTCGGGCCGGTTCATGGTGACCACGGCGACCGGCCCGCGGCGCTCGTAGCGGACGACGTCCTCGCTCATTTCGTCTCCTCACTGAGCAGCCGCTTCAGCACCTTGCCGGAAGCGTTGCGGGGCAGCTCGTCCAGGAACTCGACGAACCGCGGGGTCTTGTAGTTGGCGAGCCGCTCGCGGCAGAACGCGATGACGCCGGCCGAGGTCAGGCCGTCGCCGACGACGAACGCCTTGCCGACTTCGCCGAGCCGCTCGTCCGGCACGCCGATCACGGCGACGTCGCGCACGCCGTCCAGTTCGGTCAGCGTGTGCTCGACTTCGGCCGGGTAGACGTTGAAGCCGCCGCAGATGTACATGTCCTTGAGCCGGCCGGTGATCGTGAGGTACCCGCTGGCGTCCAGCTCCCCAACGTCGCCGGTGTGCAGCCAGCCGTCTTCGTCGACGGCTTTCGCGGTGGCCTCGGCGTCGTCGAGGTACCCGAGCATCACGTTGGGTCCCCGGAGGACGACCTCGCCGGGAGAGCCGTGGATCTCGACCTCGAACCCGGCGGTCGCCCGGCCGGACGTCCTCGCGACCAGCTCGGCGTCGTCTCCCGGCCGGCACATCGTGACCACGACGGCTTCGGTGAGCCCGTACGCGGTCAGGACGATCTCGAAGCCCAGCTCGGCGCGCATCCGCCGGACCAGCGACGCGGGCACGGTCGCCGCGCCGGTGACCGCGAGCCGCAGCGACGAGACGTCCCGGTGAGGCTCGCGCAGCAGCGACTGGAAGATCGTCGGCGCCCCCGGCAGCACCGAGATGCGCTCGCGTTCGATGACGTCGAGCGCCGCGCGGACGTCGAAGACCGCTTGCGGGATGATCGTCGCGCCGGTGAGCAGGCCGACCACGATCCCGGCCTTGTAGCCGAAGCTGTGGAAGAACGGGTTGACCACCAGGTAGCGGTCGTCGGCGGTGACCTGGCCGCAGTCCGCCCAGGCCGCGGCGACGTCGACCACCTGGCGGTGCGCCGACAGCACGCCCTTCGAGCGGCCGGTCGTGCCCGAGGTGAAGAGGATGTCGCTGACGTCCTCGGGTCGGACAGCGTCGGCGCGGGCCTCGGCTTCGGCCAGGGGCACGCGGTCGGCTTCGGCGAGGAACTCGTCCCAGCCCAAGGTGCCTTCAACAGCGCGGTGAGGCTGTTCGAGCGGCACGCGGACCACGGTGTCCGGCAGGTCCGCGCCGGTCGCGACGATCGCCGCGTGGCGGTCGGCGCCGAGGAAGTCGGCCGCCACGACCAGGGCCTTCGCCCGGCTGCGGACCAGCAGGTCCACGGTCTCGGCGGCGGTGAACCGGGTGTTGACCGGGATCAGCGTCGCGCCCGCGTAGAGCGCGCCCAAAGCCGTCAGGACCCAGTGGTGGGTGTTGGGGAGGGTGATCGTGACGCGGTCGCCGGGCTGCACGCCGCGTGCGACGAACGCTCGCGCGACCGACTGAACACGTTCCAGGAGATCGTCGAAACCGAGGCGAAGGGTGCCGTCGACGAGCGCCTCGGCCGAGCCGAACTTCGCTGCGGCATCGCGGACGACGGCCGGGATCGTGGTCTGTCCCACCACACCCTCCTCTGGACCGACAAACTAGAACGTGTTCTCATTACCCTAGGTGCCGGACCGGCCCGGCAGCAAGGAGGCGTGGGTGGAACCGACGCGATTCCGCCGCGAGGTCGCGGGCTGGCTCGCGGACAACCTGACCGGCGAGTTCGCGGAACTGCGCGGCCTCGGCGGCCCGGGACGCGAGCACGAGGCGTTCGACCTGCGCCTGGCCTGGGAACGCCACCTCGCCGCCGCGGGCTGGACGTGCGTCGGCTGGCCTCGCGAGTTCGGCGGGCGCGGCCTGTCCCTCGACGAGCAGGTCGCCTTCCACGAGGAGTACGCCGCCTCGGGCGCGCCGGCGCGGGTCAACCACATCGGCGAGCAGCTGCTCGGCCCGACGCTCATTGCCTTCGGCACCCCTGAGCAGCGGAAACGGTTCCTGCCGAAGATCGTCGCCGTCGAAGAGCTGTGGTGCCAGGGCTACTCCGAGCCCGGCGCCGGTTCCGATCTGGCCGCCGTCTCGACGTCGGCGGTCCTGCGTGACGGCGAGTGGGTGGTCAACGGCCAGAAGATCTGGACGTCCCTGGCCCACGTGGCCGACTGGTGCTTCGTCGTCGCCCGCACCGAACCCGGATCCCAGCGCCACCACGGCCTGTCCTACCTGCTGGTGCCGCTGCGCCAGGACGGCGTCACCGTGCGGCCGATCCAGCAGCTGACCGGGACGTCGGAGTTCAACGAAGTCTTCTTCGACGACGCCCGCACGTCCGCGGAGCTGGTCGTCGGCGAGCCCGGCGACGGCTGGAAGATCGCGATGGCCACGCTCGGCTTCGAACGCGGCGTCTCCACGCTCGGCCAGCAGATCGGCTTCCGCCGCGAGCTGGACGACATCGTCGCCGAGGCGAAACGGACCGGCACCTACGACGACCCCCTGCTGCGCACCGACCTCACCCGCGCCCGGATCGGCCTGCGTGTGCTGCGCGCGCACGCGCTGCGGACGCTCGGCCGTCCCGCCGGACCGGAGGTCGCCGTCGGGAAGCTGCTGTGGGCGCAGTGGCACCGCGGGCTCGGCGAGCTGGCGATGCGTGCCCGGGGTGCGCGGTCGCTCGTCGCCGCCGGCGCCGAGCTGGACGACGCCCAGCGGCTCTACCTGTTCACCCGCGCGGACACGATCTACGGCGGGTCGGACGAGATCGAGCGGAACATCATCGCCGAGCGCGTGCTCGGCCTGCCGAGGGAGGCCCGCCCGTGATCCCCCAGTACCCACCAGGCCACGACCTGCTGTCCGGGAAGGTCGTCGTGGTCACCGCCGCTGCCGGCACCGGCATCGGCTCGGCCGTGGCCCGCCGGTGCCTGGAGGAGGGCGCGAGCGTCGTCGTCTCCGACTGGCACGAACGGCGGCTCGGCGAGAAGGCGGCCGAACTGGCCGCGCTCGGCAAGGTGCACGCGATTCCCTGCGACGTCACGGCCGAGGACCAGGTCCAGGCGCTCATCACCGGCGCGGTGGAGCACTTCGGACGCCTCGACGTGATGGTCAACAACGCGGGGCTGGGCGGGACGAAGTCGGTGCTGGACATGGCCGACGACGAGTGGTCGCGGGTCTTGGACATCACGCTCACCGGGACCTTCCGCTGCACGCGGGCGGCGCTGAAGCAGTTCGTCGCCCAGGGCGGCGGCGGGGCGATCGTCAACAACGCGTCGGTGATCGGCTGGCGCGCCCAGGCCGGGCAGGCGCACTACGCGGCCGCGAAGGCCGGGGTGATGGCGTTGACGCGGTGTTCGGCGCTCGACGCCGCCGAGCACGGCGTCCGGATCAACGCCGTCGCGCCGAGCCTGGCCATGCATCCGTTCCTCGCCAAGGTGACCAGCGACGAGCTGCTGGAGGACTTGACCAAACGCGAAGCGTTCGGCCGCGCCGCCGAGCCGTGGGAGGTCGCCAACGTCATGGTCTTCCTCGCCAGCGACTACGCGAGCTACCTCACCGGCGAAGTCGTCTCCGTCAGCAGCCAGCACCCCTAGGAGTTCTCGTGCCCGAAGCCTTCCTCCTCGACGCGGTCCGCACGCCCGTGGGACGCCGCGGCGGCGCGCTGTCCGGGTGGCACTCCGCCGACCTCGGCGCGCACGTCATCAAGGCGGTCGTCGAACGCGCCGGCGTCGACCCGGACCTCGTGGACGACGTCATCCTCGGCTGCACGGACACCCTGGGCCCGCAGTCCGGGAACATCGCGCGCACGGCGTGGCTGGCCGCGGGGCTCCCGGACCACGTGCCCGGCGTGACGATCGACCGGCAGTGCGGGTCGAGCCAGCAGGCCGTGCACTTCGCCGCGCAGGCCGTCCTGTCCGGCACGCAGGACCTCGTGCTGGCCGGCGGGGTGCAGAACATGAGCCGCATCCCGATCAGCGCGGCGATGCTGGCCGGGCGCGAGTACGGCTTCGACGACCCGTTCTCCGGCTCGAAGGGCTGGCAGGAGCGCTACGGCAGTGTCGAGGTGTCGCAGTTCCGCAGCGCCGACATGATCGCCGCGCACTGGGAGATCAGCCGGTCCGCCATGGAGGAGTACGCGCTGCGCAGCCATCAGCGCGCGCTCGCGGCGATCGACGAAGGCCGCTTCGACGCCGAAATCGTCCCGGTCGACGGCTTCCGGCAGGACGAAGGCCCGCGCCGTGACACGACGTTGGAGCGGATGCGCGGCTTGAAGCCGCTCAGCGAAGGCTCCCGGCTGACGGCGGCGGTGGCCAGCCAGATCTCCGACGGCGCAAGCGCGGCGCTGGTCGCGTCCGACCGCTTCGTCCGCGAACACGGCCTGACCCCGCGGGCGCGCATCCACCACCTGTCGGTGCGCGCGGCCGACCCGGTGTGGATGCTGACCGGCCCGATCCCGGCCACCTCGCAGGCGCTGCGGAAGACCGGGCTGGGCGTCGAGGACATCGACCTGTTCGAGGTCAACGAGGCGTTCGCGAGTGTGGTCCTGGCCTGGCTGGACGAAACCGGCGCGGACCCCGACCGGGTCAACGTGAACGGGGGCGGGATCGCCCTCGGCCACCCGATCGGGGCCACCGGCACCAAGCTCCTGGCGACGCTCCTGCACGAGCTGGAGCGCCGCGGCGGCCGCTACGGCCTGCAGACGATGTGCGAAGGCGGTGGCACCGCCAACGTCACCATTATCGAGCGGCTCTAGCTCAGCCGAGGGCGCGCAGCTTCGGCAGCACGTCCTCGGAGAACTGGCTCAGGAACCGCTCCTGGTCGTGCCCCGGGCCGTGGAAGACGAGGTGGTTGAGACCCGCGTCCAGGTACGGCTTGATCTGCGCCACGGCCTCGTCCGGGTCGGACGCGACGATCCACCGCTTCGCGACCTGCTCGATCGGCAGCTCGTCGGCCAGCCGTTCCATCTCGTCGGCCGAAGTGACGCTGTGCTTCTGCTCAGCCGACAGCGACAGCGGCGCCCAGAACCGCGTGTTCTCCAGCGCCTTCTCGTGGTCGCGGTCGTAGGACAGCTTGATCTCGATCGTCCGGTCGACGTCCTCGACGGTCTTCTCGGCCGCCTCCGCGCCTTCCTTGACCGCCGGCATCAGCTTCTCGGTGTAGAGGTCCATGCCCTTGCCGGACGTGCAGATGAACCCGTCGCCCGCGCGGCCCGCGTACTTGGCCACCACCGGCCCGCCCGCGGCGATGTACACCGGAACCGGCTGCTCCGGGCGGTCGTAGATGCGCGCGTCGACCAGCTTGTAGTACTCGCCGTCGAAGTTCACGTTGTCGCTGGTCCACAGCTCGCGGATCAGCTTGATCGACTCACGCAGCCGGGCGAAGCGCTCCTTGAACTCCGGCCACTCGCGCCCCGACACGGCGATCTCGTTCAGCGCCTCGCCGGACCCCACGCCGAGGATCACCCGGCCGCCCGACAGCAGCGACATCGTCGCGAACGCCTGGGCGATCACCGCCGGGTTGTACCGGAACGTCGGGGTCAGCACGCTCGTGCCGATCTGCACCCGCTTCGTGCGCTCGGCGACCGCCGGCATCCACGCCAGCGCCCACGGCGCGTGCCCGCCTTCGTGCCGCCACGGCAGGAAGTGATCCGACACCCAGACCGAGTCGAGGCCGGCCTCTTCGGCGCGCACGGCGTATTCGACCAGGTCCCGCGGTCCGAACTGCTCCGCGGAAGCCTTGTAACCGACCTTCAGCGCCACCCTCGCTCATCCTCCCGTTTCCCGGCCGAGGCGGCGAAGGATCTCACCTGCCCCGGCCACTGTGCCCTCGACGATTTCGGCCACCGTGGGCAGGTCGTGGATCATGCCCACCACCTGTCCCGACGCTAGCACTCCCGCGTCCGTCCGGCCGTCGACGAGCCCCGCGCGCAGCAGCATCGGGGTGTTCGCCGCCATGACCAGCTGGCTCCACGTCAGTGCGTTGCCGTGCTTCATCGCCAGGCCTTCTTTGACCATCGCAACCGGGGACAGTCCGGTGATATTCCGGAAGCGGAGCGCGTTTTTCGCCGCCTGCGCGAGCCCGCGCAGCCGGCCGGTGCGCTCCAGCTTGTCGACCAGGTCGGTGCGCAGGACCCGGTGCGGCAGGCCGTCGACGCGCCGGGTGACCACCGTCCCGGTGAGACCCTGCTCGAGGTAGACGCGCTTGACCTCGTCCGGGACGGTGCTCTCCTTGCTGAGCAGGAACCGGGTGCCCATCGCGACGCCGGCCGCGCCGTAAGCCAGCGCGGCGGCGAGGCCGCGCCCGTCGAAGAACCCGCCCGCGGCGACGACCGGGATGTCGACGGCGTCCAGCACGCTCGGCAGCAGCAGCGTGGTCGCCACTCCCCCGGTGTGCCCGCCGCCTTCGCCGCCCTGGACGATGACGGCGTCCGCGCCCCAGGCCGCGACCTTCTCGGCATGGCGGGCGGCCCCGACCGAGGGGATCACGACGATCCCGTGGTCGCGCAGCTTCGCGATCATCTCCTTGCGCGGCGCGAGCGCGAACGACGCGACCTTGACCCCCTCACGGATCAGCAGGTCGACGCGGTCGCCGGCGTCGGCCGCGTCGGCGCGCAGGTTGACGCCGAACGGTTTCCCCGTCCGGTTCTTGACCTCCGCGACCGCCGCTTCCAGCTCGGGGTAGGTCATCGTGGCCGACGCCAGGATGCCGAGCGCGCCCGCTTCCGCGGTCGCCGACACCAGCCGCGGCCCGGCGACCCAGCCCATCCCCGTCTGGACGACGGGGTGGTCGATCCCGGCGAGCTCGGTCAGCGCCGTCTTCACGCCGGGACTTCCTTGTCGCGCAGGCCTTTCGGGTCCAGCACTGCGCGGATGATCCGCAGTTCTTCGTCCGTGGGCTCACGGCTCGTTTCCGCATCGCCGAAGTCGATCTCGAACGCGGTCGCCGCCGTGACCTCCTCGCGGGTGACGCCGGGGTGCAGCGACACCGCCCGCATCGAGTGGTCCGGCGTGCCGAAGTCGAACACCCCGAGGTTCGAGACGACCCGATGCACGTCGTGGAACTTCTCGGCCGACGGGCCCGCCTTCGCGGCGTTGTCGTAACCCACGCCCGACACGACGTCCACGGTGTCCACGAAGACGCGCGTGCTGTGCCGCGGAACCCAGTAGCTGGTGCGGTGGTTGACGGTGTTGCCCGGCGCGCCGCGCACCCCGAGCAGCTGCTTCTTCGGCCGGGCGTGGTCGCCGATGGCGGAGATGTTCTGGTTGCCGTGGCGGTCGACCTGGTTGGCGCCCATCACTACGTGCCGCCGTCCGTGCGGGACGATCGTGTCGAGCATCTTGCGGAACGGCTGCCAGCCCTCGACTTCCCCGTCGGTCGTGACCAGAAACGCCTCGCCGTCGGACATGAGCAGGTCGGGTTCGAAGGTCAGCCGGGCGAGCTTCGCGCCCAGCTGCGGGACCAGGCCCATCGGGCTGACGACGATCTCGCCGTCGCCGCGGAACAGCTCGGCCACCGCCACGACGGCGATCTCGGCCCGGGTCGCGCTCATGCCGCCTCCGCCTCGAACTTGTCCACTTCGGACAGATAACGCGTCTCGTCCCCGGACAGGAACCGGTCGGCGAACCCCGGCCACGCCTCGGGATCCTTGGCACAGGCGGCGTAGTGCCGCTGGAACCGTTCGTCGCGGCCGTAGTCCGGCACGGCGGTGGTGAAGTGCGCGCCGCGTGGCGCCTCGACGACACCGTCCACGCTGCCGCGGTTGAGCAGCAGCGACTGCACCGGCCCGCCCGCCATCAGGTCCGGTGTTTCGACGACTTTTTCGACCGAGACGAACCGCTTCGCGGCGGCCAGGCAGAACAGGTCGTCGAAGTACGGGTCCGGGCCGAGGTACTGGGCGTTGCCGCGGGCGTCGGCCCGGTTGAGGTGCACCAGCGCGACGTCCAGGTGCTGCGCCGGCACCGCGACCAGCTCCTCGCCGTCGGCGTAGGGCGAGCGGACGGTCCGCAGGTCCGGGTTGGCCCGCATCACTTCCGAGCCGAGCCCGGCTCGCATCGGCAGGAACGGAAGCCGTTGCGCCGCAGCGGAAAGCGCCGCGCCGAACATGCCCTCGTCGTACTCGGTGACGGCGATCGCGCCGGTCTCGCGGGCGCGGCCGAACCACGGGTCGTACGGGATCGAGTCGAGCGTGACGAACCCGAACACGACCCGCTTCACCTTCCCGGCCGCGCACAGCAGGCCGACGTCGGGACCGCCGTAGGAGACCACGGTCAGGTCCTTCACCGGCGTGCGCAGGAGCGCGCGGACCAGCGCCATCGGCTTGCGCCGGGAGCCCCAGCCGCCGATGCCGATCGTCATGCCGTCGCGGATCTCCGCCACGGCGTCGTCGGCGGTCGTGCGCTTATCGGCCATTCAAGAACTCCTCGCGGGCTTCGTCGGACGCGCCGAGCAGGTTGAGTTCGAAGGTGAAACCCTGCTCGAAGCGGTAGCTGCGGTGCACCTGCTGGGTGTCGATGCCGTTCAGGGCCTCCTTCGCGGCCCGGATCACCCGCGGGTCCTTCTTCGCGATGTCCCGGGCGACGGCCATGGCCGCGTCGTCGAGCCCGGCACGCGGCACGACCTCGTAGACCGAGCCGTGGGCGTGCAGCTCGGCGGCGGTGATGCGCCGGGCCGTGAAGTAGAGCGTGCGCATGAGGTGCTGCGGCACCAGCCGCGCCAGGTGTGTGGCGGCCCCGAGCGCGCCGCGTTCGACCTCGGGGACACCGAAGGTGGCGTCGTCGGAAGCGATGACGACGTCGGCGTTGCCGACCAGGCCGATGCCACCGCCGAGGCAGAACCCGTGCACCGCCGCGACCACTGGCACCGCGCAGTCGTAGACCGCGCCGAAAGCGGCGTAACAGCCTCTGTTCGCGCCGACGAGCGCGTCGTACCCGGCGCTGCGCTGGATCTCCTTGATGTCGACGCCGGCGTTGAAGCCCCGGCCTTCCGCGCGGAGCACGACAACGTGGACGTCCTGGTCGTCACCGGCCTTCTTGAGCGCGTCGGCCAGGTCGCACCACCCCCGCACGGGCAGCGCGTTGACCGGCGGGTAGTCGACGGTGATCACTTCGACGTGGCCGTCGCGCTTGGTGAGGATGCCCATCAGCTCGCTCCGTACACGGGTTCGGGCTCGGGCGCGCGCTCGAGCAGGTCCTTCACGACCGGGCCGAGTTCGGCCGGGTCCCAACGGCCGCCCTTGTCGACGGCCGGGCCGTGCCGCCAGCTCTCCGCCACGGCGACCTTCCCGCCCTCGACCTCGAAGACGCGCCCGGTGACGTGCGCGGACTCTTCGCTGCCGAGCCAGACGACCAGCGGCGAGACGTTTTCCGGCGCCATCGCGTCGAAGCCCTCGCCGGGCCGCGCCATCGACGCGAACACCGCCTCGGTCATCCGGGTCCGCGCGGCCGGCGCGATCGCGTTGACGGTGATGCCGTAGCGCGCCAGCTCGGCCGCCGCCACGACGGTCAGTCCGGCGATCCCCGCCTTCGCCGCCGAATAGTTTCCCTGGCCGACGCTGCCCAGCAGCCCGGCGCCCGAGCTCGTGTTGATGACACGCGCGCTCGGCGTCCGCCCGGCTTTGGCTTCGGCGCGCCAATGTTCGGCGGCGTGCCGCAGGGGCGCGAAGTGTCCCTTCAGGTGGACGCGGACCACCGCGTCCCACTCGTCCTCGCCGAGGTTGACCAGCATGCGGTCCCGGACGAAGCCCGCGTTGTTGACCAGCACGTCGAGGCGGCCGAAGTTCTCCAGCGCCGTGTCGACCAGGTGCTTCGCCCCGGCCCAGTCGGCGATGTCGTCGGTGTTCGCGACGGCCTTGCCGCCCGGCGCCTCGATCTCGGCGACGACTCCGGCGGCCGCGTCCCCGTCCACGTCGTTCACCACGACCGGCGCGCCTTCGGCGGCGAAGGCGAGCGCGTGGGCCCGCCCGATGCCGCGGCCGGCGCCGGTCACCACGACCACGCGGTCCTGGCACAACCTGCTCACGAATCCTCCTGGTGGTTGACGTCGGCCGCGGCGAGGAACGCCGGGACCTCCCCGCCGCCGTGGACGCGCAGGGTGGCGCCGGAGACGTAGGAGGCGAGGCCGGAGGCGAGGAACGCGGCGCAGGCGCCGACCTCCTCGGGCTCGGCGAGGCGGCCCAGCGGCACGGTCTTGCCGACCGCCTCGATCGCGGCTTCGCCGCCGTAGTGCAGGTGGGCCTGCTCGGTGCGCACCATGCCGACGTCCAGGGCGTTGACCCGCACTTGGGGCGCCCACTCGACGGCGAGGCTGGCGGTGAGGTTGCCGAGCCCGGCCTTGGCGGCGCCGTAGGCCGCGGTCCCCGGCGACGCGCGGGTCCCGCTGACGCTGGAGATCATCACAATCGAGCCGCCGCCGTCCTGGCGCTGCATGACGGCGTTGGCTTTCTGGGAGACCAGCAGCGGGGCGAGCAGGTTCAGCTGGACGATCTTCTCGTGCAGCCGCGGCGACGCCTCCGCGGCGGGCGCGAAGGGAGCACCACCGGCGTTGTTGACCACGACGTCGAGGCGGCCGTGGCGTTCGACGATCCCGTCGATCAGGGCGGTGACCTGGGCTTCGTCACGGACGTCGCACTGGACGAACTCGGCGTCGGTGGGGGTTTCGTGCCGGGCGCAGGTGACGACGCGGGCGCCGTGGGCGAGGAAGACGTCGGTGATGCCCCGGCCCACGCCGCGGACGCCGCCGGTGACGAGCACCACGGCGCCGGTCAAGCCCAGATCGGTCTGCACAGCTCAAAACTAGAACACGTTCTTACTTTGGGCAAGGTCGGCGGACCGGCCGCGGCTGAGATCATGGACGCATGGACAAGCAGTGGCCGCCCGCACCATCCGGCACCACGGGCTGGCTGCGAGATCTGTGCGGCGACGGCCTGACCGGCTTCTTGCCACCGCCGATGCCTGACGCGGCATGGGTTCTCAACACGATGTACGAACACGAGCAAGGGCCCACCGGCACGACACACCACGAGTACCGCCAGGCGCGCCTGGCCGCGGGCGAGGTCGAGCCGATCACCCTCGGCGGCATCAACCTCGAAGCCACGACCGTCACGACGGGCGGCGGACTGGGCCGCGCCGAGCACCCCGGCCCCGGCTGGCGACGGCTGCGCTGGGCGGAGCTCGCCGAGCGCGTCGGCGATCCCGTCGTTCCCCGGGGACAGCTACCCGGCCATCGGTGCTTCCCGTCGGTCACGAGGGACGGCAGCTGGCCGCTCGGCATCATCCCGCCCACCGAAGGAAGCCTCGACCGGGAAACGTGGACACGGCTGGTCGACGTCCTCGTCGAGCACGGTCCCGCCGGGCCGGACACGCCATGCCTGGCCTACTACAGCCCGGCGACGCTCGGGTTTCGCGACCTGGAGAACCTCGTGGTGCGCACCGGACGCCTCGGCGACGCCGGACTCTTGTACGACAACCCCGAGCCCGACTTCAGTCCCTCGAACCTCTGGGCCGAGGACCGCTCCTGGTGCCTGGGTACCGACTACGACCTGTGGGGAACCAAGGTCGCCGGCCCGCCCACTCTGATCGAAGCGCTGCTGAACGACCCGCAACTCGAAGCGGTGCGGCTCCCCTGGGCGGACTAGAACGCGTTACGCCTCACTCTTCGCGGCGTCGTACCTCGCATTGGCTTCCACGACCTCAGGCATCTGCCCCTCGACATCCTCGATGAGCGACAGCAGCAGCGCCGCGGTCCGGCGGCCGCGCGGGGTCAAGCTGTATTCGACCTTCGGCGGGATCGTCGGCTGGGCCTCGCGGTGCACAAAACCGTCGCGCTCAAGGGCCTGCAGGGTCTGGGCGAGCATCTTCTCGCTCACCCCCGACACGCGGCGGCGTAAAGCATTGAAGCGGAGCGTGCCGTCGTGGAGGGCGGCCATCGCGAGGATCCCCCACCGGCCGGTGATGTGCTCGAGCGTCGCCCGGGAGGTACAGGCCTGGGCGAAGACGTCGAACATCACCTGCCCGTGCTCGTCCAGCCACTCCGGCGCCTCGCTCATGGGTCAACGGTACCTCGCGACCCCGAGAAACCCAGGTGAGCGTGCTCACTGGAAGTTTGCACTTTCTCAAAGTTAGTACACTCTGTGGGTAAGCAGTCCAGCAGCGAGGAGAAGCAGATGATCGTGGTCACCGGCGCCACCGGCCAGCTCGGCCGCCTGGTCGTGGAAGGCCTGCTGAAGAAGGTCCCCGCCGCCGAAGTCGTCGCGGCCGTGCGGGACCCGGAGAAGGCCGCCGAGTTCGCCGCGCGCGGGGTGCAGGTGCGGCGCGCCGACTACGACGACCCCGCGAGCCTGGCCGCCGCCTTCGCCGGCGCGGACAAGGTGCTGCTGATCTCCAGCAGCACCCCCGGCCAGCGGCTCGCGCAGCACGAAGCCGTCGTCACCGCCGCTCGCGAAGCCGGCGTCCGGCACCTCGCGTACACGAGCGTCCTGTTCGCCGACACGACGAAGCTGTTCGTCGCGCCGGACCACAAGGCCACCGAGGAGGTCATCCGCGCGTCCGGCCTGCCGTTCACCTTCCTGCGCAACGGCTGGTACACCGAGAACTACGCGCAGACGATCAGCCAGGCCCTCGCGGTCGGGTCCTTCGCCGGCGCCGCGGGTGACGGCCGGTTGGGCGCCGTCCCGCGGGCCGACTTCGCGGAGGCGGCCGTCGAGGTCCTGACCGGCGAAGGGCACGAGGGCCAGGTGTACGAGCTGGCCGGCGACGAGCCGTTCGGGTACGCCGACCTCGCCGCCGCGGTGACGGCCGCGGCGGGCACCGAGGTCACCTACCAGGACCTGCCGGTCGAGCAGTACCGCAAGGTCCTCGTCGGCGCCGGCCTGCCCGAGCCGGTCGCGGCGATGCTGGCCGACGCCGACCGCGGCATCGCGGCCGGCGAGCTGGCCTCGACGTCGGGCGACCTGAGCCGGCTCCTCGGCCGGCCGACGACACCCCTGGCCGAGGCCGTCACCGCGTTCGTCAGCAGTTCGACGGCGCCTGCGCCCCGCTGAACCGCTTGACGATCCACTGGTGAGCGTCCGCGTTCCCGGCGAGGATGCCGGTCGCGTGGTCGGAGACGTAGGTCTGCCACTGCTCACGGACACCGGCCGCGCAGTAGGTCCGGTGCAGCGTCTCCGCCTGTGGCGTGTTGACGATCTCGTCGGTGCTCGCGTGGTACTGGAACACCGGCACCCGCGGCGGGCTGGCGCCGAGCTTGTTCTGCGCCAGCCGCGCCTGCCACTGCGGTGTGCCCAGCGGGTTCGTCGTGGTGTAGTCACTGATCTTCTTGAACGAGTAGTTCAGCAACAGCTCGGCGACGCAGGCGTTCTTCTTCGCGTCGCCGAGCTGCTGCCGTCCGGTCGCGTTCAGGAACGAATCCAGCTTCAGGTCCGGGTACGCGGCGTCGAGCCCCACCGCGGCGAAGGCCAGGAACCCGAACCCGACGTACCCGTCGAGCCCCTTGGCGACTTCGGTCAGGTCGGCCGGAACACCGCCGGCGACCACGCCGACGACGTTCAGCTCGGGCGCGTAGGTGGGTTGCTTCTCCCCCGCCCACATCGATCCGCCGCCACCCTGCGAGTACCCCTGGAAGATCACCTTCGCCGACTTCGCCAGCCGCGCCGACGGCAGGTTCTGCGCCGCCCGCACCGAGTCGATCACGGCCGGGCCCATGGACTGGCCGGTGATGTAGGTCGGCACCGTCGTCGGCGAGTAACCCTCGTAGTCGGTCACGGCAACCGCGTACCCGCTGGACAGCGAGTCGTTGATCGCCGGCTGGTCGTAGAGCGTGCCGCGTTCCATCGCCTTCGACGCGGTGCACTTGAACGCCGGGCCCTGCGTGCCCACCGCGTACCCGACGATCGGCGCCGCGGCCGGGTCCTTGCCCTTCGGCACCAGGATCGTCCCGGTCACCGCGTCCGTGCGGCCCTGCGCGTTGGTCGAGAGGTACATGACCTGCCAGGCGTCGGCGTTGGCGGCGTTCAGCAGCGGCACCGACGGGCGCCAGCGCAGGACGTCACCGGGTTTCCCGGCCGGCAGCGGCGACGGCGGAGTGTAGAACGAGTCGTCGAACGGACCGGGCAGGATCGGGGCCGCCGCCGCGCCGGCGGGCGGGCTCGCGGCCACCACTCCCCACGCCGCCAGCGAGACGCCGAGCAGCGCCGACAGCACGCGTCGCAAAGGGACAGACTTCACCACAACCTCCATCGGGGAAAGGGCTCTGACACCAGAAGGGAAGCGCTCAGGCGGGCAGGCCGAGCGCGCCGGCCAGGACCGGCCACGAGTTGTGCAGGGCCCGCTGCCAGTACGGCCAGCTGTGCGTGCCCGGCCCGTAGTAGTCGACGGTCGCCGGGATGCCGGCCTGCCGCAGCTTGTCGGTGAAGCTCTGCGAAGACAGCAGCGCCGACGGCTCCAGCACGTCGCTCTGGCCGGGCGGGTCGAGCGGCCCGGTCCGGCCGTTGCCGCAGGAGAGGTAGAGCGCCGTGCCGCGCAGGTCCTGTACGTGGTCGTAGGGGTTGTGCGACGACCAGATCGGCTGCATCCCGAAGGAGTCGCCCCAGAGGTTCAGGTAGTTGAAGATCCCGGCGCGGGCCAGGATGCCGCCGATCCAGACCGGGATCCCCGGGAAGAGCGTGTTCGGCACCCCGCTGTAGGACGCCGCCGCGCCGAACATCCCCTTGTGCTGGAAGGCGTACGCGAGCGCGCCGTACCCCCCGATCGACAGCCCGGCGATCGCCCGGCGGGTGCCGCCGTGGTACCCGCGCTCGACGATCTGGCGCACTTCGGCGGTGTGGAAGGTGTCCCAGTCGGGTTTGCTGGACAGCCCGAAGTTCCACCACTTCGTGTACATCCCGGCCGGGCCGTCGGTCGGCATGACGACCAGCGCGTCCTTGGTCGCGGTGAACGCCTTCACGTCGGTGAACTGGTCCCACGACTTGTAGTCGACGGGCTCGCAGCAGCCGTGCAGCAGGAACAGCACCGGCCAGGTCCGCGTGGGCTGCGCGGCCCAGCCGCTCGGCACGATCAGCCGGACCATCCCGGTGGTGCCGAGGGCGGGCGAGTCGATCTTCAGGTCGACGGTCCGGGCGTCGAGCCAGGTCTCCTGGACGACCTTCGCGCCGTCGTCGGCCACGGCGGGGCTCGCCTGGGCGGCGGTGACACCACTGGCCAGCAGGACCACGACGGCCAGCATCAGCAGGGTGGCTCTCATCGAAGTCTCCTTCACAGGGGGATGTTTCCGTGTTTCCTGGCCGGCAGGGTCTGCCGTTTGGTGCGCAACGTCCGCAGGGCGCGGGCCACCAGCAGGCGCGTCTGCGACGGCGTGACGACCTGGTCGACGTACCCGCGTTCGGCCGCCAGGTACGGGCCCGCGTGGCGCTTGCGGTACTCCTCGGTGAGCTGCCGGTGGGCGGCGGCGCGCCGCTCGGGCGGCAGCTTCGCCAGCTCCCGCCGGTAGAGCACCTGCGCCGCGCCCTCGGCGCCCATCACCGCGATCTCCGCCGTGGGCCAGGCCATCGTGACATCGGCGCCGAGGTGCTTGGAGCCCATCACGGCGTACCCGCCGCCGTAGGCCTTGCGGACGACCACGGTCACCTTCGGCACCGTCGCCTCGGAGTAGGCGTAGATCAGCTTGGCGCCGCGGCGGATGATCCCGCCGCGCTCCTGGTCCGTGCCCGGCAGGTAACCCGGGACGTCGGCGAGGGTGAGCAGGGGGATGGTGAACGCGTCGCAGAACCGCACGAACCGGGCGGCCTTTTCGGACGCGTTGATGTCGATCACGCCGGCCGCGTGCCGCGGCTGGTTCGCCACCACCCCGACCGTGCGGCCCTGGACCCGGCCGAACGCGCAGATCATGTTGGGCGCGAAGCCGCTGTGCACCTCGGTGTACTCGCCGTCGTCGACCAACCGGACGATCAGCTCGGCCATGTCGTAGGTCTGGTTCGGCGAGTCGGGCACCAGCCGGTCGAGCTCGAGGTCGGCCGGGGTGACGGTGGCGCTGGTGTCGTCGGCGTACTCCGGGCCGGTGTCGAGGTTGTTCGACGGCAGGTACCCGAGCAGGGTCTGCACCCACTCGATCGCGTCCTCCTCGTCGGCGGCCCGGTGGTGGGCGTTGCCGGCGACCTCGCTCTGGACGGCCGCGCCGCCGAGCTCCTGCGCGGTGACCCGCTCGCCGGTGACGGCGTGGACGACGTCCGGGCCGGTGACGAACATGTGCGAAGTTCCCTCGACCACCACGGTGAAGTCGGTGATCGCCGGCGCGTAGACCGCGCCGCCGGCACACGGGCCCATGATCATCGAGATCTGCGGGACGACACCCGAAGCGTGCGCGTTGCGCCGGCCCAGCTCGGCGTAGTACGCCAGCGACACGACGCCTTCCTGGATGCGCGCGCCGCCCGAGTCGTTGATCCCGACGACCGGGCAGCCGATGCTCATGGCCAGGTCCATCACCTTGAGGACCTTCTCGCCGGAGACCTCGCCCATGCTGCCGCCGAAGACGCTGAAGTCCTGCGAGAACACGCAGATCTGCCGTCCGTCGACGGTGCCGTGCCCGGTGACGACGCCGTCGCCCCACGGCCGGTTGGCGTCCATCCCGAACTCCGCGCACCGGTGCCGCGCGAACTGGTCCAGCTCGACGAACGACCCGGGATCGAGCAGCAGCCCGATCCGTTCCCGCGCGGTCAGCTTGCCCTTGGCGTGCTGCCGGTCGACGGCCCGCTTCTCGGCGATCCGGACGACTTCGTCCTGCCGCGCCGCGAGGTCGGCGATCCGGAAGGCCGTGGTCGGCCTGAGCTCGTCCATCAGCGCACCCCCACTTCGAGTCTCTCCGCCAGCGCTCCGGTCAGCTCCGCCACGTGGGGCGGGTCGATCATCGAGACGTGGTCGCCGGGCACCCGCACGACCTCGAGGCCGGCGCAGTGCTCGTCCCAGCCGAGGGCCGGGTCGGTGCGCAGGTAGCGCGGGTCGAGCGCGGTCGTGAGCGGGTGCGGGTCCCGCGCCCGCAGCAGCAGCACCCGGCCGTCGTAGCGGACCGGGGTGTACCGTTCGGCGACCCGGGCGTCCACATAGGACTCGTACTGGTGCCGCAGCACGCCCGGCCCCAGGTCCGGCACCTGCGCGGCCAGCCGGTCCATCACCCAGCGGATCTGGGCGGCCTCGTCCAGCCGCGCGAGCTCCTCGCGTGGAACCGCGAACGGCACGCCGTAGGTGCGCGAGATGTGCGCGGCGAACCGGTCGAAGCGGTCGAGCAGCAGCTCCCCCACCGGTTTCCCGGGCGCGGGCAGCGGCAGGATCGTGTCGATCAGGAACACCAGCTCGACCGGCTCGCCCGCCGCCGTCAGCACCCGTGCCGTCTCGTAGGCGAGGCAGCCGCCGAACGACCAGCCGCCCAGCCGGTACGGCCCGTGCGGCTGGATCTCCCGGATCAGCTCGGTGTAACACGCCGCCTTGGCTTCGACGGTGTCCTCGTCGTCGATCCGCTCGAACCCGTACACCGGCTGGCCTTCAGGGAGCAGCCGGACGAGCTCGCGGTAGACGCTCGTCGGCCCCCCGGCCGGGTGGAACAGGAACACCGGCTCCCCGACGCCGTCGCGCAGCAGCCGCACCGGCCCGTCGCCGTGGCCTTCCAGCTCGGCCCGCAGCAGGTCGGCCAGCGCGGCGACCGTCGGCGTGGCGAACAGCCGGTCGACGGCGGGCACCGCGCCGAGCTGCTCAGCGAACACCGCGCGCAGCCGCCGCGCGCGTCCGGGATCCCCGCCCACGGCGAAGAAGTCGTCGTGCACCCCGGGTTCCGGACCACCCAGTTCGGCCTGCCAGTGGCGGGCGACCCAGCGCTCGGCCGGGTCGCGCGGCCCCGCTCCCCCGGGCTCGGCCGGGTCCGACGTGCCGAAACCGGCCTGCTCGGCGAGGTGACCGGCCAGCTCCGCCAGGCTCGCCCCGCGCAGCAGCAACGGGATCGGCAACGGCAGTCCGAAGTCGCGTTCGACCGCGCCCCTCGCCCGCATCGCCGACAGCGAGTCGAGCCCGAGCCGGGTCAGCGGCACGTTCCGGTCGACCTCGGCGTACCCCAGCAGGCCCGCGACGAGCTCGGCCAGGTGGTCGGCCATCGCGGCCCGCGCAGCTTCGTTCGACCTGCCACGCACCGACTCCAGACCGTCCCAAGTGGACTCCGTGGGCTCCGGCGTGAAGAGGGCGAAGAACGGCCGTTCGGCCAGCCGCGGGAACAGCTCCAGCACCGTCTCGGCGGCCACCCGGGCAACGCCGGTCGCCGCGCGGTCGCGCGCCAGGACGGCGCCGAGGGCGGAGAGCGCTTCCTCGGTGCCGAGCGGCTCGAGGACCGGGTTGCGCGACCCGGCCGCGGCGCCGATCTCACCCCAGGCGCCCCAGCCGATGGTCGCCGCGGGGAGTCCTTGGGCCCGGCGCCAGGTGACCAGCGCGTCGGTCCACGCGTTCGCGGTGGCGTACGCGGCCTGGCCCGGCGAGCCGAACAATGCGGCCGCGGACGAATAGACCAGCCACCAGTCGAGATCGTGCCCGGCGGTCGCCTCGTGCAGCCGCCAGGCGCCGAGCGCCTTCGGCCGCCAGACGGCTTCGAGCGCGTCCGCGTCCAGCGTGATCGCCGCGCCGTCGGCCAGCACACCGGCTGCGTGCAGCACTCCGCGCAACGGCACACCGCCGTCGGTGGCGGCCGCGACCAGCGCCTCGGCCGTTCCGGGCTCGGCGATGTCCCCGGCCACCACCCGGACGTCGACGCCCAGGTCGTCCAGGCCCGGGTCGGCGGGGTGGCGGCTGCAGAGCACCAAGCGCGTCGCCCCGCGGCCGGCCAGCCACTTCGCCGCAGCCAGCCCGAGGCCACCGAGTCCACCGGTGATGACGTAGGCACCGTCGCGGACCGGCTCGCGCAGCGGGTCGCCGAGCTCCGGCCGGACCAGGCGGCGGGTGTGACGGATGCCTTCGCGCCAGGCGACTTCGTCGTCCGGGCCGTCCGCGGAGACCTCGTCCCGCAGCTGGCTCGCCCAGAGCCGGGCCGGGTCCGGTTCGCCGTCGAAGTCGACCTGGCTCACGCGGAGCTCGGGGTGCTCGAAGGCGAGCACGCGCACCAGCCCGCGCAGCGCCGCCACGCCGGGATCGCCGCGCTCGCCGGGTTCGATGCTCTGCGCGCCCGCGGTGACCAGCCACAACCGCGGCGGCGCCGGGAGTTCGGCCAGCTCGGCGGTGATGCCGGACAGCGTCACGACCAGCCGGGCGGCACGGGCCGGGTCCGGCGCGGTCGTCCCGCCGAGCAGCGCGACCACCGCGGCCGGTTCCTTCTCGCGTAGCTGCTTCGCGAGTTCAGCGCGGTTTTCGAGGCCCTCGCCGTCGAGCATGATCCAGTTCGGCTCGTGTCCGGCCGCGGGCAGGTCGGCCGGCTGCCAGGTCGCTTCGAACAGCAGCCGGGCCAGGGCCGCGTCCCGGAACCGGCGGCAGTAGACGTCCCGGAACTCCACCAGGACGGCGTCCCCGGCGTCGACCAGCTGGACACTGCCGAGCAGGCCGTCCCCGGAGGGATCGACCGAACCGAGGACGGCGTCGACCCGCACCCCCTTGCGCGGATCCCCGGCGACGACGACTTCGCCCACGGTGAGCGGCAGGTAGAGCGCGTCCGCCTGACCGACGGCCGCGGCCAGCGCGTGCAGGCAGGCGTCGGCGAGCGCGGGGTGCAGCACGTAGGCGGGATGGTCGGCCTCCGGCAGCACGATCGCCGCCGACGCGCGTCCGGGAGTGGCGGTCACCCGGCGCAGGCCGCGGAAGACCGGGCCGTAGGACTGGCCCAGGTCAGCCAGCACGCGGTAGAGGTCGACGGGCTCCCCCGTGACCTCGCCGAACGGCGCCGACGGCGTGCCGCCGCTGCCGAGGCGGGCGGTGGCGTGCCGGATCCACTCGCCGTGGGCGGACTTGGCGTGCACGCTCAGCTCGGTCCCGGTGCGGGTGGTCGTCACCTCGGTGTGCTCAGCCAGCGGGAGGACCTCGCGCAGCTCGAGGTCACGGACGTGCCCGCCGGCGGCGAGCGCGAGTTCGAGGAAGCCGGTGGCCGGGAAGACGGGCGTGCCTCCGACGGTGTGGTCGGCCAGCCAGGGCAGCACCGCCGTGCCGACGTCGGCGCGCCAGAGGTGGGTGTTTCCGCCGGGTTGTTCGATGTGGACACCCAGCAGTGGATGGCCAGTGCCGGTGCGCGGGATGCGTCGCGGCCAGAATCGTTCGTGACGCCAGACCGGACCGGGCAGCTCGACGACGGGCGTCCGCGGGCGGCCGGCGAGATCCGCTTCACCGCGGACGTACAGCCGGGCGAGGCTGGTGAGGAAGGCGACCCGTTCGTCGACCCGGCGACTGGCCGAGGGCAGGCAGGGTTCCCCGGTGGTCTGCTCGATCGCGGCGGCGGCCACCGGGTGCGGCGAGACTTCGACGAACACCCGGTGCCCATCGGCCGCGGCGGTGTCGAGGGCCTGGCTGAACCGCACCGGACGGCGCAGGTTCGCCGCCCAGTACTCGACGTCGAAGGCGGGTGTTTCGCGGGGATCGTCGAGAACGCTGGTGTAACAAGGGATTTCCGGCTTCCCGGCGGTCAGGCCCGCGAGGGTGTCGCGGAACCGCCCGAGCACGGCATCGACGGCGGCCGAGTGGCCGGCCCCGCCGACGGGCAGCCGCCGGGCGAGCCTGCCGAGGCTTTCGGCGTGGTCGACGAGGGCATCGACCTGGGCGGCGGCGCCGGTGACGGTGCACTGGGTCGGAGAGGCGTAGACGGCGACGGTGACCTCGGGGAACTTCGCCAGCTCGGCCGGGGACAGCTCGACGACGGCCATCGCGCCATCACCACCTTGGTCGAGTTCGGCGAGCAGGCGGGCCCGGCTGGTCATGACGCGCAGGCCGTTCCGGACATCGAGCGCCCCGGCGACAACGGCGGCGGCGACTTCACCCATGGAGTGCCCGAGCACGGCGGCGGGGGTGATGCCGTGGGCGCGCCAGAGTCCGGCCAGGGCGAGTTGCATGCCGAAGAGGGCCAGCTGGGTTTTGGCGAGGTCGGTTCGTTCTTGGGTGAGGAGGTCGTGGAGGGAGGTGCCGGTTTCGGTTCGGAAGACGGGGTCGAGCGATTCGACTTCGGCGCGGAAGGCGGGTTCGGAGTGGAGGAGGTGGTGGCCCATGCCGTGCCATTGGGAGCCGTAGCCGGAGAAGACGAAGACGACACCAGGATCGGCGACCGCGGCAGGCGGTTCGGCGCGGAGCTCGGCCGGACCAGCAGCGCCACCAGCGGCAGTGCAGCGACCGGCCCCGTCCACCGACTCGGCAGTACGAGCGCCCGTGCCCTGGGGCTCGGTCGAACCAGCAGCGGCCGCGGCGCCAGGTTCCACCCGCCCGGCCACATCACGGATGTCCGCGACCACACCACCACCGGCCGCCAGCTCCCTCAACGCGCCGACCACATCCCCGCGGCCCGCACCGACCACCGCGCCGCGCACCGATAGGTGCTCCCGCCGATGAGCCAGCGTCGAGGCCACCGCCCCGAGGGGCATCTCCCGCGCCGCCAACCACTCCGCCAGCTCCCCCGCCCGCGCCCGCAGCGCCTCTGCCGACCGGGCCGAGAGCGCGAACACCTGCGGACCATCCACATCGGCCCGCACCGGGAACGAAGCCGCCGGCCACTCCTCCAGCACCACGTGCGCATTGGTCCCGCCGAACCCGAACGCCGACACCCCTGCCCGCGCCACGCCCGAATACCGCGGCCACTCCGCCGCCTCGCCGGCCACCCGCAACCCCCTGAAATCCACGTGCGGGTTCGGTGACCGGAAGTGCAGGCTCGCCGGCACCCGCCGGTTCAGCATGGCCAGCACCACCTTGACCAGCCCGGTGATCCCGGCCGCGCCTTCGAGGTGGCCGAGGTTGCTCTTCACCGAACCGACCAGCAACGGCCGCTCGGGCGGGCGCCCGCTCCCGAGCACCGCCGTCAGCGCGCCCGCTTCGAGCGGGTCGCCCAGTGGCGTCCCTGTTCCGTGCGCCTCGACGTAGTCCACTGAGGACGGCTCGACGCCCGCCGCCGCGTAGGCGTCGCGCAGCAGGGCTGCCTGGGCTTCCGGGTTGGGCGCCGTCAGGCCGTTGGACCGGCCGTCGGAGTTCACCGCGCTGCCGCGGATCACCGCCAGGACCCGGTCGCCCGCGCGCCGCGCCGCCCGCAGTGGCTTGAGCACCACCACCCCACAGCCCTCACCCCGGACGATGCCGTCGGCGGCGGCGTCGAACGGCTTGCAGTGGCCGTCCGCGGCGAGCACCCCGGCGCGGTGGAAGCCCGCCGTGATGCCGGGTGACAGCAGCACGTTCACCCCGGCGGCGAGCGCGGTCTCGCTCTCGCCGAGCCGCAGGCTCTGCACCGCCTGGTGCACGGCCACCAGCGAAGACGAACACGCCGTGTCGAGCGTCAGGCTGGGCCCGCGCAGGTCGAGCAGGTACGAAAGCCGGTTCGCGGTGATGCTCGCCGCCGCGCCCGTGCCGGACCAGACGTCGACCCCCGCGACGTCGGTCATCGTCAGCGAGCCGTACTCGGTCGCCGACAGCCCGACGAACACCCCGGTCCGGCTGCCCCGCAGGCTCGACGGCGGGATCCCGGCGTGCTCCAGCGCCGCCCAGGCGACCTCCAGGACGATCCGCTGCTGCGGGTCCATCGCCTCGGCCTCACGCGGGGTGATGCCGAAGAACGCGGCGTCGAACCCGGCGACGTCCGCGAGGAAACCCCCGCGCGGCGGCACATCGGCGAAGTCTTCGGCGGGCGCGAACGTCTCCCAGCGCCCCTCCGGGACGTCGCCGATGCCGTCACCGCCGGCGTCGAGGAACCGCCAGAAGGCGTCCGGGGAGTCGATTCCGCCCGGCAGACGGCAGCCGAGGCCGACGATCGCGATCGGTTCCCCCTCCACCACCGGCGAAGCAGCCGCCACCGAAGGATCCACAGTGGATAGATGGGTCGCAAGAGCGTTGATCGTCGGGTACTGCCAGACCAGCGTCACCGGCAGCGGGCGGCCCAGCACAGCACCGAGGTCGGCGGCGAGGCTCGTCGCGTCCCTCGAGGACAGTCCCGTCTCGCTCAGGGGACGGTCGGGGTCCACCGCGCCGACCCGGGCGACGAGCCAGGCGCGGATCTCACCGGCGTTCATCCCAGCCGCCGCGAAGCCAGCGAACCGTCCAGATAGGACTCCCGGCACCGCGCCCGGCTGATCTTGCCGCTCGACGTGCGCGGAACTTCGCCGGGTGGCAGGAAAACGACGTCGTGCAGCCGCAGGCCGTGCCCGGCCGACACCGCCGAACGCAGCGCGGCCGCCGCTTCGGTGACGTCGGCATCGCTGTCCTTGGCCCGTTCCAGCACGACGACCGCGGTTTCCCCGTCGGCGCCGTCGATCGCGAGCACCGCGGCCGAATGCGGGCGGACCGCGGGGTCGTCCTCCACGGTCTGCTCGACGTCCTGTGGGTAGTGGTTGCGCCCGTCGACGACCACGAGGTCCTTCAGCCGGCCGGTCACGAACAGCTCGCCGTCGACCACCACGCCGAGGTCGCCGGTCGCCAGCCAGCCCGCGCCGGTGTCCGGGTCGAGCGGCGGCAGGCCGAACGTGGCCGCCGACGCGTCGGGCCGGCCCCAGTACCCGCGGCCGACGTTCGGGCCGCTGACCCGGATCTCGCCGACCTCGCCCGGCTTGACCTCCGAACCGGTCTCGAGGTCGGTGACGCGGACACGCTGGCCGACCGGGCGGCCGCACGAGACGAGCGTGGTCGCGGACGCGCCCGGGGCGGCAGGCTCGGCGAACCCGGCGGCCAGCCGGGCCCGGTCGAACGTGGCCTGCCGCGCCGGGTTCCCGGCGTCGGTAACAGAAACGAAGACGGTGGCTTCGGCCAGGCCGTAGGACGACCGGTGTGCCTCGGGCCGCAACCCGCACTCTGCGAACGCGGCCTGGAACTTCGCGATCGTCGAGGGCAGCACCGGCTCACTGCCGTTGATCAGCGACACGACCCGGCTCAGGTCCAGGTAGCTCTTCTCGGCCTCGGTGACGCGGGAAGCGCTGTAGGCGTAGGCGAAGTTGGGCGCGGCGCTGATCGCGCCGGGGCTCGCGGAAAGCGCACGCAGCCACCGCGACGGCCGTTCGAGGAACGCCAGCGGGTCCAGCAGGAGCGACGCCATGCCGCCGGCCATCGGCGCGCCGATGCCGAGGATCAGGCCCATGTCGTGGAACAGCGGCAGCCAGCTGACCGTCGAGGTCGTCCGCGCTTCGGCGCCGTACGCGGCGCACGCCTGACGAGCGTTCGCGAGCACGTTGCGGTGGGTCAGCACAACCCCGGCGGGCGAGCGGGTGGACCCCGACGTGTACTGCAGGTACGCCGGCGCATCCGGATCCGGCCGGGGCCAGTCGCGCGGCGGGACCGGAGCCAGTGCGTCGACGGCGACCACCGCCGGACCGCCGGTGAACGCACGCACGACGTCGACCTCGTCGGTCGTGGTGAGCACGACTCGCGGGGTGCAGTCCGCGAGTGCCGCGGTCAGCCGGCCCGCGTGCCCGGGCAGGCCGGGCGCGAACAGTGGCACGGCGACGAGGCCCGCCCGGAGCGCGCCGAGGAACCCGATGACGTAGCCGGCGGACTGCCCGGCGAGCACCGCCGCCCGCTCCCCCGGCGCGGCGATTTCGCTCAACCGCGCGGCAACCGCGTCGACGCGCTCGTCGAGCTGACGCCAGGTGAGCGTGTTCGCCCGGCCGTCCGCGGACACGCGGTGGTCCAGGTGGGTCAGCGCGACCTCGTCGCCGAGGACCCGCGCCCAATGGCTCAACAGGGTCGCGAACGATTCGGCGTCGCCGTCCGTTCCCCCGGTGACGGGAAGCGGCTCGGAAATGGTTTCCATGGTCCCTCGCAGATAGCGTTTACCGGCGCAGTGAAGAGGTTTCCGGCGGACATTGTCAATCGGGCGATCTCGGATGCTCACGGGGAAACGGGTTACGGCACCGCGCGTTTGTCACGCGGCGACGAGGTTGTGGCGGAAGGGGTGCGCACCACCCGCACGGCCAGCAGCGCGCCGACTAGGGTCAGGACCGCCGCGGCGAGCAGCCCGGCGGTGTACCCACCGGCCAACGCCGTCCCGGGCGCCGCGCCCGCGTCGAGCCGTATTCCCCGCACCGCGGTCAGCACGGCGCCGATGAGCGCCACCCCCAGCGCGCTCGACAGCTCGCGGGACGCGCTCAGCAGCCCGGACGCCGTGCCGGAGTACCGCTCGGCGACAACGTCCAGCGCGTGCGAGGTCAACGGCGTCGTGAATGCCGACCCGGCCCCGATCAGCACCAGTCCGGGCATCCGCGGGGAAATCGCGGCGATGTGGTTCACGGCGGCGAGCGCCAGCAGCCCGGCGCCGACGACCGTGAGCCCGCCCGCGACAGTCCGATGTGGACCGAACCGCGCCACCGCGCCCGGCACCAGCGGGGTCGCGGCCAGCACCGCCGCCGCCACCAGCACGAGCGGCAGCCCGGCGCCGACCGGGTCGAGCCCGAGGAACTCCTGGTGCAGCAAAGGCGTGAAGAAGAAGACACCGGAGATTCCCAGTCCCCACAGCACTTGCACGGCGAGCGAGCCGACGAACACCCGGTTGCCGGTCAGGGCCGCCGGCACGAGCCGGTCGTGAGCCCGCCGTTCCCGGACCACGAACCCGGCGCCGAGCGCGACACCCGCGACGAGCAGCGGCACCGCGAGCGCGGTTCCGGACTGGACGAACGCCGCCGTGACCAGGACCAGGCTCGCCGTCACGACGATCACGGGTCCGGTCGCCGGACGCGGGGCATCCGGGTCCCGGCCGCGGGGCACGGCGGCCGGGACCAGCACGAGCATCACCGCGACGAACGGCAGGTTCACGAAGAAGATCCAGCCCCAGCCGAGCGACGCGCTCAGCACGCCGCCGAGCGCCGGGCCGAGCGCCAGCGCTGCGGCCAGGCAGGCCGTCCACACCGCCGCGGCGAGCGTCCGGCCGCGAGCGTCGAGGTTCGTGCGCAGCAGGCTCAGCAGGCCCGGCACCAGGAACGCGGCCGCCGTCCCCTGCAGCACCCGGGCCGTGACGAGCACCTCGACCGAACCGGCCAGCCCGCCGAGGGCCGCACCGAGGCCGAACGCGAGCAGGCCCGCGGCGAGCGTCGCGCGGCGGCCCCAGCGGTCCACCAGCGTGCCGGCGACCAGCAGCAGACCCGCGAACGGCAGCATGTACCCGAGCGCGACCCACTGCAGCGCCCCGAGGTCCAGCACGAGGTCCCGCGCGATCGAGGGCGCGCCCGCCGCGACGATCGTGTTGTCGAGGGTGGTGACGAACGCCCCGAGCGCGACCAGCACCAGCGTCGGGAACCGGCGCGTCATCGGGAGCTCCCGATGAGCTCGCGGGTGACCACAGCCCGACGTCGGCGTGGGAACCACCAGTTGGCGGCGCCCAGGCGGGCCATCACCGCGGGCACGAGCACACACCGGACGACCACCGCGTCGAGCAGCACGGCGACGGTCAGTCCCACCCCCGCCTCCCGCACGACCCGGGCGTCCACGAAGGCGAACGACACGAACACCAGCGCCATGATCAGCGCGGCCGCGGTGATGGTCCGCCCGGTCGCCGCGACGCCGTCGACCACCGCTGCCCGCGTGTCCCCGTGGCGGCGCCACGCCTCCTGGATCCGCGCGATCAGGAAGACCTCGTAGTCCATCGACAGCCCGAACAGCCCGGCGAAGAGGAACACCGGCAGATAGGGCTCGACCGGCGCGCCGAACACGGCCACGACCGCGCCCGTCGTCGCCGCGGCGGTCAGCAGGTTCATCACCGCCGCCGTCACCGGGATCAGCACACTGCGGAACACCCAGGCGAGCACCAGCACCGAAAGGCCGACAACGCTCATGAGGAACAACGGCAGCCGCGCGGTGATCGCCGCCGAGAAGTCGGCCCGGGCCGCGACGAGCCCGCCGACGTGCGTGTCCGGGCCGCCGAGGGTGGTGGCCATCGTCCGCGTCCAGGCCAGCAGCTCCCCGGTGGCCGGATCGTCGGACGCGGTCCGCGGGACCACCGTGAGCAGCCAGCCGCCGGGCAGCGGAGTGGGCGGGCCGACGTCGGCCCGGGCCCGCAGCGCTTCCCGGAGCGTCCCGACGGACCCGTCGCCGGTGCCGGTCACCAGCAGCGGAGTGGCGGCGCCCGGGCCGAACCCGGTGTCCAGCAGCTCCGCGGCGGTCTTCGTGACGCTGCCGGGCGGGTCGTGGGCGGCGTCCGGCACCCCGAGCCGCAGCCCGGTCATCGGGAGCGCGAGCACGGCGACCACCAGCAGCGCGGCGAGCGTGTACGGACCGGGCCGCGCGGTCACCGAACGCGCGAGCCGGGCCCAGCGGGCGCCGGTGCCGTCCCCCGCGACGCGCATCCGGCGCGCGACCGGCCGCAGCAACGCGGGCAGCAGCGTCAACGCGGCCGACGCGGTCAGCAGCACGGAAACCACGGCGGCCACCGCGATCCCGTCGAGGAACGGCATGCCGACGGTCAGCATCCCGGCCAGCGAGACACTCACGGTGAGCCCGGCGAAAACGACGCTGCGGCCCGACGTCGCCGCCGCGGCGGCCAGCGCCACCGCCGGTTCCGCGCCTTCCCGGCGGCCCTGCCGGAACCGGGTGAGCACGAACAGCGCGTAGTCGACGCCGACGCCGAGCCCCAGCAGCGCGGCGATCTCGGTGCTGATCTTCGGCACGGTCATGACGTGCGACAACAGCGTCACCACGGCGAGCGCGCAGCCGACCGAAACCGACGCGGTGAGGACCGGGAGCAGCACACAGCTCAGGGACCCGAAGGCGGCCAATAGGACAAGAGCCGCGGCGAGCAGGCCGATCCCGGCGTTGCCCAGGTCGGGCGCGGCGGCCGTCATCCCGGCGAGCTCACCCGCGGCGCCGGCGGTGAGGCCGTCCGCGTCACGGACCACGGCGGCCAGCGCGTCGGCCGGGCCCTGGCCGAGGTCCGCGGCCGGCGCGTCGAACCGGACGGTGAGCACTGCGGTCCGGCGGTCGCCGGACACCTCACCGGGCGTGACGGACACGACGTGCGGGAGCGCCGCCAGCCGGGTGACCAAGGCGTCGACCCGGACGCGGACCGTGCCGGAGTCGACCGTGCCGTCCGACGGGCGGACGACCACCCGTTCCTCGTCGCCGGCCGCTCCGGCGCCGCGCAGCAGGTTCGCCGCCGCGGTGCTGTCCGCAGTGGGCAGCGCCACCGTGTCGCGGAAGGCCGCACCGGTGTGCAGCACGGCGAAACCGAGCCCGCCGAGTGCGGTCAGCCACAGGAAAACCACCGCACCGGCCCGGCGGAACGACCACGAAACGAGCGTTTTCATCCCGTCTCCTTCCGGTCGCGTGGTTGATCACGCTAACAACCGGACGGCGTATGAAGATACGGACCGGGACCACAAATCGGCACGCGAAAACCCTTGTGGTGATGAGTGTTCCGCCGCTTGTCGGACAGGTGACAAACCCCGGCGCGGCAGTTGGGTCCCGCGTGACAGAACCGGGCCCGGCGGTTGCCAAGCGGTGTTTCCGTGTGAGTACATGGACGTCCGCGCCGATGCGGAAAGGGGTGGGAAATGACCCGGACGGTCACCGTCCCCCACCCACGGGGCTCCGGCCGCGCGCGGCAGCTGTGGTGTTCGCTGCCGACGGAGTTCGCGCGCCGGTTCCGGCCGCACGCCGACCCGCTCGCCCGCCGGATCCTGGAAGAGATCCAGCGCGCCGTGCCCGAATACGCCAAGCCCCTCGAAGGCGAGTTCGGCAAGATCATCGTGCTGGCGATCGAGCACGCCGTCGTCAGCTGCCTCGACAGCATCGAGGAGCTCGCGTCCACACAGGACAACTGGGCGCCGCTGTTCATGGAGGTCGGCAAACGTGTCCACCACGACGGCGGCAGCCTGAACTCGCTGCAGGCCGCCTACCGCGCGGGCGGGCGCGCGGCGTGGCGCTACGTCGCGGAACTCGGGCAGGCGCACCGCTTCCCGGCGGCCGTGCTCTGCGTCGGCGCGGAAGCCATTTTTGCTTACGTGGACGAGATTTCGTCGTATTCGGTGGAGGGGTACACGCTCGCGCAGGCGATGGCGACGGGCACGCTCGAACGCCGCCGGCGCCGGTTGCTCGAGCTGTTGCTGGCCACCCCGCCGTCGTCGCCGGCGACGATCGTGACGACGGCGAAAGCCGCGAAGTGGACCATGCCGGAGTGGGTCACGGTCGTCGCGCTCGACCCGCGGACCGACCAGGACCTGACTCCGGGCCCGCACGTCGCCGACGACGTCCTGCTCGACCTCGAAAGCACCGAGCCCTGTCTGCTGACCCCGCATCCCGAACGCGACCTGCGCGGGCTCGAAGGCCGCCTGCCGGGCTGGCGTGCCGCGGTGGGCCCGCGGGTCCGGCCGGCCGACGCGGCGACGTCGCTGCGCTGGGCCCGCCGCACGCTCGACCTGGTCCGGCGCGGCATCATCGACGATCGCGCCGTGACGCACACGGCCGACCACCTGGCGACGCACTGGCTGCTCGCCGACCGGTTCCTGCTCGACGAGCTGTCGGCGAAAACGCTCGCGCCGTTCGCGGGCCTGACGGTGAAGCAGCAGGTCCGGCTGGCCGAGACGTTGCTGAGCTGGTTGGAGCACAACGGGAACACGCCCGACATCGCGCAGGCCCTGGGCATCCATCCGCAGACGGTGCGGTACCGCGTGAGCCAGCTGAGCGACCTCTTCGGCGAACGGCTCGGCGACCCCGCGCACCGGCTGGAGATCCAGATGGCGCTGCGCGCGCACCAGCTGCTGGGCACCCAGCCGGAGGCTTGACCTCGCCGACGGGCGGAACTTGGAGTTCCGGCACGATGTTAGCGCTAACAGCGTGCGGGAGGGCGATCCGATGACTCTGGTGACCCGCGAGCTCTTCGGCCGCGACGGCGACACCGACGTCCACCGGTACACCCTGACCCGCGGCGAGCTGACCGTGCGCGTGCTCGACTACGGCGGCGTCATCCAGTCGCTGGAGGCGCCGGACCGCCGGGGCCGGCCGGGCACCGTCGTCCTGGGCCATCCGGATCTCGCGGGGTACGTCGCGAACAACCGGCCGGGCGCGGCGCGGGTCTTCCTCGGCGCGGTGATCGGCCGGTACGCCAACCGGATCGCCGGCGGCGCCTTCACCCTCGACGGCGTCCTGCACCGCGTGCCCTTGAACGACGGCAAGAACAGCCTGCACGGCGGCCCGGCCGGGTTCGACACGCGCGTGTGGTCCGCGGCCGAGGTCGCCGACGGGCTGCGGCTCACCCTGGTCAGCCCGAACGGCGACCAGGGTTACCCCGGCCGGCTCACAGCCGAGGTGACGTACGGCCTCACCGCGGGCGGGCTGACCCTCACCTACCGGGCGGAGGCGGACGCGCCGACGGTGGTCAACCTGACCAACCACACGTACTGGAACCTGGCCGGCGCCGGCGACGTCCACGCGCAGTGGCTGACGCTGAACGCGAGCCGGTTCTGCCCCACGGACGCCGGCCAGATCCCGCGCCCAGGCCCCGGCCCCGGTCGACGGCACGCCGTTCGACTTCCGCACCCCGGCCCCGATCGGCGCCCGCCTGGACCGGCCCGACCCGCAGCTGGCGATAGCCGGCGGTTACGACCGCAACTGGGTGCTCGACGGCCCGCGGGCGGCCCAGGCCTGGGACCCGGCGTCCGGCCGGCTGCTGACGATGACGACCACCGAGCCGGGGCTCCAGTTCTACGCGGGCAACCGGCTGCCCCGCCGCGGCGCGGTGTTCGCGCTGGAGCCGCAGCACTTCCCGGACTCGCCGAACCGGCCGGACTTCCCGAGCACGGTCCTGCGCCCGGGCGAGGTCTACCACCAGGAGACGACCTTCGCGCTGACCACGGCGGCGGAGCCACCGGTCACCACGGGGTGACAACGGCGTTCGGCCAACAGGGCGCACCTGCCGCGGAACCGGCGACCCGCACCGGGCGGCGTTGGCACCATGTCCCGATGAGCGACGAACCGCCCAGAGATCTCGGCCCCAGTGTGCTCCAGGACTGGAACGTCACGACGTCGGACGACTTCGAGCTGTGGACGGCGGCCCTCGCTCTCGAGGTCATGCTCGACGACGCGCTGGCCGACCCGGATCTCCGGGCGACGTTGCGTTCGGAGGGACTTCGCGCCGAAGACGCCAAAGCGGCGGTCCTGGCCAGCGAGTCCACCCTCGCCCGCGTGCGCATGGCCCAGGACGAATACGCCCGCCAGGATCACGCTGGCTCCCGGCGGCCGCGGATCCGGCACCTGGGCCCGGCCAAGGTCCTCTGGCTGGGCACCGCGGTCGGCCTCACCGCGGCCTACCTGTCCTGCTTCGTCTACAGCTACTCCGCGCTTTCCTGGTCGCTCGCCGCGCTGGGCGCCGCCGGCCTGGCCGGGGTGGTCGCGATGTCCGGCCGGATCGCCTTGCGCCGGGTCCCGGAGCTCTTCCCCGTCACGAGCCTCGGCGAGGTGGGCCGCATCGTCCCGCACGAAGACCTCATCGGCCTCGGCGACCGGCTGGCCGACGTGCGGGCCGAGATCGTCGTGCCGGCGATCGGAGAGTTCATCCGGCGCAACCGCAAGCTCACCTTCGGGACCAAGCTGATCTTCCGCGAGGTCACGGGCCTCTACCAGGAGATCGGCGCCGACATCATCCAGACAGCGGCCACCCGGCGCCTGACCCGCGTGCTCGACCGCGCCGACTCCGTCGCCGTGGCCCTCGCCGGCAACCGCGGGGTCGGCAAGACGACCGCGATCAAGTCGATCACCGCCGGCCTGCACAGCAGCGGCGGAAACCCGGCGCCGTTCCTGGTGCTCGCGTCCGCGCCGGCCAACTACGAGGCGCGCGAGTTCGTTCTGCACCTGCACGCCCTGCTCTGCCGCGCGGTCCTCGCCAACGTCGGCACCGCGACGGCGCCGGGCCGGCGGCGGCTCGCCCGCCGGGTGTTCGACCAGGCGACCCGGATCGTGGTCCACTTCGCCGTTTCGGCCGCCATCGCGATGCTGCTCTGGGGCTCGCCCGACATCGTCGTGTTCGCGCGCGAGATCGCCGATCTGCTCGACCGCGCTCTTCCCCGTGACCTGTCCCAGCTCACGGCCGGCCAGTCCCCGATGCGTCTCGCCGCCCTGGCCGTACTGGCGACGGCCCCGGTGCACATCGGTGTCGTGCTGGCCGCCGCGGTCGCCCGCACCGCGTTCACCGCGGCCCGCCACCGCACCTCCCCCGGCATCACCGCGCTGCGCAAGCAGGCCAAGAAGCAGCTCGACCAGATCCGCTTCCTGCAGACCTACACCACGGGCTGGTCCGGGAAGCTGAACATGCCCCTCAAGGGCGAAGCCGGCCGGACCTGGTCCACCCAGCGCGCCGAGCAGCAGCTCACCCACCCCGAAGTGGTCGACAAGTTCCGCGAGTTCGCCACCTCGACCGCGCGGCGGCTGGCGGAAGAGAAGCTCGCCGGCCTGCTCGTCGTCGCGATCGACGAGCTCGACAAGATCGGCGAACCGGAGAAGGCCCACCAGTTCATCAACGACATCAAAGCCATCTTCGACGTCCCGGGCTGCCTGTTCTTCGTGTCCGTCTCCGACGACGCGGTGCTCAACTTCGAGAAACGCGGGCTGGCGGTGCGCGACGCCTTCGACAGCGCGTTCACCGAAATGATCCGCGTCGAGCACTTCACCCTCGAGGAAAGCCGCCTGTGGATCACGTTGCGGCTGCCGGAGCTGCCCGAGCAGTTCGGGTACCTGTGCCACTGCCTGTCCGGCGGGCTGCCGCGCGACCTCCGCCGCTACACCATCGAAATGGTCGACATCGCCAACGAGGTCTACCACCCCACGCTGGAGACGGTCACCCGCCGGCTGATCGGCAGCGAGCTGCGCGGCAAGGCGCACGCCCTGGCCGGCATGGCGGACATGCTGCCGCCCACCGACGAGGTCACGCGCCTCTCGGCGGAGCTCCTCCACCTCAAGGACGTCGACCAGTCCCTGGAGCTGGTCGAGTTCGCCCACCGCCTCGCCGACCCGGCCACCGCCGGCGACCCGGGTGACCCGGTCGAACGGCTGCGCCGGCACGCCGCTTGTTTCGCGCTGCTGTGCGCCACGGTGCTCGACGTCTTCACCGACGACCTGCAGGAGCCCGGCCTCGGTCCCGACCTGCACCTGATCGCCCTGGCCCGGCAGCGCATGGCGCTGCACCCCAAGTTCGCCACGGAGACCATCCTCGCCGTCCGCAAGACGCTCGGCCTCGACCTCACTCCGCCGGCGGTGGGGTGAGCAACACTTCGGCGCCGGGTCGCCGGTCCCGTGGTTACCCTCGCTGATCATGGGAGACCTTCACGCTGTCGCCGAAGACCTCGCGCCCACGGGCACCCTGCGCGCCGCCGTCAACCTCGGGAACTCCGTGCTCGCCCACGGCACGCCGGACGAACCGGGCGGGGTCACCGTGGACCTCTCGCGCGAGGTGGCCGCGCGGCTGGGCGTTCCGGTGGAGTTCGTCTGCTTCGACGCCGCCCGCAGGTCGTTCGAGGCGCTGACCTCGCGAGCGGCCGACCTCGGGTTCCTGGCGATCGAACCGGCGCGCGCGGCCCAGGTCGCCTTCACCGCGCCCTATGTCCTCATCGAGGGCGTGTTCGCCGTCCCGGACGGCTCGGCCTTCCGGTCGCCGGCCGACGTGGACCAGGAGGGCGTCCGGGTCGGCGTCAAGGAGGGGTCCGCCTACGACCTGTACCTGACGCGCACCCTCCGGCACGCCACGGTCGTGCGGGGCAAGGACGGCGTGGTCGTCTTCGAGGAGCAGGGCCTGGAGGCGGCCGCCGGGATCCGGCAGCCGATCACCGCCTACGCCGCCGCCCACCCGGGGACGCGGGTGATCGGCGAACGCTTCATGGAGATCCAGCAGGCCGTCGCCACGACCCCGGACCGCCGGCCGGAGACCGTCGCTTTCCTGCATGCGCTGGTCGAGGAGCTGAAGGCCGGCGGGTTCGTCGCCGAGTCGCTGCGCCGCGCGAACCAGCCGGACGCCACCGTCGCCCCGCCGTCGGACAGCTCGTCCGTCCACTGAGGACGGACGGTCGTCACCCTGCGCGGTCCCCGGCCGACGGAGTGCTATCGCTTCTTCGTCGCCGCCGTCATGAGTACGGCATAGCGCCTTCTCGACGGTCGCAACGAGTGCTACGTTTCTTGAGGTGCAGGCCGATCCCGTGGCCGAGACCCGAGGAGCTGCGATGCCGCTTACTCCCAGCGCGCACACCGACTCGTTCTGCCGCGACCGGCTGCCGCCGCTCGAGCAGTGGCCCCGGCTCGTGTTCGACCGGCCCGAACTGCACTACCCCGACCGGCTCAACGCCGCGACGGCACTCCTCGACCACACCGCCGCCCGCCTCGGCCCGGACCGGCCGTGCCTGCGGTCGCCACACGAGACGTGGACGTATGGCGAGGTCGTGGCGCGCGCCAACCGGATCGCGCACGTGCTCGCCGCCGAGCTCGGGGTGGTGCCCGGCAACCGCGTGCTGCTGCGCGGCGCCAACACGCCGTGGCTCGCGGCCTGCTGGCTGGGCGTCCTCAAGGCCGGGGCCGTCGCGGTCACGACGATGCCGATGCTGCGCCGCGGCGAGCTGGACAAGATCGCCGACCGGGCCCGCCCGTCGGTCGCCCTGTGCGACGAGCGCCTGCTCGACGAGCTGCCGCCCGGCCTGCCGGTGGTCTCCTTCGGCGCCGAACTGGCCGAACGCTGCGCGCGGCACCCGGCGGCCTTCGCCGACGTGTCCACGGCCGCCGACGACGTCGCCCTGCTCGCCTTCACCTCCGGCACCACCGGCACGCCCAAGGCGACGATGCACTTCCACCGCGACCTGCTCGCCATCGCCGACACGTTCTCCCGGCACGTGCTGCGGCCCGTCGCCGACGACGTGTTCTGCGGGACGCCGCCGCTGGCGTTCACCTTCGGCCTGGGCGGCCTGCTGGTGTTCCCGCTGCACGCCGGCGCGTCCGTGCTCCTGCTGGAGCGCGCCACGCCGAAGGAGCTGGCCTCGATCGTCGCCGAGCAGGCGGTGACCGTGCTGTTCACGGCGCCGACCGCCTACCGCGCGATCCTCGGCGCCGGCGACGGCCCGCTGCTCGCCGGCGTGCGCCGCGCCGTCTCCGCCGGGGAAGCCCTGCCCGCCGCCGTGGCCGAGCGGTACCGCGAGGTCACCGGCCGGCCGCTGATCGACGGGATCGGCAGCACGGAGATGCTGCACGTGTTCATCTCCGCGGCCGACGAGGCGGCCCGCCCCGGCCGGACCGGCACCGTCGTGCCCGGCTTCCGGGCCGCCATCCTCGGCCTCGACGGCGAGCCGGTGCCCGACGGCACTCCCGGCCTGCTCGCGGTCCAGGGCCCGACCGGCTGCCGGTACCTCGGCGACCCGCGGCAGACCGACTACGTCCGCGACGGCTGGAACCTCACCGGCGACACCTACGTGCGCGACGCGGACGGCTACTTCCGCTTCGTCGCGCGCAGCGACGACATGATCGTCTCTTCCGGTTACAACATCGCGGCTCCCGAGGTCGAAGAGGTGCTGCTGACCCACCCGGCCGTCGACGAGTGCGCGGTCGTCGGCACGCCCGACCCGGACCGCGGCGCCGTGGTGACCGCCTTCGTCGTGCTGCGCCCGGGCGTCACGCCGGGCCCGGAGGTCGTGCACGCACTCCAGGAGCACGCCAAAGCCGTTGCGGCGCCGTACAAGTACCCGCGCCGGGTGCGGTTCGTCGACGCGCTGCCGCGCAACGCGAGCGGGAAGCTGCAGCGGTTCCTGCTGCGCGAGCGCTGACGGGGTGACGGGCCCGCTGCCGAGGTGGGGTGGCGGTGGGCCCGTCACGTTCGTGGGGTGCCGGGGACATGTCTCCATCCTAGCCGCGGATTCGAACATATGTTCCCGGCTGTTCGAGTGAATTCCGGTTACCAACCGTCACTGCGAACCCGGCGATCGCCCGCGCGACAACACTTCCGGGCGACAAACAGTCCTCAGTGGACGGTCACGGACCACTCCGAACGCGGTCGCGCGGGCGCGGAGGACGTCGTCACACCTCGGCGGAGAGCCGGGCGGGGCCGGTGCAACGAACCCGCCGCCGCGAACGGTAAAACTCCTGACACGGCCCTGACCAGCGCCGCGGGAGCATCACCCTGGCGTGCCGCGGAGGCGGTGCCCGGCCCCGCGAGCCGACCCCATAAAGTTTTCGCGCAGCCCATCCGGAGGTGACCGCCCGCGTGCCCGAGGTCGACTACTACGAGGTGCTGGGCATCCGCCGGGACGCCACGGCGGCCGACGTCAAGACGGCCTACCGCCGGCTGGCGAAGACCATGCACCCGGACGCCGGCGGCACGGTCGGCACGTTCCGCCTGCTCCGCGACGCTTACGACGTCCTCGGCGACCCGGTCCGCCGCGCCCGCTACGACGCCGGCGGCGCCACGGTGGTGCCCGTCCCGGTCCGCCCGCGGCCCCGGCGCCGCTTCGGCGACGAGCCCGGGTTCGTCCCCGACCTGCCCGACCTCGACGCCGAGGACCTGACCTGGTGGCACTTCGCCGGCGAGGACACCCGGATGCGGCACGGCCGCCGCCGCGGGCCGGGGCACACGCCGGTGGTCGCGGCGGTCGGCGGCATGGTGCTGGTGCTGCTTCCGCTGGTCAGCGGGGTGGAGTTCTCGCCGCCGGTGCTCGTCGTCTGGCTGCTGCTGACGGCCGGGACGGCGCTGCTCGTCCAGCGGCTGGCGCGCGGCTACCTGCGGGCCAGCCGGGCCCGCGACGCCTACGCCGAGGAGTTCGGCGGCCGCACGGTCTTCGGCGCCCCCGGCACCGAGCGCGACGAGCTGGCCGAGCGGCTCACGGCCGACCTCCTCGAGGGGTACCTGACCCGGCTGCCGGGCGCGCGCATCTTCCACGGGCTCGCGTGGCCGGGCTCGGTCTTCGCCGACGTCGACCACGCGGTGCTGTGCGGCAAGCGCCTGGTCCTGGTCGAGTCGAAGCTGTGGCTCCCGGGCCACTACGAGACGGCGGAGGACGGCAGGCTGCTGCGCAACGGCCGCCCGTTCCGCGGCGGCGGCAGCCGGCTCGCCGAGAGCCTCGCCGCGTACCGCGAGCTGCTGCCGGGAGTGGCCCTGCGCGGCGCGATGATCGTGTACCCGAGCCGCAGCGGCGACCTGACCACGGCCGATCCGGGCGACGACGTGGTCGCGCCGATGACCCCGGAGACGTTCCTGCACGAGATCGGCGAGTGGCTCGCGGCGGATCCGTCCACTGTGGACCACGAGGTGCTGCGGACGATGAGGGACCAGGTGGTGGGCGGCGGCGGGCGGGCCGCGTGAGCGCGGAGACGCAGGTGGTGCATCGGCGCTCGCCACGGGCAGCCCGCTTCGGCAGTCCGGGCAGCAGCAGCCGCCGACGATGCCGGTCGAGCCGAGCGAGCCACGCTCGCGCCCCGGCGGTTCGAGGCGGCCGGGCCGCGTGAACCCGGCCGGTGCCCGCCGACGATCCCGGCCGAGCCGAACAAGCCACGCTCGCGCCCCCGCGGTTCGAGGCGACCGGACCCCGTGAACCCGGCCGGTGCCCGCCGACGATCCCGGCCGAGCCGAACAAGCCACGCTCGCGCCCCCGCGGTTCGAGGCGACCGGACCCCGTGAACCCGG
>NZ_JBVJNO010000013.1:284364-344224 GCF_055583645.1 Amycolatopsis sp. NPDC104587
CGGCCGGTGCCCGCCGCCGTTCACGACTACCCGGTCCGAGCGCCCCAGCCCCGGCCGCACCAACCCCATGACCTTCCGTTCACCGGCACCAATACCGTGCACGACATGACCCCGACCACCGGAATCCACCACCGCACGTGAGCCCCGCCGCCACGCTGGGGACCGTCCTGCTGGCCTATCTCCCCGCCGCCGTCTCCCCCGGTCCCAACTTCGTCCTCATCGCGCACACCGCCGCGGCCGGGTCGCGCCGGGCCGCCGTGGCGGTCGCGCTCGGGGTGATCGCCGCCGGGGGCCTGCTCGCCGCCGTGGCCGTCTTCGGGCTCGGCAGCCTTCTCGCGCGGGAACCCTGGCTGGCCGCCGCCCTGCGGGTCGTCTGCGGCGGCTACCTGGCCTGGCTCGGCGTCCGGCTCTGGCTCCGCGCCCGTGCACCCGACGCGGCTCCTCCCGCCGGCCACGGGAGCGCCTTCCGCCAGGGGGTCACCAGCAACCTGACCAACCCGAAGGCCGCGGCCTTCTTCGGGAGCGTGCTCACCGCGACGCTGCCGCCGTCCGAACCCACCGCCGTCAAGGTCGCCGCCGTCGTGCTGATCGTCGCTGTCTCGACCGGGTGGCACCTCAGCGTTGCGCTGCTGTTCTCCTCCCCTGCCACCCAGCGCTGGTACGCCCACGCCAAACCGGCCCTCAACCGCGTTGTCGGCGCGATTCTCGTCGTCCTGGGCATCACCCTCGCCGTAACGCCGTGAAGGCCCCTCCGCCGCAGCGAAGGGGCCTTCACGAACCACACAGAACTACCGGACGCCGCCCGAAGCGCGCTGCTTCTGCGCGTGCGCGGAGCGGGTGCAGACCTCACCGACGTCGATCGTCTGGCCGCGGTCGGCGAACACGTCCGCCACCCCGACGAGCTTGCCGTTCGGCGTCGAGCAGGTCAGCTGGTAGGCCTCCTTCGTGCCGTACGTCGGCGGGATCGGCGACGAGAACGACACGTCCCCGGTCCAGTCGTCGACGGCGTTCGGGTCGGCCTGGTCGTAGTTGACCACCACGGCCTTGTAGTCGCCGGCCGGCGGGTCGAACAGCACGGCGTGCTCGGACGTCGTGCCGCCGTTCGCCGACGAGCTGACCAGGTTGCCGGCCGAGTCGTAGATGAACAGGTCCCAGTCGGTCGCGGTGTTCGCCCAGTTGATGTTGACGCTGAACTTCCCGTTGTCCACCTTCGGCAGGCCGTCGAGGTGGAAGGTGAACGAGTCACCCGCCGGGTCGGCCGGGTAGTTCTGGTTGATCGGCGGCACCCCGGCCGGGTTGGTGACCGGGTAGCCCTGCTGCGCCGGCCCCTGCGGGTCGCGCCCGTAGCGGCCCGCCACGTACGGCCGGGTCGACGGGTTGACCGACCACGCGAACCGCCCGCCGGTGGTGGTGAGCTTCGCGTTCAGGTCGTCGGTGACGTAGATCGGCGGCTTGGTGGTGCCGTCGGCCTGGATCACCGGTGACGTCGGCGTCTGGAACGTCTTGTGCAGCTTGAGCTGGTAGCCCTTGGGCGCCGAGCCGATCAGCGTCGAGTGCTGCTGCGGGTCGGCGGCATTGGACAGCATGTCCAGGAGCGCGCCGCGGTTGCCGCCCTTGCCCGCGCCGGTCGTCGGGGCCAGCCCGGCGTACTCGGCGACGACGGCGGTCTCGTAGGCCTCGTGGAAGCCCGCGCCGCCGATCTCGATGGTGAAGCCCCAGCCCGCGGTGGCCCAGTACGACCAGTCCTCGGTGGTGCCGGTCGTGTCGTAGAGCGCCCAGCTCGGCTCGCTCGTGTAGCCGTTGCGCGAGGCCAGCTTGTCGCCCAGCGCCTTGTACTGCGGCTCCTCCAGCGGCGGCCGCACGTCGGCCACGCCCGGCGGGCGCAGCACCAGGGCCGCGTTGGTGTGGAAGGTGATCAGGTTGGTCACCTGGCGGGAGGAGACGATCGAGCGGATGTTGCGCGACTCCGGCTCGGAGAACGGCGCCGAGCCGCGGAAGGTGTCACCGCTCCAGGCGATCTCGGCCCCGTTGCCGCCCCAGAACCCGGCGTAGTTGCGGTTGGGGTCGGTGCCGCGGATCCGGCCGCCGGGGTTGGCCTTGCAGACGCCGGTGGCGAACTGCGGCGGCGAGTCGTTGACGTTGCAGTTCTTGCGCTTCATCTCGTAGTCGAAGCGGGAGAAGTCGCCCTTCGGCTCGGCCTCGCGGGAGATGTCGAAGCCGTCCGGGTTGACGATCGGCACGATGACGTTGCGCGTCTTGCCGACCAGGCTCCGGATCTGGTTGTCGTGCGCGTAGCCGTTGACCAGCTCGTACGCCCACTCCATGACCGTCTCGCCGGCGGGCCACTCCCGGGCGTGGTGCACGCCCATGGTGAAGTCGACGGGCTTGCCGTCGGTCAGGTTCTTGACGTCGGTGGCGATCTCCAGCCCCATGACGTCGCGGCCTTCCCAGGTCGACTCCGGCATGGTGAACGCCGAGACGAGCTTCGGGTTGGCGCGGGCCAGCTCCTTCATCTCGTATTCGTAGTCGTAGAGGTGCCGGTAGCTGGTCCGGCCCGAAGGCAGGACGGACTTGGGGGTCTTGGCCGCGTACGCGCGGTCGGCCTTGGCGTCGGCGACCGACTTGGCCGACAGGTCGGCCTGGACCACGGTCGACTTCAGGCCGCTCTTGGCGAGCGTCTGGCGGTCGGTGTCGTCGGCGAGCACCACCTCGACGCCGGTCGCGTCACCCTTCTCGGTGACGTCGAGGCCGAGCCCGGTCAGCTTGGCCTTGTCGGCGCGGGTCGGGGTCTGGACGCGGACCAGCTGCGCCTTCTGCGCGGTGGTCGGCGTGCCCTGCGGGGTCAGCGCCAGGAAGTCGACACCGAGCTGGGCCTGACCGGCCGAGCCGCCGTACCGGCAGCCCTGGACGACGAGCTCCTGGCCCTTTTTCACGAAGCTTTCGGCGAGTTCGCGGGTTCGCAACGCCGTCGAGGCGGCGACCACCGCGCCGGTTGCCTTGTCGAACACGGCGACGTCCCAGTCGCCTTCGGCGCCCTGCACCGGCTTGAGCCGGGCCTGGACGAGACCGTCCACCGTGGACGTGACGTCCCGGCGGTCGGTGCCCGCGGTGCCCTTGGGCTGCACCTTTGCGAAGCAGGAGCGGGGTACCGACTTGTCGGCACGCAGGATGTTCTGCGCCGCGCCGGCCGTTCCGGCAGGCAGCGCTACGAACGTGGCGGCCAGTGCCACGGCCGAAGCCAGCAGCACCAGTCGTCTTGGTGAATTCCCCACAGGACAAGACCTCCTTGACGAGGCCGGCAGCACGGACGTACCGGTAGCGAGTGACCATAATGGAGGAAATCCGGCCGCGGTAACCGCCGTAAGTTGTACAGCGCGGCCGTTCCACCTGCCCGAAAGGCCCGTTTCACCGGGAGTTCAACCGGGGACCGGCTACTGTCGGAGCATGGTCACGATCCCTGCGCGACGGGTTTCCGCCGCGATCTCGCTGACCGGCGTGGCCGCGCTCGTGCTCGGCGCCGGCCTGGTGCTGCTGCTGCAGGTCATCCCGCCGACCGACGAGATCAGCGCGACCCGCCGCACGATCAGCGAATACGGCCTGTCCGACCACAAGTGGCTGTTCGACCTGGCCGTGGTCCTGGTCGCGCTCGGCTCGGCCGCCGGGCTCGCCGTGCTGGCCCGGCAACGGCGGCTGCCCGCGCCCGCGGCCGTCCTGGGTGCCTTGTGGACGGTCGGGCTGCTGGTGATCGTCGCGTTCCCGAAACCCGACTGGGCCACGGTTTCCCGCTCGGACTTCGGCGGCACGCTGCACCGGATCGCGAGTGTCGTCGCGTTCGTCGCGCTCCCGCTGGCGGTGCTGGTCGCGGCGCGCACGGCGCTGCCGGGCTCCCCCGTGCGCCGGTGGCTCGCGCGCGTGCTGGCGATCGTGTCGCTGGGCTGGTTCGCCGTGATCCTCGGCGCGGTGGTGGTCGCCGCGGTGGAAGGCGGCCGCTGGTGGACGCTCATCCCGCTCGGCCTGGTCGAACGCGGGATGGCGCTGACCGAGCTGCTCGCGCTCGGCGTGCTGCTCGCCCCGGTCGGCGACCGGGCCGCTAGGCCGATCGGGTAGCACCCCGCCGACGGCCCAACCGGCGGCGGGCGCCGGGCGTGCAGCGTGCGTTCACCGACCTCAGGGGGAGATCGCATGTCTCGACGTGCTGCCGTGCTCACGGCCGCCGCGCTCGCGCTCGGCACTGTCCTCACCGCTCCGGCCGCCGCGACCGCAGCCGCACCGTGCACCTGGACCGCGCACAAGGTCGTCCCGCCGGACGGGTACGACGCCGAATTCACCGACGTCGAGGGGACCGACAGCCACGGCAACTACGTCGGCACCGTGGCCGACCTGTCGGTCGACATGGGCCGGGTCGTGCTCTGGACCGACGACAAGCCCCGCATCCCGGACGCGCTCGCGTCGTTCGTCTACCCGAACATCGCCGGCGAGAACTCCGCCGGGACGGTGCTGCTCTCCGGCGGCCTGCCGACGTCCACCGAAGTGGGCGTCTACCTGTTCAGCGGCGGGCACCGCGGGCCGGGCACGCTGACGCAGCTGCCCACCCCGGCCGGTTACCGCATCGGGTTCGGCCACCGCCCTCAACGAGCGGGGTGACGTCCTGGCCAGCGCCTACACCCTCCGCGACGACCACCCGGTCAGCATCCTGTGGTCGAACCTGTCCGCCGGGCCGCTCGTCATCGACAGCCCGGCCGGGTACGGGATCGACCTCGACGACGACGGCACGGTGCTGCTCAACGCCCCCGGCAACAAGCTGGGCGCGCTCTGGCGCCACGGGCAGGTCATCCCGCTGACCGGCGAAGACCGGCCGGTGCTCATCCGCGAGCTCCGCAACGGCGTCGTGGTCGGCACGGCGATCGACTCCCCGTGGCCGGCTTCGCGCGCCCTGGCCTGGCACGGCCCCGCCGACCCGCGGCCCCTCGAGCGGGGCGGGACCGCGGAGGCGATCAACGCGCACGGGCTCATCGCGGGCAGCCTGGACAGCCTGACCGGGCACGCGGCCGTCTGGCAGGACACCAAGCTGCTCGGCGCGCTCCCGGCCCCGGACGGGGTCGACGCGGACATCTTCGTGGTCGGGGACGACGGCACGGTCTTCGGCAACACGGGCAGCGAATACGGCCCGCTGCGCTGGACGTGCACGGCGGTCGGCTCCTGACCGGCGGGCGCCGACGTCGTCCACCAAGGACGGACGTCGGCGCCCTCAGCCGAGGTCCGGCTCGGTGGTGTGGACCAGCCGCGGGTCGGGCGCTTCGCCGGACATGGCCAGCAGCCCGCGCACGACCTTGACCAGCAGCGGCCAGTTCTTCGGGTTCTTCTTGTCCACCCCGCCGACGAGCTGCTTGAGCATCGAGAGCGTGTCGAAGTAGATGCGTTCGCACACGAGGTTTTCCGCTGCGTCGAAGACGAAGTACGCCGACATCCGCACCCGGAACGGGGACCCCGTGGCCGGGATCTTCCCGAACGGCCCGAGGTGGGTGCCCAGCAGCCAGAACTCCACGATCACCGCGTCGGCGCTGTGGCGCAGCGCGATCAGTTCGTGGTGCTGGTCGGGGAACGCGGCGCGCGTGTCGTGGTAGTAGCCGCGGACTGCGCCGTCGCCGTCGTGCACCGTCATGGTCGCGACGACCTCGTAGTGCGGGTGCGGGAACGTCGAGAGGGTTGCGTCCCAGTCCTGGGCGACCTCGTCGCGGAAGTGGTCGAGCACCAGTTTCTGCCGGGCTTCGAGGACGGCCGGGCCGGGGATGGCGAACGCGGTCATCGGGGCTCCCTTAAATCTACGGTGTAGGTTTCGACGATAACCTACACTGTAGGCACGCCGTGGGAAGGGGACACCGTGACCGTGCTCGACACCGCTCTGGCCCGGGCGAAGCCCGCCATCCGCTGGGGCCTCGGCCACGCGCTCCCCCGCACCGTGCTGCGCCGCGAGGCCCGGCGCGGCGACCTCCAGGGCCGGATGGTCGTCGACGCCGCCGAAGGCCGGGACCTGACCGGCCTGTTCGACGAGATCCGCGCCGCCGGCCCGCTCGCCCGCACCCGCTTCGGCTGGATGACCACCCACCACGGCGCGGTCCGCGAGGTGCTGGCCAGCGAAGACTTCCGCGTCGGCGTGGTCGGGGGTGACGGCTCCGCGCTCGGGCGGCTGGTGGAGTGGTCGGCCGGCGAGCACCTGCACCCCGTGCGGCCGCCGTCGCTGCTGGCCGTCAACCCGCCCCAGCACACCCGGTACCGCAAGCTGGTCACCGGCGTGTTCACCGCCCGCGCCGTCGAGCAGCTGCGCGGCCGGGTCCAGCAGATCGCCGACGGCCTGCTCGAGCGCCTCGAGCCCGGGAGCGAGACCGACCTCGTCGAGGCCTACTGCGGACTGCTTCCGGTGACCGTCATCAGCGAGATCCTGGGCGTCCCGCCGGAGCAGCTCGGCAAGGTGCTGTCGCTGGGCGCGGCGGCCGCGCCCAGCCTCGACCTCGGGCTCGGGTGGCGCACCTTCCGCGACGTCGAGACCGCGCTCGCCGAGTTCGACGCCTGGCTCGGCGAACACCTCGACCACCTGCGCCGCCACCCCGGGAACGACCTGTTCAGCCGGCTCGTCGCGGCGCGCGACGACGGTGTCGGGCTCACCGAGACCGAGCTGAAGTCCACCGCGGGGCTGGTGCTGGCGGCCGGCTTCGAGACGACCGTCAACCTGCTCGGCAGCGGCATCGCGCTGCTGAGCGAGCACCCGGAGCAGCTCGCGGTGCTGCGCGAGCGGCCCGAGCTGTGGGGCAACACCGTCGAGGAGGTGCTGCGCCACGACCCGCCGGTGCTGCTGACCGGCCGACTGGCGGTGCGTGACACCGAGATCACCGGCGTCCGCCTGCCGCGCGGGGCGCTGGTGACCACGGTGCTGGCCGGCGCGAACCGCGACCCCGGCGTGTTCGCCGACCCGGCCGTCTTCGACGTCACCCGCGCCGGCGCCCGCGACCACGTGTCGTTCGGCGCCGGGCGCCACCACTGCCTGGGCGCGTCGCTGGCCCGGATGGAGGGCGAGATCGGCCTGCGGACGATCTTCGGCCGCTTCCCCGGCCTGCGGGTGCTGCCCGGCGGCCGTCGACGTCAGACGCGCATCCTCCGCGGGTACGAATACCTGCCCGCGGTGCTCGCCGCGTGACGGGCCGGCGTGGCCGTCCGCCCAAGGACGCCGACGGTGCCCTGTCGCGGGAGCGGATCCTGCGGGAGGCGCTCGCGCTCGTCGACGCCGAAGGGCTCGAGGCCGTCAGCATGCGCAAGCTCGCGCGCCGGCTCGGCGTCGACCCGATGAGCCTCTACAACCACGTCGACGGCAAGGACGCCCTGCTGGACGGGGTCGCCGAGGTCCTGCTCGCCGCGATCCCCGCGCCGGTTCCCGGGCGCGACCTGCGGGCGACGATGTCCGAGCTCGCCCACGGTTTCCGCGCGGCGATGCTCGGCCACCCGCGCGCGGCGCCGCTCGTGCTGACCCGCCAGCTCGCGTCGATGACCGCGCTCGCCCCGGTGGAGGCGGTGCTCGGCCCGCTGCTGGCGGCGGGGTATCCCCCGGACCGCGCGGTGCACGGGCTGCGCGCGGTGCTGGCGTTCCTGATCGGGACGCTGATGCGCGAGGTCGACGCGGCGCCGACGTTCAGCGGCGCCGACCCACCGGGCACCCAGGACCGGCTGGCGGATCTGACGGGATCAGGGCTACCGGCGGTTTCCGCGGCGGCGCCGTTCCTCGCGGTGTGCGACCACGAAGCGGAGTTCGAGTTCGGGCTGGGCATCCTGTTGGACGCGCTCGCGCCGTGACGGCTCGTCAGCGGATGCGTTCGTACAACGCCGCCATCCGCGAATCGAGGTCCGCGGCCGTCCGGGCCGCGGCGGCGAGCTCACCGGCGAAGTCCGGCGGGACGCTGTCGCGGTACTTGTAGGACAGCTTGTGCTCCACCGCGGCCCAGAAGTCCATCGCGATGGTGCGCAGCTGGACCTCGACCTTGACCTTTTCGACGCGGTCGGACAGGAACACCGGGATGCGCACGATCAGGTGCAGGCTGCGGTAGCCGTTCGCCTTCGGCTTTTCGATGTAGTCCTTGGTGCGCAAGAGTTCGACGTCGTCCTGGGCGGTGAGCATGCGGGCGACCGCGAAGACGTCGTCGACGAACGGGCAGACAACGCGGATCCCGGCGATGTCGTCGAGCGCGCCGGCCGCGGAGACCCAGTCGTCACCGAGGCCGCGGCGGTGCACTTTTTCCTTGATGGCCTCCGGCCGCTTCACGCGGCTCGTGATGTGCTCGATCGGGTCGTGCCGGTGGACGAAGTCGAACTCCTCGCTGAGGATCCGCAGCTTCGTCATCAGCTCTTCGATGGCGAACTTGTACATCAGGAGGAACCGCGGGAGCTGCCCGGCCACGGCGAGCTCGTCGGCCGCCTCGCGCAGGGAAGTCTCGTCGGCCGCCGGGTCGGTGGTCACTGAAGCCTCGTGCTGTTGTCGGTCGTGGGTCCGAGCTCCAGGTTACTGGGCTCCCTCCGGACAACGATCGGCGACGGGCCGGGGTTCCCGCGGGTCACCGGATCGGGGTGGAAAAGGTGCTGTTCGGGGTGTCGCCGCGGCCGGGGCGGTGCCGATGTCACCCCGACCCGGACCAGGAACGGTCCCGGAGGCCGTTGCACGCCGGCCCGGACCAGGCGCGGGCGGGGGTGCTGGTGTCACCTCGGCCCGGACCGGGCGCGGTCCGGGCCGAGGTGGGCTTGCGGTCGGGGTCAGCGCCCCATGGGGACGGTTGCGGCCGTGACGGACGCAACGCACTTGGCGGCGATGGCGCCCGCTTGCTCGATCGCGGCCTGGTCGGTCGCGGCCTGGTCGCCGGCGCCTTGGTCGGCGGTGGCCATGCCGTCGGCTGCTGCGCTTTCGTCGGCCGCCTTGCCGGTCGCTGCCTTGCCCGCTGCCTTGCCGTCCGCGGCCTTGCCGTCCGCGCCCTGGTCGGCCGCCTTCTTGCGGGTGCTCTCTTCGGTGGCCATGCCCTGCTGGCCGGCCGCCGCGGCGGGATCGGCCTGGGCGACGCACTCGAGGAGCGCCGCGCAGTCCTGGGCGGAGATCTCGGCTTGGGCCGCGTTCTCCTGCTGGTCTGCCATGCCGTTCTGGGCTGCGGCCTGGTCCTGGGCGTTCATGCCGTTCTGGTCGGCCATGCCGTTCTGGTCGGCCATGCCGCCCTGATCGGCAGCCTGGTTCTTTGCAGCCTTGCCGCCACCAGCCATACCGTCCTGCTGGGCGGCGCCGTTGTCGTCCGCCATGCCACCCTGGTCGGCCGCCTGGTCCTTGGCGGCCTTGCCGCCACCGGCCATGCCGTTCTGGTCGGCCATGCCGTTCTGCTGGTCAGCGGCCTTGTTCTCCGCGGCCTTGCCGTTCTGGTTCGCCATTCCGTTGGCGTCCGCCGTCCCGGTCGCCTGGGTCAGGCATTGCTGGACCACCTGGCAAGCCTGCTCGCCCGCCGCGTTCTGGTCGGCCGCGGCGTTCGCGTCCGCCGCGCCCTGGTCGGCGGCCATGCCGTTCTCGGCGGCCGCGCCCTTGCCAGCGGCCATGCCGTTCTCATCCGCCGCATCCTGCTCGGCAGCCTTCTTCTTCGCCTTACCGGCGCCCATCCCGTTCTCGTCCGCCGCCGCACCCTGGTCGGCAGCGTCGTTCTTGGCGGCCACCTGGTCCGCCAGCCCGGCCACCTCCGTGCACGCCGCCAGCGTCGCGCTCGCCGCCACCGCTCCGTCGCAGCCCGCCGCCGTGCGGCGTTGCCGGATCTGGTCGACCACCGCCTGGCGGTTGGCTACCCGGGCTTCGGACTGGGCGTCCGGCGCGGCCTGCTGACCTGCGATGAAAGCGAGATTGTTCTGCAGGGCCGTGTCCAGCCCTCCGCAGTCTTCGGTGGCCGCGTTGCCGGCCGGGCTGCTCAACGCGATTGCCGTCGCGGTCGCTCCCGCGATTCCCAGCAGTGCGGCGAGTCCGATCGTCGCCGGTTTGCGGTGTCGTCCGGTAGTGCGCACTTGGGGCATCAAGCCCCTCCTCTCTGGTCGCCACCTCACCCCGGCACACGGGCGGGACGACCAGAGCGGTTCATCCGGATTTTCCCGTTACCACCAAGGAAAATCCACTGTGGACAGGACGAACCCCGAACCGGCGGCCCACCGGTTCGGGGCCCTGCCTACCAGAGCCGGAGTAAGCGCGGTGTCAACGCGCGCTTCCGTCAGCCGAGGTCCGCCAGCTGCGGCACGGCCGGCGCCATGCCGTCGATCCACGCCGCCGGTGACCCCGTCGTCGGGGTGACGATCACCGTCCGGACCCCCAGCTTCGCGAAACCCGCCATCGCGCGGACGAACTCGTCGCGCGTGTCCGGGCCCGGCCGCGGGTTGTTGGCCAGGATCGTCTTGCGGATGTCGTCGTAGTCGCGGCCGACGTCGTCGCAGTGGCGCCGCAGCACGTCCAGCTTGTGCGCGACGTCCTCGGGCGAGGTGCCGAAGAGGTTGCACGCGTCGCCGTACTGCGCGACGAGCCGCAGCGTCTTGCGCTCGCCGCTGCCGCCGATCATCACCTTCGGCCGGTTGATCGGCTGCGGCGAGCAGAGCGTCTCGGCCAGCTGGTAGTGCTTGCCCTCGAACGGGCCGTTGTCCGCCGGGTCCCACATCTGCCCGCAGATGCGCAGCGTCTCCTCCAGCCGCTCGAACCGTTCGGCGATCGGCGGGTACGGCACCCCGAGCCCGACGTGCTCACGCTCGAACCACGCCGCGCCGACACCGAGCACCGCGCGCCCGCCCGAGAGGACGTCGAGCGTTGTGACGATCTTCGCGAGCAGCCCGGGGTGCCGGTAGGTCACCCCGGTGACGAGCAGGCCGAGGTCGATCCGGGACGTGTGCGCGGCGAGGAAGCCGAGCGTCGTGTACCCCTCCAGCATGTTCGCCTCGGCGGGGAGGCCGGTGGGCTCGATCTGGAAGTAGTGGTCCATGAAGGACAGCCACGTCGCCCCGGCCTCCTCCGCCGCGGCGCCCACGCGCGCGAGCTTACCGGCGATGGCGGTGGTCCCGCCGTCGATGTCGAAGATGGGGAGGTGGAAACCCAGGTCCATGAGACGTTCTCCTGACGTGCGGTCGGCGTGCCCGCCACGCTAGGACCTGGAGCGCGCTCCAGGGCAAGCCCCGGCTACCGCAGCCGCGCCACCAGGTCGGTGGCGATCCGCCGTTCGACCGGCCCGGGCACCGCCTGCACCCCGGCGGCGAGCCCGCCCGCGGCCACCGCCGCCAGGCTGCGGACCTGCAGTGTGAGGCCGAGATCCATGGCCTGGACGGAGTTGCCGTTGGCGGCGGTCAGGTTGAGCATCCGGCCGTGGTCGAGGACGACGACCTCGCGGCCGTCGGCCAGCACGTGCCCGGTCCGGCGGCCGGGCTCGCCGTACTCGACGGTGCGGACGGTCGCCGCGCCCAGGGCGTCCGCGTCGATCTCCCACGCGAAGTGGCCGACCCCGGCGAGCAGCGCGCCGTCGGCCAGGACCGCCAGCTCGGCCTCGCCGACCACCCCGGGGGCGCCGGTCGCGGTGAAGACCGCCTGCGCGCCGGGCAGGACCTCGAGGGCCGGGCCGACGCGGTGACCGTCCAAAATGGCCTGCAGCGCGCGCATCGGGTCGGTGTCGCACACCGAAACCCGCGCGCCGAGCCGCGAGAGGGTGTCCGCGACGCCCTTGCCGCACGGCCCGTAACCGAGCACGGCGGCGCGCATGCCCGGCACCATCAGGTTGGTGGCGTTGAGGAATCCCTGCACGACGCTCTGCCCGACGCCGAACTCGTTCTCCACCAGCAGTTTCAGCCGTGAGTCGTTGATCACGACGACCGGGTGGCCGACCTGCTTCTCCCGCAGCCGGATCCCGCCGGTGGTCGTCTCCTCGGTGCCGCCGAGGTAGCTCGCGGGGACGCCGGACCCGAGCAGCGACAACGTGAGGTCGGCGCCGTTGTCGAGCGTGAGGTCCGGCTCGCACTCGAGGACCTTCGCGACGTTCCGGGCGTGGGCGGCGTCATCGTCGGCGCGGCGCGTGTGCACCCGCACGCCGAGCGCCCGCAGTGCGTCGGCGACGTCGTCGTGGGTGGTGCCGGGTGAGCCGGTCTGCGTGACTTCGACGCCGGCGCGGGCCAGCAGGGTGACCAGGGCCGCGGTCTTGGGCTCGACGTGCAGGCACATGGCGAGCCGCCGCCCGGCGAGCAACGGCGCGGTCTCTTCGACGGCGGCGGTGGTCAGGGGCATGTGCTTGAGCGCCCACTGGGTTCCGGCGTGCACAAAAGAAGGCATGGCTTTCCTAGCGGTTGAAGGAGAAAGGGGACCCGGAAGCGGGGCCGGTCAACCGTAGAAGTCGCAGCGGTACGAGTGGTCGCCGAAGATCTGCGCCACCAGCCCTCGTCCGCTCATGGCCTCAAGCTATCAGGGCGTGTAGTCCTCGAACTCCCACCACCCGTACCGGGCCAGCCGCTCGGCGGCCTCGTGCCAGTTCGCGCCGACGCACCCGGCCACCAGGCCCTCGAAGTACGCCACCAGCGCGGGCCAGTCGTAGTGGTGGACGATCACGTGGTGGCGAAGCGAGATCGGCCCGCTCGCCACCTCCTCGCGCAGCCACCCCGGCGTGCACACGACGAACTGGAACGACTCCTCGCCCGGTTCCCCCTCCGGGCCCGCGATCAGCTGGACCAGGAACATGAACCGCTCCGGGTCCGCCGGGACGAACGACTCGGGCGGGTCGGTGTCGGGGGTCATCAGGTACTTGATCTCGGGACGCACCGTGGGCATGCGGCCAGTGTGCCGTCAGCCGACCGCCGCGGCCAGGAAGCCGGCGACGTCCGGGTTCGTCGTGACCGGGACGCCCGCCGCGCGCAGGTGGTCCGCGAACTCCGCCGACTTCCGGCCGCCTTCGGCGATCAGGAACGGCGGAGCGCCCGCCGCCGGGTACGCCAGGGGGCTCGCCGCCCGCAACGTCGACGGTGCGCGGCCCAGGGCCACCAGCACCGACGCCCGGGTCACCGGGTCCAGGCCCGTGAGGTCGAACTCGGCCGGGGCCGCCAGCGCGGCCACCGCGCGGACCTTGCTGTCCTGCCCGGGGTACTGACCGGTGTCCGGCCCCGGCGCGACGCCGAGCAGGGACGCCAGTGTGCCGCCCGCGCCGGAGCCGACCGCCGTGACGCGGGCCGGGTCGATGTTCAGCGCCGCCGCGTTCGCCTTGAGGAACCGGACGGCGCAGCGGGTGTCGGTGAGCGCCGCCGGCCACGGTGCGGCGGGCGCGAGGCGGTAGTCGATCGACGCGACGGTGAAGCCGCGGGCCGTCAGCTCGTCCCGCAGCGGGGTGAGCCGGGACCCGGCGAGCTCGGCACCCGGTCCGGCGGTCCTGCGGTCGCCGGCGATCAGCCCGCCGCCGTGCAGGAAGAGCGCCACCGGCGCCGGCGGCCCGCCCGGCCGCGGCCGGGCGACGTCCATCGCCAGCGGTACGCCGCCGGGGCGGCAGTACTCGACCGTGGCGCCGTCGAGCAACGTCGACGCGGTGGGCGCCGTGATGCCCGCTCCGGCAGCGACGGTCCCGGCCGCGCCCGTCGCGAACACCACCAGCAGCACCGGGAACAGCACGATCCACGCCGACACGCGCAGCAGCGCCGACGGCCGCGGGTGCGCCCGCCGCCGGGCCACGACCAGGAAGCCGAGCACCGCCACGACCTGCAGCCCGGCCGCGACGTAGTCGGTGAAGCCGACCACCGCGTCGGCGGGCTGCCAGGGGTCGAGGCGCACGAGCAGCCCGAGCGGCCGGCTGGCCACCCACACCGCCAGCGACGTCGTCGCGGCGAGCGCGGCGGCGTGGGCCGTCCTGCGGGTCGGCCACCCCAGCACCGCGAAGACGGCCACCAGCTCGAGGGTCGCGACCAGGGCGAACAACATGGCGTACAGCTGCCAGACCCGCCACAGCGCGGGCACCGAGACGGCCGGGATCAGCGCCCCGCCCAACGCGGCAAAAGCGGCCGTGACCAGCACCGGACCGCGTCGCAGGAGAGGCACGGCGGTCGTCGACGGGCGGTAGACGCCCCGCTGTCCGTCGACGACCTTCATGCCGCCAGTGTCACCCGGTACCGGCCGGCACCGCCACGGCTCCGGCGGCGCAGCGCCGTTACTTCCGCGACGCCGTGTAGTTCCGGAACAGCAGATACGTGTCGAGGATGTCGGAAGAGGCGCTCTGCACCGAGCGGTAGATCCCCCACTTCGGGCGGACGTAGTCACCCTGGTCGGGGATGGTGACGCTGCTCATGCTGCCCTGCGCGGCCACCGGGGCGCCGGTGCCCGTGCCGTTGCGGATGACGGCCGACGCCTTGCCCTTCGAGCCCGGCGTGAACGTCCATTCGATCGTGATCCACTTGTCGCGCAGCGGCGCGAGGTCGGTGGCCGCGATGCTCGGCGAGCCCGGGTTGGCGTAGGCGCGCGCGTTGAGCATCTCCTTGCCGCCGCTGCGGGTCAGGTCGAGCGTCACCCACGGGCCGCCGTTGGTCGACGGAGTCTTGGTCTGGAAGATGTGGGTGAACTTGCTGGTGCCGTGCAGCGAGCCCGGGATGTACATCTCGTAGGAGAGCGTCCAGGTCTCGCCGTCGTGCATCTTGAGCGTGGAGCCGCTTTGCACCATGCCCTTGGACTCGGTGCGCTGGCGGTCGCCGCCGCCGGTCGTGTCGCGGTCGTCCTTCCAGATGGTGAAGCGGTAGTGGTCGCCCTCGACCACGACGTACTTGCGGTCGGGGTGGTGGTTGCCGCGGTCGGCTTCGATGCCCTCGAAGGCCTTCAGGCCGTCGGTGGCGGGGTTCGGGTGCCACAACGGCGCGGCTTCGGCGATCGGGCTGAACAGAAGCGGCACGGTGAGGGCGGCGACGGCGAACGCCGTCCTGCGGGGGAATTCCGGCATCGTCGGTGTGTCCTTCCTGACGACAAGTTCGGCAGGGGTGCACATCGGTCGGCGGACGGACCCGGAAAACCGGGCTGGACATCCGATGTCTTACCTCTCGAAGCTAGCGCTCTCCGGTAGTCGTTGGCAAGTTGCTCGCCCAATTGGTCGATGATTCATCTGATGGATGCGGAGTAGCAGTCCGCCAGTGCACCGAACGCCGCCTTGGGCGCCCACGGCACGCCCGGGTACGTCTCCCCCGCACCGTCTTCCAGCAGCTTCACCACTCCCCAGCTCGCCATGTCCAGGTCCGTCCGCGGGTCCGCCCGGTGCACCAGGCCGTAACAGACGAACGTGCACGCGAAAGCCGCGTCGACGCCCTCCGCCGTGAAGATCTCCAGCAGCTCCCGGAGGTACCGCGCCTGCTCTTCCTCGTCCCGGACGTACTCGCCCTTCAACCGCACCGGGACGTCACCTTCGTACTCCACGATTTCGCCGCACCGCGCGCCGAGGTCGGCCGCGCCGCGGTAGGGCGTCACGCCGAACTCCGTGATCGCCACCGGTTTGCCCGACGCCACCAGCGTGCGGACGCCCTCGCGGTAGACATCCGCGACCTCCTTCGAGCGGTGCGCGTCCACCGAGACGATGTCGAACGGCGCCCAGTCGACCCGCTCCAGCGGCACCGCCGCGTACGTGACGCGCCCGCCGAACCGCTCGCGGACCGCCGGGACCGCGCGGGCCAGGAAGGCGTTGACCCGGTCGGACAGCCCGGCGATGAGCTCCCGCGACGCGAGCAGCCCGGACAGCCGCTCCCCGATCCCGTCCCCCGGCAGGAAACCGTGGTTGAACAGGCTCAGCTCGGCCCCGGTCACGAACACGATCTCCGCCCCGGCCGCCCGGAGGCGTTCGGCTCGTGACGCGCCGTCGGTGAGCAGCGCGAGGATCTCCTCCGGCGTCCGGTCCATCGGGAACGGCGAGAACCACACCTCCAGCCCCAGCGCGGCCGCCTCGCGCGCGGCGAACTCGATCCGGTCGAGGTCGGTGCCGATCAGCCGGACCGCCGTGCAGTGCAGGTCGTCACGGATGACCGCCAGCTCACGCCGGACCAGCCCGGCGTCGAAGGGGCGGTTGAACCGGCCGTTCAGCTCCAGCCCGGTGTCGTAGCCGATGCCCTTGGCTCTCACTGTTCCTCCCGAATTTAGGGTACGGTCCGTACCGTACCCTAAGCCGGTAGAGTGACGCTCATGGCCGAAAAGACCCGGCGCCGCGGCGCCGAGCTGGAAGAGGCGATCCTGCGCGCCACCGCGGACGAGCTCGCCGAGGCCGGCTACCCCGGCCTCACCATCGAGCGGGTGGCGCAGCGGGCCGGCACCAACAAGAACACGATCTACCGCCGCTGGCCGAACCGCGCCGCACTCGGCGTCGCCGCCTACCGGCTCCTCGCCGAGGAAACCCTGAAGCCGCCCGACACCGGCAACCTCCGCGAGGACGCGCTGACGCTGTTGCGAACGATCAACTGCGGCCAGACCTCGCCCGCCGCGCGGATCCTGCGCGGTCTCCTGACCGGCGTCGGCGAGGAGCCCGAACTCCGCGAGCAGCTCTACGAACAGGCCGCCGAGGGAGGCGCGAAGACCTGGCTCACGATCGTCGAGCGGGCCGTCGCCCGCGGCGAGGCACGCCCCGGAGCCCGGCACCCGCGCGTCGCGACGGTCGCGCTCGTGTTGCTGCGCAACGAACTCCTGACGCGCGGACTGACCACAGTGGACGACGGCGTGCTCGTCGAGATCGTCGACGAGGTCTACCTGCCGCTGGTGGGCGCGTAGATCGTCACCCGCAGCTCCGGGTCCTCGGCGGCCTGGAAGACGGCGTAGTCGAACACCGCGGGCCCGGGCACGAACAACGTCTTCCGGCCGGGTCCGCTGCGGCCGACGTCGTGGCGGTCCCACCACGTCGCGAACTCCGGGCAGCCGGCCCGCAGCCGCGCCGCGAGCCCGGCGAACGCCGGGTCACCGGCCCACAGGTCGTGCGCGGCGCGGAACTGGGCCACCGCGTGCTCGGCCTGCGCCGCCCAGCCGTCGCCGAACAGCCGCCGGCCGCGCGTGCCGAGCAGCAGGAAGACCAGGACGTTCCGGTCGGCTTCCGGTGCCGCGCCGAAGTCGGTGAACAGCTCGGCCGCGGCGGGGTTCCAGGCCAGGACGTCCCAGCGGCGGCCCGTCACGTACGCGGGCTCGCTCAGGCCTTCGACGAGCCGGCGGGTCGCTTCGGGCACCTGCTCGCGGCGGAACGGGGTCCGGGCCGGGTTCCGGGCCAGCGCCCGCAGGTGGGCGCGCTCGGCGTCGTCCAGCCGCAGGGCGCCGGCGAGCGCCTCGACCGTTTCGGACGACGGGCTGACCGTGCGGCCCTGCTCGAGCCGGATGTACCAGTCGACGCCGATGCCGGCCAGCTCGGCGACCTCTTCGCGGCGCAGCCCCGGGGTCCGGCGACGGCGGCGGTCCGGCAGCCCGAGCGCCGAGGGGTTCAGCCGTTCGCGCCGCGACCGCAGGAACTCCCCCAGCCCGGCGCGGGCCACCTCCGGCATGACGACCTCCGTGGCACTCGGCAGTCCCAGGATGATACCAGGCCTGGATAGCCGCTCCCGGTTCGCCGACGATCGAGGCATGAGAGCCGCGATCCTCGAAGAGTTCGGCAAACCCCTGTCCGTGCAAGACATCCCCGCGCCGGCCCTCGGCACCGGCGAAGTGCTGGTCGACGTCGTCGCGGCGGGCGTGCTGCCCTACGCGGCGGAGGTGTTCCGCGGCGAGCGGAACTACCAGCTGACGCTGCCGGTCGTGCCCGGCGCCGGCGCGGTCGGCCGGGTGCGCGCGACCGGCCCGGACGCGACCCGCCTGACGCCCGGCGACTGGGTGCTGTGCGACCCGGCGATCCGCTCCCGCGACGACGCGCTGACCCCGGACATCACGCTCCAGGGCCTGAGCGCGCGCGGGGACGGCGGTCTGTTCCTGCAGCGCCACTTCGGGCACGGCGCGTACGCCGAGCAGGTGCTCGTCCCGACCGAGAACGCGGTGCCGCTCGGGCCGGTCGACCCGGCCGGCGCCGGCCGGTGGACCGCGCTCCTGCTCTGCCTGGTGCCCTACGGCGGCTGGCTCGCGGCCGACCTGCGACCAGGCGAAACAGTGCTGGTCAGCGGCGCCACCGGGAACTTCGGGAGCGCGGCCGTCGCGGTCGCGCTCGCCATGGGCGCGGCGTGCGTGGTGGCGCCGGGCCGTGACGAAGCCGTCTTGGCCGACCTGGAGCGCCGGTTCGGCGCCCGCGTCCGGACGGTCCGGCTCACCGGCGACGGCGACACGGACCGCCTGCGCCGGGTGGCCCCGGGCCCGATCGACGTTGTGCTCGACCTGCTGCCGCCGTCGGCGAGCACCGCGCCGGTGCGGGCCGCGGCGATGGCGGTCCGCGAGGGCGGCCGGGTGGTGCTGATGGGCGGCGTCGGCATGCTCGGCGGCGCCGACCTCGCCCTGCCCTACCCGTGGCTCATGCGCAACGGCATCACGGTGCGCGGCCAGTGGCTGGCCCCGCGGACGGCGACCACGAGCCTGATCGCGCTGGCCCGCGCCGGTCTGCTGGACCTCGGCCAGTTCGCCGTCACGGAGTTCGGCCTCGACGACATCACGAGTGCCCTCGACCACGCGGCAAGCGGCCGGACGCGCTTCGCCCTCACGGTGATCCGGCCGTGAGTACGGTCGAAGGATGACCCGGCTCGCCCGCCACGAGAAGCTCGCCGCAGCGCTCGAAGACTCGCCCGACGACCTCCTGGCCGGCGCGCGGCCACTCGGCGCCGGGATCGGCGGGTCGACCTGGCTGCTGAGCGTGGCGGGCGAACCGGTCTTCGTGAAGCGGGTCCCCCTCACCGACGTCGAACTGGCGAACCCGCGCTCGACGGCCGACCTCTACGGGCTGCCGCCGTGGTCGCACTACGGCGTCGGTTCGGCGGGCGGCGGGGCCTGGCGCGAGCTGGAAGCGCACCTGATGGCGACCGCGTGGGTCCGCGAAGGCGCGTGCGAGAACTTCCCGCTCCTGCACCACTGGCGGATCCTGCCCGGCCTTCCGCGGCCCCGCACCGACATCGAAGCGGACGTCGCGTTCTGGCACGGCGACCCGGGCGTCCGGCGCCGGCTGGAAGCACTCGCCGGAGCCACCACCGACCTCGTGCTGTTCCTCGAGCACCTGCCGCACAGCCTCGCCGGCCGGGACGGCGACGACCTGCCGCTGGAGCGGGACCTCCGGCAGGTCACGGAGTTCCTCGCCGGGCAGGGTGTCCAGCACTTCGACGCGCACTTCGCCAACATCGTCACCGACGGCGAGCGGCTTTACCTCACCGACTTCGGCCTCACGGTGTCACCGCGGTTCGAGCTTTCGGACGCCGAGGCCGCGTTCCTGGCCGAGCACGCCGACCACGACCGGGCCTACGTCCTGACCCAGCTGGTCAACCGGGTCGTCCGGGGCCTCGGCGAGTGGCCGGATGCCCGTGCCCGCAACACTTTCGTCCGCGACCACGCGGCGGAACACCCGTCGCCGCTCCTGCGCCGGTACGCCCCGCTCGCGGCGGTCGTCAACGACTTCTACTTCGCTCTGCACACCGAAGACCGGCGGACGCCGTACCCCGCCGGGGAAATCGCCCGGCAGCTGGAGCGCGCCGGCTTGCCCGTGATCGCCGGGCTCACTACTCGCGAGTAGGGTCAGGGGTCATGCGCGCTGTGCGACCGTCCGCGGCCGGGCCCCCGCGCGTCGACGCCCGCCGCGTGAGCCCGGGCCGTGCGACGGTGTACCGGCACTTCCCCGACCGCACGGCACTCGTGCTCGCCGTCGCCGCGCACCACCTGGCGGCGTTCAAGAACCAGGCGCGGGACAAGGACCCGTTCCGCGAACTGCTGCGCGAGGTCCTCGCGATGCAGGCCCGGGCGGACCTCGAGCCCGCGGCTCTGGCGCTGCTGTTCGAAATGCACGAGCGGGAAACGCTTCCCGCGCAGGAGAAGTGTGCCCGCCGAACCGTGGCGAGCCGGGGCACGGGCCCACCCGCGTCCCGGCTTCACCCTGGTGGAGCACACAAAAGGGGGTTGACCGGCGAGTGGCGTGGGTATCTCTACCCCACGGCACCGGCAGTCGATCACCGGCCCGGCCGCCTCCTCCCACCCGTCACATCCGGTCCCGCGGAGCACATCATGACGAACGATTCAGGAGCCTGGCACGACAAGTTGCAGCGCGCGCAGGAAGCGATCCAACGCAAGCGGGCGGAACAGACCCGCAGCACGGCGGGCGCGTCCGCCGCGTCCCGATGACCCTTCGAGTATCCACAAAGGACACATGGAGCCCCGCGTGCGCCGAAGGGGACTTTCCTCCGAACTGAGCAGAGGAAGGCCCCCTTCGGCTCACGCCGGGCCCGCACCCTTCAGCCGGGCGTTCCGGTGAGCAGCGCCTCCGCGTACTTGCGGAACGCCGCCACGAGCCCGTTCCGGTCGTCCACGCGCGACGCCACCGCCACGTGGGCCGGTTCGACGTCCTCCAGCGGCACCGTCGTCAGGTCCGGGCGCAGGCTGCCGACGGTGCCCGGGCCGGCCGGGACGATCGCCACCGCCTGACCGCTCGCCACCAGCTCGAACTTGTCGTCCAGCTCGGCCAGGCGCGGCCCGTCCGGGGCCGGGCGCCCGTCGGGGCGGGGGTCGATGCGCCAGAACGCGTCCCACGCCGCGTCGGCCGCACGGGGCAGCGGTTCGTCCGCGATGTCGTCGAGCGTCACCGACTCCTTGCCCGCCAGGCGGTGGTCACTCGGGAGCAGCAGCACCCTCGGCTCGTCGTAGAGAACCGTCACCTGCAGCCGCGCCGACGGCAGCGGCAGCCGGACCACCGCCACGTCGACACGGTGCTCCAGCAGCGCCGCGCGGGCGTCGTCCCACCGCAGGTGCTGGGTGCGCACTTCGGCGTCGGGGTGCCGGCGGCGCAGCTCCCGCACGGCCGGGGTGACGACCAGGTTCGCGATGTAGCCGACGGTGATCCGGCGCAGCCGGGCGGCCGACCGCGCGTGCGCCGCCGCCGCGGCCGCCGACCGCAGCACCTCGAGGGCCAGTGGCAGGAACGCTTCGCCGGCTTCGGTCAGCCGGGTGCCCTGCGGGGTCCGGTCCAGCAGCCGCGCGCCCACCTGCTGCTCCAGCCGGATGATCTGACGGCTCAGCGACGACTGCGTCAGGTGCAGCTCGGCGGCGGCGCGGCCGAAGTGGCACCGCTCGGCGAGAACGGTGAAGCTGCGCACCAGCCGCAGGTCCAGATCCGGGTCGGGCATGTCCCCAGCGTAGCCCGGGCGCCAGTCCGGCCGAAGACCACGACCTGCGGTGATGCGCGAACCGCGTCACGCTGCGCGAAACACTCATTGGACCTGGCACGCTCCGTGACCCCACGGTGGAAGGAGACACACTTCGCGGAGGGACCTTGATGAAGGATCTGGGACCGATCGGCGTCTACCTGCCGATCTCGTTCACCAAAACACCGTCGGCCGACGCGCAGCGCAACGGCGCCCGGCGGCTCGAAGACGCCGGCTACCGGACCGTGTGGACGAACGAGGTCGTCGGCGGCAAGGACGCCCTCGTGCAGCTGGCGCTCCTGCTGGCCGCCACCGAGCACCTCACCTTCGGCACCGGGATCGCGAACGTCTGGGCCCGCGAACCGCAGGTGCTGCACGCCGCCGCGGCACAGCTCGCGGACGCCTTCCCGGACCGGCTGGTGCTCGGGATCGGGGCCGGCCACCCGGCGCAGGCCGCCGCCGCGGGCCGGGACTACGGCCGCCCGCTGGAGACCGTGCGCGGTTACCTGACGCGGATGGACGAGCAGACCTGGCCGCCCGCGCCCGCCGCGGCCTACCCGCGGATCCTCGGCGCCAACGGCCCGAAGATGCTGGCTCTGGCCGCCGAGCTGACCGACGGCGCCTTCCCGGCGAACCTGCCGCCGGAGCTCACCGCCGAAGCCCGCGCGGCGCTCGGGCCGGGCAAGCTGCTGGTGGTCGGCCTGCCCGTGGTCACCGGCGGCGCCGAGGCGGCGCGGGAGAAGGTGACCGGCAGCCTGGGCATGGACTGGTACCGCAAAGCCGTGGAACGGCTGGGGTATTCGGCCGGCGACGTCGACACGCTCGCCGGCGCGGTGGTCGCCGAGAGCGAGCCGGACGCCATCGCGGCCAAGGCGCGCGCCCACCTCGCGGCGGGCGCGGACCACGTGGTCCTCATGCCCCCGACGACCGACGACTTCACCGCCGACGTCGAGACCCTGGAACGCCTCGCGCCCGCGACCGGCGCCCTCGGGTGAGGGGCCGGCCGCGGGCGCGGGGTGCGGGGGCTCAGACCAGGTCGTACCGGTCGGCGTCCATGACCTTCGTCCACGCGGCGGCGAAGTCGCGGACGAACTTCTCCTTCGCGTCGTCGCTGGCGTAGACCTCGGCCACGGCACGCAGCTCGGAGTTCGAGCCGAACACCAGGTCGGCGCGGGAGCCGGTCCACTTGACCTCGCCGGTGGCGCGGTCACGGCCCTCGAAGGTCTCCTGGTCCTCGGACGTCGACTTCCACTCGGTCTCCATGTCGAGGAGGTTCGCGAAGAAGTCGTTGGTCAGCTTGCCCGGCGTCTCGGTGAACACGCCCAGCGCGGACTGCTGGTGGTTCGCGCCCAGCACCCGCAGGCCGCCGATGAGCACGGTCAGCTCGGGCGCGCTCAGGTTCAGCAGGTTCGCGCGGTCGACGAGCAGGAACTCCGACGGCAGGCGGTGGCCCTTGCCGCGGTAGTTGCGGAAGCCGTCGATCGTCGGCTCCAGCGGCGCGAAGGACTCCGCGTCGGTCTGCTCCTGGGTGGCGTCGGTGCGGCCCGCGGTGAACGGCACCGTGATGGTGACGCCGGCGTCCGCGGCGGCCTTCTCGACCGCGGCGGTGCCGCCCAGCACGATCAGGTCGGCCAGCGAGACCCTCTTGCCGCCGGACTGCGCGGAGTTGAAGGACTCCTGGACGCCTTCCAGCGTGCGCAGGACCTGCGCGAGCTGGTCGGGCTCGTTGACCTCCCAGCCGCGCTGCGGCTCGAGGCGGATGCGGGCGCCGTTCGCGCCGCCGCGCTTGTCACTGCCGCGGAACGTCGAGGCCGACGCCCACGCGGTCGAGACGAGCTGGCCGACGGTCAGGCCCGAGTCCAGCAGCTTCGCCTTGAGGTCGGCGACGTCGGCGTCGGAGACCAGCTCGTGGTCGACGGCGGGGACGCGGTCCTGCCAGATCAGCGCTTCGGCCGGCACCAGCGGGCCGAGGTAACGCTGGATCGGGCCCATGTCGCGGTGGGTCAGCTTGTACCAGGCGCGGGCGAACGCGTCGGCGAACTGGTCCGGGTTCTCGTGGAAGCGCTTGGAGATCTGCTCGTAGACCGGGTCGACGCGCAGCGACAGGTCGGTGGTCAGCATCGTCGGCTTGCGGGCCGGGTCGCCGGCCTCCGGGCCGGGGATGGTGTCCTCGGCGTCCTTCGCCACCCACTGGTGGGCGCCGGCCGGGCTCTTCGACAGCTCCCACTCGTAGCCGAACAGGTTGTCGAAGAACTGGTTGCTCCACTGCGTCGGCGTCGAGGTCCAGGTGACCTCGAGACCGCTCGTGATCGCGTCCCGGCCCTTGCCGCTGTTGAAGGTGTTCTTCCAGCCGAGGCCCTGCTCTTCGATGCCCGCGCCCTCGGGCTCGGCGCCGACGAACTCGTCGGGGTCGGCCGCGCCGTGGGTCTTGCCGAAGGTGTGGCCACCGGCGATGAGGGCGACGGTCTCCTCGTCGTTCATCGCCATCCGGCCGAACGTCTCGCGGATGTCGCGGGCCGCGGCCAGCGGGTCCGGGTTGCCGTTCGGGCCTTCGGGGTTGACGTAGATGAGGCCCATCTGGACCGCGGCGAGCGGGTTCTCCAGGTCGCGGTCACCGGTGTAGCGCTCGTCGCCCAGCCAGGTGCGCTCCGGGCCCCAGTACACGTCCTCGTCCGGCTCCCACACGTCGGCGCGGCCGCCGGCGAAGCCGAAGGTCTTGAAGCCCATGGTCTCCAGGGCGCGGTTGCCCGTGAAGATCATCAGGTCGGCCCAGGAGACCTTCTGGCCCCACTTCTTCTTGACGGGCCAGAGCAGCCGGCGCGCCTTGTCGAGGTTCCCGTTGTCCGGCCAGCTGTTCAGCGGCGCGAAGCGCTGCATGCCGGCGCCTGCTCCCCCGCGGCCGTCGTCGATGCGGTAGGTGCCGGCGCTGTGCCACGCCATGCGGATCATGAACGGCCCGTAGTGCCCGAAGTCGGCGGGCCACCACTCCTTCGAGGTGGTCAGCACGGCGTCGACGTCGCGCGCCAGCTCGTCGAGGTCGACGGTCTTGAAAGCGGCGGCGTAGTCGAAGTCCTCGCCCATCGGGTTCGCGACGGCGGGGTGCTTGCGCAGGATCTTCAGGTTGAGCTGGTTCGGCCACCAGTCGCGGTTCCCCGCGCCTTCGGTCGGGTGGTTGCGACGCCCGGCCGAAACCGGGCAGCCGCCGGCGGCCTCTTCGTTCAGCTCGCCAACCTTGGCGTCAGCACTGTCAGACACAGGAATCCTTCCGGGACGGGAACAACGTTCAGGAACTCGGCGCGGTGGAGCAGTCGGGGCACAGGCCCCGGTAGACGACCTCGGCTTCGTCGATCACGAAGCCGTGGGCGTCCGACGCGGTCAGGCAAGGCGCGTGGCCGACGGCGCAGTCGACGTCGGCGATGGCCCCACAGGACCGGCACACGACGTGGTGGTGGTTGTCCCCCACGCGGGCCTCGTACCGGGCGACGGAGCCGGGCGGCTGGATGCGCCGCAGCAGCCCCGCTCCGGTGAGTGCCCGCAGGACGTCGTAGACGGCCTGGTGGGACACTTCCCCGAGACCTTCGCGCACGGCCCCGATGATCGAGTCGGTGTCGGCGTGCGGGTGCCCGTGGACCACGGACAGCACCGCCAGCCGCGGACGCGTGACGCGCAGGGACACCTCGCGCAGCATCCGCTCGAACTCCGTGGTCGTGGGCACGGGGCCGAGTCTGCCGCATTTTCTGGAATGAATCAAGAATAGCCACCCGGCCGTGTCGCGGCTCCCGCTACAGCCGGGCCCGGTGGTCCTTCGCCAGGCCGTGCAGCGCGCACGGCTGCCCGGGAGCACGCGGGCACAGCACCCACGACTCCGTCGGCGTCGCCACGTAGAGCCGGTACGGCGACGACCCGGTGACGTCGTCCCGGGTCAGCTCCGACGCGCCGTCGTCGTCACGCCGGGGGTAGCACCCGAGCAAGCGGTCGAGCTCGGCGTCCGCCGCCTCCCGGGCCTCACCGACCGCGTAGACGGCCCGGCCGTGGTACGGCGCGACCGTCGAGTCGAAGACGACGAGGCTCACCCGCGGACGCTGCGCGAGGTTGCGGGAGTGCCGGGCATCGGACTCCGAAACCCACACGAAGGTCCGGTCGTCGGCCGGGGCGAAGTACACCGGAGACGTCCACGGGCCGCCGTCCGCGTCGGTCGTGCCCAAGGTCAGGTAGCGGTTGGCCGCGAGGAGGGCGCGGGCGTGCGCCGCGAGCGTGTCGTCCGTCATCAGGACCCGGATTCTGCCACCGATCCGGTGAGACGGAGATCACGAGCCACCGGGTTTACCCGAGACCCGGAGGGGTAAACGTCGGACGTCCAGGTTCTCTCAGCTGCTTCCGACCAGGAGTCGTTCGATGACCAGCGTCCTCACGGACTTGGAGAGCACCAGCCCGGTCCCGCGCCCGCGCCGCACCGACGCGCTCGCCGAGCTCGCCCGCCTCGCGGCGCTGGCCGAGCTGGCGAAGCGCTCGTCGCCGTCGCTGATGCACCACGCGATCCTCGCCGGCACGAGCGCCGCGGCGGTGGCCGCGGCCGCGAAGCTCGACGTCGCCGAGGCCCACGTCCGCTGGCACCAGTGGGCGGACACGGCGGTCGGTCTCGACGAGTACCTCCGCGTGCACGCCGAGTTCGCCGAAGCCGTCATCGCCCGCCACGCCGCCCTCGAGGAGCCGACATGACCGCGCCCGCCGCGCCGGAGACCCACGTGACCCTGGCCGACCTGGCCGCGCTCGGCACCGCCGCGACCGAGCTGCTGGCGGAGATCACCGAGCAGTTGGCGGCCGTGACGCTGAAGTAGTTGAGGACGTCGCGGGGCTCGGCGATCCGGCCAGGTCTCCAGCTCCCCGCCCGCGGTCCGGTTCTTGACGTCGAGGAACGGGATGCTGCGGTCGATCATGTCGTTGCGTAACGACCACTGCTCGTAACGGATCGGCTAGGGTCGGGCCATGGCGGAAGCAAGCAAGGAAGCCAGGCCGCGCCCCGGCGGCCGTCCCCGGGACGCGGCGCTGGACGAGGCGATCATCCTGGCCACCCGGGACCGGCTGGTCCGCGACGGGTATTCGCTGATGACCATCGGCGACATCGCGGCGGACGCGAAGGTCAGCCGCCCGACGCTCTACCGCCGGTGGGCGACGAAGTTCGAACTGGTCGTCGACGCGCTCGACTACGGTTTCCGCCGGCAGCGGGACATGTACACCGTGGACCTGGCGCGGCTGGAGCCGCGGGAGGCGTTCACCGAGGCCGTCCGCCGGCTCGACCCCGCGTACTTCAACCCGGACGCGATGGTGCTCATGGGCAACTTCGCCGGCGAGGCGATCCGCACCCCGGAGCTGCTCGGGATCCTCCGCGAGCACGCCGTCGAACCGCGGGTCACGCTGGTCGAAAACGTGCTGACGCAGCTGCAGGAAAGCGGCGCGGTCCAGGACGGCGTCGACAAGCACACGATCGCGACGATGTGCTTCGGCAGCTACTTCGCCGCCTTCCACCGCGGCGAGCCGACGGACGGGATCCCCGAGGCGGTCGTCTCCGTGCTGTGGCCGGCGATCGCCGGGAAACCGGCCCGCCGGCGGCGGTGAGGTCTGCGTCACACAGGCTGAGCGGGGCAAACGCGGTCCACTCAACCAAACCGGCCTCCCGCACGTGTATTCGAGGTGTGAGGCGAACTTCGGATCGACGACGGCTGTTCCGGCCGGGGGTCACCGCGGTCGCGGTGCTGGCGGGGGCCGGCATCGCGTTCGCGCACACGGCTTTGGCCGCGGCGCCCCCACTGCCCGCATTGGCGGCGTCACCCCACGCGCACAGCCTGCCTGATCCCGAGGCGACGTCCGCTCCCCCGGCGCCCGCGCCGGCGCCGGTGCTGCCGTTCAACGCGAAGCTGACGTCGGCGGACATCCCGGTCCCGGGCGGCGGCGTCCGGGACGGCGCGTGCAGCGGAGCGCTGGTGGCGCCGCAGTGGGTGGTCACGGCCGGGCACTGCTTCCACGACCTGAAGGACGCCCGCATCGGCGGCCGGCCGCGCTACACGATGACGGTGACGGTCGGCCGGCTCAAGGACAGCGACCCGGGCGGCCACACGGCGGAGGTCGTCGACGTCCGGCAGTCGCCGCTCAACGACCTGGCGGTCGCGAAGCTCAGCGCGCCGGTCGAGGGCATCACCCCGGTGACGCTGGCCCAGGAGCGCCCCGCGGTCGGTGAAGAGCTGCAGTTCGCGGGCTGGGGTTCCCATTCGGCGACCGTGCTCGGCCCGTCGGACCACCTCAAACGCGGGCACTTCCGGGTCTCGGGCATCGACCGGACAACGTTGGAGGCGCAGCCGATCGGCACCCGCACGGTCGACAACGGCCCCTGCCCGGAGGATTCGGGCGGCCCGTTCTTCGTCTCGGACGACGACGACCGGACGGGCACCCTGGTGGCGATCGTGAACACCGGGCCGCCGTGCCCCCAGCCGGGGCCGGAGACGATCGCGAGGGTCGACGTCGTGGCGGACTGGATCCACGAGCAGACCGGCTGACTAGCGAGCCGTGCGGTAGGCGCCCGGAGCGACGCCGAACTGCCGCTTGAAAGCGTGCGACAGCGCAAAAGGCGACGCATACCCGACTTTCGCGGCGATCGACGGCAGCGGCAGGTCCGTCTCCCGCACCAGCCGCGCCGCCGTCGTCAGCCGCCACCAGGTCAGGTACGCCATCGGCGGCTGGCCCGTCAACGCCGTGAAGCGGCGGGCCAGCGTCGCGCGGGAAAGGCCGACCCGGGCCGCCAGGTCCTCGACGCGCCACGGGGCCGCCGGGTTCGTGTGCAGCTCCTCCAGCGCCGCCGCGACTTCGCGGTCGCGCAACGCCTGGGGCCAGCCCGCCGCCGGGTTGCCGTCGAGCCACGCCCGGATCAGGTACACCAGCAGCAGGTCCAGCAACCCCGTCAGCACCGTCGTGTGGCCCGGCCGCCGGTCGGTCACCTCCGCGCCGAGCAGGTCGATCGCCGCGCGGAGCTCGGCGTGGCCGCCGACGCGGGCGGGCAGGTGGACGACCTCGGGCAGCGTCGCCAGCAGCGGGTGCCGCCGGGCGTGGTCCAGCCGGTACTTGCCGCACAGGAACTCCGTGCGGCCGCCCGGTTCCGGGACCGCCGTCTCGAACGGGACCGCGCCGGTCGTGTCCGGGGTCGCGGACAGCGTGTGCGCGCCGCCGTGCGGGACGAGGACCGCGTCGCCCGGGCCGAGCGGCACCGGCTCGCCGCCGTCCGGCACCAGCCAGCCGCTGCCGCGCAGCAGCACGTGGAAGCCCGCTCCCTCGTACGGCGCGAAGCGGTAGCACCAGCCGTCGCCGGCGCGCAGCCGGTTCGACGTCGGCCGCCCGATCCGCACCGCGGCGATCGCGTCGCTCAGGAGGTCCACGCCGTCATCGTAGCCATGAGACGATCACGTATCAGAACGAGCAAATAGAACATGGGAACGCTCACCGTGTCATGGCAGCGTGGAGTCATGCACATCGGTGACGTCGAAGTCCTGAAAGTCCTCGAGTGGCAGGGCGAGATCGCCCCGGCGCGGACCATCGTCGCGGGCAGCCCGGACCGGCTCTGGCAGGACAACGCGGGCTGGCTCGCGCCCGACCACTGGAACCCCGCCACCGGCGGTTACCGCGGCGCGGTGCAGACCTGGGTGCTCCGCAACGAAGGCCGGGTCGTGCTCGTCGACACCGGTGTCGGCAACGACCGCGACCGGCCGCAGATCCCCCTGTTCGACCACCTGGCGACGCCGTTCCTCGACCGGCTCGCCGCCGCCGGCGTCCGCCCGGAGGACGTCGACGTCGTGGTGAACACCCGCATCCACTACGACCACGTCGGCTGGAACACCGAGCGGCGCAACGGCGACTGGGTGCCGACGTTCCCGAACGCCACCTACCTCGTCCCCCGCGCCGACCAGGTCTACTTCGCCCCCCGCAACGCCCACCGCCGGCCCGCGCCCCGCGACGAACGCGAGCGGCTGCGCCGGGACGGCAGCCTGCTCGTCTACGCCGACAGCGTCGCGCCGGTGCTCGGCCGGGCCGTGCTGTGGGAAGGCAGCCACCGCATCGACGGCAACCTCGCGCTCGAGGCCGCGCCCGGCCACACGCCCGGCTCGTCGGTGCTGCGCCTGGCCTCCGGCTCCGGCCGTGCGGTGTTCGTCGGCGACCTGCTGCACAGCCCGGTGCAGATCCTCGCGCCGGAGCACAGCAGCTGCTTCTGCGAAGACCCGCGCCAGGCCGCGGAAACCCGGCTAAGCGTCCTGGAACGCGCGGCGGACACCGGAGAGCTCGTCGTGCCGGCGCACTTCGCGGGTCCTGGCGCGGCCGAGGTCCGCCGGGACGGCAGCCGGTTCACCATCCACCGATGGGCTCCTTCGGAAGGATCACCGGCGGTTCCTCTGCGAGACTGACCACCATGGACGCCCGGCAGCTGCGCTACTTCCTCGCGGTGGTCGACCACGGCAGCGCGAACAAGGCCGCCGCGGCGCTGTACGTCGCGCAGCCGTCGTTGTCCCAGGCCGTCCGCGCGCTCGAACGTGACCTCGGGCTTGAGCTGTTCCACCGCGTCGGACGCCGGCTCGTGCTCACCGACGCCGGCACGGCGTTGATCGAGCCGGCGCGCCAGGTCGTCCGCGGGCTCGCGACGGCCCGGTCGAGCGTCGAATCCGTGGCAGGCCTGCGGGTCGGCCGGGTCGAGATCGCGGCGATGCCGTCGCAGGCCGTCGAGCCGCTGGCCCGGATGATCAAGGCCGTGACCGACGCGCACCCCGGCCTGTCCGTGGCCGTGCGGGCCGCGTTCACCGCGGCCGAAGTCGTCCACCAGGTCCGAAGTGGACAGACCGAGCTGGGGCTGCTGGCCGCCGCCGACCCGCCCGCCGCCGCGGGGGTCGAGCTGCGCCCGCTCGGCCGGCAGCGCTTCGTGCTCGTCGCCCCCGCCGACGGGCCGTTCGCGCCGGAAACCGTGGTGCGCCAAGAAGATCTCGCCGGGCAGCGGCTGATCGTCGGCCAGCCGGGCACCGGGATGCGGCGCTTCGTCGACGAGATCCGCGCCGGCGGAGTGGAGCTGACCGAGGTCGTCGAGACCGAGCACCGCGAGGCCGTCCTGCCGCTCGTGCTGGGCGGGGTCGGGGTCGCGGTGCTCGCCGACTCCTGGGCGCCGCTGGCGCGCCAGGCGGGCGCGCTGGTCCTCGACCTCGAACCGGCGAGCCACCTCCACCTCGCTCTGGCCAGCCGGACCGGCGAGCTGAGCCCGGCGGCGAGCGCGTTCCTCGCGGTCGCTTATAAGCCCGGCCGATAACGCCGGGTGGAACCCGGTCTTGGACGCGGGCGGTGTCCGGGTGATGCGATCAGCGGCATGGTCACCCATCGCATCGCGCTCATTTCCGGGGACGGCATCGGGCCGGAGGTCACACCCGCCGCCTGCCGGGTGCTCGACGTCGTCGGCCGGCGGCACGGCGTCACGTTCGCCTACGACGAGTTCGACTGGTCGTGCCGGCGCCACCTCGAAGCCGGGGCGATGATGCCCGCCGACGGGCTCGACCGGATCCGCCACCACGACGCGATCTTCCTCGGCGCCGTCGGCGACCCGGCGGTCCCCGACCACGTCTCCCTGTGGGGCCTGCTGATCCCCATCCGCCGCGGCTTCCGCCAGTACGTCAACCTGCGGCCGGTGAAGGTCTTCGAGGGGCTCGAGAGCCCGGTGCGGCGGGCGCGGCCCGGCGAGGTCGACCTCGTGGTCGTGCGGGAGAACGTCGAAGGCGAGTACAGCGAGATCGGCGGCCGGCTCGGCCGGGGCTTCCCGGACGAGATGGCCGTGCAGGAGGCCGTGTTCACCCGGGCCGGCACGACCCGCGTCGCCGATTTCGCCTTCCGGCTCGCCGGTGCGCGCCGGGGGCGGCTGACCTCGGCGACCAAGTCGAACGGCATCGTGCACACCATGCCGTTCTGGGACGAGCTCGTCGCCGAGACCGCGCGCGCCCACCCCGACGTCACGTGGGACTCCGAGCACATCGACGCCTTGTGCGCCAAGCTGGTCCTCGACCCCGCGCGCTTCGACGTCCTGGTCGCGTCCAACCTCTTCGGCGACATCCTCAGCGACCTGACCGCCGCCGTCGCGGGCGGCATCGGCCTGGCGCCGGCGGCGAACATCAACCCCGAGCGCGAGTTCCCGTCGATGTTCGAGCCGGTGCACGGCTCCGCGCCCGACATCGCGGGCCGCGGGATCGCCAACCCCCTCGGCGCCATCTGGACCGCGGCGCTGCTGCTGGAGCACCTCGGCCACGGCGAGGCCGCCGCCGAGGTCGAGCGGGCCATCACCGACGTCCTCGCGAAGACGCCGGTGCGCACGCCCGACCTCGGCGGCACGGCGACCACCGAGACCTTCACCCGAGCCGTCCTGGACTTCACCGCCGCCCGAACCGGAGCCCGTCCATGAGTGTCCCGCTGCCCGCCGCCTTCACCACCCACACGATCGACGCCGACGGCGTGCGGATCCACTGCGCCGTCGGCGGCGCCGGGCCGCCGCTCCTGCTGCTGCACGGGTATCCGCAGACCCACCTCATCTGGCACCACGTCGCCCCGCTGCTGGCCGCCACGCACACCGTGGTGCTCGCCGACCTGCGCGGGTACGGCGACAGCGCCAAGCCGCCGCCGACCCCGGGTGACGCCGAATACGCCAAGCGGGCGATGGCCCGCGACCAGCTCCTGCTGATGAACGCGCTGGGGTTCGGGCGGTTCGCCGTCGCGGGCCACGACCGCGGCGGCCGGGTCGGGCACCGGCTCGCCCTCGACGCGCCGGACGCGGTGTCGGCGCTGGCCGTGCTGGACATCGTCCCGACCCGGCACGCCTTCGAGCACGCCGACACCGCGTTCGGGCTCGGGTACTTCCACTGGTTCTTCCTCGCCGCGGGCCACGGGATCCCGGAACACCTCATCGGCGCCGACCCGGAGTTCTGGGTCACCGCGCGGATGACCGCCCGCCACCACGGCGGCACGCCCTTCGACCCGGGCGCGGTCCGGGAGTACGTCCGGTGTTTCGCGGACCCGGCCGCGATCGCGGCGTCCTGTGCGGACTACCGCGCGGCCGCGGGCGTCGACCTCGAGCACGACCGCGCCGACGCCGGGCGCCGGATCCCGATGCCGCTGCTCGCGCTGTGGGGAGAACACAGCTTCGTCGGCCGGAGCTACGACGTCCTGGACGTGTGGCGGGAGTACGCGACCGACGTGCGCGGGCACGCGCTGCCGAGCGACCACTACCTGCCGGAGGAACAACCCGAACGGGTGGCCGCCGCGCTCGGGGACTTCTTCGCCGTCACCGGCTGAGGACGGTGCGGGCGGTCAACCGGCCCTTCTCCGGCTCCCGCGCGACCTCCCCGGCCGCCACCGCGGCGGTCAGCGCGCCGGCGGTGTCCTCGGTGCGGTAGATCGTCTCCAGCAAGGTGAACCGCTGCAGCTGGGCGACGGTGCACCGGACCCGGCGGTCCACTTCGGACAGCAGGGCGCGGCGCAGCGGGAGCAGCTGTGGGGTCAGCGAGATGTCCACCAGGGTGCGCTCGGTGTCGCGCGGGTCGCGGTACTGGATGCCGGCGAACTCGTCCACGGCCCACAGCTCGTTCTTGAAGGTCGCGAGGTGCTTGCTGTCCGCCGTGGCGAACACGAGCACGTGCGCGCCGCCGTCACCGGCCACCAGCTCCACCACCACCGCACACCCCAGCCCGGCGGCCCGCAGCCGGTCACGGTGCTCCTCCCCCGCCTCGGCCGTCGTCAACACGACCTCGTGCGCCTTGCCACGCAGGAACGCCGACGGCCACCCGGCGCCGGACAGGTGCGCGAGCATCGGCCCCGCGACCTCGACGTCGTCGAGCGCGGCGACCGTCCGGACGCTCAACCCGGCCGGCGCGGGAGGCGCCTCTTGGCCGACGAGCACCGCCTCCAGGTGGTGGTCGCCGAGGCGGTCGGTGAACTCGCCGAACACCCGGAACGCGTCGGCCGCGAAGCCGCCGCATTCGACGTAGGTGCCGCCGCGCTGCGAGCGCAGGACTGTCGCGGTCCAGGCGTCGAGGTACCGCACCAGCACGTCCCGCTCGACGGTGACGTGCGGGTCGGGGCGCCGTGCGCGCTCGGCCACGCTTCCGGTTCTACCGCACCCGCCGGTGGCGCACCAGAGCGCCGGACAGCACGCCGGCCGTTGACCGTCGCCGGCCGCTTCGCCGGCACCACCGGTCAGGCTCTCCAGCGGATCGCCGTAGGGCAGCGACGGCGGCAGCTCCCTCGGCCCGATCTTCGCGCCCGGGCGAGAAGGCGACCGTCGATCAAGGCGTAGGGTGAGGGAGTCGCGGTTCAGCCGGTAGCCGCCCGTTCCCCGCGCGTTTCGTCCGCGGGGCTCCGGGAGACGGGCACCGGGTGTGCCGGCTTCCCGGCCTTACCTCGCCTCGAGGAGGCCTGTGTGCTCGACCAGCTCATCGCTCCGAACTCCCGGGTGGACGTTCCCGCCGCGCTCGCGCTGCGCGTGACCGCCACCGCCGAGACCACCACCGTGACCGCCCGGGGAGAAATCGACCTGGCCGCCGTCGCCCGGCTGAGAACCTGCCTGGCCGAAGAGACCGGACTGGCGCCGCGAGCGCTGCTCCTCGACCTCTCGGGCGTGACCTTCTGCAGCGCCCGGGGCGTCACCGAACTGCTGTTCGCCGCCTCGGAAGCGCACGTCAGCGGGGTGCCGTTCGCGATCGTCGCGGCGCATCGCGCGGTGCTCCGGCCGCTCGCCGTGCTCGGGCTGGAACGGACCCTGCCGGTCCACCGCAGCGTCGACGACGCGCTGGGCTGGCTGGCCGTCCTGCCCCGCCTGCGTTCCTAGAGGTGGATCGCCAGCCACAACGCCATCCACGCGAGACACCCGAGGGCGCCGCCGACCCCGAACGCCAAGAGCACCCGCCGCAGACCCGCGATGGTCCCGGCCCGGCCCGTCATTTCGGTGATTCCCGCATCAGCCATGCCCAGAAGATTCCCGGGTCCCGGGCGGACAAACATCACTTCCGGGGATAGCCGCGCTCCACGAGCGACGTCACGGCGTCGACCACCTGCGGCCCTTCGACCAGCACGGGGTCGTTGTGGTCGGCGCCGGGCACCTCGACCAGCCGGGCGGACGCCGCGGCAGCCACCTCCCGGCTCTGGGCGGGCGCGACGAGCGAGTCGCGGTCACCGAGGACGACCACCGCCGGCACCCGCAGGCCCGCGACCGTGTCCCGGACCGGGAACCGGTCACGCAGCAGCAGCCGCACGGGCAGGAACGGGTAGGCCTCGGCGCCCACCGCGGCCAGGTCGGCGAACGGTGAGCGCAGGACCAGCCCGGCGGGCGGGAGCTCGCGCGCCAGCTCCGTGACCACGGCGCAGCCCAGGCTCTCGCCGTAGAAGACGAGCCGTTCGCGCGGCACCCGCCGGTCCTCGACCAGGAAGCGGTGGGCCGCGCGGACGTCGAGCGCCAGGCCGGCTTCGCTCGGGTCACCCGGGTTGCCGCCGTAGCCGCGGTAGTCGAACAGCAGCACGGCCAATCCCGCCTCGGCGAGCTTCGCGGCCAGCGAGGCGCGCCCGGCCCGGTTGCCGCCGTTGCCGTTGGCCACCAGCACGGTCGCGGCCGGGTCCCGGCCCGGCGGCTGGACGAACCAGGCGCCCAGCTCCAGGCCGTCGGCGGTGTGCAGGCGGACGTCTTCGGCGCCGGGCAGCACCTTCGCGGCGGCGGGCGGCGATGTGGTGTCCGGCAGGTAGATCAGCCGCCGCTGAAACGCCCAAAAGAGCGCGAGCACCACCACGACGACCACCAGGATCACCAGCAGCACCCGCACGGCGACGGCCATCGGGCCAGGCTACTGCGGCGGCACGGCGAGCGAGACGCACGCGCTTTACGACCCCCGCGGCCGGGCAGCGCCCAAGTCGGCCAGCAACGCCGTGGCCGCGCGCCGGCCGGACACCAGCGCGCCCTGTACCGACGGCGTGTCCCGGTGGTCACCGCAGACGTACCGGCCCGGCGCCACCCGTACCGGCCGCCGCACCGGCGCGCCCGGCCCGAACACCGGCAGGGCCCGGGGTAGTGCGTAAGTGCCGACCAGTCCCCAGTCGCGCGTGTCGACGCCGTAGAGGTGCGCCAGCCGCGCCCGCACCCGCGGCTCGAGGCCCGGGTCGGCGTGGCCGGGCACCGACGCCGTGACCAGCGCCGACCCCGCCGGGGCGTACCCGGGAGCCACTTCGCTGAGCACCGCCGTGTTGACCAGCAGCTCGTCGAGCCCGTCGACGAGCAGGGTCGGCGACCGCAACGGCGATTCCGCGGCGGAGTAGTAGAACGTCGTCACGGCGTGCCAGCCGGGCGCCTCGACCCCGGGCAGCAGCCGCGCGGCGGTGTCGCCTTCCGTCGCCACCACGATCGCCCGCGCGGGCAGCTCACCCGCGCTCGTGCGCACGCCGTCCGCGGTGACCTCGGTGACTTCGACGCCGGTGCGGACCACGTCCGTCGGCAGCATCGCCGCCAGCTGACGCGGCAGCGCCTGCATGCCGTCCGCCGGCAGCACCCCGCCGCCGCGCAGGAAGCTGCGCCAGATCAGGTGGAACATCCGCGCGGACGTGTCCAGCGCCGGATCGAGGAAGACCCCGGCGAGGAACGGCCGCAGCACCTGCTCGACCGTGTCCGGCGACAGGCTCCGCAGCTCCTCGGCGGTGCTGCGGCCGCCGTCGTCCCCGGCGACCTTCAGCACGTCCCGGGCGGCCAGCGCCGCCAGCCGCACGCTGTCGCCCGGATGCCTCGCGGCGAACCCGGCGACCCCGCGCAGCGCGGACACCCCGTGCCCCGGCCCGGCCAGCAGACGCCGTCCGCCCGGCGTCATCGCGATCGTGCCGCGGGTGAACGGGCGCGGCCGCAGCGCCGCCACGTCGGCCAGCCGCCGCAGCGCCGGATAGGCGGGCAGCAGCACCTGGAACCCGCGGTCGAGCCGGAACCCGTCGACGACGTCGGTGCGGACCCGGCCGCCGACGTCGTCCCCCGCCTCGAGCACCGTGGCCCGGACGCCGGCCCGGTGCAGGGTCACCGCGGCGCTCAGCCCCGCTAGGCCTCCCCCCACGACGACCACCTCGGACGCACCCGTCATGCCCGCTCCCTCCGTCCACCGGAGAGTGCCCGGTCCGCCGGCGATCAACCGGTCACCGGCGAAAACCACCGCCGACCGGTGCTCCGGTGCCGCTCGGCGCACACCCACCGCCGATCCTGTTACGGATCACGGCCGGTGCGCGACATCATCGTCGAACCTGACGGGAAGCGTGGTCGATGGGTGAACGGGAAGTGCGGCTGCGGCTGGGCACCCGCGCGGTCTCGGTGCCGGCCGGGCACGCGCGTGAGGTGCTGGAGTACGCCGGGGTGACGGTGCTGCGCGTCGAGGACGGCACGGCGGTCGAGCAGGCCTGGGTGCCGGTCGGCACGGCGCCGACGTACGCCGACGACGAAGCGCTGATCGCCGCGTGGCACGCCGCGCTGCAGTGGACGAAGTCAGCCGAGCGGCCACGGTGCGGCTGCGGACATCAGGCCGATCATGCCCGCGACCAGGCGCATCTGCTCCACGGTCCGGATGTCGGCCTCGACGAGCCGCGGTGAACACACCAGCACCGCCAGTGCCTGCGCCCGCGAAAGCGCGACATTGAGCCGGTTGCGCGAAAGCAGGAAGTCGAGTCCGCGCGGCAGGTCGACCGCCGACGACGACGTCATCGTGGTGAGCACGACCGGCGCCTCCTGGCCCTGGAACCGGTCGACCGTGCCGACCCGGACACCGGGGAACCCGCCGTCGGCCAGGGCGCGCGTCACCGTCCGGGCCTGCAGGTTGTAGGGCGCGACGACGACGATGTCGGCGTCGCCGAGCGGCCGGGTCTCGCCGCGGTCGGTCCACGGGCGGCCGTGCAGCCGCGCCACGACGTCCACGACGGCGGCCGCCTCCTCCACCGAGCGGGTCGTGTTGCCGTGGTGGTCGACCTCGGTGAGGTACAGCCCCGCCTCGATCCCGTCGAGGGCACGCTCGGCCGCCGACGGGTGGGCGTGCAGGCGGCCGGCGTAGGACAGGTTCGACACCGGCTCGCACACGGCCGGGTGCATGCGCCGCGTCTCGTCGAGGAAGTACCCGAGCGAAGGCGGCATGATGTCGGCCCCGCCGATGAGGTGCCCGAGCGCCGACGCCTCCGCGCCCGCCGGGTGCGTGCCCTGCACGACCTGGGGCAGCTGCTGCGGGTCGCCCAGCAGCAGGACGTTCTTCGCGCACATCGACACGGCGAGCGCGTCAGCGAGGGCGAACTGGCCGGCTTCGTCGATGATCAGCAGGTCGAAGGGCTCTTCGCGGATCGCCGCGTTCGCGAACGTCCACGCCGTGCCGCCGACCAGGTGCCCGGTGTTGTTCTCCTCGCGCCACTTCACCAGCGCGGGGTTGCTCTTCGGCTGCTCCCACGGCACCGCCGGGTCCGGCGTCCGCTTCGCCCGCTTCGCGCACGGCAGGCCCGGCGCGGTCTTCTTGGCCGCGCTCAGCACGTTCTCCACGGCCTTGTGGCTGGTGGAGGTGACCGCGACGGTCCGCCCGGCGCGCACCAGGTGGGCGATCAGCTTCCCGGCCAGGTAGGTCTTGCCCGCCCCCGGCGGCCCCTGCACTGCGAGCGCCGAGCCGTCGAGCGCGTCGACGGCCTCGATCACGGTGGCGACCAGGTCGTCCCCCGGCTCCGGCAGCGCGGCTCCCCCGCGCAGCCGCGGCGGTGTCCGGCGCAGCAGGTCGACCCCGGGATGGTCCGGCAGCACCGGCAGCGCGTCGACGACGAGCCGGGCGAGGTCGGCGACCGCCTCGTCCTTGGGCGAGGGCCGCACCGGGCTGCCCGGCAGCACCGCGGACGGCCGGTCCGTGGTCGTCGCGTCCGGCGGGCAGCTCTCCTCCAGCGTCAGCTCCACGGCCGACGCCGCGACGACCTTCGCGTCGCGGGCGGTGTCGCCGTAGCGCAGCCGGACGTCGTCGCCGGGGGCGAAGGGGTGCGGCCGGTCCGGGTCGCACGCGAGCCGGAGGGTCCGCTTGGCGTTGCGGACGCGCCCGGCCGGCGGCACCCACTCCCCCGCCTCCAGGGAGACCGGCACGGTGCAGGCGGTGTCGACCTCGAGGTCGCCGAGCGGGGCGGCCAGCTGCCGGAAGTACTCCCACCACGCGGGGTTGGTCTCCCGGCGGTGGTAACCGACGGACGCCGCGAGCAGCGCCCGGGCCCGCTCGTCGGCGGTGAAGGCGCCCGGGTCGTCCGGCAGCCCGTCGAGCAGCGGGTCGACGAGCGCGGCCAGCGCCGCCGCGCGTTCGGCGCGCCGCTCGGCGGCGAGGTCTTCCTCGGTCTGGCGGATCAACGCGTCTTCGGCGGACTCTTCGACCGGTTCCGGGAGCTCGATGCCGGCGTCGGCGCGGACCTGGTGGAGGAACTCGAACAGGCGCAGGGCGGAAACGCAGTCGTACTCGGTGTTCTGCGCGATCCCGCGCAGGGCCTCCTCGGCGCGTTCCGGCTGCCCGGACAGCGTCAGGTACTCCTCGTAGGCGTCGACGTCCGAGAGCGCGGTCTTGCCACCTTCCCGGGCGCCGGGCAGGTAGAGCGCTTCGAGGTACCGGATCGAGTACGACCGCTGCGACACCCGCAACGCCTTGCGCACCACGGTGTGCAGGTCCACGACGGCGCCGCCGCGCAGCAGCTGGTCGACCTCCTCCTCACGCGTCCCGTGCACCGCCGCGAGCCGCTTGATCGCGGTGACCTCGTAGGGCGCGTAGTGGTAGACGTGCGAGCCGGGGTGCTCGGTGACGCGGGCCGTGGCGAAGTCGACGAACTCCTCGAACGCCCGCTTCTCCTGGGCGCGGCTGTGCGCCCAGAACGGCGTGAACCGCCGGTCTCCGTCGGTGGTGACCGCGCCGAAGAGGTACTCCAGCCCTTCGCCCGCCAGCGCGTGCGGATCACCCGCGAGGTCGAGGAAGAGGTCTCCCTCGGCCGGCGCGGGCAGTTCGGCGAGGGCTTCGGGGGCGACGATCTCGTAGGAGATGTCGCCGGTGGTGTCCTGCCGGACCTGGAGCGCGGCCTGGGCGCGCAGGTTCGCGTACGACGTGGCCGACAGGTCGCGCGGGCGGTCGGCGGGCCCGGCCGCGGCGAGCGCGTCGATCGAGCCGAGCCCGGCGGCGACGAGCTTGCGGCGCTGGTCGGTCCGCATCCCGGCCACGAGCGAAAGGTCGCGGTCGGCCTCCCGGGCCGTCGTGCAGTGCTGGGCGAACCCGCAGCCGGCGCAGGCCGGGCGTTCGTCGGCCCAGAGGCGGTCCGGCAGCCGGGGTTCGCGGTCGTGCAGCCGGGTCCGCAGCCGGTCGACCAGCGGCCGGAAGTCGTCGACGCGCAGGGTGCGGACCCCGCCGTCGCCGAGGCGCAGGTGCATGAGCGGGCCGGCGGGCCACCCGCCGCGGCGCAGCGCGTCGGCGAACGCCGTCAGCCGCACGACGGCGGCGGGCTCGGCGAATCGCGCCGGGGTGGTGTCGTGGACCTCGTAGCGGCCTTCGCCGTCCAGGACCAGGAGGTCCGCGTGGCCCGAGAACTCCCCGTCGTGCAGGACGGCCTGGTGGATCACCATCGCGCCGGAGCGCAGGGCCTCCTCGGTCGCCTTCGCCGCGTCCCGGCGGTCGGCAGCCGGCCTGCTGGGCCCGGGAGCGGGCCGGGGCGCGCCCGGCAGGCCCGCGGCCAGCGCCTGCTTCAGGATGCTGCGGTGCTCGCATTCGAGCAGGTCGGCGAGGTCGGCTGGGGTGTACATCGCCGCGAAGTCTGACACGGCCGGCTCCCCCGGCCGGAGCACAAGGTGGTCGACACGCCGGTGTCACAGCCCGCCCCCGGCCGGTGTCTTGAGGCCGACGAGCGAAGGAGACACCCATGAACACCGAAGTGGTGGTGATCGGCGGCGGGTACGCGGGCGTGATGGCGGCCAACCGCCTGACGCGGCGCGACGACGTCCATGTCACCCTGGTCAACCCGCGGCCCGACTTCGTCGAGCGCATCCGCCTGCACCAGCTGGCCGGCGGCACCCACGCCGCGCGCACCGGCTTCCGGGACGTCCTGGCCGCCGACGTCCGGCTGGTCGTCGGCACGGCCACCGCGATCGACCCGGCCGGCCGCACCGTGACCCTCGCCGACGGCGACCCGATCGGCTACGACTACCTCATCTACGCCGTGGGCAGCCACGACGCCCGCTCGGACGTGCCCGGCGCGGCCGAGTTCGCGCACCCGCTGGCCACTTTTGAGCAAGCGCAACGGCTTCACGCGGTGCTCGAAGCCGCTCCGGGCGCGGCGGTGACGGTGGTCGGCGCCGGGCCCGCCGGCATCGAGACCGCCGCCGAGCTCGCCGAGAACGGCCGCGCCGTGACCCTCGTCTGCGGCGGGGAGCTGGGCCCGTACCTGCACCCGCGCGGACGGCGTGCGGTGGCTCGCCAGCTGGCCAGGCTCGGCGTCACGGTCCTCGGCGACGCCACCGTGACGGCCGTGACCCGCGAGGGTGTGCGGCTCGACGACGGCCGAGAGCTCCCGGGCCCGGTGACCGTCTGGACCGCCGGGTTCGGGGTCCCCGACCTGGCCGCGCGCAGCGGGCTGAGCACCGACCTCGCCGGTCGCCTGCGCACCGACGAGACGCTGACCAGCGTCGACGACGACCGGGTGATCGCGGCCGGCGACGCGGCGACGCCGTCGGACCTGCCGTTCCGGATGGGCTGCCAGTCCGCGGTGCAGCTCGGCCCGCAGGCCGCCGCGACCGTGCTGGCCCGGATCGCCGGCGCCGAACCGGCCTCGATCGGGGCCGGGTTCGCCGGCCAGTGCCTGAGCCTGGGCCGCGGGCGCGGCGTCTTCCAGTTCTCCCACCGCGACGACCGGGTGGTCGGGCTGTACGTCGGCGGCCGCCTGGGCGCGAAGCTCAAGGAGCTCGTCTGCCGGAGCACGGTCTGGCAGCTGGCTTACGAGGCCCGCAAGCCGGGGGTGCGCAAGTGGTGGGTCCACGACGGCAAGCGCGAGGCCCGGCTGCGGGAGCCGGTGCGCGCCTGAGGAGTCACGTTGCGCGCGCTGCGGCTGGTGGCGAACTCGAGCAGCACGGCGGTCATCGGCCGGCGTTTCCGCTTCCCGCGCCGGTGACGTGGCGGGACGCGGGGAACGAAGCGTGTCCGCTTTCCTGGACCACCCACGTGTTGCCGTCCGGGTCGGCGAAGCCGAAGAAGCTCGCGTGGTCCCTCCGGTCCGGGTCCACGCCCGGTGCGTAGTCCCCTTGCCAGTCCACGGACTTCTTGTGCCGCAACGCGTCGACCGGCACCCCGCGGCCGGCCAGCACACGGTGGGCCGCCTCGATGTCGGACACCACGAGGTAACCGGCGCGGGCCGATCCGGGGGCCGCGTCGGTCAGCCCGGTGCCGAGCTGGACCGACGCCGCCGAGCCGGGCGGGGTCAGCTGGACCACGCGGAAGCCGTCGTTCGGCTGGTAGTCGACGTCGAGGGTGAAGCCCGCTTGCTCGGTGTAGAACCGCTTGGCGCGGTCCACATCGGACACCGGAAGGGTGAGGACTTCCAGGCGGAACTCCGGCTCAGACAAGGGGTTCACCCCCGTCGACCCCGAGGGACACCCCGGTCAGGAACGTGCTGCCCAGCGCGAAGACCACGGCTTCGGCGATGTCTTCGGCGCGCCCGACGCGGCGCGCCGGGCTGGTCGCCGCGCGCGTGGCGAACAACGCGGCCTTCTTCTCGTCCCCGAGGGCGTCGTACGCGCCGGTGTCGATCGTGCCGGGTGAGATCGTGTTCACCCGGATCGGCGCCAGCTCGACCGCGAGCCCCCGCGTGAGGACGTCCACCGCCGCGTTGGTGGCGCCGACGGCGAGCATGCCGGCCGCCGGCTTGCGCGCGGAGGAGCCGGAGAAGAAGACGAAGGAGCCGTCTTCCGGCATGCGCGGCGCGAAGTGCTTGGCCAGCAGGAGCGGGCCGAGCACCTTGACGTCGAACGACCTGAGCACCGTGTCGTGGTCCAGGTCGCCCACCGTGCCGCGGGCCCGGGCCGACGCGGTCGAGACGACGTGGTCGACCCGGCCGAGCCGCTCGGCCAGGGCGGCGACGGCGGTTTCGGCGGTCAGGTCGACGGCCGCCGTGGTGACGTCCGGGTCGTCGTACGCCTGGGCCAGAGCCGCTTCGTCGCGCCCGGCGACGACGACCTTCGCCCCGGCTTCCCGCAGCGCGAGCGTCACCGCGCGGGCGATGCCGCCGCCGCGGCCGACGACGAGCACCCGGCGATCCTTCAGTGAAGTCATCTCAGTTCCCTTTCACGGCAAGCAGTTCGTCGGGGTCCAGGCCGCGGTCGATGCCGTGCGGGGTCACGGTCTGGCCCGGTTCGAGCGCGAGCTTCCGGCCGTCGAGGGTCACCTCGACGACGTCCGGTTCGAACGACACGAACCCGGACACCCGCTCGACCTCCGGCCACGCGTCCGGGTACGACCAGGCGGCGCGCTTGCCGGCCCCGATGTCGTAGTACCCGGCCAATCCCTTGTAGGGGCAGAACGTCCGGCCGTCGACCGGGGTCAGGGCGTCGAGGTCGATGTCTTCGCGCGGCACGTACCAGCGCGGCGCGAAGCCGGATTCGTAGAGCACGACCGGCCGGTGGGTCTCGGCGACCACGCGGTCGCCGTCACGCACGACGAGGTGGCGCGAGGTCTGCCGGATGTCGACGCGGTGGTACGGGTCGGCCGCGTGCCCGACGATCCGCTCGTCCTCCTCGTAGAAGGCCTCCATCGCCCGCCAGGCGAAGGCGACGCGGTCGCGCAGGACGTCCGCGTGGCCGGGCAGGCCGGTGTGCCGCCAGGCGGCGCGCGGCGCCTGCTCGCCGGCCGCCCGCACGGTGAACCACCCGGTCGGGCCGAGGTCGCGGTGCGTCGTCGTCCGGTCTTCCGCCACGAGCGCGTCCTCGCGGACGTCGGTGAGGGGGAAGTACGCCACCGGGTACCGGCCGGGTTCGTGCAGCAGCACGACGTCTTCGCTGTCGGCGATCCACTCCCCGCCGAACCGCACGCGCATCCGCCGCCGCAGCGGCTCGGCGAACAGCATCCGCTCGGGCAGCGGCTGTTCGACCAGGAAGTGCCCCACCGCCCGGGTGGCAAGCGGTCCCTGCTGCCAGGCCAGTCCCATCGTCTCGCTCCTAACCTTTATTACTTGATTTGATGGTTAGACACACAATCACCCGTCGTGTAACCTGTCAAGTGTGAGTTTGGAGGTTAGAACGATGGTGGACGAGAACCTGCTGCTCGACCTGCTGAACACCACCCCGGTGCGCGACGGGGTGCCCGGCGACGACCTCGCCGCCGCCGCGGCGGGCCACGACTGGCTGGCCGCCCACGGGCAGCCGGCGACCGACGACGAACACCGCGCGCTGCTCGAGGCGCGGTCCGTGCTCCAGCGGATCGTGCGCGGCCAGGACAAGCCCGCTTCGGCCGCCCGGTTCGTCGACGACGTGAGCTACCGGGCCGCGTTCGGCGACGACGGTGTCGAGTGGCGGCTCGACGTCCCGCCGGGCCGCTCGGCCGCCGCGCGGGCCGTGCTCGCGTGGGACGAGCTCACCAAGGCGAGCCCCGGCCGGCTGCGCCCGTGCGCCAACCCGGAGTGCCGGCTGTTCCTCATCGACCACAGCAAGCCCAACAGCGCCCGCTGGTGTTCGATGGCGGTCTGCGGCAACCGCATGAAGGCCCGGCGGCACTACCAGCGCTCCCGCCCGGGCACGGCGGACTGAAGGAGACGACCGTGGCGCGCCTGGTTTCACTGAACGTCGGGATGCCGAGGGACGTGCCCTGGCAGGGCAAGACCGTCCACACCGGAATCTTCAAGCACCCCGTCCCCGGCCGGCTCATGGTCCGGCGGCTCAACGTCGACGGCGACGGCCAGGGTGACCTGGGCGGCCACGGCGGCGAGAACCGCGCGGTGCTCGTCTACCAGCGCCAGTCCTACGAGCACTGGCGGCGTTTCCTCGGCCGCGACGACCTCGAGGACGGCCAGTTCGGCGAGAACTTCACCGTCGACGGCCTGCCCGACGACGAGGTGCACATCGGCGACCGGTACCGCATCGGGGAGGCCGAGTTCGAGGTCACGCAGCCGCGCGTCACGTGCTTCCGCGTCGGGATGCGCCTCGGCGAGCCGCGGATGCCGTCCTTGCTGGTCGCGCACCACCGGCCCGGCTTCTACCTGCGCGTCATCACCGAAGGCCACGTCGAGGCGGGCGACGAGATCGTCCGCACCCGGACCGGCCGCCACGAGCTGAGCGTCGCCGACGTCGACGCGCTGCTCTACCTGCCCGGGCGCGACATCGAGGCGCTGCGCAAGGCCGTCGACATCCCGGCGCTCAGCCCCGGCTGGCAGGGGTCCTTCCGCGACCTGCTGGCGGCGGCGCCCGCGCCGGAGCCGAGCGGGTGGCGGGGTTTCCGGCCGTTGCGCGTCGAGCGGATCGTGCCCGAAAGTGCCACCGTCGCTTCGATCCACCTCGCCGCCGTCGACGGCACGCCGCTCCCCCGGCCCGTGCCCGGCCAGTACCTCACCCTGCGCGTCCCCGGGGCCGGCGACCCCGCGCCGGTGCGCAGCTACTCCCTCTCGGCGGCGCCGTCCGACCGGGAGTACCGCATCAGCGTGAAGCGCGACGGGCTGGTCAGCGGCTACCTGCACACGCGCCTGACGGCGGGCGCGGAGGTCGACGTGGCCGCGCCGCGGGGCGACTTCGTCCTGGCCGGCGGCGACCGGCCGGTGCTCCTGGTCTCCGCGGGCATCGGCGTCACGCCGGTGCTGGCGATGCTGCACGCGCTCGCCGCGGACCGGACCGAGCGGGAGGTCCGGTGGCTGCACACGACCCGTTCGGCGGCCGAGCACGCGTTCGCCGCCGAAGCGCACGAACTGCTGGAGAGCCTTCCGCACGGCCACGAAAACGTCTTCTACACCGCCGAAGACCCGGCGCCCGGTGTCCCCGGCGCCACCCGCGGCCGGCTGACCGCCGACGCACTGTCCACTTTGGACCTACCCCTCGATGCGACGGCGTACTTGTGCGGCCCGGACGCGTTCATGACCGCGGTGCGCGAAGCCCTGGTGAAGCTCGGCCTCGACCCGGCCAGCGTCCACAGTGAACTGTTCGGCGGCGTGTCCGCGATCAACCCGGGCATCACCGACGCCGTCCGCACCACCCCGCACCCGCCCACGGGCGCGCCGGGCGCCGGTCCCGCCGTCACCTTCGCGCGCAGCGGGCTCACGGTGCCGTGGGACGACAGTTACCCCAGCCTGCTGGAGCTCGCCGAGGCGTGCGACGTGCCGACGCGCTGGTCGTGCCGCACCGGCGTCTGCCACACGTGCGTGACGCCGGTGCTGTCCGGTGTGGTCGGTTACGAGCCGGAACCGCTGGAACCGCCCGCGGACGGCGAGGCGCTGGTCTGCTGCGCCCGGCCGCTCGACGCTGTCGTCCTGGACCTGTGACGGGGCAGGAAAGTCCGCCCGATCGGTCACGCGTGTCCCGCTAGGCTGAAGTCCGGAGCCGAGGGGGCGCTTGTGCGGGTGTTGCTGACGGGGTTGCCGATCCGGTCCCACCTCCTGCCCGCGCTGGTGCCGCTCGCCCGGGCCGCGCAGGCCGCGGGCCACGAGGTCGCCGTCGCCACCGGCCGGGCGGCCGCGGCCGACGTCGAACGGCACGGGGTGCCGGTCGTGGTGCTGCCGGCCTTGCTCGCGCCCGGCGAAGTGGCGCCGGAGCCTTCGGTGCTGGAGAAGCTGCGTCAGTGGCGGCCGGAGGTCACCGGGCCGCTTTTGGTGCCCCTGTTCGACGACACGATGACCGCGGGGTCGGCCGCGGACATCGTGGAGGCGGCGTGGCGCCCGGACGTGATCGTGCGCGAGACCAACGAGTACGGCGGGCTCCTGGCCGCCGAGCTGCTCGGGGTGCCGTCCGCGGTGGTGGACATCGCGCCGCTGACCACGCGGCTCGTTCCCGATCTCCCCGGCCGGCTGGACGCCGTGCGCGGGCGGCTCGGCCTGCCGCCCGGCGGAACGGCCGCCCGGCTGACCGCGGGTCTGCTGCCCGAGCCGTGGTACCCCGAGGAGCTGCGCGGGCCGGGCCACCGGTACCACCGCGTCCCCGAACCGGCCGTGGCCCCGGCCGAGGACGGCCCGCGGGTGCTCGCCGCCTTCGGCTCGAACCTCCTTTCCTTGCTGGCGCCGGAATCCGAGCTGATGTCGATCACCGTGGCGGCGCTGGGTTCGCTGGGAGTCCGAGCCGTCGTCGCCCTGGGAAGTGACGAGGCGGTGGCGTCGTGGACCGGCCCGCGCCCGGCGAACGTCGAGCCGGCGGGGTTCGTCCCGCAGCGCGCGTTGCTCGCCGCGTGCGACGTGTTCGTGACGCACGCCGGGTTCAGCGGTGTGCGTGAGGCGCTGACGGCCGGGGTGCCGATGGTGACGGTGCCGTTGTTCGCCGACCAGCCCGCGAACGCCGCCCGGGTGCACGAACTGGGCGCCGGGCTCCAGGTGGACGCCGCCGGACTCACGCCGGAAGCCTTGGCCGCCGCGGTTTCGCGCGTCCTCGACGAGGGTTCGTTCCGCTCGGCCGCGGAGGGCTTCCGGCGTCGAGTTCTCGAGCTGCCGCCGATCAGCGGCTTCGTCACCGAGCTGGAAGCCCTGGCGTGACGGCTCCCGCGGCTTCCCGAACGGGGTGCAGCCGTCCCCGTAAGAACGCGACCACCTCGCGACGCGCGGGCCGGGCGGCCGAGACCAGGCCCGGCACACTCAGGAAACTGTGGATCGCCCGGGCATAACAGCTCAGACGCGCGTCCGTCCCGGCTTCGCCGAGCTGCTCGACGTACCGGCGGCCGTGGTCGTCCGCGGCGTCCAGCGCGCCGGTGACGACCAGCGTCGGGAGCAGACCGGCGAGGTTCTCGAGCTTCACCGGTGACACGGTGCGCGTCGAGCCCGGGAGGCACGCTCAACCGGCGGGCGGCGCTCCACTCGGAGATCGACAGCCCCGGCCGGCCGGAGTTCGCGGCGACCGACGGGTAGTCGTGCGCGGTCTCCGTCCAGTCCGTGCTCGGGTAGACCAGCACCTGGGCGCGCAGCGGCAGCCCGGCGTCGCGGGCGCGCAGCGCGACGAGGGCGGCGATTGTGCCGCCGGCACTCTCCCCGAGGACGGCGACCGCGCCCACGTCGACACCCCTAGCCGAAGGGGTCTTCGACGAGCCGGACGAGCGTGTCGTACCCGTCGTCGACCGGTGCGGGCAGCGGGTGCTCCGGCGCGAGGCGGTACTCCACCGAGACCACGATCGCCGGGCAGCGGGCCGCGATCCGGCTGTGGAGCCAGTCGTTCTGCGCGGCCGTGCCGACGAGGAAACCCCCGCCGTGGAACGAAAGGACCAGCGGCAGCGGCCCGGTGGCCCGTCTCGGCCGGTGCACCCGCAGCATCAGCCGGCGGCCCGGCAGGTCGAGGGTCGTCTCTTCGATGCGCGCGCCGCGGTCGGGCAGCCCGGTGACGATCCGCGTGACGCGCGCCCGGCGCACGCGGTTGACCTTCTCGCGCGCGGCGATCACCTGGGCGTCGGTGAACGTCTCCCAGTCCACGGTGTCCCTGAGGACGATCCGGGCGCGCAGCGGTGCCTTGTCTCGCATGGTCTTCTCCTTCGGCCGGCACCCGGGCGGCCCCGGACCGACCTGGACGCGACCGTGTTCGCGGCCGCCCTGCGCTCAGTGCACGAGCTCGGCTACGCGGGCGCGACGATGGACCGCATCGCGGCCGAAGCGGGCGTCGCGAAGACGACGCTCTACCGGCGTTGGCCGTCGAAGGGCACCCTGATCACGGACTGCCTCGTCGCCGCGCTAGGCCCCGCGCCCCTCGACGGCGCGAGCCCGGACGAGATCGTGGCGTCGGCCATCCACTGGGTGGCGGCGAAGATCGGCGAGCCGGGCGTGGGCGGCGCGTTCGCGGGTGTGTTCGTCGACGCCGTCAGCGATCCCGCCCTGCGCGAAGTCCTCTCCACGCGGCTGCAGGACCCCTACCGCCTCGCGCTGCAGGAGGCGCTCGGCGAGCCGGAGCACCGGGTGCTGTTCGTCATCGACGTCATCGTCGGCACGCTGCTGCACCGGATGGGCATGACCGGCCGCCCGATGGCCGAGGCCGACGTCACCGAGCTGGTCGAGATGATCCGGCGCGTCCTGCGCTAGCCGTCCCGCCGGTCAGAGGCAGGGCGGCCGGTAGCCGTCGACGCGCAGGCCGCGGAAGTCGAGCCGGTTCGGCGTCTTGCCGACGAAGACCAGGCCGCGCGCCTCGGGCAGCGCGGAGGCGAACGAGTAAGTGGGTGTGCCCAGCTCGGGCAGCGACGTCCAGTTGCGCGGCGCGAAGCTGAAGAACTTCGTCACGAGCTTCCCGCGCGTCGACGGCACGAGCGTCAGCCACTTGTCGCCGCCGCTCCAGTGCGAGGCCGGGCGGAGCTGGACGTAGAGGTCGTCGGTGGCGCTGTAGGTGAGCCAGAACCCGGCCGAGTGCGAGAGATCGGCCTGCGCCTCGAACTGGTTGCCGAGCCACACGACGGCGACGTGCCACTCGGCGTTGAGGAAGTCGATCTTGGCGGCGTAACCGTGGTGTTCGCGGACAAGAAGGGTCCCGGTGGCCGGGACGGTGGTGCCTTCACCGCTGGCGAGCCACTGCTGAAGCCGGTCGATCGAGGGTGTCGCGCACTCGCAGCTCGGCCTTTGAGCGGCCTCCGCAGCGGGGGTGATCAGGGAAAACACCAGCAGTGAGGCGAAAACCGCGAACATCCGGCGCATGCCGGGGAAGTTAGCACACGGGATGTGCCGTGCGTCACGGAATGCCCGGCGATCTTGGGCGCTACAGAGAAGTGGAAACCGTTCGGACCCCAGGGAGTGCCATGTCCGCCACCACCACGCCGGAAGAGACGGCGACCACGCCGGTCGTGCCCGTTCTCGACGACTTCGACTTCCCGCTCACCGACGGCGCGGCCTGCCGCATCGACGACCCGGACTGCGAAGCCTGCCAGTGACGGATCCCCGCCGGTCCCCCGCGGGGCCGGCGGGTACTAAAAGGTTTAATCAGAGCCGGTGGCTGACCCAGTCCTGGGCCTGTGCTCGTTCGGCGAGCCCGGCCAGGAGGGTGTTGATCGCGCTCAGCTCGTCGGGATTCAGCAGCCCGGCCCACCGTGATTCGCGCCGGTTGTGCTCGCGGAAGGTGGCTTCGAGCCGCCGCTTCCCGGTTTTCGTGAGGGACAGGACAACGCCCCGGCGATCCCGAGGGTCGGGGGCGCGGTCGACGAGCCCGGCGGCAGCAAGGGTCTTGGCGAGGCTGGAGACGGCGGCCCGGCTCATCCCGGCCACCTCGGCGGCCCGCCCGGCTTCCTGCGGCCCGGCGACCCAGACGGTGAAGAGCAGCCGAAAGGCCGACCAGCTCCACCCGGCGGGGCGGTGCACGGTGGATTCCAGGTCGTAGACGACGGTGTTCGCGACGCGGTGCAGCAGCAGCACCATGGTCATGGCCCGCCGGTCGGTGTCGGGAAGACGACCGGCGGTGGTGTCGACGGCGGTGTGGGCGAAGGAGAGAAAGCCGGTAGTCTCTCGTCTCGGGGCACCTTGGGCGCTACCGGTTGGGCCGCTGTCGGCCAGGTCTGGGATCGCAGGCACGCCCCCTGGCTCAACGCCGACTGCAGCCAGACCCGCCCCACGATCGACCGAGTCCGAGACCGCAGGCACCTCCTCAGCCTCAACGCCCACCGCAGCCAGACCCGCCCCACGATCGGCCAGGTCCGAGACCGCAGGCACCTCCCCAGCCTCAACGCCCACCGCAGCCAGACCCGCCCCACGATCGGCCAAGTCCGAGACCGCAGGCACCTCCCCAGCCTCAACGCCCACCGCAGCCGAACCCGCCCCGCGGCTGGCGAAGCCGATGGCTGCGGCTTCCCGCACGCCGCCAGAGTCCTCCCCGGCGAAGGCCGCTAAACCGGCCGCACCACCGCCCGGCCCGTGACCAGCGAAATCGCCCCCCTCACCGACAACCGCGGGCGGGGCGAGGCCATCGAGAAACGCTTCCACCACCCGCCGCTGCAACTCCGGTGTTGTCACGCCAGGCGTCAGCAACGCGTGCACCTGCAAGCCGTTCAACATCGCGAGGAGCTGCTCCACCAGCACCTCGTCGGCCGCCGGTGACACCACCGAGCCCGCCGACCGTCCCTCCCGGAGGAACCCCGCCATCCTCCCGCGCCACTCCGTCATCGCCGCAACGAACACCGACTCCAGCTCCACCTCCGCGAGCGCGCGTTGCCAGAACGGCAGCACCACCCGGGCCTCGAGCTCCGTCACCTCGTCCGCGGGCAGGACCTCGCGGCAGAACACCCGCAGCCCTTCGAGCCCGGTCGCGGCGCCCAGCCGGCCGGCGATGCGGGCGTTCGTCGCCTCGAAGACGTGTGTGAACGCCGCCTTGACGATCGCGTTCTTGTCCGGGAAGTAGTGCTTCAGCGCCCCGTGCGCCATCCCCAGCGACGCGGTGATCTCCCGCATCGTCGCCGCCTCGATGCCGCGCTTCGCGATCAGGCGCCACGTCGCCTCCGCGATCTCCGCGCGGCGCCGGTCGTGGTCGATCTGCTTCGGCACGGCGCACCTCCCCGGGCCGTCTGTACCGGTGAAGTGACCGCCGGCCCTGGTGTTCGCGGCGGGTTTGCCGCACTCTTCAGTCTACACGTGGAGAAAACAGGAGCCGCCCGATGTCCGACGTCCATCCGCTCGCCCCGCTGACCGCCGACGAGATCTCCGCCGCCCGGCAGGTGCTCGCCGACGCCGGTCTGCTCCCCTCGACCGCGCGCGTGGTCTACCTCGGCCTCGAGGAGCCACCGAAGGAAGCTCTCTACGGCGGGCAGCCGGCCGACCGCGTCGTCCGGGTGCTGCTGCACGACGTCGCCGCGCACGGCGGTCACGACGTCCTCGTCTCCCTCACCGCCGAGAAGCTCGTCGCCGAACGCCGGCTCGACCCCGCGGCCGACGGCCAGCTGCCGGTCCTCGACGAAGAGTTCGGGCTGGTGGAACAGATCCTCGCCACCGACGAGCGCTGGCTGGCCGCGCTCGCCGCCCGCGACCTCGACGTCGCCGAAGTGCGCGTCGCCCCACTTTCGGCCGGGGTGTTCGAGTATCCCGAAGAAGTCGGCCGACGCATCCTGCGCGGCCTCGCCTTCGTCCAGCGCCACCCGAAGGACCACCCCTGGGCCCACCCCGTCGACGGCCTGGTCGCCTACGTCGACGTCGTGGCGAAGACCGTCGACCAGGTCATCGACACCGGCGTGGTGCCGGTGCCCGAGGAGCCGGGCAACTTCGACGACCCCGCCGTCACCGGCCCGCCGCGGACGTCGCAGAAGCCGATCGAGATCACCCAGCCCGACGGCCCGAGCTTCACCCTCGACGGCCACCACCTCGAGTGGGAGAAGTGGTCGCTGCGCATCGGGTTCGACGCCCGGGAAGGCCTGGTGCTGCACCAGATCACCTTCGACGGCCGCCCGATCGTGCACCGGGCGTCGATCGCCGAGATGGTCGTGCCCTACGGCGACCCGTCGCCGGTCCGGTCGTGGCAGAACTATTTCGACACCGGCGAATACCTCATCGGCCGGTACGCGAACGCCCTCGAGCTGGGGTGCGACTGCGTCGGCGACATCACCTACCTCGACGCGGTGATCGCCGGCGAGTCCGGCCACCCCCGGACGCTGCCGAACGCGATCTGCCTGCACGAAGAGGACTTCGGCATCCTCTGGAAGCACACCGACCTCTGGGCGGGCTCGGCGGAGACCCGCCGCCAGCGCCGCATGGTGCTGTCGTTCTTCACCACCGTCGGCAACTACGACTACGGCTTCTACTGGTACCTCTCCCTCGACGGCACCATCGAGTGCGAGGTCAAGGCGACCGGCGTCGTGTTCACCTCGGCCTACCCCGGCGCCGGTTACCCCTACGCGTCGCAGCTCGCCCCCGGCCTCGGCGCGCCGTACCACCAGCACCTGTTCAGCGCGCGCCTGGACATGATGGTCGACGGCCCGGCCAACCTCGTCGAGGAAGTCGACGTCGAGCGCGTGCCGACGGGCCCGGGCAACGAACGCGGCAACGCCTTCACCCAGCGGCGCACGCCGCTGCGCACCGAGTCCGACGCCCGGCGCCTGGCCGACAACCGCAAGGGCCGCGTCTGGCACATCTCGAACCCGGGCTCGCGCAACCGGCTCGGCGACCCCGTCGCGTACGCCTTGCTGCCGGAGGGAAACCCCGAGCTGCTGGCCGACGAGGACTCCTCCATCAGCCGGCGCGCGACCTTCGCGACCAAGCACCTGTGGGTCACCCGGTTCGACCCCGCCCAGCGGTACGCGGCGGGCGACTTCGTCAACCAGCATCCGGGCGGCGCCGGGCTGCCGGAGTTCGTCGCCGGCGACCGCGACATCGACGGCCAGGACCTCGTCGTCTGGCACACCTTCGGGCTGACGCACTTCCCGCGCCCGGAGGACTGGCCGATCATGCCCGTCGACCGCACCGGCTTCCGGCTCCGGCCGGTCGGCTTCTTCGACCGCAACCCCGCCCTCGACGTGCCCCCGACCCGGAACGCGTGCCACGGCTAGGGACCCGCCAGCAGCTCGAAGTCCGCCCGGCCGGAGCGGACGCCGTTGATCTGCAGCTCCAGCGCGTGCGCGCCGGGGTGGTAGCGGCGCGTGGTGATCACCCGGAAGGAGTGCTCGCGGCTCAGCTCGTAACTCTCGCCCGGCCCGAGGACCTGGGTGGTGAGCTTGAACGTCTTGCCGGTCGTGGTGCCGTTCGCCTTGCGGTGGTGGACGACGTAGTCGATCGCGAGCCGGGCGGGCTCGGCGTCGAGGTTGCGCACGGTGGCCCGGAAGGTCAGCGCCGCGCCGATCGCCACCGCGTCCGCCGACAGCAGGGGGCCGGTCACGTCGACGCGCGCGGGCGCGAACCCGAGCAGGCCGAGCGCGCCTGGGTGGCCCTGCTTCACGAGCGTGCGCAATGCGTGCCGCACGAGTTTCCCTGTCGCAGCGGGGTTTTCGCCCGGTTCGGCCAGCCATTCCGCCGCCGTCGCCACGACCAGGTCCGGGTCGCGGCGGCTGATGTCGTTGAGGTGGTTGGCGACCGAGCGCCGGACGTACTCGCTTTCGTCGCGGTACAACGCGTTCAGGATCGGCAAAGTCGCCTTCGGCTCGGCCAGGATCCCCGGCACCCGCACCGCCCACGGCAGCATCGGCCGGGTCCCTTCGGACGCGAGCCGCCGGACGTCGTGGCTCTCCGAACCCGTCCAGCCGATGATGGCCCCGAGCGCGCGGTCGAGGTCGTGGTCGAGCAGGATCCGCAGCGCGAACTCCGAGGTGAGCCGGGGTGTCAGCGCCGCCAGCAACGCGAGCGCGTCGTCGAACGCTTCACCACTTCCCTGTTCGACGGCCTTGACCGCGACCGCGCTGGTGACAGGCCAGATCAGCCAGCCGGTGAACGTCGGTGCCTTCTCAGCCGCGACGCGCATGGTGGCGGCGAAGGAGGCGTAGTCGCCGGGTAAGTCTTCAAGCAGCGCATCACGCAAAAGGTCGCTTCGCTCGCGAAGCGACAACGGCGCGAGAGCGGCCTCCGCGGCGGCGACGGCACCCGGTTTCGACCGCGGCACCGCGACGCGCAAGGCCGCCGCGAGATCGCGCACGGTGCGGGCGCCGATCAGTTCGTCGGCGAATGGCATGAAGACCTCCGGTCGGGCAGCGGGTCGAGCACGGCGATCATGACACGGGGGTACGACAGTTTCCGCGCGCTCACCGCCGCCGGGCCCGGTTCGTCTCGCGGACGACCGCCCAGGCGTCCGCCACCGGGCCCTGGTGCGCGAGCTTGCCGTCCCGGTCGCGGAAGAACGCGCCCGGCCGGCCGTTCAGCTCGCACGCCTCGATGGAGCCGCCGATCCGGGCGAACGGCGCGACTGGCCTCGCCGGCACCCGGGCCACGTTCTCCGCGCCGAACGGGCCATGCCCTCACAACGGCGCCTTTCCCCCGCTCGCGCCGGTCCGCCGCGACATCAACAACCACACCGGACACCTCACCCCCGCGCAGGGCGCGGCGACCGTGGTGCGCCTGGCCACCTCGGCGCGGACGGGCCGACCGGCGGGTTCTTCGGCGAGGACGGTTCCGTGCCCTGGTGACGGCGTCGCGACGTAGGCTGGCGGCATGCGTCGTCTTGGGGGAATCGTCGCCGTCGCGGGCCTGCTCACCGCGGTTTCGGCCTGCTCACCGGACTCGCCGAAACCATCACCCACCACCACCACCACCACCACCACCACCACCACCGCGGCGCCGGTCCCGACGCCGCCGCGGTCGTCCGACGCCCCCGCGCTCGGCCCCGGCCCCGTGACGGCGCCGCACACCACCCCGCAGCCACCACCGCCGACGTCACCCGAAGCGATCACCTCGGCGTGCCCGTTCCTCGGCATCGGCGACATCACCCGGGCGATCGGCGCCGACTGGGGCGCGCACGCCGTCGAGGCGAAACCGGACCAGCGGGCGCGGCCGGTCGTGTACCGCTGCGACTACGCGAGCTTCACCCGGAGCACCACCGCCTACGAACTCCTCGTCACCGCCTTCCCCGGTGCCACGAAGCCGGACACGGCGGTGCGCCGGTTCACCGGCGAGTGCACGGCGCCGGCCACCGCCGTCGCGCCGGACACCCGGCTCTGCGAACTTCCCGACCGGGAGAACGACGGCCCGCCGCAGCACGAAGTGCGGCTGTTCGTCACCAAGCAGGCCCACGGCCAGACCCGCCTCGCGGTCCTCGACCTGCAGGCGACGCGCCAGGACGTCTACCCGGTGCTCGCCGGGCTCCTGCACGACCGGCTCTGACGGCGGTCAGGCGACCGGCGGCGTGCCGTGGGTGTGGAACGACTCGATCGTCTTCAGGCCCCACGCCTGGCCCTTGGCCCGCTCGGTCTCGGTCCACGTGACCGGCTCCCAGTCAGGCGCGAAGATCAGCCGTCCGGTGGGGTTGCACAGCTCGATCCGGTTGCCGCCGGGTTCGTAGAGGTAGAGGAAGAACGTCTGCTGGATCGCGTGCTTGTGCGGCCCGGTCTCGATGTGGACGCCCGCGTCGAGCGCGATATCGGCGGCGCGCAGGATGTCCTCGCGGGTGTCCGTGGCGAAGGCGATGTGGTGCAGCCGACCGGTCGTCTTGGTCCAGTCGTTGGTGTAGACGAGGTCGTAGGACTTCTGCGCGAAGTGCGTCCACTGCCCGGAGATCACGCCGCTGTCGAGCCGGATCTGCTCGGTCACGCGGCCGCCGAGGACGTCGCAGACGAACCGGCCGTTCGTCTCCGCCTCCTGGGCGAGGTAGTTGACGTGGTCGAGGCGCCGGACGCCGACCCCGCGCCCCGGGTACGCCTGCGCCTGGTTCTTCAGCGCGGGCCGCAGGTGTCCGGGCGGGTCGTACCGCTCGGTCTCCCAGTAGAGCTCGAGCTCGTGGCCGTCCGGGTCGCGGAAGAGGTAGGTCGGGCCGATGCCCGTGTCGCCGTCGACCCAGCCGATGCCGAGCCCGCGCTCCTCCAGGGCGGCGACGCGCCGCTTGAGGGCGTCCTCGCTCGAGGTGCGCAACGCCGTCCGCCCGACTCCGGAGGTCCGGGCCGCGGTGAGCTTCAGGCTGTGGTGCTCGTAGTCGTCCCAGGTGCGCAGGTACACCGAATCGCCGTCGGCGCCGTTCTCGGTCAGCCCGAGCACGCGGACGAAGAAGTCCAGGCTCTTCTCCGGCTCCGGGGTGCGCAGTTCGACGTGCCCGAGGTGCGCGATTTCGTGGCGGGGCGAGGGATCGGGCATGGCTGTCTCCTCAGGAGCGCGGGAAAACGTTGCCGTCGAACAGCTTCCTCGCGGTGCGGATGACCGTCGAGCGGCTGACCCGGGGCGGGTTCACCGTGGTGTCGAGCTCGATGCCGACGGCCAGCTTCCCGCTCGGGTGCTCGATTTCGACGGGCTCGCCGGGCTCTAGTAGCTCGCTCCCGACGGCGCCGTCGAGCAGCAACGCCGTCACCACGCTGACGCCGCCGAGGACGCCGATCGAGGGGTGCGGCTTGACCGGGATGAACGTCCGCGTGCAGATCGCGCCGCCGTCCCGGGGCGCGGCGACGAGCGTGGTCTTCGGGATCGAGCTGCCGCTGACGTCGCCGAGGCCCATCAGCTTCCCGGCTTCGACGCGGAGGGTGTCGATGCGTTCGGCGAGCGCTGGGTCGGCCAGCTCGTCGGTGGTTTCGTAGCCGGTGACACCGAGATCTTCGGCGCGCGCGACGACGACCGGCATCCCGTTGTCCACACAGGACACTTCGATGCCGCCGACGTCGTCGCGGACGTTGCCGGTGGGCAGCAGGCTGCCGCAGACCGAGCCTTCGGTCTCGGTGAAGTCCAGCTCGACGGGGGCGGCGGTGCCGGGCACGCCGGAGATGGCGGTGCCGCCGCTGTAGTCGACTTCACCGCCGGGAGTGGCGAAGGTCGAGTCGGCGACAGTGCCGGTGTTGAGCAGCCGCACGCGCACGGTGGTGCGCTCTTTGCCGGCGGCCACGAGCCCGCGCTCGACGGCGAACTGGCCGACGCCGGCGAGCAGGTTGCCGCAGGTCTGGCGGTCCGAGACGGTCGGTTCCTCGACGCCGAGCTGCAGGAACAGGTAGTCGACGTCATGGCCGGGTTCGGCGGCCGTCGAGACGATGGCGACCTTGCTGGTGACCGGCTGGGCGCCGCCGACGCCGTCGATCTGGCGGGGGTCCGGGGTGCCCATGATGCGCAGCAGGAGGTCGTCGCGTTCGGCCGGCTCGGCGGGCAGGTCTTCGGCGAGGAAGTAGGCGCCCTTCGACGTTCCCCCGCGCATGAGCATGCAGCGCACGCCGGTCATGCCTGCTCCTTCTCGTACTCCTCGGCGGTCAGGTACCGGACGCCTAGGCTGTCCAGCTTCTCGCGCAGGCCGTACCGATCGAGCCCGAGCTGGCCGTTCGCGAAGGCTTCCCTTGCGGCGGCTTCCTTTTCGAGCCTGGCTTGGCTCGCTTCGAGTCCTGTTCGGACGTCCTCGCGGCGGACGCGCATGACTCCGTCGTCGTCGGCCAGGATGGCGTCGCCGGGGCGGACGAGCTGCCCGCCGAGGACGACGGGGACGTTCACGGCACCGGCGGTCGCCTTCACAGTGCCCTGGGCGCTGACGGCCGCCGACCAGACGGGGAAGCCCAGCTCCCGCAGCTCGGCGACGTCGCGGACGCCGGTGGTGGTGACCAGGCCGCGGACGCCGCGGTGGCGCAGGGCGGTGGCGAAGAGTTCGCCGAAGAGCCCGTCGGTGCACGGCGAAGTGGTGGTGACGACGAGGAGGTCGCCTTCCCGGCACTGTTCGACGGCGGCGTGGATCATCAGGTTGTCCCCGGGCCAGCACAGGACGGTGACGGCGGTCCCGCCGACACGCACGCCGTCCTGGATCGGCCGCAGCTCGGAGCCGAGCAGCCCGGACCGGCCGAGCGCCTCGTGAACGGTGGCAACGCCGTAGCCGGCGAGGCGAGTCATCTGCTCGAGGTCGGCGCGCGGCGGATCGGTGACGATGACGGGCTTCATACGGGATACGGTACGGTTCGGTTGACGAAATTGTCAACAATTTTGGTGAGGATGATGGCGAGCAGGGTGGTGGAGAGGCCGTGAACAGGAAGTGAGCGGACTCTGGCGGCGCTTTGCCCGCCCGACCGTGGCCGAGCGGGACGCCGGGACGTGCTCGGTGATCGCGCGCAGGCCGCCGGGCCTTCCAGCCACCGCAGTGAGTGACTCGTTCATGTCACCAGGCGCCATGAACGAGTCACTCACATCGCCATCCCAAGCCGGATCACGGGTGGAGCGGGGAGACCTCCGCGTCCGCCGCCTTGAGGGCCTCGATCACGCTGGCCAGGTGCACCCGCGCCGCCTCCGCGGCCCGCTCGGGATGGTGCGCGCAGATCGCGTCGATGATCGCCAGGTGCTCCGGGAGCGAGACCTGCGGGCGGCCCGGGCGCATCGCCAGCCGGAACTGGTGGCGCACGCTCTGGCCGCGCAGCCTCTCCAGCACCTGCGCCGCCGTGTGCTGGCCGCTGATTTCGCGGACCCGGCGGTGCAGCCGCTGGTTGAGACCCGAATACCCGACGACGTCACCGGTCGCCACCGCCGCCTGCATCCGCTCGCCGAGCTCCTTCAGCTCGCCGACTTCGGCGTCGTTGATGCGCTCGGCCGCCTTCGCCGCGCACAGCGACTCGAGCATCATCCGGACTTCCGAGATCTCGACGGCCTCCTCCAGCGACACCGCGCGCACCCGGGCGCCGCGGTTCTGCACTCGCTCGACGAGCCCCTCGTTCGTCAGCTCGATCAGCGCGGCGCGCACCGTCGCCCGGCTCGCGGCGAACTGGCCGGACAGATCCGCCTCCACCAGCCGCTGGTTGGGCACGAACTCGCCGCGGACGATCGCGTCGCGGATGGCCGCCACCACGGAACGCTCCCCCGGCTGCCGGTCCGCAGCACTCTCGGTCATACCCCGACTCCGTTTGTTGACAATTTTGTCGAGAACATCGTGTACTCGATCGTAGCTTGTAGAGAGGATTCTGCTATGACCGGAACCATCGCGGTACTGGGACTCGGCGAGGCAGGCAGCGCGCTCGCCCGGGACCTGGCCGCCGCCGGGGCCGTCGTGCGCGGGTACGACCCCGCCGTTCCCGCCGCCGAGGGCGTGGTCACCACCGGCTCGGAAGCCGAAGCCGCCGACGGCGCCGACCTGGTGCTCAGCGTGAACAGCTCGGCAGCGGCCGTCGACGCGCTCGAAGCCGGCCTCGCCGGGATCAAACCCGGCGCGGCCTGGGCGGACCTCAACACCGCCTCCCCCGGCACCAAGCGCAGGCTGGCCGGCATCGCCGCGGACCACGGCGTGCCCTTCGCCGACGTCGCGATCATGGCGCCGGTCCCGGGTCGCGGCCTGCGGGTCCCGATGCTCGCCACCGGCGCCGCGGCCGACACCGTCGCCACCACGCTGAACTCCTTGGGCGCCGCGGTCGAGGTGATGGCCGGCGAGGCCGGGCTCGCCGCCGAACGCAAGCTGCTGCGCAGCGTCTTCTTCAAGGGCATGTCCGCCGCGGTGGTCGAGGCCCTGCTGGCCGCCCGCGCCGCGGGCTGCGAAGACTGGCTGCGCAAGATCATCGTCGACGAGCTCACCGGCGCCGGCGCGTCCACTGTGGACAGACTGGTCGACGGCTCTTTCAAGCACGCCGTCCGCCGCACCGCCGAGATGGCGGCCGCCGCGGAGATGCTCGGCGAGCTCGGCGTCCGCGCAGACATCGCCGGCGCGGCTCGTGACCAACTTTCGCGGCTAGGCACTGTCCTGTAAGTCATCGGAGCCAGAGCACGATGGCGGCGATGGTGAGTTCTGCCTGGTAGTAAGCGGCGCGTTTGGCATAGCGGG